>NZ_JBFAWC010000028.1:0-83018 GCF_040680155.1 Streptomyces sp. NPDC052114 | reverse complement strand
TGCTCGGCCAGGCTCCCGCCCTGGACCGCGCAGTCGCCCGGCTCGGCAACTCTCGCGGGCTGCTCCTCCCTCAAGGAGCGGTCCTGAGCCCGGAGCCCGCGGAGCGGGATATGCCCCGGCAAGCCGGGGCATAGAACAGCGAATTGCGCAAGCGCAATTCGGATCCCCGCGCAAGCGCGGGAATGAATTCCGTAAACGGAATTCTAGAAGCGACCCAATTCGCGCAAGCGCTCATTGGGGGGAATTCCGCAAGCGGAATTCCTGAGGCTGGCTACGAGGGAGGGTGCATCACGCGCGGGGCCTGTGTAGGTCCTGGGATTCCAGGCCACTACCCCTGCAGGAGAGGTGACGGGCCGTCAGTCGCACTGCCTGGCTGGTTCGGCGTAGTGACGGGTTCCGCTGCGCTCCACCCTTGATGATCCTCGGGCGCTCGTGCCCACCCTGGGGTGGGCACGAGCTGCTGCCAGCATACAGGAGGAGTGGCCGCGCGTGGGTGAGATTGGGCCATGTTCCCTCTTGAAGGGTGAAGTTGGCTCGATGTAGTGCATCACAGAGCTTGGCCTGTGTAGAGTCTGGGGCTAGACATCACTACCTCCGGCCGCTGCTTGATCCGCCGGAATTCCTTTTCACAGTGAGTTAAGCAAGGGAGAGTGAACTATGCCCGATGTGAGCTTCTACGGCCACGGGCATTGCGGCAAGTGGGACACTGAATGGGAATTCGGTCCCGTCGACGAAGGAACCATTCTCGAATCCGACCACGAATGCCAGACCGGACAGGACGGCGAATAGGACATGGGCATCAAGCTTCGTGACCATCAGGTCGAGGCCGTCGCCGCCATCGTGCGCGGCCTCGATATCCCGCCCGGCGGTATCCCCCTCAACGGGTTGCGTGCGCAGGTGCACGCCGCGTGCGGGACGGGCAAGACGATCATTGCTGCCGCCGCGGCGAAGCGGCTGGCGCCCAAGGGGCGCGTCCTGGTCCTGGTGCCGACCCTCGACTTGCTCGCGCAGACGGTGAAGGCCTGGCACGACGCCGGGCACACGGGGCCGGCGGTCGCGGTCTGCTCACCCCTAGACGACCCCGAGATGTGGCACATGCAGGTGCGCTCCACCACGAATCCGGTGCAGCTGGCGCTGTGGCACGGGCAGGGGCCGGTGACCATCTATGCGACGTACGCGTCGCTGGGGGTGCTCACGGAGGCCTTTGAGGGGGCGTTTGGGCAGCAGCTGGCGCCGCTCGACTTGGCGGTGGTGGATGAGGCGCACCGGACGTCGGGGTCGATGGGTAAGGCGTGGGCGGCTGTTCATGATCAGGGGTTGGTGCCTGCGTGGCGGCGGTTGTATCTGACGGCGACGCCGCGGATCTGGCAGGAGCGTCCGGCGCACTGGCAGGTGGCGGAGGGGGTGCGGGATGCGCTGCCGGAGGAGATGGCGGCGAGTATGGACGATGAGGCGGTGTTCGGGCCGGTGGTCTGGAAGCTGTCGCTGGCCTCGGCGGTGGCGCGGGGTTTGCTGGCGCGGTATCAGATCATCGTGCTGGAGCTTCAGGATCCGGTGGTGACGCCGGAGCGGTTGATGGGTGAGGAGCGGCATACCGAGGAGGTGCGCGGGGAGCGGATCGGGGCGCTGCAGGCGGCGTTGCTGCACACGATGGCGCAGCACGGGCTGGGGACGTGCATCACCTTCCACCACCGGACGGTCGAGGCGCAGGCGTATGCGGAGGGGCTTGGGCGGGTGGCGGCGAAGCTGCACGCGGATGCTCCGGAGCGGTATCCGTCGCGGGTGTGGGCGGATTGGTTGTGCGGGGAGCACGAGCCCGAGCACCGCCGGTCGGTGCTGGGGGAGTTCGGGTCGACCGGGCGGCGGGCGGTGCTCTCTAACTGCCGGGTGCTGGGTGAAGGGGTGGACATCCGGGCGGTGGACTCGGTGGCCCTGTTGGATCCGAAGGGGGCGCCGCACGACATCGTGCAGGCGATCGGGCGGGCGCTGCGGCAAAAGCCAGGAGAGGGGAAACTCGCGTCTTTGATCGTGCCTGTATTCCTGCAGCCCGATGAAGAGCCGGAGGATATGTTCACCTCGGGTTCGTACCGTCCTTTGGTGAAAGTCCTTGAGGGTCTGCGGGCGCATGATGAAGAGGCGGTGGAATTGCTCGCGATTCCACAGGAGCCTCAGAAAGACGTGGCGCAGCCCTCCCAGGACATCGGTACGGAGCCGGGAGATGGGGAGGAAGAATCCCGGTTGTTGCTGCGTTTTGCTGCTCCGCGTGATCCTTCGATGGTCGCGGAGTGGGTTTCGTTCAACGTGATCGACACCGAGCGGCAGGACTGGGCACGCGGTTGGGCGAAGTTGAAGGCGTACGTCGAGCGGGTCGGGAACGCGAGGGTTCCCTATGGGCACCGGGAGGGTGCGACACCGCTTGGGCAGTGGGTCGCGGAGCAGCGTCGTGCGTACGGGGCGGGGCAGATGAGCGGTCAGCGAGCCCGGCGGTTGGAGAAGTTGGGCATGGTCTGGACGGTGGCCGATGAGCGGTTCCAGGAGAACCTGGAGGCCGCGAAGGCGTACTTCGCGGAGCACTGGACGCTGTGCGCGCCGCGGTCGGCCACGATGCTGGACCGGCCAGTGGGTCAGTGGCTGTCCAACCTGCGCCGCCCGGGCGCCCTGGAGGGGCACCCGGAGTGGGCGGCCGCGCTGCGCGAGGTCGACGAGGACTGGGATCCGGTGTGGCCTGCGGAGTGGCAGCGGCACTTCGCCGTGCTGCGCGAGCTCGTGGCCGACGAAGAGGGTGGGGCGGAGGTTCTGCCCGGCTTCACCGTGCACGGGATGGACGTCGGGAAGTGGCTGGCCAAACAGCGCAAGCCCGAGACCTGGCAGGCACTGACGGACGGCCAGCGCGAGCGCCTGGAGCAGCTCGGCATCACCCCGCTGCCCCCGGAGCCGGAGAAGGCCGCGAAGCCGTCCACGGCGCCCTTGAGCGCCTTCGAGAAGGGCGTCGCGGCCTTGACCCAGTACAAGGCCCGGGAGGGCTCCGTGACGGTCCCCAGGGGGCATGTGGAGACGCTGGAGGACGGCTCGGAGGTGAAGTTGGGCGTGTGGCTGTCCAACACGAAGTCACGCCGCGCCAAGCTCACGGCGGACAAGCTGGCCGCGCTGGCCGGTCTCGGGCTGGAGTGGGCGAGGTCCTGACGGTCCGTGAGGGCCGCCAGCATCTGGAGGGAATGGTGCCCCAGACACACCTGCCCGGTGAGGAAGCCGAGGTCGACTTCACGGACGCCTGGGTGCGGGTGGCCGGCGAGGTGGTCAAGTGCCCGGCGACGACGTATCAGGTTGGCAATCACACCCCGCAGGATCGCCCAGGACCACCACCGGCTGCGGCCCGTCCGCCTGTCCATTGCTATCCCGCCATGCGATTGATGACGCAGTAGGCGACGTAGAGGCCGTACAGGGCGAGGAATAGGCCGAGAAGTCGTGTCCAGGCGGGCAGGCGGTGACGCCGGTGGGTGGTGCACATGCGCTTCAGCCGTACAGCGGCGGAGAGAGCTCCGATGGCGGCGATGGCGGCGAAAACCCAGAAGAGTAGCGGCCGGTCACTTACCGGCGCGTTCTGCACTCCCGCATTGCCGATGATAAGTAGCAGATAGGGTGCGATGTACTGAGTCGGGCTGAAATCGCGGGTTTCCTCGGTTTTGCTTGAATCACTCATGGGGCGCCTCGGAAGTTTAATTTGTGTTGGCATGGCAGCGTGCCCCACGGCAGGGCGGAGACACCGTAGGGCACACTTGGACGTTACCGTCTAAGGGGAGTGCCGTGTCAGGCGATTCAGCAGATCAGAGAATGGTGTCGATGATCCACTCAATAGCCGCCTTGGCGGATATCGCACCCCCCAGAGTCAGAGACTTCTTAATCCAGCCCGGAAGGGAGTCCCACTGCTTCTTGAAGTACCCCTTGCCCTTCTTCGCCCAGCTGGTCAGCTTCTTCTGCCAGGAACCCGGCAGCGCCTTGAAGGCCTTCTTCAGCGCCTCCTTCTTCAGCTTGTCCAGGAAGCCCTTGGTGGCAGCGCTGTCATCACCGGCTCGGGAGGCCGCTTCCCGGTTGGTGAGACTCTCCCCCTTCAGGAGCTGCTGGCCTTCAGGCGAGCCAAGGAAGCCGGACAGCACGCCGGGCGAGGGGAATGCGGGCTCCGCGTTGAGCTTGGGGCTGATTGAGGCGACAGCAGCCGTCTCTCGGTGAGGAGCGGCCTGGGCTGCGGTGGTGCCCGTGACCCCGAGGGTGAGGGCGGACAGTGCAGCAATTGCACCTATTCGAATATGCCGACGATTCACTAGTATTTTCCTTTCGGCTAGGTGGTACAGGCACTGTCCGAGTACACTCATGACCTGGAAATCGAGCGCGCAGAGAATGACAGTTTCCGTGCCCCAGAGTTTCGTCCGGGACGCTTCAGAACTTAGCCTACTTTTCGATCATACAAAAAGGACTAAAGTCCGTTCTCCTGAATCTGCAATCGCCGACACGCCGACGATCAGAAACCTCGTGACTCACCAGAAGTCAGCTCCTTGACTGTTGGCAGAGAAATCTTTGGTGAGTTGAAATTATTGTGCCACGCCCGGGTTCCGCTTGAGCTCAAAACTCGGCCCTGGAAGGAAATTCCGATGTGGCGATAGGGGCACCTATTCACCTCTTTACTACCTGGCGGAGTGGCCGGTTTATGATGGGCGTCGGAGGTAGCTCGCCATGCGCACAGAACAGTTGGAATACCTGGCGGCGGTGACCAGGTTGGGGTCGCTGCGGCGTGCAGCGGAGGAACTGCACTTATCACAGCCAGCGCTGAGCGAGACCCTCCGTAACCTGGAACGGGAACTGGGAGTGGAGCTCCTGGAACGCAAGCGTTCCGGAGCGAGGATCAGCCATGAAGGGCGTGAACTCCTGCCGCACATCGCCGGGGTGCTGGACGCGGTCGACCGACTGCGTCGGGCCGCCGACGAACAGCACCACATCAGCCGCACTCTGCGGCTGGGTACGGTCAACGCGGCCACGGTCACGCTCCTGACACCGGCCATCAGGGAGCTCCGCACCGCTCACCCCTCGACTCAGGTGGAAGTGGTCGCGGACCGGCAGGACGGTATCCAACAACATCTCGCTGAGGGCGGGTTCGACCTCGGACTGGTCAGTTTCCTCCGAGACGACGATCTTCCACCCGGCCTGCAGACCACCGAACTGCTGCGCGGACGCCCGGTGGTCTGCCTGCGCCCGGACAGCCCCTTGGCCGCGCTCAAGGCGGTCACCGTCGCCGATCTGCTGGCCCAGCCGTTGATCGTGATGCGAGCCGGCTACGTCATGCACCGCTACATCCACCGGCTTCACGGCCCCACGCCGTCCTTTGCGTACGCGGCCGACGGCGCCGAGATGGGCAAGCTCATGGTCGCCGAAGGGCTCGGAGTCCGCGGAGTGAACCACCGTCCCGTCTCGAACACCTCGGTGGGCAGCGGTCTCAGCAGCGGCTGTTCCTGAGCGAAGGACTCACCGATGGTGCGCGTGCGCGAGCGCAGCCGGCCGGCGGCCCGCTCGACCGCGGTGCCCAGGTTCTGCCATGAATGGAAGCGATCGGCACATTGTTGAGCGTGCGGGGCACCCCGTCGGGCCCCGTCGCTGAAGGAGTTGGCCCGGTCACGGCAGGTCACCTCAGCCCCCGGGTGGGCCGTGAGCCAGGAGGCAAATGCATCGCCCGGATCGCCGCCGCCCACCCGCGCATCATCAAGGCGTGGGTCGACGCCGGCTACCGCACCACCGCCATCGACCACGGCGCCCGCCTGGGCATCGACGTCCACCCCGTCCAACGCGACCCGGGCGTCCGCGGGTTCACGGTCATTCCCAGACGCTGGACCATCGAGCGCAGCATCGGCTGGCTCATGCACCACCGGCGCCTCGCCCGCGACTACGAGACCCACCCGCACCGCTCCGAAGCCATGATCCACCTCGCGATGATCGACCTCATGGCCCGCCGCCTCACCAGCGAAGCCACCCTCAACTGGCGCGGAACCTGAACCCGGGATCAAACACCAATCAACGGACCAAACGCTCAGTTACGGCGCGCCCACCAGGGCGGGATGAGGGGCGCTTGATCGCAATTACAACGTCTCGTGGCGGACGGTCCGCAGCGTCCTGGATTCCCAGTGGCCGCTCCCGTGCAAGCAACGGCATACGATCTGCCGGGTCTCTATCGGCCTGGTTGTGGCGGTACCTACGCGCCCCGATTGGTCATCTTTCCCGGGTGACGCGGTCAGCCCGGGTCAGCATCGGTACGGCTGCGGTCGCTGTGATCGCCGCCCAGAGGGCTGCCCAGAGCAGGCCGGAGAGATCGCCTGACCAGCTGCCGCGCAGCCAGGCGGCCTGGTAGGTGAGCGGATCGGCGTGGGCCAGCGCGCGCAGGTAGCGCGGCGCGGAGTCCAGCGGGTAGAACAGCGGTGCCGCCAGCACGACGGGCAGGGTGGTGAGGGTCAGCAGGAAGTCGCGTGCGGCGTAGGACTGCACGCGGGCGGCGACGGCTGCTCCGGCGGCGATCCAGCCGGCGTCGACGAGGAGCGCGGTCAGCACCGTGGTCGTCAGGTGCGGCCCTGACACGTCGGCGAGGCCGCCCAGGAGGGCGGCGAGCGCGAGGACCATGGTGAGTTGGGCAAGGAAGACCGCGCCGAGGATCGTGACGATGCTGGACAGGTATCCGGCGGCGCCGCCTCCGTGCAGGGTGTAGAAGGCGAACACGCCCCATTTGCGGTCGTTGGCGACGTCCGAGACGGCAGCGGTGCCGGAGCGGAACGCGAGCATCGCGAACATGCCCGGGACAACGAACGCGAGGTAGGCGCCCAGGCTTTGGCCGTGTCCGGAGGCGAGTGCCCCTCCGATGCCGGCGGCGAGGAAGAGCAGGTAGGCGATCGGCTCGATGATCCGGCCGTAGTAGGCCTGGCGCCAGTTCCACAGGGACAGCCAGTGGAAGCGGACCGCGATCAGGGGGCGGATCAGACGGCGGGCCTGCGGGCGGGCCTCGTGGGTGCTCATGGGTGCGCGACCTAGGTCGATGGGAGTTCGCAGGTGGTGGGGGGCTGGCGGGTGAGGTGGCGGTAGCCGTCCCACAGGTCGTTGGACTCGCCGACGGGGGCCAGGAAGGCGGCCACGGACTGGTCTGCCAGCAGGCGACCTGCGCTCAGGGCCAGGACGCGTGTGCAGTGTTCGGCGAAGCGCGAGGTGTCGTGGGTGCTGACCAGGACGGTGGAACCGTTGGTGGCGCTGTCGCGGAGGTAGTCGAAGACGTGCGCGACGGCGTCGGGGTCCAGGCCGGTGGTCGGCTCGTCCAGGACCATCAGGCGCGGCCGACCGGCGATGGCGCGGGCGATCTGGCAGCGGCGCAGTTCCCCGCCGGACAGTGTCTCCGCCTGCCGGTCGAGGAACCGCGCCAGGCCGACGACTTCGCAGACCTCCTGGGCCAGGGCACGCACACCGCGCAGGGTCCCGCGGCGGAATGCCAGTCCCATCTCGACGTTCTGACGGACGGTCAACGACCAGTCGATGATCTCTCGCTGCGGGCACCAGCCGAAGTCGGCTGCGCCCACGAAGCGGTTCGCCGTACCCGAGTCGGCCCGCTGAAGGCCGCACACGATCTCGAACAGGGTCGACTTCCCCGCCCCGTTGTGTCCGAGCAGAGCGACGACCTCCCCTCCCCCGATGCGGAACGAAACCTCGGACAGGGCCGGGACATAAGCACCGGCATAGGTCTTGGAAACCGTATCTGCGGTCAGCAGGGCACTCATAGGATTAAGGAATGGGCTCCATTGGAGGCGTAGTAGTACGTGGGTCAGATAGAGACGATGGCGCTCAAGATCAGCAGGAGCAGGAGCAGACCGTAAGCAACGCAGCCGAGGATTCCAAGAACAAGGCCGGCGGTCGCGAAGCCGTCACGGCCCTCACCACACTGCAATGCTTCCTTCTTTCCCTTCAGCGAGAAAACTATGGCAAGAGGGCCGGTGATGATGCCGATAAACGGGATAACGAGAGAGACGACACCTAGGACCATCGACGCGATCGACTTGCCACTGGTTTTCACTGGCGCCACAGCAACGTAGGCGGAGTCTGAAGGCGCGGCCGGAGTGATGGGCTGCTTCTGGCTACTCGTCATTTGGGGATCCTTAGTCTTTTCTGGGTAATCGCTTCGGACTGCTCGTGGTGCGCGGACTGCGGCTCCAGCGCCGCCAGCCGTCTTTTTAGTGGCCGCGTACCGGAGGTTCGGGCGCTCATCACCAGCGGTACCAGCGGCCCTTGCGACCTCCACTCCCAGCAGGTCGGATCACGAAGCCGAGCAGCCACACCGCCAACACGACAACCGCAATCCACCACAGCGCCTTGAGGACGAATCCCGCGCCGAAGAGGAGCAGGGTCAGGAGAAGAACTACGAGCAGAGGTCCCATTGTTAATACCTCCTTACATCAGTGTTTCAAATTGTGAACTAGCAGAAGGGTGCCGGAGGCAAGTGGTCCCAGAAATGAGGGCCCCGAAGCTGGCTAGAGGCTACACTTAACTTCCGTCATATCGGACGGAACCAGCCCTCTTCTGTCACGGCGCAGCCTCCCGGCTCGACCGTCCCGTAACAGCAGGGCCATGAATTTGGCGCGACTCACTATGAAACAGCGAGAAACGCTCATCTAGTGTTCTTCTGAACCCTGACTGCTGATCCGTGGGATAGGACGATACGGCCCCAACTGCGGGCGCTGCTTTTTCCAAAGGTGCCGATGCCAGCACTTTACGCACCAAATAGTGCAGATGATTGGCAAAAAGGATAGAAGCGTTGGAGTCACTGGCGGTAGCCATACCCAAAAGGAACTTGGCCACACAATGGCGACGACGATAGGAAGAACGACACTTAGGCCAATCAGAAGCCCTCCCCATACGTCGTCAACCCGAGACCACCAGGAACGCCCCTGCAGGTACGGCTCGAAGCGCATCATTACGGCAATTACTAACACCACGGCCGGCGCCATCAGCCAAGGCGATGCGGGCATACCTCGATTACCGAGGACTTCACCGATCAAGGTTGCGGGTATGTATGCCGGGAGCAGGAACATGCCCGTATAGATAAGTCCCGAAGCTATAGCCCCGGGGCCGCCATCCGAGTCAGCGCTCCCCTTGCCTTCATCGTGTTTCATGGCGACCCCATCCTCTCACCTGACTACAGGCATGCTTCCGCCAGCGCAGGAAGCCCCGTAGAGTTGACTATAAGATTAGCGATGTCATCGTCGATGTTTCCAGGATACTTCTTGTACTTGAGGTAATCCCAGACGGCTTTCGCTACTTTCTTACCGTTCTTGACGATCCTATACACCTTCGCGACGCCTATCGCATTCTCGGCAGCGAACTTCGCCACTCCTGCTGCGCACTGGAACCATCCACGCGTGGCAGGTTTAGCGCCTGCACCCTGGTTCAAGAATTCCGCCACCTCCTGGGCGGCCCCCAGGTCGCCAGCCTCAATGCGCTGGATCAGCGGCTCAGGGATTGAGCCGATGAGGTCGAGCGCTTCCTGAACTGCGGATATCCCTTTCTCATCGCTGATGTTGCCAAGGTTTGACCCGGCAGCGGCAGAGGCTGCACCTACGTGCAACTCGCGTGCCCCGACACCCTTTATTCCCTGCACCGGAACTTCGGATACCGTCGCCCGCATCGCCTTCTCTTGCGTACGGTCGGCCGCAACCGCCGCTCCGGACATTGCAGTGCCAATCATTGCCGCGGAAACGAGAGCAGCAACTCCCGCCCCAAAACGACGATGCAAAGTCCTGTCCTGCAGCACGACACTCCTCCAAATTTCGAATTAGGGCGCAACTCAACAGAATGCCGTTTCAGCTTCCAATTGCTGCCGAAACTGCACGCCTCTGCTGCAAGCGGACTGTACTTAAAGACTCGGCTCGAGTCGATTAGGAATTCCCGATACGCCGATAGGGTTCCCCTTGCACCCTCCGTCGCCTGAGCGGAATGAGTCCGTTTATGATGACCGTCGGAGGTAGCTCGCCATGCGCATAGAACAGTTGGAATACCTGGCCGAAGTCACACAGCTGGGATCCTTGCGCCGTGCCGCCGAGGTACTGCACTTGTCGCAGCCGGCCCTGAGCGAGACGCTCCGCAACCTGGAGCGGGAACTGGGAGTGAAGCTCTTGGAACGCAAGCGTTCCGGAGCAAAGATCAGCGACCAAGGCCGCGAACTGCTGCCACACATCGCCGGAGTGCTGGACGCGGTCGACCGGCTGCGCCAGGCCGCCGACGAGCAGCACCAGAGGAGCCGTAGGCTGCGGCTGGGCACCGTCAACGCAGCTACGGTCACACTGCTGACGCCGGCCATCCGCGAGTTCCACGCCGCTCACCCGTCAACCGAGGTGGAGGTGGTCGCAGACCGGCAGGACGGCATCCAACGCCATCTAGCCGAGGGCGGGTTCGATCTCGGGTTGGTCAGCTACCTTCGAGACGACGACCCTCCCCCTGGCCTGCACACCACCGAACTGCTGCGCGGACGCCCGGTCGTCTGTGTTCGTCCGGACAGTCCCTTGGCTGCGCTCAAGGCGGTCACCGTCACCGACCTACTGGGCGAGCCGCTGATCGTGATGCGATCCGGCTATGTCATGCATCGCTACATCCACCGGCTTCTGAGCGGCCAGACGCCGTCCTTCTCTTACTCGGCCGACGGCGCCGAGATGTGCAAGCTGATGGTGGCTGAGGGCCTCGGCACCACCGTGCTCCCCGACTACAGCGTGCTCGGCGATCCCTTGGAGCGCAGTGGCACGATCGCGTGTCGTCCGCTGTCCGGCGACTCCACCGAACTCCGCGTCGTGGTCCAACGACGCCACGCAGGCCCGGTCCCCACGGCGGCCCGGGAACTCCACGCCATCCTCGTGCGTCGGTCCGCAGAACAGCGCCAGCCCGCAGCACAAGCCCGCCCGGCCTGAGCGCGCTTCATCGGATCAGCGGGCAGCCTGATCAGGATGTCATTCCCTCTCCTGCCGGACACTGCGGCTATGCCGGGGGGCGAGCATGCGAGCAACGGCCAGCCCCGACCCACGCTCACCCGCAAGCCGCGGCGGATCTCCGGTGTCACAGCCTTCCCCCTTCAGGTCAGACGGTCGGCTAGAGCAGGTGGCGGTTCGGGGCCTTCGACTCGTCGGCGTACTCCGCCAGCTCGACGACGGTGATCCCGGCGGCCTCGAGGAGCTCGGTGCCGTCCGCGCCGGGGACGGACCTGTCGGGCTCCCGCCAGGCGGTCACCACCCGCCGGATCCCGGCCTCACGGATCAACTGCGCGCAGGGGAGGGCTTCGAGGCGCGTCTCGCCCGCGACTTCCGACTGAGCCTCGGCTGGCTGACCGAGGCGGCCTGGGCGTACGTGAGCGACTCCGTATGGGAGCGCCCCTAGCCCCACCCGCCCCCGCCTCACCGCAGGTACAGGCAAGCGCCGCCGAGGCCCTGATCCATCTCCTCAGCGCGCTCGCCCGCCGCCAGCACGAGCGCCGTAAACACACCGCGGACCGCCTCGGGTCCGGCGTTCGGCGATGGTCATTCCGCGTTGACCGCTTCCCAGATGGCGCGGCCGACGGTGCCGGGCTTCGCGTCACCGTCGGCGGACCGGGTGGGGCCGAAGGTCTCGCCGTTCCGCTCGGCCCAGTACCGGACGTACGCCCTGGGGGTCCAGGACGTGGCGCCCTCGGCCCGGGGGCGAGGCGGGACGACGGTGCCGACGACGTATCGCTTGCCCTTGACGGTGACGATCCTGGTGGCCTCGCCGGTCCACGTCGTCGGCCTTTCCTCCGACTCCCCCTCGGCCTCTGCCTCGGCGGCGGACACGAAGCTCGTGGGGTAGTTGGTCACGGCACGGTACCGGTCGTCGAGCACGGCCACGTACCCCGGTGCGGTGTGTGAGAAGTGCCATCGACCTGTCCAGCAGAAATGCCACACACCGTCACCAGCAGATGTCACCAACCACCATCAAGATATTTCCCTCAACGCAGGTCAGAGCACCCAAATGGAGAACTGACACTGGCTCAGCAATGACATCCCCGCAGTGACACTGCAGCGATGCTTGACACCGTCCGTTCGTAGACCCACTCCACAAGCGGCTCATGTAGAGCAACAAAGTCGATGGCCATGGCCCCGCTCCTTACTCGGTGCTGCAGAGCTCATAAGCGTAGAACCCACTGCTGACATCAGGGGTCCCTGACAGACGCGGCATCACACTGGTGTGCGTGTAGGCCCTGGGATCTTCTGGGGCACTCCCCCGGTGAACTACGTGGCGGCCGGAACCAGTTCAGCGAGACCGCTGCGCCGCTGGACCCAGTAGCTGCGGACGGGACGGCCCCGCCGCCAGCACGCACTGCGCAATCAGGGGACGCCCCCTCCCCCGCCGGACCACACCGCCTCTTTCCTACGGCCATCGCGTAGGGAAGAGGTGTCGTCATTCGAAACGGGCTTGCCCAGCTGGTGCGACCTGCGGAAATAGGCGGTGCCCGGTTCAGGGGCTCCACACCTCCGGCAACACCCCCGATGCCACGCCGGGAGCAACCGTCCGGCCAACGGTCCAGCCGCCCCTGGATGCAACCCCGGCGCGGTACCGAGTGATCACAGCTGAGGGCGTGAGACCAGCACTCGGGCCCCACGTCAGGCAGAACTGCGCTCCTTCGGCCCGAAGCCGGGCGGGTACGCCGCGTTCCACAGCTCCAGCCACTTCGCCGGGTCCGCCGCGGAGGCACCGTCAACGTGCTGGGCTTGCCCATCTCCCATGAGGCTTGCCCAGCCTCCGCAGCGGGCGGGCAAGCCGGCTGCCGGCCTCTACAGCAGGACGCGGGTGACGGTGATCCGGGGCGGGTCGATACCGGGCGCGTCCGAAACGCTGTAGCGCACGGCGAGCGGGCCCACGAGGGCCACGCGGTCCCAGTGTCCGCCGCCTCCGGGACGTTCGACCGACAGGCCGCCGTAGGGATCGGTGAGGGCCTCCTGGATCGCCTCGCGCAGTTCCCTGCGCCCCTCCGGCGCGGCCGCGGCGGTGATGTCGTCCACGGCCTCGGGGGCGTAGACGATGCGGTAGCCGCTCACAGGGCGCCCTCGGCCTCCCACTCCTCCCACGTCTTGGCGCCGCTCGAGCCGTCGATGACGGCCTGTGTGGCCGCGTCTCCCCTGGGGTCGGCCAGGTCGCGTACGACGGCCGCCCACAGCAGGAGCACGCCCGGCCGCTCCGTCAGCGTCGCCGCGGCAAGCGCTTGGTCGAACTGTGGCCGGGCGTCCTCGGGGAGGGCGCGGCGGATCTCTGCCGCGCTCGCCGGCCGCCACACGCCAGAACCCGGCTCCACAGGCTGTGCGCTCATCCCAACCACCTCCAGGACCCACTCGATCGCCCTCACCACCGTACGGGGCGCCAAGCCGTGCCGTCCGGGTCCAGCACGAACCCGCCGTGGGCGACACAGTGTCAGGGGTCGATGCCCAGATCCCGCAGATGCCGCCGGGCCGCCGTGACGGCCCGGCCCGCGGCCTTCAGTTCCGCATCGGCCGTGCGCAGTGCCTCGCGTGCGGCGTGCAGCCTCTCGCGCAGCTGCTCCAGCGAGGCCGAAGGCATGCCCGGGGTCGCCACGGTCAACATGGCCTGTGCCGCGGTAAGCATGTGCTGGAGAGCCGAGGGCGGCACGGCGCCGCCGTCATCGCTGTCGAGGCGGGTGGCGTCCACGTCCATCAGAGTGCGGGTGATGCGGGAGCGCAGCAGATACGGCCACAGCATTGAGGAGGGCACTTCCTCGGCCTGTGCTTCGGGGCTGGTCGGATCCACGCCGAGTGCGGCGTCCATGGCCAGGACGAAGGCCTCGCGTATCTCCTCGACCTCGACGCGGTCGGCCGCGGCCGCCGACGACTCCGCCCAGAACAGCAGTGCACCCAGCCCCGTTGCCCGCGGCAGCACCTCCGGCTCGGGCAGTCCCAACGCCCGCAGCGCCGCCCTGATCTGCTCTGTACTCAACACCGGCACCGGAACATCCCCACCCACGGCGCACCTCCTCCCTGCGGCAGCCCAACAACGGCTGCTCTCTCCAAGCTGCCCCGGCAGCAGCGCGCCATTGCTGTCGGGGATGGGTACCCGGTGGGCCTGAACCGTACGGCGGGTGCAGGTGCACGACGGACGTACGGCGGGGACCGTGGTGTACCTCTCCGACTGCAAGGACAGTCCGGTCGGAGCCACCGAGCTGAACCTCGACCAGACGCTGGACGCGCTGCAGCGGCCGGGGGCTCGGGCCTGTAAGGACTGCGGGGCTGCCGAAGCGCTCCTCACTTTGTTGGGGGCCGCCGGCGGCAGCAGCGGCGAGGACTGGGCGGGCAGCAGTCCCTTTTGGCCGTGGTGGTGTGAGTTCGGCATGCATGGCGGGTGGTCGGCG
Organism: Streptomyces sp. NPDC052114; assembly: GCF_040680155.1. NCBI lineage: Bacteria > Bacillati > Actinomycetota > Actinomycetes > Kitasatosporales > Streptomycetaceae > Streptomyces > Streptomyces sp. NPDC052114. The sequence continues at coordinate 68,590 of NZ_JBFAWC010000028.1, read as the reverse complement.
GGGCTGCTTTCGCAGGCGCGTCACCCTTGTTGAATCCCGTTCGTGCGACGGGCACAGAGTGTGCGGTCTGGGTGCGCGGCCTGCCCGAGTTCGCCCAACTCCAGTGTGATTAAGGACACTTGACGGTCGGGAACCCGCCATGCGCGGGTAAACGGCAGTTCACTCTCGCTGCTCAGGGCCCCGTTCTGGACTGGTGTGCACTAATCGTGAACACGTTCCGCATCCAGCCATGATCACTGGGTGATTTTTCTTGGCACCGCTTTGAGTGAGCGGGGGTCGATTCTCGACATGGTGGTCACATGAGCCGACCGGCTCGCTGGTGAGCGCCCCTGGTGGGACACGCGCCACCACCCTCCGTACCTACAGGGACCGGCCATGACCACTGCGAGGCCCGCGTGACCAACGAAGATCACGCACTGACAGACGCGCTCGGGATCCCGACGCAGGGCACCTCCCGCTCCCCCGCTGCGACCGCCACCGGGCTGCCCATCGACTTCGAGGGCTTCTACCTGGCCCAGCAGGAGTTCTTCCACGCGTTCGCCGAACTCCACCTCGGACACCGCAGCGCCGCCGAACTGGTGGTGCACGACGTGTTCCTGGAAATCGTGGCGACCTGGGAAGACCTGCTGACCGAGGCCGACATCGAGCAGAGGGCGATGTCGGTGCTCAGCCGTCACGTCAGCGGGCTGCTCGCCCGCGAGCAGCGGCCGCCGGCGTTCGTCATCAATGGCCCCATATCGCGCAACCTCGCCGCAATCCGCGCCGAGATGGAGCTGGCGCCGAGCAACGCCGGTCTGTATGAGGCCATGCTGAAGCTGCCGACGCGTCAGTACAACGCCGTCGTGCTGCGCTACGTGCTCAACTACCCGGTCACGCGCATCGCCCGCTACATGGGCCTGGACCCGCGCACCGTCGACTACCACATCCGCAAGGGACGCGACCGCCTGCGCGTCCTGCTGGACCTGCCCGCCGACGGGGACCGCCGCAAGAAGACGGCCCCGATCAAGAAGAACACCTGAGGAAAGAGGGGGACCGATGAACACACTCGACGAGGTGCTCGCTGGCGCCGCCATGCCCGTGCGCACACCGAGCAAGTTCGACGTCGGCGCCGCGCTGAAGAAGCTGGCCGTCGACGCCGGCCGCGCCACCACCACCGCGGACACCCGCCGCGCCACCCAGGCCCAGCAGCGCCTGACCGTCATCGCCCGCTGGATGCTCAGCGCACCGCTCGCCGCGCACCACGTAGACCAGCTCGCCAAAGGCGACCAGGACCTGCCCGTCGACGAGGACAACCTCGACGTCGAGGGTGCCGCCGTGTTCGCTGCCCTGCTCTACCTGACCGGGCAGCACCCCGAATCCGCCCAGTTCTGGTGGCAGTTAGCCGCGGGCGCCGGCCACCGTCCGGCCGCATACTGCCTCCACCTGCACCACACCGCCCTCGGCGAACAGCGCGAAGCCGCCCACTGGCTGCAGCAGGTCATCTACCACCTCGGAGCAGAACTCGACGACGCCTACTTCCAGAAAATCGAGGCGCTCGCCCGCTACGTCTTCCCCCGCCCCGATGGGACCGCGCCACTCACCGGCGGGCTGGAGATGGAAATAGACCGCCTCGCCGACGACAGCGCTCCCTGCGTGATCGTGCCCCGCCCGGACCAGCGCCTGGCCCAGGTCCTGCGCGAGCACACCCGCACCTGACCCCGAACAGCAGCAAGGAGCCCCTACTCGCGCCCCCGGTTTCCTAGGCCAACGGGACGCAGGGCTCCTCGCATCGCACGACATCCCCGCCACACTCACGCGACGAAGGACGCCCTCATGAAGGTTAGCCCCTGGCGCCGACTTGTCCACCGCATCCACCACACAGCGGCGAACGGCTGCCGCGCCCTCGCCCGCCGCGGGCGCCGCATCCTCGCCTGGGCCTACGCACGCCGCCATGCCGCCCTCAGCCAGATCCTGCGCGGCCTCTGCTTCGGCTGCGGCAGCGGCCTGATCACCCTGCTCGTCTACTGGCTCACGCACCGCTGAACACCGCGCCGACCGGCTGAGCGCCCGCGGATGCATGTCCGAGAACGGGCAGTCCAGTGATTGGCCAAGCCGCTAAGCGAAGGCGACGGGTCACCACAAGATGCACGAAGGACCATGTCAGAGGTGGTGTGTACCCTCACGCGGTGATCATAGATAGAGCTGCGGGGGTCACCCCCACCCGCTTCACTGACCGAGGTCTTCGCCAAAGGGTCGGCGGGCTCATCGGCAAGGGCACCCGGGACGACATGCTGCGCACCTTCCTGTGGGCGAGCGAATGCCAGATCGCGGATGAAGTCCGCGGCACGTGGAAGAGGCATCTGGCTGTCCTTGAGCGTGAGGTGGAGGAGGCTGACCGCCGCCGGGCGTCCACCGCACGCCTCCAGTGGGGAGCAGATCGCCGTGACAAGGTCGCCCAGGAATGTCATCAGGTGGCTTCGGCGCTGCTCGACCAGTTGGAAGACGAGCTCCAGGAAGCCCGTGAAGCTCACGCCGAGTGCGGAGATGTCCTGTTCAAAATGACCGCTCGACTGGGGCGGCCATCGGGACTGCAGGTGCCGGCGTGTGATGCGGCAGGAACGCCGCTCCTGGAGACCCTTTCTCCCCTGCGCGAGCAGTTGAACGCAGCGACGGCTCGGCTGGAAGCACTGATTCTGCGGGATCGCGAGAAGCTGCACGATCTCGCTGTTCAGGAAGACTCCCGTCTGCAGAGCTCGGACAGTCACTCGTCCGTGGCGCTGGAGGACATCGACTCCATGTCTCCCTCACAGTTCGTCGATCTTGTGGAACGGCTGTTGCAACGCGATGGGTTCCAGACTGCCCGACCAGATGAGCTAGGCAGCGCCACATTCGTGTCGGCTGCTTGTCCCAAAGGCCACACCCTGCTGTTCAGCGCACACCGCGTGGATGGTCCGCGCGGGTGGCAGCCGGAGCCTCCCGCTAACGTCGGCGCGCCGACGCTACATGCCATGCGCTTGGCCGCCGGACGCCATGAGAGGGATCTCGTTGTCATCACCAACGGTGGCTTCTCCGGTCCCGCCCGCCGCTACGCCGCTGAGCACGGCATGAACCAGTGGAGCCGAAGGGTTCTACAGCGGTGGGCGGAGTGGGAAGAGACGTTGGAATGTGGAGCGAGCCATGAGCAGGACGCTGCGTGATGCATATCAATTGGAAGACCAAGGTGCCCCTGCCCTCGTATCGCGATGGGGAATTGACCGAAGCGCTGCACCGGCGACTCCGAGAAGCGACGGACGACGATCTGCTGTCGTCCTTCCTTCACTACGCCGAGGGCCAGGTCGCACGGTCGGCGTACCAAGACTTCGACCGACTGCTCACTGTGCTCAGAGAGGAGGAAGCAGAGTCGAGGAAACTACGCGGCGATGATGACTCTCCCCTGAGCTCCGAATACCGGCGCGCCAACCATCGCCTGCAACGGGGCCTGACTGATGAGGTCACGAAGGCCAGGGAGATCCGGGACGAGATCGGCAGCGTGTGGCACGCATTGCGTGAAGCGACGACCGAAGACCTCAACTCCCGCTACCAACCAGGCGCTGATCCAGCAGAGTCCGGTCTGGACAGGATCGGTCCTTGGGTACGTGGTCTGGACACCAGGGTTCGTCGCGCCGACAGCATCCTGCTCCAGCACAGGGAGGCCATGCACGAACTGGCTGTCAGGGATGCCGCGTTCCAGGCCTTTGCCGCTACGACAGACAGCGTCACCCCCGAGCAGTTCAACCGCATGAGCCCCCTGGAGTTCGAGCAGTCGATCGCAGCCCTCGCGCAACGCGACGGCTACACCATCGATCAACGGCACGGCGGCGCTCGCGACCTGGGCGCTGACGTCATTGCGGTGACACCAGACGGGCTCAAGATCGTCTTCCAGTGCAAGCACCGCCGTCCCGGTGGCCGCCCCCTCGGCTCGCCCGTCATCCAGACTCTCAACGGAACGGCCCGACCGGTACATAACGCGGACATCGTCATCGCCGTCACCAACGCCTCGTTCACCACTCCGGCTCACGAACTCGCGACAGAGCAGGACATTAACCTGCTTTACGGAGAGCAACTCCGAACGTGGGCGACATGGGGTGTTCCGCTGCTGGAGGTCCTCAGGATTGGGGAACCCGTGCTGGCTGCGGTGACCTGAAGGCCCAGCTTCGCCTGAGCGGCAGCCAATTCTTCACGGAGGCCCTGCGTCGGACGTGCTCCCTCCGACAGCCCGCTTCCACACGGTGCTCTGGAGTCGTGCACGTGAGTCATAGACACAGAAACTGCTCGGCAGCGGCTCGTTAGAACCTCCCGCAACAGGCCGTTGTGCCGTATCGACCATCGCGAGAATGTCTGACAACGGGGTGGGTCGCAGTCGTCGGTGTCCCACTCCTGCTCTCATCCCGAGTGCCCGGAACATCACGAAGCCCCCGGTGGCACCTTCCGGGGGCTTCGGTAGTTGCTGATCGTCAGGTGGCCGCGGCTGCCTGCTCGCGGCGGCGCTGTGCGCGCTGAGACACTTCGTCCACCATTGCGAAGAACTGAGTGTCGTCCATCCGCTGGTCCAGGTAGAACGCGGCTTCCTTGCCGTCGTCGTACGGGAACTTCTTCGCAGGGCTGGCGTCAGCCGAGGCCTGGCGGGGTTCTGGCACCCCATCGCCTGAGCCCGTCGGAGGCTCATGGGTCTCCCCCGCATTGGCCTCAGAGTTCAAAACGGCGTTTTGAACTGGCTTCTTCTTGGGCTTCGGCTTCTGGGCATCTTGTTTGATCCGGGCGACCTGAGTGCGCTGTTCCTCTGCAGGCTTTGCTGCGAGGCCGCGTACCTGAGACGGCTTGACGGCCCCTGACTTCAGTTCGTCCTTGACGTCATCGTCTAGCTTGAGGAGCGCGAGCCGGTGTGAGACGTACATCTGGGACTTGCCGATCCGCCGCGCGACCTCGTCCTGGCTTCCGTGCTTCTTCACCATGCGCTGAAGGAACTCGGCTTCCTTGATCGGGTCGATCTTCTTGCGGTGAATGTTCTCGATGATGACCGCTTCATCGAGTTTGCCCTCGTCGTCACCCAGCCGGTCCTGCACCCTGATATCAAGGCGGGTCCATCCAAGTTGGCGAGCGGCGGCGAGACGCCGGTTGCCGCCGACGACGACGTAGTCCGCTTCGTTGACTGCCTTTGCGTATTCGGGCTTGAGGCGTACGTAGACATCGCGGGAGATCGCGGCCACGGGCTGGAGCTGGCCGACGAGTCGCATGGTGTCCTTGAGTTCGGCGAACTCGGGATCGTCGTCGGTGTAGTCCTCGGGCTGGCGAGGGTTCTCCGGGTTTCCCGTGACGGTGTGCATGAGCACTGTGGTCGGTGGGGCTGACTGCTTGTCTTCGTCGTTGCTGCCGGAGGTGTCTGAGGTGGGCTTTTGGCCAAGCAGAGACGTGAAGCTGGTTCGCTTACTCATCAGCGCCCCTTCTTTCCTGCGCCGATCTCCAGGGCCAGCTTGTAGAAGTCCTCGCGGGCTTCCATGGCGACTCGGTTCTTCTTGTATCGGGTCACGACGAGGCCTTCGATCGCCGCCCGGGTGTGGATCTTGTAGTGGCGGACTACTGTCTTGGCGAGGTTCCAGCCGTTGCCGAGGACATAGTCCTGCGTGTCGTCGCGGTCAGCAGTGCCGTCGCGGGGGTCCCAGTTGTTCACCACGACCCAGTACGGCTTCCCGAGCGGCTTGACGACTTGCTCGATGGTGTCGCGGGTCGGGATGAAGCCGAGGGGTTCAGGCTCGATGGGGACGATGATGTCGTCGGCCACAGCAAGGACGGCCCTCATGGCGTCGGCTGCGGCGCTCGTGCCGAAGGGGTCGCCGGCCTGCTCGAGTTCGTCCTCGGGCAGGTCCATCCAGCCGGGGGTGTCGATGAAGGCGTGCTTGATCTTCTTGGACTTCTTCAGTTCGGGGAAGAAGTCGAGGTCCTTCCGCGACTTGGTCTGCACGAACGAGAACGGGAGGTCGTCACCGACTCGTTCCGACCACCACGTGGCGGATCCCTGAGGGTCGCTTGAGACTGCGACGACGTAGTCAGGTTCGCCTTCAGGGGAGTCGCCGAGGACCTCGGCGGTGGTGGCTGCGGTGTTGACGGTCAGGGTCGATTTGCCGACCCCGCCTTTGCGGTTGATGAACGCAGTGATGCGCGCCATGAGTTGTTGCTCCGTAGGTTCCGTATGCTTCCCGACCGTTGAAGGGCCGGTACTGGCGGACCGTGAAAGCATGCCACGGGGGAGTCGTGTAGTGCCGCCAGGGCGCGGCGCCGCGTGGAGCACGGTTTCAAAACGGCGTTTTGAAGGAGCACCGCCCCGCCGGTGTTCTGCGGCCTGCTGAGCTGTCGTCAGAACGGCGTTTTGACGACAGCTCGCTCTGAGACAGCAGTGCCCGAGCATGCGCCAGCAGTGGGCATACTCGGCTTCGCTGTCGATAGCGTCAGTGAGTGGACGTGTCCCGGGCCGAGGATGGCCGATCGCCGAAGGCTGCGGCTTCCTCTGGGTGGCTGGTGGAACGAATCCTGACCCAGGCGTGGTTGTGTTCCACACCGGTCAGGCGGGAGAGCCTCCTGGCCTGCCAAGAGGTGATGGGGGACCAGATCCAACGGCGTCGCGCGAGTTGATCCATACCCAAGTGTCTACCCGCTTCCGGTCCCTCGGCACTGCCCGCAGGCCATCGTCTGCACCCCGGACGCGGTCACGAGGACGCGTTGGCGCAGTCCGCGGCAGGCCGGGCAGCGTCGTTTGCCTGGCGGGCGGGCTGCCGCTGCCGAGAGGGCGAGGCTGCGCACCACGGCGCGGGCTTCCGCAACCACATCAGCCATGCGGCTCACCTCCTAATGTGCAGAGTACGGCCGCGGGTGCGGTCTACGGGCCGGTACAGGACGTCCCTGTCGCCGCGGGGTGGGGCGGCAGGGACGTCGCGCGTGCTGCCGGTCAGTTCGGGCCGCCGTCGAAACAGGAAGCGCACTGAGGCTCAGGCCCGTGTGCGCAGTTCGCGGCTACCGGGATTGTCTCGCGCGTTGGGGCAAGCCACAGTTCCTCGTCCACGGTGAAACCGGCGTCGAGGATGCGGCTCATGGTCCGTTCCAACTCGGCGGCGTTGTGCCGGCTGGGGTCGCGCCGCTCGGGCCGGTGATGGACGAAGCTTCCCAGACGGCGGCACAGCCGCGTATACGGTGCGGTGTGCAGGATCAGGCCGTGCCAGCCCTCGTCCACCACTCGGGAGGGCCTCAGTCCCTCACCGGTGAAGCGGGCGCAGGCCGCCACGAACTTCAACGCCTCCGCCGTGATCCGCCCGGCAACCTCCTGTTCCATGCCGGGGTTGTTCTCCTGGACCGTTGCCACCACCGCGGCGAACTCCTCGGCTGGGACCAGGCCCCGCGGGTCACGCCTCTCCCGCTGCGCGAGGGCCTCGTGTATGACGGGCATGCCTCTTGCTCCTCTCGTTGGGCGGTGCAGAGGTTCCGGCCGGGGCGGATGTGTGAGAGCAGCAGCCCCGGCCGGGGCTTGGAGGGGGAACCGTTCAGCGCCGCCCGACAGCTTTCTGGCAGGAGCACGGGCAATGCTGCTCCGGCGCCACGACCAGTTGTCCGGCCTCGGCGCGCAGGAGTGTCTGGCCGTAGCAGGGGTGTGGGCGCTTTACCTGCCGGGTGAGGGCGTAGGCCAGACACAGAGCGCAGGCACCGCCACGCTCGGCAGATCGATGGGGCTAGTCGGCGAACTGAACGGGGTGGTCACCGGGGCATGCTCCTCTCGCCCGCCTGCTGCCGTGCTGCGGCCCGCGCGGCCCGCAGCGCCTCACTCTCCGCCGGGGGCTGCGCCGCGCCGTCGGGTGGGCAGTGGCAGAGGCAGTCCGTCTCCGGGATGACCACGATGCGGGCCCCGTCGATGCCGAGTGAGGTCTCCAGGTGGCAGCCGTGCGGCCCGGCCGCGCCGGTGAGGAGAGCACGCAGGCAAGGCGGGCACCAGACGAGCAGCACGTCCGGGCAGGTCTTGGCGTGGGCGAGGCCGGGCTGCGGCTCGCCGTCGACGTAGACCGTCAGCTCCTGCGTCGCCTCACCGGCGCGGACGGGGCGGAGGCACAGGCCGCACTCCTCCTTGGGCGAGGGTGCCGTGATGCTCATGAGGCGTCGCTCGCGGTGCGAGCGGCGGCCCGTGCGGCACGCAGGGCGCGGCGGATCCGCGTCCCCTCCTCACAGACCTCCATGGCCAGGCAGGCCCGGCAGTCCTCGATGTGCGCCAGGAGAACCCGGTAGGTCTCCCGCGCGCGCCGCTCCGCCTCGGTCTCGGTCTGCGCGCTCACTGCTCAGCCCCGCTCAGCACGGCACTGCCAGCGGTGATGAGACCCTCGACGGCCGAGGGCTCGCACAGGTCGCCCTCAAAACGCGGGAGCACCACCCAGTGGGTACCGGGCGGCCCCGTGCGGGTGAGCTTGGGGACGCCGAGGTGGGTGTCCGTTCCAAGGCGCGGGGCGATGTCCTGGTAGCGCCAGGCCTTGCGCTCGATGGGCCGGATGAGGGCGTAGTAGATGCCGCCCATGGTCCGGTTGTCGTGGATCACGGGGCCGCGAAGGAACTGCGCGAGGCGGGCGGCGGTCTCGTCGGGGTCGGTCGCGCCGACCGCGGCGTGCACGAGGACGTCACGCAGGCGGACAGCATCGAAGCGCCGGCCGAGGGGGAGCAGGGCGACGCCGGTGTCCGACCACTCGCGCCGCGCTTGCTCGGGTACGTCCAGGGTGCGCGCAAACCATTCGGTGACGGCGCTCACGAGCACCGCAGGTGCCCCACTTCCCGGGCTCAGGGCGTGGCCCGTAGTCTCAGCCATTGTCGACTCCTTCCAGTCGGCCATGCCCCCGGGCCGCACGCGCGCGGTCGCGGGGGTCCTTGCATCCAAGACAACTCCTGCACGATCGGGTGAGGTCAGGCCAGAAGGCGGGAAGTCGAAGGGCAGGGACAGGAAAGTTTTGCCAACGACCGGAGTGCGGCAGGACTAGCGTCTTGGCCCCGACGCGATCCCCCGGGGGACCTGATGAGCGATCCGCTGCCGAACCGTCAGCTTGAAGTGCTGATGGCCCAGTTCGGCTTCTCCTCCCAGCAGGACCTGGCCGACGCGGTGAACGATGCAACCTGCGAGATCTTCGGCGAGCGGTTCCCCCGCAAGTGCACTCAGCGGCATGTGCGGAACTGGCTCAGCGGGCGCGTGCGGTGGCCGTGGACTCGCTATCTTCTGGCTCTGGAACTGATCTTCGGCCGTCCGGCAGAGGCGATCGGCTTCATTCCCCGGGGGAAGAACAGCACGAACCTGCCGGCCCCACCACGACGGCCTGCGGTACCGAAGGAGGCGCATGTGCTGCGACGCAGGTTCGTCACCGCTGGGGCTGCCGCGACGGTCGCGGCAGCCCTGGGCATCGAGGACACCCCCACCCAGGGCCGTCTGTCGATGAGCGACATGCACCAGATCCACGAACGCCTGGGCCGCTTGGATGCGCATTTCTTCTCGATCGGTGGCGGTCCTCTGCTCGACGTCGCGACCGCCTACATCGACCGGCTCCGCTCCGCACTGAACAGCTGTACCTATGGCGAGCGTGTCGAACGTGTCTTGCACGGTGCGGTCAGCAGTCTGTACGCGAGCGCCGGGTGGGCCGCCCGCGACATCGGCGACCACGGCCAGGCCGCGCTCCTGCACGCGGCCGGCCTGCAGAGCGCCCTGCTCACCGTCGATGCCTCCGCCATCGCCCGCGCCTGGTCCGACCTCGCCGTCCAGGCCCGTTCCGAAGGCCGGCACCGTGAGGCCGTCCAAAAGAGCAGGGCAGCCAGGGCAGTCCTGGACAACCGGCGCGCCCGCCAGGACCCGCACCTCGCGGCCCTGCTGCACGCCCGGCTCGCCATCGCCCAGGCCCACACGGGCGATCGCACCGGCACCGCACGCTCCCTGCTCGCCGCCGAGCAGGCCTACGACCGCATCACGCCCGGACCGCCCCCGGCGAGCTGGCTGAACTTCCTGTCCGCGGCTGAAGTCTCCGGGCTCGCCGCCATCGCCCACCGGGCGCTGGGCCGCTATGCCGAGGCCGAGGCCGCCACCGCGCAGGCCCTTACCCTGCTGCCGCCCTCGATGCGCCGCCAGCACATCCTGTACGGCGTGCAGCTCGCCGAGCTGCAACTAGCCCAGGGCGAGCGCGAGCAGGCCGCACACACCATCACCCGCCTCGACGCGGCCAGCCTCGACAGCAGCCGGATCACCGGACGGCTCGCTACTGTCCAGCGCGCCCTCACCACTGACTAGGAGGCGCCGTGCCCATCAGCGTCCGGCACTATGACCACCGCCACGCCGCCGAGCTGCGCCCGCTCCTGATCGACGTGTTCACCGAGATCTACGCCGCCGCCGCGAAAAGCGATCCGTTCGCCCGCCCCGACCGGTTCGCCCAAGGCCTCGACGCCTGGAGCAGCCGCCCCGGCTGGACCTGCACCATCGGCTACGACAGCCACCGACTCGACCAGGCCGTGGGATACGCCTACGGCGCCCCGCTGCGCGCCGACGCCCCGTGGTGGCGCGGCCTGATCACCCCCGTCGACCCGCAACTCATCCAAGAGAGCGGCCACCGCACCTACGCACTCAGCGAACTAATGGTCCGCGCCCCCTGGCGGAAGACCGGCGCCGCCAAACAACTGCACGACGCCCTGCTCACACCGCGGCCCGAAGAACGCGCCACCCTGCTCGTCGACCAGGCCCACCCCAAGGTCCATGCCCTCTACGAGAGCTGGGGCTGGCAGACAGTCGGCGACCTACGCCCCCAAAGTCCCAACGCCCCCCTCATGCACGCCATGCTCCTGCCCCTCCGCTGACTCGCCAGAGTTACTCATCCGCAGCAGAACGCAAAGAGGGCCCCGCTTCCGGCGTAGAGCCGGGGAGCGGGGCCTGGCGTTGGTGCTCCCGGATCTGTGGGGCTCTGCGGATGCCGTAGAAGGGCCCGGCCCCGTTCCTGGCGAGGCCTCTGGCGTTGCTGAGGGCCTCTTGCCGTTCGGCCCTATGCTGCTGCGTCCGGGTGAGCAAGTGGCCGTGACAGCGGACTCCAAGTGCGCGGCCCCTTTAGCGTGCGGCCATGGAACACACTCCGATGCCTGAGCCGATGCGCCGCGCGGTCAACCAGCTGGTGTATGAGGCTGTCGAGCGCTGCCAGGAGGTCCTGAGCTACGCGGCCTCGGACGTAGCCCGGGACTGGAAGCGGATGACGCTCTACCGGGCCACCGACGCGGCCGACACCATGAACAGCGTGGCCATGCTGATCGCCGCGTACTGCGAGCAGGTCGGCGTGGACCGGGAGACCCTGAACGGCTACCTCCAGATCAACCAACAGCAAAGCCGGGCCGACGGGCCGCAGGAGGACGACCGGGCGCACCTGGCGGGTCTGCTCGGTCAGGCGGCGCCCGCAGGCACCAGCGAGCTCGGGACAGTGCGGATGGTGTACGGCCGCGGGCAGCGGGAGGCGGAGGCCGCGCAGCAGCCCGAGGACCATCCGGAGGTGCTGTTCACGATGGCGTGCCTGCACGGGCTGCGGGCCAAGCTGTGCGACGACCTTGAGTCGCTGGACCGGTTCCCGCCGGAGGTGGCCGCGATGTCCCGCCGGGTCGCGGAGTGCCTCGAAGTGCCGGAGCCAGCCACCGCATGAGCTAGGGGACGGGAGGGCGGCACGTCGACGCCGATGTCCGCCCTGCCGTCACCTCCCGGCGCGGTAGGACGAACGGGAGACCCGGCCTTCGACCTTCGGCAGAACCCTGGTGCCTGGGCGCCAGAACGTCGCGTCGGTCCACTTCACCCCGTCCATCGGTCTCTCGGCACCTCACGCCCGGAAGCGGAATCGAACCGTAAAGCCGCTGGCCTGTGGATAGATCGCGGCGAGAAGTGGGCCCTGAGCTGCGATCTGTGGACAACTTTCCGGCCCGAAAATCCGCAGGCGCTCCGCCTGTGCGGCGCGGTCGGTACAACGGTGGGGAGAGGCCAACCGGGGAGGGGCTGCATGACCGAACACGACGACGCGCCCGAGTACAAAGCTGCGGTGGAGCGCGCGAAGCAGTACGAGGCGATGGCCGCCCGGTACGTCAAGAAGGCGTTGGCGGGCGATGCGGGTGCGGCGCAGCTGGCGCAGACGTTCGCGTCGCTGGCGGCCGCTGCTCGGATGGAGCGCATGGATTGGCGCATGCGGGTGCTGGGCGACCAGCTCGGCGACGTGAAGAAGGCTATGGATCGTCTTCGCCTCAAGCTGCCGGAGCGGTGACATCCGTCAGCTGGCAGCGGTGGTGCTTACCGTGGGGTCGTGACCACACCTTCCGATGACGCAGCCAGGCCGGTGCCGGTACGGGTCGTGCTGCCCGCCGACCCGGCGCTCGGGCAGCCGGAGCAGGAGGTCGTGGCGCGGTTGTGGAGGCGACGGCAGACCGGGACGGGCTGGGTGTACCTCGTGGGCCTGCCGTCGTATCAGGGCCTCGAGGACAACAGGGTGGAGGCTGCGGAGTATCGGGTGTGGGTCCGGGCGCCCGAGCACGTGCGGCCGGTCGATGGCGTCGACTACGACCAGGTCGCCACCGAGCCTCTTCCGCCGGCGCCGCCGACGTCGGTGGTCCGCGCGGTCCTCGGTGAGCGCCGGCCTTCGGGCTGGGTCCTGGTGAAGGTTCGCGAGGGGCGGGGCCCGGCCCGGGGTGTGCTGCACGCGCCGGACTGTGAAGAGGCACCCGGGGGAGCGCCGCTGCTCGATGTGCAGCGGGCCCTGGACGTCGCGGAGACCCCGGGGACGCAGCTGTGCACGCTGTGCGGGTGCGGACAGGAGCTGACGCCGATGCTGCGCGGTTTCGACCACATCGGCGACTCCTGACCCGTGTCGGTCAGGGTGTGTCGCCGGAGTAGTAGAAGCGGCACACCACACCCGGGCCACCCGAAGGGCGCGGGTCGTCGGGGCGAGGGTCGTACAGCGCCCGCCCTCCGGGCCACCGCCCCAGCTCGGTCATCAGGGCGACGCCGTCGTCTACCTCTTCCGGCTGCCAGCCCTTGATGTCGAGCAGCAGCCCGTCCAGCGGTCCGGCGACCAGGGCTGCGTACCTCTGGTGCGGCAGCGGGCCGGGGTGGGGGTCGTCGTGGTCACAGCCGTACACCCGGCCGCGCAGCAGCTGCTCGTCATCGGCGTTCATCCGGCCAGCCTCGCAGCCGCCACCGACAACCACCCCGGCCTTGGAGGCCGCCGGCTAGTGGCGGCGCCCGATTCCGAACCGGCTGCGCGGCTTCACCACCGGCGCCTCGGCCGCCGCGCGTTCGGCTTCCTCCGCCTGGCGGCGCGCGACGCGCTCAGTCTCCGCCCGGTCGGCGGCCTCCCTCGCGCACGGCCCGCACAGCCGGTCCCACTCGCCGGGCCATGAGGACCGCGTGGTCTCCTGCCAGCGGTCGTCGGTGAACTTGTTGCCGCACCGCGTGCACACCGGCCGCTGTGCCTCGCGGTGCGCGGCTTCGCGCTCCGCCTGCCGCCGATGGGCCTCTTGGAGTTCCACCCGGTACAGCCGGTCGCCGTTGGGGTTGTCCAGGGCCTCGGACAGCGTCTGCCACTCATCGCGCCCAAGCCTGCGCCACACCGCGCCCGCGGCCCCGGCCGGGTCTGCGGTGATCTGCTCCAGCTCGGTGATGACCACAGGCACCGTCTGGTGGTAGTCGACCGCCGTGAACCCTGCGCCCCGGTGCGGGGTGCCGGCGAAGTAGGCGCGGGCGGCCTGCTCTAGGCGCTGCATGCGGCTCTCGCGCTGCGCGGCGGTCTTCCCGGTGAACACGAACGCCACCGGCACGTACCCCTCGCGTCCCGTCGCCGGGTAGACCCGCGACCACAGCCGGAAGTCGTGCACCGCCGCTCCCTGCCGCCGGGCCGCCTTCTCCTTGTCCGCGTCGGCCTTCGGCGCCAGGAGCTCGAACCAGTCGTGGTAGCGGCGCAGCTTGTCCACCAGGTCGTCGACGGGCTCGGTGGCGCGGTCGACCTCCAGGAGCATCGTGGGCACTCCGGCGTCCGGGGCGCGCATCGTCAGGTCGGCGTACTGGGTGTAGCCGTACGGCAAGCGGTGGGCGATCTCGGTCTGCCAGGACAGCGGGGTGCCGTACCCGGCACCGGTGAGCACGGCCGCGGTCGAGGTGACGGCGGCGGCATGTTCGTCGTAGCCGGCGGATTCCACCGGCCGGCCTTCGTCGTCGTACTCCAGCTTGCGCAGCGCGGAGATCCGTACGCTCTTCGGCAACAGCAGCTTGGCTTCCTTGTGGCCTCTCTCGGTGAGCACCCACAGCTGGTGTCCCGACTCCAGTCGCGTCTCCACCCGGGTCAGTCCCGACGCCTTCAATGCGTTCAGGGTGTCGCGGGTGCACCGGTCGTGCCGGTCTGCGGGGCGCAGCATCCGCCAGAGCTGATCAGCGGTAGCCCTCTGGAAGATTCCCAGAGCCTTCAGTGCTTCCTTCCTTCGCACTCCGGTCGGCTTCCATGCCTTGGGTGTCTGGCTAGGAGGGTTGTCGAACGCACGGTGGGACCTTGACCGCGGGGGCTGACCTGCGGATACCCGCCGGGCGGGCGAAGTGACCGTGGAGGGGGCGACGGAGGGGCCCGTGGAGGGGGCCTGCGGAACCTGGTCCGCGTCGGCGGCGGGCGCACGGTCGCGGGCGGCGCGGTCCTCGTGGGCGGGGTCGGGCGTGAGGTCGGCGGGCACGGTGTCCTCGGTTTTCTCCGGCCTGCGGGCCGGGTCGGCGGTCGCCGGTCCGCACGCGGATTTGTATGCGGACCGGGGCCACCGTGTGAGGCCACCCCTTGGCCGCGGTCTGACGGCCACCGACAACAGGCTTCCAATTCCTCCTTGATTCCCCTTGCAGACCGAGTTTGTCCGTGACCGGAGTCACTCCCGGCCATGTGTTCCGAAGCGCGGTCTCTGTCCACAGGGCCGGACGCAAGCCGTAGGGCGATCGGCCAAGCGCACAAGGCAACTGGCCAGCGCACAGCAAGGAGCCGTCATGGAGACGACGTCGCCCAAGGTGTTCCAGCTCTCCCCGGAGTAGATCCTGCGGGCCGCCGACTATCTGGAGCTGGTCTGGTGGGAGCAGGGCAGCGAGGAGGGGAAGACCGTGCTGAGGGGTTCCATGCCGACGGCCCGGACATAGCGCGGCTGATCGGTGAGTTCGGTGCGCTAGCTCATCCCCGGCGACGGCCCCGCGCGGTGCGCCATGGGTTCGGCCGGTCGCCGGGGTACTGCCGTGAGCGGGAGCGGCGCCGGGCGGGTGACGGCGTCGGCGACGGGGACAGCGCCATGCGCAGCTGGGCGGCGTCGGCGAGCTGCTCCAGGCGCTCGCGCTGCTCCGGCGAAAGGTGCGGCGGGGGAGGGGCAGCCACGGGGGCCTCCGTGCTTGAGGGTCGATCGCCGGCACCCTCCCCGCTCCTGGGTGGCTTCGGGGGTGTGCGGTCGATCGCATCCCAGCGCCTGGCGCGGTGACTTCGTCGTCCGTCCCGCCGTACGGCCCGCACCGTGCTTCACGGCCGGAAGCCCTGACCTTGGCCCGGGTCGGGCTGCTGGCGCTGCTGCTCGTGCTCCTGGCGGTGCTGGTCGACCAGGCTGGCCGGGTCGCCGGCCGGGGCCTTTCGGTCCTCCATGGCGCGGCGGCGAGTGTCGGCGGCGCGGGTGAAAGCGGCGAGCCGGTCCAGGTTCTTTGGGGTGCGCAGCCACGTCGCCGGGTCGGTGGTGCGGCCCTCCAGGCACTCCTCGGGCATCGCGGCCTGCTGGTGGGACTGGACGGCGGCGGCTCGCTGCGCCGGGGCCTGGGCGGCGTCCTTGCCCGGGTGATCGACGGCGTGGGGAGCAGGCTCCGTCTCGCCCTCGAGGTCGCGGTGGTCGGCGGGTGCGGAAGAGGCCGAGGTCGTCGCCGCGTTGGCGGTGTCGGCTCGGATGCGGGCGTCGCGGATCGCGTTCTGCACGGCAAGGCTGGCGACCCTGGCCCGCTCGTAGCGGCTGGACTCTCGCGGCGGGGTGCCTTCGGCGGGAGCGATCCACCACCGGTGGGGCACCGGGAAGTCGGCGGTGTAGGTCATCCGGTCCGGCGCCAGCGCTTCCCGGCCGGGCTTCGTGACCGTGTGACGTCGGGAGTACCGGAGCAGGGCCCGATGGGCGATGTAGTCGTCAAGGCCGCGGGTGAACTCGCGGCCGCGCAGCGTCTCCAGCAGGTGCCGGCGCGCTTCGGCCAGGATATGGCGCCGGGAGAACGTCTCTCGCACGGTGGAGACCACCGCGGCGACGTCGACGGCGGCGAGCGCCACGTCCACGATGGGATCCACCCGCGCCCGGATCGCCGTTCCGGCTGCTCGGCACCTATCCAGGAGGCTGTCGATGAGCTGCTGGCCGAAGCGGAGGATAGCGGAAGCGCGCCACCACGCGAGCAACTGCGCGAGCGGCTTCGGCTTCTTCTTCGCAGGCCGGTTCTCCTGCGCCGCCCACCAGCCCAGTCCGTGACGGCCGCGCTCTGAGGGCAGGTGCCCGTGGTCCTTCACGTACTGGTCGGTGAGCACCTCCAGGGCGTCCTCAATGCGCTGGCGGCGGGACGCCGACCAGTGGATGAGGCCCTCGGGCACTCCGGCGACCTCCATGACCGGACGCAGGCCCGGCGTGACCTCGCGCGGCACGGTCGCCAGCCCCAGGGTCTCGCACACCTCGGTCGTCATCGCCAGGGTGTAGAGCGTCCCGGCGGCCACCACGTTCTGGTAGAGGCGGTAGGTGTCCAGAGCGCCCCAGACCGGCCCACCATCGGCGCCCAGGCGCTGAACGCGGTTGAGGACCAGGCAGTGCTCGTGCAGGAGCGGCAGCCCGTCGCGGTTGTCGCTGTGCCGGAAGGCGGCGACCACGAGCGCGGGCGTCTTCGCGCGGCCGCGGCCTGACGCCCACCGGGTCTCGGCAACCTCATCCTCCAGCCAGCGCAGCGCCGTGGCGACGGCCCGCTCGTGGGCCCGCTCGATGACCCGGCGCACGGTGGCGTCGCCCAGCGCCCACAGCACGACCAGCGACGCCTGCGGCCGGAAGGTGAAGTCCATGCCGAGCAGCGGAGTCTGCTTGCGCGCCTCGATCTCCTCGATCGGCTGTCCCAGCACCGTCAGCCGACGGGCCGTGGCCGCGTCGACGCCGTTGCCCAGGAGGTCGCGCTCGATGCGGTCGGCGTCCGGGTGCCGGCCTTCGCCGAACAGCAGCTCCAACTGGCGCCCGGACACCTCCGCACCCTTGGTGAGCCCCAAAGCACGCAGACCACGCCCAAGCCACCGTCCCGGCGGGAGGCCAGCCATCTCCTGGATGTCCTTCAGTGACTGGCCGACCGGGCGGCGGCCGTCGCCGAACGCGACTCCGCGTATGTAATACCGCCAGGCGTTACGCCTCTGGATCTTCGCGACACTCAGCATCGCCACAGCACACACCGGCTCTGACCTGTGATAAAGCACGATCCCGCAGGGCGGGAGACTTCACCAGAACTTCACCGCCGATCCCGCAGAGCGGGCGCTGGCGACTCCATCACGCCCGTCCTACAGACACCGTCTTCCGCCGCACGCCCCTCTACGGGGGCCATGCAAATGCTGCGCGCCCACCGCTACGTGTACCTCACGCGCCACAAAGAGCGACGACAAGCGACTCCGTCGTCAAGCCGCGCGCTTTTCCGTACTTCTCCTCCACCACCACGGCCGAGGACGTCCCAACCCGCACCACGTCACCGACTCCCTTCACTCCAAACGTGACCTCTCCCGCCCTCGGCAATACCGGGGGCTTCTTGCTGCCTGGAGGACCGACGTGCCGACCTACGAGACCTTGCCGCGCTTCACCGCCGACCTCCGCCGCCTCTCTCCCGAACAGCGCCGTCGCTTCCGCCAGGTCGTCAGCGCCTTCGTCGATGACCTCCGTACGGGCGGCCCGTTCCGCGTTGGTCTCCGCGTCAAGGGCGTTCAGCGCGCGCCCGGCGTCTTCGAGGTCGCCTGGGACGGCAACGGACGCGCCACCTGGTCCTACGGGTCAGAGGTAGTCAGCGGCGAGCCGCACATCGTGTGGCGACGGATCGGCACGCACTCGATCTTCACCGGCCCCTGAGCATCCGGTGCCGGACCTCCACACGGCACTTTCACGCGTGAAACCGATGAGGTCCGGCTGAGCCGAAGCAGGCCCGACTGGCCCTGAAACGCAAGAAGGCCCGGCTCTCCCGCGATCGCCGGCGGGGGAGCCGGGCCTTCGGCTGTCAGGCCGCCCAGGTCGCGGACGCACCTTGATCAGGGTCGGGGATGCTGGCGGCGGTCACCAGTGCGGCAGGGTGTCGCATGGCGGTTATCGGTACAACGCCGGGTTCGGTGGATGGTGCCCAGACCATGCGCCAGGTGTCATCCCACTCGCACCCGCAGCCGTGGTCCGGATGCGGGTGCCGTAAGAACACGCCGTACGTGAGCACGGCACGCGGGATGCGGGGGATCAGCACCGCCGGGTCGTCGCCGGGGTACAGGTGCAGGTTCCGCCAGTCGTGGACGCGGGCCATGTACGCGGTGGCGGCCTCAATGATGTCGACCCACTTCTGGTGACCGAGCACGAGGAATGCACTCGGGTACAGGTCATCCTCGGTGGGGCCGTCGATCCCGGTGATGTGGAGACCGCGGTGGGTGATGAAGCCGTTGTCGGCAGCATCGTCCGCGCAGGGTGACCAGAGCTGTTCGACGGGGTGCATGGTGCCGTCGTCGCCCTCGCTGGTCTCGATCTCGTACAGGGCATCGGTAGTCATGCGCGCACCCCCGCGACGGCGGCGTCCAGGAGCGCCGCGGCGTCGGCCTCATACGGGTTGGCGAACAGCTTGTGGTCGCTCACATCGAACGGCCCAAACCTCGCGGAGACGCGGTGGCCGGGCACGAGGGTGGTCTCCCGTCCCTCGAGCGCGGCGGTGAGCCGGTCGTAGTCCTGTTGGGCGTGCCGGGTCTGGGTGTACGGCCCGAGGCGCAGCAGGGTGTAGCCGTTGAGGCTGTCGTCGCGTTTGCGGGCCTCGATGTAGAGGGCGTAGTGCGCGGGGGCCATGCCGATGTCGTCGGGCAGGGACAGGTTCGCGGCGGCGTGGGTGAGCATCGCGTAGCCGGGCTGCCAGAGGCCAAGGATCGCGCTCGTCTCGCAGCGCAGCCAGCCGCGGTCGGTGTAGCCGAGCCGGCGGCCGTGGAGGTATCCCGCGGCGTACGGGGTGTCGGGGTGGACCAGGGCGACGGCGATCAGGTCGGGGCCGTGGTCGTCGCCGGGCCGGGTGTGCGCGCGTTCCAGGAACGGGCCGACCCTGACGGCGATGTCCTGGGCGTGGCCGGGCGTCCAGGGCTGCGGGTTGCGCATGGCGGTGAGCATCGCGCGGAACTGGTCGACGACGGCCTGGTCCTCGGGGGAGATGGCGCCGGGGGCGTGGCCGCAGCGGCGGAAGAAGGGGCGCTTCATCGGGTCGACTCCTCGGGGGTGGGGTGCGGGGTGGCCTTCGGCATGGCCGGGTTCAGGAAGCGGGCGGCGGTATCGACGAAGGTGTCGTGGGCGGCCTTCGCGGCCTCGCGGGCTGTGGTCAGTTCCTCGCTGGTGGCGTATGCGTTCCGCACCGCGTACGTCAGCGTGATCATGCGGTCGGCGGCGGTGCGCACGACCTGGTCCTCGATGAGGACGCGCAGCGCGACCAGCGGGCGCGTGACCGCGCTGCGGGTCATGTGGCTCTCGCCGCGCAGGGCTTCGATCCGCTGGGTGTCGGCGTTCTTGAGGACGGCGTCGCCGCGTGTCCAGAGCGCCCGGCGGTGGTCGCTTACGGCGCAGGCCAGCGCGGTGACGGCCTCCAGGCGGTCGCGGCGAATCGACTCGCCGTGGTTGACGCGCACGGACCGTTCGGCGGCGCGCTCCTGGAAGCGGCCGGTCACGATCGCGCCCAGCAGGGTGGCGACGATGGCGAGAACGGCGGGGCCAAGGGTGGATAACACGGAGGGAACCTCCTGGGTGTGCCGATGGCGGGTGGGAATGGGGGAGCGCCGCGCCCGGCCGGGAAGGTCGGGCGCGGCGCTCCGGGCGGCGCTACTGAGGGGTGGTGTCGGTGATCACAAGGAACTGGTCGCTGCCGAGGTCCATCACGACCTGGGCTTTGGTGCCCTGGGCGCGCTGGGCGGCGGCGTACTCTTCCGCCGGCCACGAGCCTCGGGGACTTCCGGCGGGGCAGCACTCCAGGACCGTGCGGGGCTGCGTGGTGCTCATGGCCATCACGCAGCCCCGCCGTTCATGCGCTCGTGGATCTCGATCAGCGTGCCGATGGTGTCGGGGCTTTCCGCTGTGCCGACCCACTGTCCGAGGGCGGTGAAGACCGGCACCTGGTCGCGGTCGGCGTCGAACACCACGACGTAGTCGCCGTACCGGTCAAGGACCATCTCCTTCAGGGCCCGCGCCGGCGCGGTGGCCAGCAGCTCCAGCGCGTCGACGGTGAGCCGGGCGGGATCCGCCTGGTTGTCGGGCTGGGTGAGGACGCCGGAGACGTGTAGCAGGTCGCCAGGCTGGATCTCGGTGAGCAGCACGTGCGCGATCCCGGGTTTGCTGGTGGTGCAGGACCAGATCACGTCGTCCACGACGTCGTCGGTGGGCGAGACGACCAGTTGGAACTGGGCGGTGCCCGGAGCGTCGCCGGGCGTGGGGATGGTGTCGAGGAAGCCGTCGACGGTGAGCGGCTTGGTCTCCATCAGCTCGCCTCCGCCAGGGTGTCGGTGCGGTGGGCGGCGTCGTACGCGTCCAGGACGGCCTTGGCCGGGTTGCCCCGTTCGGCAACCTGGTGGCCGTGGGCGCGCGCCCACGTCCGGATCGCCGCCAGTTCCTCCTTGCTCCGCTTGCCGCCCAGTGCGTGGGCAGGGGCCAAGGGGGTCGTGGCGGCCTGGTCCTCGGTGGCGACGCGGCCGCCGGACTTCACCTGGCGCAGCTGCGCCTGCGCGGCCTCGAGTTCCGCCTTGGCCTTGGCGACCCGCTCTTCTGCCTCCCGCTGGGCGGCGTCGGCGGCGCGGCGCTCGTTGAGGTCGCTGCGGACGCGAGCGGCCCTGTTGCGGAGGGCAGCGAGGGTGTGGGTCTGCGCCCACGCGAGCAGGGCCTCGATCCCGTCGGCGTTCCTCGTGCGGGCGGTCGTCTCCGGGGTGCTGGCGCCGTCCTCGGTGTCCGCTTCGGGGGCGGGCAGTCCGGCGTGCTGGAGGGCGGCGGCGAGTTCGCCCTCCGCCAGTCCGAGGGTGTCGCGGACGTGCTCGGGACTGTCGCCGTTGTGTTCGGTGGGCATCGTGTCTCCGGTCGGGGAGTGGTCGGCGGTGGTGAGGTGCGGGAGGAGGCGTACGAGGGCGTCTTCGTCGCAGGGCAGTCCGAGCGCGCCCAGCAGGTCAGCGAGGTCGTCCTTGTCGCGTGCGTGGTGGGCGACCACCAGGGAGGCGGCACTGTGCTGGTCGCTGCCGAGCGGGGTGAGTTCGAGGTCCTCGGCTGCGAGGGCCTCTTTCATGTCGGTGAACATGACCGGCCCTCCTACGCGGCCCTGGTGCGGGGCTTGCGCTGCGCGAGGTTCAGGAGCTCACGGTTGCGCTGCCTCTGGGCGTCGGTGAGTGGCCGGGCCTTCGCACCGCAGCGGTGCCAGAGCGGGGAGGCCGGCGGCTCGGGGTAGGCGAGGGCGTGGTCGACGTCGCGGTCGGTGCTGCTCATGGGGTCCTCCAGTTGGAGGTAGAGGTCAGGCGTGGTCGGCCGTTCCGCCGCCCTTGGGCGGGTCGGAGACGAACCGGGGCTCGCCGGGGTGCGCCGCGTTCCAGAGCTCCGCGCAGACCTTGTGCACGGGTTCGTTGACGTGGGACCTCAGCGGGGTGGTGGTGCCGCACAGCACGCACGGGGCGGGCGGGCCGAAGTGCGGCCCGTGGCGCCAAGTCAGGAGCTGGACCGGCACCACAGGCTGCTCCGGCGGCGGCACCGCGCGCAGATGGCGGCGCCGGGCGGTCACGGCCGGAAGGCGGGCAGCTGCTGGAAGACGCGCTCCAGCAGGTCCTGCGACGGCTTCCAGGGGACGACCTGTCCTCGTGCGGGGACGGGCAGGGGCAGCTCCTGGACGTCAGCGAGCACCAAGTGCCAGGCGCCCGGGTGCGCCCATTGCGAGCAGAGCGGCGCACCTTCGGCGTCCTGGTGGCAGTCGGTGATCCGGGCGACGCCGACGACCGCGCCGGTGACCAGCTGGCGGTTGCGGATCGTGCGGCCGATCAGCGGGACGCGCAGGGCGGGCTGGTCGATGGTCTTGCTCGTGTGCAGCAGCACCCAGCCGGTCCGCCACCGGCCGGGGCGGTTCTCCACCGTCTTGGCACCGGCGAGGATGCAGGCCGCGTACGGCTGCCGGATGCTGATGCTGCGGATCCAGTCGCCCTCGGGCAGAGTCGCGGTGCTCATGCGGCCCGCCCCCACGCGGCCGTGCCCGGACGCCCGGCCCGGCGGCCGTTGATGGACGGCACCTCGGTGTGCTCGGGCGAAGCGAGGGCGGCGCGGCCGGTGTGCTTGCTGTCGTACAGGGCGGCGTCGGCTGCCCGCTGCAACACGGTCAGGTCGCGGGTGCCGAGGATGCCGGTGGCCGCGGCGCCGACCGAGGCGGCGACGTCGACGGTCCGGCCGTCGTCCAGGACGACCGGCGTGTGCAGCCTCCGGACCAGCTGCCCGAGTCGCTGTTCCAGGCTCGCGGCGGGCACCTGGACGACGACGGCGAATTCATCGCCTCCGAGGCGGCCGACGGACGCGCGCGGGCCCGCCCACGCGGTGAGCCGGGCGGCGGTGGCGGTCAGTATGGCATCTCCGGCCGGGTGCCCGAAGTCGTCGTTCACGGCCTTGAAGTGGTCCTGGTCGACCATGAGCACGGCGAGGTCGTCGCGGCGGGCCAGGAGCCGGCGGGCGCGGGCGGTGTAGGAGTCGCGGCGCAGCAGGCCGGTCAGCGGATCGCGGCGGGTGGCGGCGAGCTGTCGGTGCAGTGAGACCGCGTGGACCGCCCAGCCGGTCAATGGCACGGCGGCGGTCGTCAGTAAGAGGGCGCGCTGGCCGATCCGGCCCTGAACGCGCATGAGGGACGACATACTTGGGTTCTCCGTCTCGTCTCGTACGGGATGGATGGGCCCGGGGCAGCCGACGAAGCCGCCAAGCAGAGCGGCTGTCCCGGGGCGGAGCTACAGCGCGAAGTCGCTGCGGGTGGTCCAGCTGACGGGGTTGTGCCAGAGGCCGGCCTTCGCGGCGGGCCACTCCATCTGCCAGCCGGGCCTCAGCCCGCGCGCTCCCCAGCTGTCCGGCTGCTTGCCGGGGATCTCGAGTCCGGCCGTGTGCGCGGCGAGGGCGGCGTCGTACACCTCATGTGCGCGGCGCAGGGCCGCGGCCGGGGAGTCGGCGACGCCGGTGAAGACGTGCACGCCCTTGCGGGCCGGGTTGGTGGTGTCGTGTATCGGGACGTCGACCTCATAGAACTCGGTGCGTGGCATGACGCCCATCTCCTCTCGGTGCCAGTGCTTGAGGGGCCACCGCGGCCGCCCCGGCCCCCGTCGAACACGGGGGTCGGGGCGGCGCGGAGAGCCCGTCAGGCAGCGACGGCGGGGGGGGGAGTCGAGGCCGGTGCCGCGCAGCGCCTTCCTGGGGTAACGGCGGGTGCCGGGTGAGCCCGGCGCCCTGTGGGGTGGGGTTGTTCGGCGTGGCGGCGGTACGCCTCACGCGCGGACCGCGTCCGCGTACTGCGCCTCCAGGTCGGCGCGGCCCTCGGGGTCGTCGTCCTGGAGGTCGTGGTCGTCGGCCTCCTGGTCGACGCCGTCGCCGTGGACGGTGCAGACGAGGTCCGGGTCGGTGTCCATGGCGCCGGTCAGCGCCCGGAACAGGCAGCTGACGCTGTAGGCCGGCGCCCACGCCTGCCCGTCGCACTCCGGGTCGAAGGGGCACGGCAGCAGGACGTCGAAGCCGAAGTCGCCCTCGCCGTCGACGTCCTCGCGCAGCGCGAGGGTGAGGTACTGATGTCCGAGGCGGATCTCCGCGACGCGGTCCCGGCCGGTCACCAGGTCCGAGCCCGGCCGCCACCGCCACAGCGGCAGGATCTCCGGGCCGAAGAAGCGGCGGGCCAGCCACAGGTCGCCCAGGCCCTCGCTGCCGTCGCGCCCGAGGTCGGCCTCCCGCACCTGGGAGAGCTGCTTCATGAAGGGCTCCAGGCGGTACAGGGCGTCGGCGAAGACCACCGTGTTGAAGCCTTCGGCCGCGAGCCGCTGGTGGGAGCGCACCATGGCCTGGTGCTGGGCGCGGACGGTGTCCTCGGGCACGCGCCGGTTGGCCGGCCGCGGGCCTTGGCGCTCCAGGCAGACCGGCAGCGGCGTGGCGACGATGACGGCGACGGTCGGCATGCCGTTCCGCTTGGCGGCCATCACCAGCTCCACCCGCACGGGCTGGTCCAGGTTGGTGGCGTCGATGACCGTGTTGAGCTTGCGGGCCATCCGGCGCTCCAGGATCAGCTTGAGGACGTCGGCGGCGTCGCCGGTGGCGTCCTGGTCGCCGGGGTCGTCGCTGACCGTGCCGCGCAGGGCGTCGAGGGAGAGGACCTGGGAGGCCGGCCAGGTGCGGGCCAGGGTCGACTTGCCCGCGCCGGAGGCGCCGATCAGCACGATCAGCCCGTTCTCGGGCAGGTCCGGGTAGAGCACCGAGGTCATTCGGGGTCTCCTTGCGGGTCGAGGGAGCGGGCAGCCCAGTTCAGGCGCTGCCCGGCGTTGTCGGTGAGCAGGGCGGCGGCCTCGTGCAGGGGGCAGGAGGCGTCACCGTCGCGGTCGGGCTCGATCTGCTCCGCCCGCCGCGCGGCGGCGGTGACCAGCTGCGCGAGGGCGGGGAGGAGGCCGCCGGGGTGGTCGACGTCCTCCTGGAGCTCGCGCAGGATCGCGGCGAGCTCGGGGGCGTCGACGTCGTCGGCGCTCAGGTCGTCCTCGATCTGTTGGAGGGCGAGCTGGATGATCCCGGCGGAGGCGCGGACGCGGTCGATGCGTGTGCGGGCCGGGGGTACCAAGGTCGCCGTCACAGCGCGGTGCCGGCGGCGGCCAGCGCGAGCAGGACCAGAGCGGTGAGGATGAGGTCGACCGCACGGCGCAGGTAGAGGAACTTGCGGACCGCGAGCACGGACAGGACCCGGATACGGGCGGCGCGGGGATCGCCCTGCATGCAGACGCGGATCGCCTCCTCATCGAGCTGTGCCCAGTACGGGAAGGAAGCCCGGTCGTCCCCGCGAAGCCGGGGCCGGACGACCAGGAGCAGCAGCACAGCGGCTGCGCCCAGGGCAAGGACGGCCGCCGTGCCGAACACCTTGGTCGGCAGGGGCAGGTCCTTGTCCGCAACGGACGCCAGGCCCGCGAGGACGGCGCCGGTGAAGGCGAGCAGTAAGGACGACTTGCCGTCCGTGCGGTTGATCTCGCTGGTGACCGAGGCGCAGGCGGCGTCCATGTTCTTGTCGATGCCGGGGGCGGGGACCGTGGAGGTCATGGGCGGTGCTTCTCCTTGTCGTTGCCGGGCGGGTCGTTCGTGGCCCGCCCGGTGGGATCAGACCGGCGGTTCGTCGGGCCAGGCGGGAACGGGCAGGAGCCGGATGCGTAGCTCGCGCCTCTCGGACCAGCAGCCGCACGCCTCCATCTCCGGGAACGGGCCGCTGGTCCACCAGCCGCCCGCGCCCCGGCAGTCGGGGCAGGAGCGGCGGGCGACGGGCGTGATGTGGATCCGGTGCCGGTCGGCGTACAGCTGCCAGCGGCCGGCCTCGAGGACGGCGGCGGCCGCGGCGACCGTGACGGGCACGGCGGCCGCGACCAGGGCGGCGGTTCGGGCGCGCACGGTCAGGGCCTGGCGAAGGGCAGGACGATGAAGCGGGCGCCCTGGCCGGAGCTGGTCGGCGTCGCGGTGAGGAAGCCGGGGTCGGACTGCGCGAGATCGGTCAGCAGCGCCTTGATCCAGTCGGTGGGGCGCTGGAGGTCGACCCGGATCGCGTTGAAGTCGGACAGGCGCACCGGATACGGGGCGGTGCTGTAGCGGCGGGCCCACAGCCGGGTGCAGATCATCTTCGCGGCCTCGGTGTCGGCGGGCCGGGCGGGGATGCCACGCGGTACCGCCCGGCAGACCGTGGCGTGCGCGTTGGCGGCTTGGGCGGCCTCCGGCTCCGTCATCACGTTGCCGGAGGCGTTGCGGTCCGCGCGGTGGGTGCAGCCCAGGCAGGCAGTGGCGTAGCGCGGGGTGCCCTGGCCGGTGTCGGCGGTGTAGACGAGCACGATCGCCCCCTCCAGCGACCGATAGCGCTGGGAGACGAGCGTGCCCTCCGGCGTCCAGGTCTCGGGCGCGAGAGCGAGGGCGGGGTGTGTGAACAGAGACACGGTGACTCTCCTTCGAGGGGTTCGTTGATCAGGCGGCCAGCCGGTGGCTGGCCGGGGCCGTGGACGCGACGTAGGTGTCGGGACTGGGCTCGTAGCCCTTGTCGCAGGGGTCGCAGCGGCCCTGGGTGCGCAGCGGGAGGCAGAAGTAGTAGCGCCTGTGGCACTCGGGACAGGTCGACCTCGCCGCCATCGCCCGGTCCAGCGCCCATTCCTGCGCGAGCGTCGACTTCCGCTTCGACCGGGCGAGGTTCACGTCGTACAGCCAGGCACGGGTGGGGTGGTTGCACGCCTGGTCGGGCCGGTAGGCGCAGTATTTGCAGCGCAGGACCGCGACCGGGCCGTGGCCACCGGGGCTCAGGCCCCGCTCGCGCAGCTGCCTGCGGGTGACCAGGCCCTCGGGGCAAGTGCGCCGGTCGAACTCTTCCAGGGCCGCGTCGCTGCGCGGCACCTTCTTGTTCTCGCGGCGGCGCTTCTTCCGGGGGCGGGGCATCACCGGTGCCAGGTGCCGGGGAGCCGGGCGGGACGCCGCGGGTAGCGGGGGCCAGGACGCTGCGGGCGGGGCCGGCCGATACGGCGGCGCGGTCGGGGAAGGAGCACGGGCTGTTCCTCCAGCGGGTCGGTGGCAGGGACGGCGGCACCCCACCGGCGATGGCTGTCCGGTGGGGCGCGTGGTGCGTGCAGGACGGGCGCTACGGCGTGCCGGTGCTGGCAGTGGTCGGCGAGGGGGTGGCCGCGGGGGTCTGGGGCGGGGTGGTGCTCTGGCCGTCCTCGTTGGTGTGGGAGCCGAGCACCATCGCGAGGACAACCGCGGCGCCCAGCACCAGGCGCAGCAGGAGCGGCATCTTCTTCTTGGCCGGGGCGGCAGGCTGCGCGGGTATGAACCAGCCCTGCACCGGCTGCTGGGTCTGGGGGTTCTGCGGCATGGCGGATCTCCTTGCGGATCGGCGTGAGGACAGAAGTGGTGGTGTGTGGCCGGACGGCCTGTCCGGTCCTCGCTCGTCGCCCCGGCGCGGTGAGCGAGGACCAGGCGGAGCGCCCGGAGGTCAGTCGCGGAAGGGGCGGTTGCTGTGCGAGGGCTGGTCAACAGGCGCGGCCGGGGCGGGCACGTAGACGTGGACGTGGGCCTCAGGCCGGACGGAGACCTTGGCCGGGCGCCCGGTGACATTGCGTCGGCGCAGGGTCAGGCCGCGCATCGCGAACGCGGAGAGGAACGTCCAGGCGAGGACGGTGAGTCCGGTCGCGACGGGGCGGCTGGTGTCCGGGGTGGTCGTCCAGACCATCCAGACCGTTGCCGCGCCGTGTGCCGCCCACAGGGCGCGCACACCGTTGTTCCGGGAGAGGAAGCCGAGGACCAGGCCGACGATGCCGGTGAGCAGCCACAGCGTGTAGACGGTGGAGGCCGCGACCGGGAGGCCGGCGGCGTGCTGCGCGATATACGTGCGCACCGGCTGGTCGACGACGGCGAACACGCCGCTGGAGGTGTCGACGCCGACCTGCACCTTGGGCACGGCGGTGAGCAGTTGGTGCAGCGCCTGGCCGACGACTTCGCCGGCGGCCTGGGCCATCAGCACGACGAAGGACACTCCGGCCGTCATCAGGACGACACGGATCCAGGGGGCCATGTGCCGGAGTCCGGTGTCGGGGGCGCTGAGCACGTCTTCCCACATGTTGTGCAGGACGCCGTTCTCTTCCCACGCGGTGTTCCACCAGGCGCGCGCCGCGGCGAACCGCTCCTTCTTGGGTGGCGCCTTCGGGAAGGGCGCGGGGAGGTAGCTGGGCTCCTGGCGGTTCTGGCCGCGGGTGTTGTCGTTGGACTGCACGGGGCAACTCCGAGGGTGTTGGTGGGGTGGGCGCGGAGCATGCGAGTGGGCCGCGCGGTGAGCGGCGGGCCTGGTGGCAACGGCTGCGACGGGATCGGCTGCGACTGGCCGCAGGGCCGGATGGCCTGTCCCGCATCCGAGGCCCGGCTTGTGTGGCGGGTGCCGGATGCGAGGCAGAGCGTCCGGAGTTCAGCGGACGTCGTTGCGGGTGCGGGAGAACATCCCGCGCTGGTTGCTGGTGTTGTTGATCTGCGTGTTCTGGGTGACCGAGCCCTCGTACACGTTCTTGGTGACCGCGCTGCGCACCCTGCTGATCGCGACGCCGATCGCGGTGGCGACCATCGCGGCGCCCGCGAAGGGGAGGGTCACCGTCAGCACGCCGTAGAGCGTGACGGAGGCCAGGCCCTTAAGGACCAGCCAGGCCCCGCATCCAATGCCGGTGACCCCGGCGCCGACGCCGATGGAGGAGACCGCGATCCCGGCCGCCCATTCGGGCACGATCCGGTGGTCCTCCTGTTTCACGGGCGGGGCGTCGCCGTAGGCGGGCAGCGGCCTGTCGTCGCGGAACGACGTCGGGAAGTGCCGCACGACGGGCACTTCGGGGCGGAAGCTCTCTTCGATGATCCGCTGGGCCTCAGCCTTGGCTTCGGTGTCGGTCATGGGGCGGGTGATGCGATCGGCGTCCACGGTGTTCTCCATCCGGGCAGGTGCGGGGCGCCCTCCCGGCCGTGATGACCGGGAGGGCGCAGAGGGGCGGGGGGAGCGGGGCGGTTCAGCCGATGCTGCTGAGCATTTCGGCGATGCTGCTGATGCCGTTGGTGATGGCGGGGGCGATGCCGGTGGAAGCGAGGGTGAAGCCGAACAGGGCGGCGGCGAGTGCGGGCCCGATACGCAGGTAGCCGGTGCGGATGAGGATCAGCACGGTGATTCCGGCGAGGACGACCAGGGAGACGGTCAGCGCCACGGTGGGGAACTCCTTCGAGAAGGTCGGCGTCGGTGATGGTGATGCGGGCGCGCCCTCCCGGCCGTGGCGGCGGGGAGGGCGCAGAGGGTGAGACAGCAAGGACGCGCCGGGGTCGGTCCTGGGGCACTGGCAGGTCACATGACCAGGCTGATCAGGCCGGAAGCGTCCTTCGGGGCGATCTTGTCCTCGCCGCGCAGGGTGCTGATCGTGGTGCGCACGGATCCGCGCTTGGCGTCCTTTCCGCCGTCCTCATCGAGGGCCGCGAGAAGGTCCGTCTCAGACAGGGGGCCGGACTCGAGTGCCGAGAGGATCCGCTCCTTGAGCGTCCTGGGCATCGGCGGCAGCGATTCGGACTCGCCTTCGTCGCCCTCGCCGTGCTGCAGGTCGTCGCCGTCCTCTGCCGCCGCCTGGCCGCCCTTGCCGTCCTTGGGCGGCGGGAAGATCAGTGTCAGCGGCTCGCCCGGCGGGGCGCCGGCACCGTAGAGCTGGCGGATCACCGGGTCGTACCCCTCGTGCGGTGAGAGCGAGCCGACCAGGAAGAAGCGCGCCATCGACGTCGGCCGGGCCGACGTCAGGTGGTAGCACATGCCCTGGCTGTTTGGCTTCTCCTTGCTGCGGTCGACGGGTGTTCCCCATCGCTGGATGCGACGGGCGCGCCCGAGGATCTTCGGGATGGGCTGCAGGTTTTCACCGGCCGGCAGCAGGCCGTCGCCCACGAGCGAGGCCATCATTTGTGAGGACCAGCGCAGGAGGATGACTTCGCCTTCCTTCAGCATCGCGCGCAGGGTGTCGCTGCCACCGAGCTCGTCAAGGTGCCCGGCCTGCGCGGCGAGCACAATGCCGATGCCGACACTGCGCCCGGTCCGGCCGATCTCCTTGATCAGCCGGGCCGCTTCCGCCCGGAATGGGCTGCCCTTCTCCAGGAGGCGATTGGCTTCGTCGATGACGACGTACTCGAGCGGGTCCGGGTTGTTGATCAGGAAGCCGGAGCGGCCCATGTCGGCGTAGCGCTTGAACCGAGCTTCGGCCTTGGCGACGGCGGCCCGCAGCAGGCCCATCGCTTCCTTGAGCGTGCGCACGTGTGTGGCGACGTTGCCCTTCGCCTCAGGGACAGACTGCCCGCCCTTGAGGTCGGCGAGGTGCACGACGATCCCGTTGCGCTTGCACGCGGCCAGGAATGCCTGCAGGGCGCGGGACTTACCGGCACCGGTCGTGCCGAAAATGATGATGCGCTGCGCGTTGCCGGTCTCGGGGTCGTGCACCCGCATCCGCAGCGGCTCGCCGTCGTAGTACGAGCCGATGCGGATACAGCCGTTCTCATCCATCTCGAGGTCTTCGAGGGTGATCGCGCGCATCTTCGCGAGCGGGTTCACGGGGAAGACGCGGACGACGGCCTGGCGGCCCCGCCCCTGCTCGAAGATCACGCGCGAGGGGTCGTCGACCTCCAGGAGGTCGCACAGGGCGTCATGGTCAGCGCCCTTCACGCCGCCCGGCCTGGTGCGCAGCATGTACTCGCGCATCACCTGCTTTTCCTCGACGTGCTTCTTCGCGAGGGCGGCCGGTGTCATGGGGTGAGCTCCTCGCTCATGTCGTACTCGTTGATCTCGGTGAGGGTCACGCCGGGCAGCGCGGACCGGCCGATCTCCGCCCACACGTCCGCGTCGGGCGCCGGGTCCTCCTCGGGCTTGGGGCCGATCAGCAGCATCGCGAATCCGGCTCCGTACCCGGGGATCGCCTGTACCTCCAGCAGCTGCTCGGGCACGTTCATCAGGGCCGACAAGCGCTTGATCTTGATGTCGGGCACGGGCTCGCCCTGCTCGATCGCACCGAGCGCGACGGCGACGCGGCGCCCATCCTCGATCCCCCGCACACCGATCACGCGCGTGCCCTCAGCGACACCGTCCTTCTTCGCCGCGTTCAGGGCCCACCACCGGCCCGCCGGATCGTCGGGGATCACGACGGCGACCTCGGCTTCGACACCCGTGCCGTCCTGGTCGTCCTCGGTGTCGTCGGTCTCGAGGACGGGCTCGGGCCACTTCGCGACGCGCTTGGCGAGCCGTCCGGGGCGCAGCCACCACACTCCGGACGTCCACACCAGGGCGACGCCGCCCTCCACCAGACGGCCCGGGAGGCTGTCCCACACCAGCTCCACAGCCAAGTTGGAGGCCAGGACGCTGTGGGGGAGCAGGTAGAGCGTGTAGGTGATCGGCTTCTTCATCGGGTGGGCGAGCCGCAGGCGCGGCGACAGGAACGCCCCGCCCAGACCCGCCGCGACGGTGGTGAGGATCGCCGGCACGGTGGCGGTGTCGGTGAACAGCCCTGTCGCCATGGCGCTGCCGCCGATGAGGGTCGCCAGGCGGCCGATACCGCTGGTCACCGCCGATCCGGCCTGGCGGGGGGAGGGAAGGGGCAGGCGCGGCATCGCCAGCGCTCCTTTCAGGGATGCGTAAGGCGCCGCCCCAGCGAGGGGGCGGCGCCTTACGGAGGGGGGCGGGGTCAGCGGTTGCTGTACCACTCACGTTCGGCGACGTCGTACGGGCCTGCCTGCATGGCCTCGTTGACGTCGCCGTAGTCGCTTTCGTGGTCGCGAGCGGCGTTGTCGAACTCCGTCGCCATCTCGGCCGCCTCGGCCGAGAGTGCGTCGGCGAGCTCAAGAGATCCGCGCATCGTGGCGGCCGCGTCATGGTGCGCCGCGGTGACCGAGTCGTCGACGGCCAGGGACGCGGCGACGTCGGCGAGTCCGTCGACGGATGTTGCGCAGTCCTCGACGTAGGAGTACGCGCCGTTCACGGCCTGCGAGAGCCCGCGCATCGCGATCGCGGCAACACTCAGGCGGGAGATGACGAGCATGAAGGTCAGGGCGTCCGCGATCACGTCGACGATCCGACCGCCGTGCAGCGGTTCGAGCTCGGCGCCCTCGGCCGGCGCATCCGTACCGTCACCCGGCTCGGGCAGGTCCGGTGCATCTGAGGCCTCGACCTCGGCAGCAGTTTGCACGTTGGTCGGTTCGATCACATGCGCGTCTTCACCGGCGACATCCATCGGCGGGGACGTGTCGATTTCGCTCATGGTCAACTCCCGCTCCGGTCGTGGTACTCCCGCTCGGCCGGTGCCACGTGCCCGGCTTCCTTCACCCGGTCGGCACGCAGCTTGTCCGCCTCGACGGCGGTGTCACGCGCCGTCAGGATCGCCTCGGACGCCCGCGGCAGGGAATCACGCAGCGCCTCGGCCTTGTCCTGCACGCTGCCGGCGCGCTCCATCAGGCGGATGCACCACTGCGTCAGGACGCCGGGCACCTTCTTCTCGACGCACATCGCGTACAGGGACTCCAGCCCGGCGGCCAGGCCTTCGCACTTCGCGGCGACGAGGTTCATGTGATCGACGCCCTGGAGGATCTGGTCGCCCATCTCTTCGTCGGACTCGATCAGGTCGTACACGGTCAGGTCGGCATCGGCGAACTGCGTGTCGTCGACCTCCCCTGGCTCAACTGCTGTTCCCATGACGATCGGGCTCTCTTTCGGGACGGACCGGGTCGGCGTGCGCTCGCCGGAGGTGCCGGGCGGCAGGCCCTTACGGCCCGCGGTGATGCCTGCGGGGCGTCGACGCCGGGGACGGGTCGGCTCGCGCTCGATGGTCACCGAGTACGAGGAATCCCACCCGGGCGGGGGCTTCAGCCAGTCGCCATCTCCGCCGGGCATCGACCCGGAGTCGGTGCTGCGTTTCTTCTTGCGCTGGCGGCGGCTACGGACCTTGGGCCCCGATGTGCTCCCCTTCTTCTTCCGGCGCCAGTTGCGGGGCGTCTTCTTTCGGGGTGCCTTCGGCTGCTTCTTCGTCTTCGCTCCGTCCTTCGAGCTGTCAGCCTTCGGCTTCTTCTTCGTGAGGTCGACCTTCTCGTCGTCCTTGCTCGCCCCGGTGCCACCGGACTTCGGCTTCTTGGTCAGGTCGACTTTCTCGTCGGGTTTCCCCTTGCTCTTGTCGGCCTTCGGGTCCTTCCTGGTGTCGGCCTTGCCGTCCCCGGTCTTCTTGGGGTCCTTCGCGCCGGTGTCTGCCTTCTTGCGCTCGAGCTTCGCCTTCTGCCGCTCCGCCCTGCGCTTGCGCCGCGCGGCCGCATCGGCGGCCGCTTCCTTCCTAGCCGCCGCGCGGTCGGCGAGTTCGGCCTTGCGTTGGTCGGCTGCCGCCTGCCGTTTCGCCTTGGCTTCGTCGTTCTTGCGCTGCTGCCGGCCGGTCGCGAGGGTGCCCAGCGTGCCCGGGGACTTCTTCGTCCCGCCCGTCGAGCCCTTGCCTGCCCCTGAGGCACCGCCGCTGGCTGCGCCCTTGGAGCCCTTGCCCGACGTACCCGATCCGGCTGCCCCTTTGCGGCCGTCGGACGATGCACCCGATCCGGCCCCCTTGCGGGCGCCGGACGACGAGCCGCCGGCAGTTCCGCTCTTGGCTCCCTTCGGTCCCGTCCCGCGGGAGCCCGCCCCGTCCAGGGCCCTCTTCGGGCCCGTTCCGCGTGAGTTGGCGCCGGTCGAGCCGTTCGCCGAACTGCCCCGGCCGGAGGCTTTCGCCGGGGGCTTCTGCTGGCCGAAGGTGCCACGTCCCGATCCGCCGGCGGCACCCGCGCCGCCGGGCCGGCCGCCGCCCTTTCCGGTCGCGCTGCGCCCGAACTCCGGGCCAGACGGCACGCCTTTCTTCGCGGCCTTCTCGGCGTTGGCGATCTTCTGTTTGTCGGCCGCCTCGCGGGCCTGGTCGGCGACGGCGTCATGGTGCTCGCGCCGCGCCTTGAGGTAGTTCGCCACCGACCATGTGCCGCGCAGCGCCGCGACCGCGATGGCGGCCATCGTGACCATGGCCATGGAGGCCGTCGCGCGGGCGGGTGTTCCGGTTCCGCTTGCGGCGTCGGCGACCATCTGTGGGGCGATGCCGTCGGGGTCGTCCTCGCTGGATTCGTCCTCGTCCTCGGAGCTCGAGAAGGGCAGGAAGAAGTCGGGCGGCGGGGCCAGGTCACCGGGCTCCGGCGGGGGCGGAACCTCGTCGTCGGTGTCGCCGCCGGGGGGCGACAGGCTGAACATGGGGAGCGTGATGACGTCCGCGCCCCGACCGTCGTCGGTCATCTTTTGGTCCTCACTTGACGTAACCGCCTGCCTCGCGTACGCGCGCGCGTAACGCGCACGTGTGGCGACAGCCGAGGCGGCCGGATTCCTTGATTTGAACGTTGATTTTGAACGCGGAGAGTTACGAGCCGAAGCCCGCCTCTTTCAGGTACTTGCCGAGTTGGTCGGCCAGTGCCGCCCACATCGGATCGTCGGCGGGGAGGTGCGCGCGGGCCGCGTCGACGAGCACGACGACCTGGTCGCGAGGTGTGGCCGCCCCGTTGATCCGGGGCGACCACAGCTCGAAGGTGAGGCGCTTCGACCGCGCGGGATCCTTGCCCGGCATCACGCGCCCTTGTTGAGGTGCGCGAAGAACGGGTGCGGGTCCTGCGCGGGTTCCGCTTTCGGCTCGGGTGCCTCGATCTGCTGCTGCCCGCCGCCCGCCTTCAGCTCCTTGAGCCGCTGCCTCTCGGCTGCCTTCTCGGCCCGCTTCTCGGGCAGTTCCTCAAAGGAGCGCTTGTAGCGCGCGCTGTACGCGGTGAGCTGGACGATCACGTCCTCGAGGTCCGCGACGACCTTCGCGAGCGGCCGGACCGTGTGCTTAGCCCGCAGCTTCGCCTGAAACGGCAGGTCACCGGGGAGCTTGTCGGTCTCCTTCAGGTCGGCCTCGATCTCTGCGAGCAGGGCCTTCGACTCCGCGAGCAGGGGGGCGAGGTACTGCCTGCGCTGCTCGATGAACACGCGGCGCTTCTCGGGGCCTTCCGCGAGCAAGTCGGGCGTCCACACTCCCTTGCGCGGCTGCTTCTCGTCGCTCATCAGGGGTTTCTCCTTGGTCGGGTTGTGCAATCGGGTCGGCACCGATCCGGGCCGGGGGCGTTCCCGCTCGGGGCGGGAACGGTCGATCGGCCTGCCGGCCGTGGCCGTTACCGGTCCGCGCTCGGAGGAGCGCGGACCGGTGGCGACCATGAGCGGCAGGTGGATCAGGTCAGGTACTTCTCCGCGTCCGACGGACGCAGCAGACCGGCTTCCTTGAGCAGGCGCACCGCCCGGTCCTGGTTGACCCGGAGCTGGGTGCGCACGCGCGAGACGTTGACGAAGCCGTCGTCCTCGCGCGGCAGCTCGCGTACGGCGGGCAGCAGTTCGGCGTCCGTACGAGCCGGGGTGGCCGTACTGGTACGCCCGGTGCTGTCCGTGCCGCCGGTACGCGGGTGGCCGTTGGCCGTACTGGTACGCGTCCCGCCGTCGTACACCGCCGCGCTGGTACGGCCGGAGTGCTCCGTACTAGTACGACCGGCCCCGGAAGAGGTGGCCTGTACGCCGCTTGTACGGCCGCTGTACGCGCTGTTCAGGGCCGTATTCGCCCCTGCCGAGACGGTGGCGTGCGCGCCGTTGCGTACAGGCTCCGTACGAGCCGCGCCGGGGACCGTACCAGCGGGGGGCGTACTAGCCGCTGCGCCGTACGAGCCCGTACCGGCAGGGCTGGTACGCGCGTGCTGTGTACCAGTCGCGCCGTCCGTACGAGCGGCCGTACTGGTACGCCCGTCCTTACCGGGCGCGGTGTCCGTACCACCATGGCCGTCCGTACCGGCGTCGTGCATCAGGGAGTGGACGCGCCAGATGACGGCCACGAAGATCAGCACGACGAAGGTGGTCAGCGGCCACGGCGCCGACTCGCCCGGCTTGACGATGTGCGCCTGCTCGGACAGGTGGTAGATCACGTTCGCCGACGCCATCAGCGTCAGCGCCGCCGGGATGTCCCGCTTGGCGCGGAACGCCGTCACGCAGTACACGTCCAGCGACACCGGCAGCAGCGGAGCGACGTAGGCGTTGATCCCGACCATGCGGGCCAGCTCGTACTCGCCGGAGGCGGCCAGTCCGACGCCGGCGGCCAGCGCGATCCACGGCGCGGTCTTCCACGCCTTGCGGCCGAGCCGCTGGTGCCAGCCCCGGAACTTGGAGTTGGCCTTCTTGGCCTCCCGGGCCTCTTCCAGCATCCGGCGGGCGCTGGCCTCAGCAGCCTTCGCGCGCTCGATGGTGCCCTTGGCCTTCTTCTCCGCCTCGCTGGTGATGCGGTCGGCCTCCTTCTGCGCTGTCTCCCGCAGCTGGGCGGCGAAGGTCGTCGCCTCGCGGCGGAGCCGCTCGCGCTGGTCCTCGCATGCCTTGCGCAGGCTGGCGAGGTCGGCGTCCAAGGCGGCGCGCTTCTCGGCTGCCTCCTTGTCGAACGCCTCGCCCATCGCGCGCAGCTGCTCGCGCAGTTCGGCGCGGGCCTTCTCCGCCTCAGCATGAGCGTCGGCGACGGCCGTCTCCGCCTCGCGCCGGCGGGAGTCGGCGGCGGCGACGGCGTCGGTGTAGAGCTTCTCGCCCTCGGCCCGGCGGGCGTCGTAGGCGGCGGCCGCCGTCGTGGCCAGGCCGGTGATGCGCTCGTGGGCCTGGTCGACTTCGCGCTGGGCTGCGGCCCGCAGCTGGTCGGCCTGCTCCTGGGCGTGGGCGAGAATCCCCGCGGCCTCCGCGCGGCGGGCCGTGACCAGTTCACCGATCTCCGCCAGGTCGGCCTCCGCCAGGCGGCGCATCTCGGTGACCTGTGTGCGGGCCAACTCGTGGTCGGCGGACGCCTGTTCGGTCAGCTCGGAAACCTGGGCACGCGCCCCCTTCAGAAGGCAGCCGGCGCGGTCGCGGGCCTCAGACAGAAGCCGGTCGGCCTCGCCGCGCGCGGCCTCCACCCTCTCCTTGGCCTCCGTGCGCTGGGCGGTGGCTGCCCGGTCGGCCGTCTCGGTGATGCCCTCGGCACGCGTGCGTGCCTCGGACAGCATCTGCACGACTTCCTCATGCGCGGCGGCGACAGTGCGCGCGGCCTGGCCTTCGGCCTCCGTCTGGAGGGCGGCGGCTTCCTCACGGGCGAGGTCGACGATGTCGGCGGCCCGGTCCCGCAAATCTGAAGTGCCGTCGACAGCGTCGACCATGCGGGGTTCGGCCTCGGGGCGCACCACGGTGTCGGTGGCCTCGGGCTCGGGCTCGGTGGAAACGGCCGCCGACTTCGCCGCCTTGGCGCGCGCGCCGCGGGGCTTCGGGGCCGCCGCGGTCTGACGCCGACGGCGGGGGGTCTTGGTAGCCACGGGGGTGTCCTCTCTTCCGGGCGCCTCCGTGCAGAAGCGGCACCGTGGGTCGGTGGCGGTCGGTAGGGTCGTGACCAGGCCCTCCGGAGCCCCGGCAGCGCTAATGCCGGGGGTCCGGAGGACCGTTCTGCCGAAGAGCAGGTGGTCAGCGCGGGGCGGGTAGGGCGGCGACGTCCTGCGCAAGGTGCTTGCGCAGCCAGGCGACGGCGGCCGGCGTCATCGCCCCGGTGTCCGGCTCGCTCAGCGGCGCGGTGTCGATGTCGTGCATCGCGTCGGTCGGCGGAAGCAGCCGCATGTAGTCGGGGTCGATCCCGGCGCGGTGGCGGTTCTCGCTCAGCTCCACCACGTCGTAGAGGAGCTTGCCGTTGTGGATGTTCGTCCAGGACCGGTCCACCCGGCCGACGAAGGTGTGGCCGCTCTTGCCGAGCCAGAACTTCTCGACGTCGCGGAACAGAACGATGTCGCCCTGGGTGTAGGTGGCCTTCGGGCGAGTGGACTGCTTCTCGGGCTGGGTCACGTGCCCTCCTCATTCGCGTGCACCGGCGCGAGGCCGGCGGGTCCGGACTGCCCGGCTCCCTGTTACCGCCCGACCCGGCCGCCAGAGGTTCCGCGGGCGGTGCGGGCGGCTCGGGCAGCCGTCAGGCCAGGGCCGCGACGGGACGGTGCGGGGCGACGACACGGCCGTCGGGGAGCAGCTCGCCGGTATCCTCGAACAGCAGTACGGAGTTACACAGGAGGCTCCAGCCCTGTTCCGGGTGGGCGGCCACGACCTGGGCGGCCTCGCGGTCCGGGCTGTCGGCCGTCGGGCACTTCGGGGTGTGCGTGCACAGCGAGTCCGGCAGCCGGGTGGTGCCGGTGGTCGTCGTGGTGTCGAGCTGGGTGTTGCTACGCATGGGCTCTCCTACGAGGGAAGCCCGAGATGGTCTCCCGGGCTGGAGGCGTGCGAAAGGCCGGCCGCCCGTCTGGCGGGCGGCCGGCCTGGTCGAACCGCGCGGTGCGGGAGAGAAGTTGAGGTTCCGACCCGCCTCGCGGTCAGCAGTACAGGGGCTCAGCCGCGGGAACGCCGACCGAAGTCGTGGTCGGCGTTGGTCCTGCGGACGTCGTCCTCCAGGCGCTTCTGGTCGGTGTCCGTCATCCCGCCACCGCCTTCCGCGCCCGGCGGCGGGCGGCGCGGCGCTTCAGCGAGCGCCGGTCGTCCTCGGACAGGCCGCCCCACACGCCCTCGTTCTGGCCGGACTCCAGCGCCCACTGCAGGCAGTGCTCGATGACCGGGCAGCGGCGGCAGACCGCCTTGGCTTCCGCGATCTGCAGGAGCGCCGGGCCGGTATTGCCGATCGGGAAGAACAGCTCGGGGTCTTCTTCGCGGCAGACCGCGTTGTGTCGCCAGTCCATCCCGATCACTTGCCCTGCCGGGCGCGGCGCAGGGCCTCGTCCATGATCGGGTCGGAGTCGCCGTCGTTCCGTGCGATGCTGGTGGGCATCAGGTCTCCAATCGGGTCCTGGACAGCCCCGGAGGGTCTCAAGTCACCGGGGCTGTCGTGCTGTTCAGGCTGTCCGTCTCGTACGAGCAGCCGCGGCCCCGGCCTCCCCGATCGCTCGGGATGGCCGGGGCCGTGGCGGTTCGTGCGGGGTTCAGCGCGCGGGCCGCTGGGGGTGGAGCGTGTCCAGCGGAACCGCGGGGGCCTCCGTGGGGGCGTCACCGGCGGGGATCGCCCGACGGTTCTTGTCGGCGTCGGCCACGCGAGACAGCACCGCGTTCCAGTCGGCCAGGCGCCCGGCCGGCGTGCGCTCGGCACGAGCTCGCAGGGCCCGGTCGGTCTGCGGGCTGAACGCCTTGGGCAGCACCGTGGTGGCCTGGCGGCTGGAGGTCTCCTTGACCGCGTCGGTCAGGGCCTGGCGCCACTCGGGGATCGTCATGTCGAACTCGACACGGCGATTGCTGCTCCGGCAGTGGATCGCGGCGGCGACGCCGGCCTTGCCGGTGTGGTGCGGGACCAGCTTCTGAACCTTGCCCTGCATGCCGGTGATCGGCACCCAGGTCCCGCAGTCCTCGCAGACCAGGACAGCCTTGAGCGGGTCGCGGAGGTCGATGTGCGAGGGCAGGAGCCTGGAGAGCTTGAGGACGGGGAGCTTGCTGACCCGCTTCGTGCGGGTCCGGCGGGGGCGTTCCTTGGCAGTGGGCATCGCGGCGGTGATGGACATGCGGGATCTCCTCATGTGCGAAGGGGAGGGGGGATGCGTCGCGGTGCTCTCTCCGCCCGCCAGGCCGCGCGGGAGGTCCCGGCGTCCTGACGGACGGACAGCGCATAGCGCTGCGACGTGCAGTAGAGAGTCGAGAAACCCGGGGGATTTGGTGTTGCCATCGACCCCGGCCCCCTCATGCGAGGCGGACGACTTCCTACGTGTCTTGCGGTGGTGCTCACTCGGTGCTCCCAGAGGATCACCGAGGCCTTACATACCTCAGGTTGCATCAGGCACCCTCATGTGTCAAGCGGTATAGTGAGGCATCCAGAGGTAATTCGAAGGAGGCGAAGGCATATGTCAGGGCCACCCCGAGCCGACAACCGGCCGCCGTACGCGCGCATCGCGGGCCACTATCGCGACCTGATCAGCTCTGGGGAGCTCTCGCCTGGCGACCTCCTGCCCAGCATCAAGGCGCTGGCGACCCAGTGGGAGGTCAGCACAGCCACCGCCGACCGGGCCATGCGCCTGCTGCGCGAAGAGAAGCTCGTGCAGGGCATCCCGGGTGTCGGCACCGAGGTGATGGAACGCCCTACCTCGCTGTCCTCCGGGGCCGAGCGCCACGACCGCAGCAGCAAGACGCAGTCGTCGTGGGGCGTCGGCGAGAAGTCGTCCGGCCACACGGCCGGAATAGTCGAAGCTCCCGAAGACGTCGCTGACGTGCTGGGCATTTCGCCTGGTGACGACGTGATTCGTCGTAGCCGTGTCTACCGGGACGGTCATGGCATCGTCTCCCACTCCACGTCATGGATCCCGGCGGAGTTCGCCCAGGTCGTACCCGAGTTGGCGCGGAGCGAGCGACTCAAGGGCGGGTTGTCGCTCGACTTGATCGCTCGCGCTACCGGGCGGCATGTCGTAAAGCGCGTGGATGAGGAGACGGCCCGCATCGCGACGGAACGCGACCTCGAGCTCCTGGAGCTCGAGGCCAACACCGTCGCGGCGATCCTTGTGCTGACCGCCCGCTTCCTAGACGCCGACGGCGAGCTGCTGGAGTACGGCGTGGACTTGGGCGCTCCAGGCCGCACCCGTCGCACGACGTCAGAGGTGCAGCGGTGACCGCGTACAACGCCGCCGCTTTGTCCGGCCGACCAGGCCCCGCGCCTCGCGCGATCCTCATGTCCGGACTCCAGGGCTCCGGCAAGACAACCCTCGCCCGCGCCCTGGAAGAGGCCGGCTTCCGGCGCCTGTGCCCTGATGAGGAGATGTTCCGCCGCTACGGCCACTACGGCAGGGACTTCCCCCGCGGGCAGTTCAGAGTTCGGGAGGCACCTGTACTCAAGGACATCGCCCTTGAGCTCCAGGAGCTCCTGACGGCCGGACACGAAGTCGTGGTCGACCACGGCTTCTGGACTCCAGAAGAGCGGGGCCAGTGGGCAGCGACCGTGATGGAGGCCGGCGGCGAGCCTGTCCTCGTCTACTTGCCGGTGCCGCATGAGGTGCGCTGGGACCGAATCCGGAAGCGCAACGAGCAGTCGCTGGTCGACGCGAACAGCATCGAGTTCAGCGAGGAAGATCTGCTCAGGCACGCTGGCCGCTTCTGTCCGCCGTCTGACGATGAGCCGCACATCGTGTACGACGGTCACCCTGAGAACTTGCTGGCCGTGCTCCGCCGTGCGTGTCCCTCCATGGATGGCGGCCCGCATTGACCTCTACCTCCCACTCGCCCCACCAGGCGCTTGCTGACTTCCTTGTGGGGGCCATCACACTCGTGGGAGCCGGATCTCAACATCACAGCGCCTTGTCGAAGCTCATGCGCATCGGACTTCACGGGTTTTCAACATCCACGTACACATGGGATTTGACGGCTGCGGCCTAGGCTCACGGGCCATGACGACGACCGAGGGGACCAGGGTGGGGAAGCATCGAGCGGGCTGGCGTCCGGACAAACTGCGCGAGCAGCGCGAGGCTCACGGGCTGACCCTGGAGACGGCCGGTGAGCGCCTTCGTCAGGTGGCTGAGCAGGCCAGACTCAAGGGCATCCCTGCCGCGAATCCGCAGACTCTCTGGCAGCACGAGCAGGGCGAGGTCTATCCCGGGCCCCACTACCGCCGTGCTTACTGCCTCCTCTACCGAGCCACTGAACCCGACTTGGGATTCCGCGCCGCCCTGCCCGGTGAGGAGACGTCCTTCAAGCTCACGCCGATGGAAGACCGCCTTAATGGATCGCACGTTTTGGCTGTTGAGCGCGCTATTCATCGCATCGCGCCGGGCTCCGACGAGGCCGATCACTTCGACTTGCAGCAAAGAATCATCGACGCGTGGAAGCGTCGGCACACGGGCGGCGACCCGCACCGCCCCGTGCTCATCCTGGTCGGTGGCTTCGCAGGAAGCGGTAAGACCGAGCTCGCCCGTTTCTTCGTTCAGCTCACCGGCTGGCCGCTGCTCGACAAGGACCCGCTCACCCGCCCGCTCGTGGAGCGCCTCCTGGTCGCGCTGGGCGGCGACGCGAACGACCGGCACACCGACCTCTACCGCGAGCAGGTCCGGCCGGTGGAATACGACTGCCTGATGCAGTCGGCCATGGCCAACATCAAGTGCGGCATCTCCACCGTGCTCACCGCACCGTTCATTGCCGAGATGACTGACCCGGACTGGATGCAGCGCCTGGCCAACCGCGCGGGCTCGATGGGGGTCGACGTCTTCCCGGTGTGGGTGCGCTGCGACGAAGACTCGATGCGCGAGTACATCGGATTCCGCTCAGCGGCCCGGGACGCGTGGAAGCTCCAGCGGTGGGACGAGTACATGGCCACGATCGACCTCGACCTGCGCCCGGCGGTGCCGCACCTGGTCGTCGACAACCGGCTGGGGACTGCGGTGACGCTCGCGGACCAGGCCCGGCAGGCGATGGGGGCAATGTACGCATGACGGAGAAGCAAGGCGTGATCCTTTACGGCCCGCCGGCCTCGGGCAAGGACACCGTCACCACCGCGCTCAGCGAACTCGATTCCAAGTACAAGCAGTTCGCGCGGCTCAAGGTTGGAACGGGCAAGTCCGCCGGCTATCGGATGGGCACAGCGGAGCAGCTGGAGGAGTTGGAGGCCGCGGACGACGTCGTCTACGCGAACGCCCGATACGGCAACACGTACGCAATCGACCGGCCCGGCGTCGACGCCGCGTTCGCGGCCGGGGTGCCCGTGGTGCACCTCGGACAGGTCGACGGCATCCGAGCGCTGGTCGACGGCTACCCGGCCGACTGGTCGCTGGTACTGCTGTGGTGCCCGCGCGAGGTGACCGAACAGCGGTCGGCGGGGCGCGGCGACAGCGACACCGCGGCGCGACTGGCGGCGTGGGACGCGACCCACGAGGACCTGGACATGCACCCGGGTGTGGCCTGGGACCTGACCATCGACACCACGGAGGCGTCCCCACAGGACGCGGCGCGGCTCATCGACCAGCTGCTGGCGCAGCGGGCAGGAGCGGCGACGGCATGAACGTTGGCTATGGCTGGGCGAGTTGGTCCAGGGCGTCAGTGAGTGTGAGCTCGCTGTCGTCCTTGGCGTCGTTCCACCGTGCCAGCGTGGACGCGGCCGCGCGCAGCATCTCCGGCGGGAGGCCGGCGGCCGCGAGGGTGTCGGCGGCTTCCTCCAGTTCCGGGCCCCAGCGCCAGGCGCGCGCGGCGGTTTTGGCGACGTACTGGGGCTCGGCGAGGTACGAGTCGGTGCGCTTCGACGCGACCTCGATGAGCTCTTGGTCGACGCCATACTCGCGCGCCATGCCGACCGCGAGAGCCACCAGCACTCGGCTCGT
Organism: Streptomyces sp. NPDC052114; assembly: GCF_040680155.1. NCBI lineage: Bacteria > Bacillati > Actinomycetota > Actinomycetes > Kitasatosporales > Streptomycetaceae > Streptomyces > Streptomyces sp. NPDC052114. The sequence goes on along the minus strand of NZ_JBFAWC010000028.1, from coordinate 25,186 downwards.
CTTCTGGAACGCGGCGTACGACAGCTTCAGCGCGGACGCCTGCCCCACCTTCGTACCCAGTACCACCGTCCGGACGGCGGTACCTGCGAACAGCGCTTCGATGCGCTCGGTCTCGCCGACCGGGCCGGACAAGTACAAGGTCGGTGTCTTGCCGCCGACCGGCGGAGAGCCAACCACGCCGCCGTCCACGACGGTCGCGGCCGGTTCGAGCAGCGCGGCGATCCGCTGTGCCCGCTCGGGATTGATGGCGTTCGCCTCCACATACACCCCGGCGAAGCGGTGCGTGACGACGTCGCGGGCCAGTTCCTCGGCAGCCGCTGGCGGGCAGAGGCTGATGACGATGTCGCTGCGGTCCAGCAGCTCGGCCAGCTCGGCCACCGGTGTCAGGCCGAACCGGGCGGCGCGCGCCGCAGACGCGGCGCTGCGCCCCGTCTCGCACCAGAGAACCTCGGCCGCATTGGTTGCGGCGCAGGCAGCGACGGCGGCGCCCATGCTGCCGGGGTGGAGGATGCCAACGGTCGGCTGGTCCACGGTGCTACTCCGTCTCGTTGAGCAGGATGGTGATGGCGTCGGTCACGTCGTCGACAACGTGGTTCGCGGCAGGAAGTCCGTTGGGCCAGGGGCGGCCGCGCAGCCAGATGGTGCGCAGGCCAGCCTGGTGGCCACCGCCGACGTCTCCGGCCGGGTTGTCGCCGACCATCCAGCCGCCGTTCGCGAGGCTCACGCCGCAGCGGGAGGCTGCGAGTTGGAAGAGGCGCAAGTCCGGCTTGCGGATCTCCAGGTCGCCCGAGGCCGCGACACCGTCGACCAAGTTGGCGAGGCCGGTCCCGGCGAGTTTGGCACGTTGGATGTCGCTGGCCCCGTTGGTGATGACGCCGATCGTCCATGCGGCCGCGCGCAGGCGTGCCAGGCCCTCGAGGACCTCGGGGCGGCAGGTGACGGCGGCCGCCATGAGGCCGACATACTCCTGCCACAGCTGCGCGGCGGGCACCGCCAGGTCGAAGGCTTCCCGAAGCCGGGTGAAGGCGGCAGCGTTCGCGCGGTCGGCCAGCTCGATGCGCAGCCACTGTTCGGCGTCCGGGGTGAGGGAGCGCGTCTGGCACAGGCGGGTAAGGGCGTCGCTGAGCGCCGCCTGGCGGTCGGCCAGCGTGCCATCCAGATCGAAGAGAACGAGGCGGGACACGAGCACGGACCCTATCGGGCGCCGAACGTACGGCAGTTCGTGGCAGTGACGGCTCCCTTTAAGGGATCGCATCATGTATCTTTCAGGGAACCATCGATCTTGAAAGGCTGCGCCGTGACCGACCCGGACCGCTTGAAGCGGGTCGACGCCCTGTTGGACGACGTCCTGCCGCCGCCAGCTGTGCGCGCGAAGCTACGCCTCGCGGCTGGCCTCACGCAGCAGGAGGTCGCGGAGGCCGTGGGCGTGAAGCGACTTGCCGTAGCCCGTTGGGAGCTGGGGCAGACCCACCCTCGACGTCCGCACCGCGCTGTCTACATGCACCTACTCAATCGGCTCGCGGAGCGGTATCCCGAAGCAGCGAAGCCGGATGAGGGCATGCCGACGCCGGTCTCCGAAAGGGGATCGGGATGACCTAGTGGCCATCGGCCGCGCGCGCCTAGAGGCGGACTACCAATCCGCTGGCCTCGCGCGGCCCGTCTACCGACCGGCTTACCACCGCGTCGGCTGCTCAGGTCCCGGTTTCCGCCGGTCCTGAGCTGCGGCTTACCGAGCCGCTCTACCCAAATCGGCCCCTTACCAGGGCCAGCGCACCACCGGCCGCTTACCACGGCCACCACAGCCGCAGAACCGTCCGCCCTGGTCGGCCGCGGGCCCCCACCACAGGGGCTTCGCGATTCACCAGGTCCGAGAAGAGAGGAGAAATCTCCCCCCACCCGATCGGTGCCCGCCCGCTTCTCACGAAGGGGGCGGCACCTGATACATCCACGCATCCGGTTCGGCCAGGCCCGAGGGCTCTGGTCGGTCCAGCTATATGGAGAGCAGGTCGTTCCTCATAGTGCCTGAGAGTGGTGTCCCCTGTCAGCTTGGCCCTGCCCGATTCACCACGGTTCGGACTCGGCGAGTTTCCCTCGTGACGGGATCTGGTTCCTATTTGAGACCTTATGTGCAGGAAGAGGGTCTTCCTGCAAGAAGCTACGAGAGCGGGGCTTTCGGTGGGCGCGACTACCGGGCTCTGTCCACAGGCTCGGTCCCGCAGGATCGCGGGATGCTCAGCTTCTGCACGCCGCCCGTCGTCATCCGAGGTGCCCGATGAGCGCCGCGGCGACGACGGCCGCACCCTTGGACCGCAGCCTGTGGGACGGGATGCACGACTCCGTCGCCGCCGTCCCGGTCGGGCGCTCACAGCGTCGGCTGCGGTCGGTTCCGGCACAGGCCGGTCCGGTTGTGCCACTGGAACTGGGCAACCCACTGCAGCTGTCGAAGTCGATGCGGGCCCGCCTGCTCGCCGCTGTGCGCGCGCTGGTGACGTCTCCGACGCTGGCTGGTGCGTCGGACGTCGCGCGGCTGGCGTCGGTGGTGCTGACGGCGAAGTCGGATGTGCGCAAGGACTACCAGGCGTCGATCTGGGCGGAGGAGCTCGGTCGGTGGCTGGGGGTGTCGCAGTCGACGGTGGCGCACACGGTGCTGCCCGAGCTGCGCGCAGCGGGGTTCCTCGGGTCGAACGTCGCGACGAACGCGCTCGGGTGGGCGACGGGCCTGGAGTGCTGGGTGATCCCGATGTACCGGGCGCAGCAGGCCGGCGATCGCCGCAGCGCCCTGGCGCTGTCGCGCTCCGAGCTGGCGGTGCTGCTGCGCCTGTGCGAGGTTCTGTTCGGTCCGGGGTGGGCGCCGAAGGACAAGCCGGCGGTCCCGGCTGGGCTGCTCGCCTCTCGTACGGGGCGGGGGGCGGCGACGGACCGGCTCGGGCTGCTGCTGATGGTGCTGACGACGGGGTCGGCGGGCTGGCTGCAGCTGTGCCCGGGATCGGTGGACACCGAGCGCGGGCGCCCGGCGGCGACGGTGGCACGGCTGCTGGGCTGCACGGCGGCGGCCGGAGCGAAGGTCCTCAAGCGCCTCCAGGAGCACGGCGTCGCCGACGTCGTACGCCAGGAGACCGCCTCGGGTCTGCACGCGAAGTCACGGGTACGCCTAGTGCCGCTCGCCACGGCCCACGGCGTGGCCGTGCGGGAGGCCCACCGCGCGGCGAAGGCCGCGTTTTCAGACCTCGCCGTTACTGCATCCGGAGATCTTGAGTCCGGCGCGACGACCGAGACCCCTGTGATTACTGAGATCGAGGGCACCGATCCGGACGGGATGGCTGGACCAGCAGACCTCGCCGCAACTGCACAGCCCCACGCTCTCCACGCTTCTGTGGTTACTCCTGGGGGTTCTCTTGCGCTTGATGGTGGCTTTTCCGGCGAAGCAGGTGGGGCGTGCGGTGGTACCCCGGACCGCGCGTGCGTGCGCGAGGACGGCGGCCCGCTGCGCGGGGAACAGCGGAAGAAGTCCCCGGTCAGCGAAGGCATCAACGGCGGCCGCGGGCCGGTGGACGGCGCCATGGTGCGGGTCGTGGACGGTGCTCAGGGCAGGCAGCAACGGGGGAGGGTGCCTCTGCCGCCGGACGATCTGCGGGCCGTCCTGGCGCCGGTCGACCTGGTCTGGGCGCGCCTGGAGCGTCGGGGTGCCCGGACGGTGGTGGAGGCCACCGTCCGCAGCGAGCTGAAGCGCGTGGTCGGGTTCGCCGGCCGAGTTGATGGGCCGCAGATCCTCGCCGACCGGCTCGCCCGGCGCCTGGAGGAGCAGATGCGGCTGGCCGGGCCGATCGCGGATCCGGTGGGCTGGCTGATCGGCCGGGCCCTGCCGCAGCGCCAGCTGTGTGCGGAGCCCCGGTGTGACGAGGGTGTTCTGCTTGGCTCCGGCCGGGACTGTCCCCGGTGCGAGGACCGGCAGGCCGACCGCCGCGACCAGCGCCGTGCGGTCGCGGCCCGGGTCGCCGTCGCGATGCCCGGTGCCTCGGAGGCGGAGCGGCGTGCGGCCACTGAGCAGCAGCTGCACCAGGACGTGACGGCCAGGGCGTGGGCGAAAGCGCGCGAGTGGGACCAGTACCGGGCGAGGAAGGCCGCCGCAGCTCAGGCCCGTGCCGAAGCCGCGGCCGCGCAGTCCGAGGCGGAGGTCCCGGCCACGCCGGTGGCCCCGGCCGTGCTGCCCGCACCGCGCCCGGCCGCCGTCGCCCCGGCGCCGGAGCCGATCATCGTCGACGAGGACCAGGAGCTGGTCCTCGAGGACCTCACGCGCGACCAGGTCCTGGACTGGCGCACCCGCGCCGCCGCCGACCACCAGATCGTGTTCGACCACATCGCCCGGCACGGCGAGCACTCCGCGCAGCGCCTGTTCACCAGGGCATTCGTCGCGACCGTGCAGCGCCTTTCCGGTCTCGGGCACCTGGACCTCGGCTTCACCCCGTGGGGGCAGGCATGACGGCCGACGAGGTGTCGGGCGTCGACCTGGCCCGGGTCGCGCTGCGGTCTGCGATGGAAGCTGCGCGCAAGTCCTGTCGCCCGGCACCTTGGCGGCGCCCGAGCCGGCCGACCCTGAACCGGGGCCCGAGGCCGCGCCCACGGGGCCGGTAAAGACGCGGGAGACCGCCTCGGACGGCTACCGCCGCGCGCTCGCCGCGCACCAGGCGGCGGCCCCGCCACCGCGGGCGGACCCAGCCATCGCACAGGCGGTGGAGCGGCAGGACCGTGCGATGCGCGAGCTCTGCCGCCGCGCGTTCCCCGAGCCGGAGACGACACGGCGAAATCGGCGGCAACTTCCTCTGTTGTCCTGCACAGGTGGATCCCTTCCCGATTCGTCGCACCGGAAATCTCAATGGCGCGACTCTAACCACGGGCAGCCGATCGCCATCACACTCCCAAAAGGGCCTTTGAATACCGACAGCAGGACCAAAGTCCCGTTTCATTTACAGAGAATTCACACCCTTACTGTCCGGCATTGACTGGAGGTAGAGGGCATGCTTACATCCATTTATTCCCAATGGGGGTCCGGCTGCGTGCAGCCGCCTATCACCTTGAGGGATTACGCATGGACTCGCGAAAGGGAGAATTGGCAATGCGAAAGCGTGGAGCGGTAATCGCCCTTGCGTGCGGGGGAAGCTTAATTGCGGCATCCCCGGTAGCTAATGCCGGATTCGGCAAGAAGCTGACCAGCGGCCCTGGGGCAGCAAAGATCGTGCAGCGGTTCGACAATATGAACTGGGCCGACAATACGGCTTTGCGGGAAGGGAACGCGCGATTCGGCCGCCAGCATATCGCTAAAGGTGGAAGCACTGGAAACAAGTCCAACCATGAACTGACGGCCACCGCCAAGGCGCTCTGGGTCAAGGCAATGAACAACGTCCAGAAAGGGAGCTGGGTGGAGGTGTACAAGGGGGGAACTAAGTCCACTTACAAGTATAAACTAAAGGATGGCACCAAGCGCACCATGTGCGTACTCAATGAAAGCAAGGACTTTATTTACGGCGGAAAGAACTACGGCCCCAAGGGGATAATCACCGCCTACTGGGTCAAGGGCCATGTCGGCCCCATCGGATGCAGCAAGGGGTAGCTTGGTTACATTGGATGACGTAGCCAGCAAACAGGGAGATCTGATCCATGGATTGGGTAGTTGGTGACCGTGTGGCGGCCGCTGTGGAAACAGACCATCCGGAAGACCCGATTGGGGAAGTCGTGATGATTACAGCAGACGGTGGCATCGTCGTAAATTTCCCGCAGGCAGGAGCCGAGATCTATGGGCCGGACGAACTTGTTGCCGCCCCCGCCAACGGTGATGAGCCAGGAAGTAACTAAAGGGGTCGGATACTTGCAGCCAGTCCAAAGGTAGGACCTACAACAGCGCCATCTAATGCTCATGGCACCTGGCATCCTGCACATCGGCCCACCAGTTCAACTGGTGGGCCGATGTGCAGGGCCTGGGAGTCGGCCGTACTGCGGACCGCGGTCTGAGCCAACTGGCCGATCAGTTCCCCCTGTTACTGGTTGTTGTCCCGGCGTAGCGTGACGGGTACACGTCTGGTCATCGTGTACCGAAGGGGGAGTCGTGCAGGCAGGGACCGTGCTGGACGGCCGCTACCGGCTGATCACACCGATCGGGGCGGGCGGGTTCGGGCAGGTCTGGAAGGCGCACGACCCGAGGGTCGACCGCCTGGTGGCGGTCAAAGTCCTCGTCAGCGACGGCAGCGCGGACCACGACCGGCAGGTGGCCCGGTTCGCCCGCGAGGCCGCGGTCGCCGGCGGCCTGTCCCATCCGCACATCGTCACCGTGCACGACTTCGGCTCCGCGATGCACCACGGCCGTCCGTACGCCTACCTGGTGATGCAACTGCTGCCCGGCAAGTCCCTCAGCGCCGCCCTGGAAGCCGTCGGCCCCATGCCCCTGTCGACGGCCCTGTACGCGGCGGGCTGTGTCGCCGACGCTCTGGGCGCCGCGCACGAGGCGGGCCTGACCCACCGGGACATCAAGCCGTCCAACATCATGGTCCGGAACAACGGCGCGGCGACGGTCGTGGACTTCGGCATCACCAAGGGGAGCGACGCGCGGCACGACATCACCACCACCAGCGTCCTGATCGGCACCCCGGCCTACATGGCCCCCGAAGCGCTGTCCGGCACCTTCGACCACCGCTCCGACCTGTACTCGCTCGGCTGCGTGCTCTTCGAGATGGTCACCGGCCGCCGCCCCTTCACCGGCACGTCCTGGCATCTGATCAACCAGCACCTCAATGAGCCGCCCGCCCCGCTGCGCACCCTGCGCCCGGACGCTCCTGTGGAACTGGAGCAGCTGGTCAGCTGGCTCCTGACCAAGGACCCCGCCCAGCGGCCGGGCAGCGCCGATGAGGTCTATGACCTCCTCGAAGAGATCAACGACTGCCACTTCGGCGACGCCCCAGCGCCTAGCCGCGGGGCAGACATCACGTCCGAAGTCCGGCTCTCCCCGAGCGAAGCCACCGACGGTGCGGTCATCCCCATGCGCATGACCGCCCGCGAGACCTGCCCCGACTGCGCCACCACAGGAGACGAGACGAAGGTGCTGGACTGCTCCACCTGCAGAGGAGAGGGCAGGGTCGTCTCGAAACGACACACCTACAAGGTCCGCGTCCCCGCCGGCGTCAAGAACGGGCAGAAGATCCGGCTCAGGAAGCTCGGCGCGCCGGGAAAGCACGGCGGAGCGCCCGGAGACCTGTACGTCACCGTGCACGTCACCTGATCTGCTCGGCTGCGTACGAGGTCAGCGGCGGCGGCCGAAGGGCCACCAGCTCCGCCGCGTCCGGTGGCGGGGAGGGGCGGCCGGTAGGGGCGGTGCCGAGGGCCGCGGCGGAAGCGGAGGTGTCGTAGGCGCCGACGGTGTGGGATCAGGAAGTGGTGCCGCATCCGGCCCGCCCGGGGCGGGCGATGCTGGCGGCGCTGGTTCGGGCGAGGCCGAAGTCACTGGCGCCGGTGTTGCTGGCGGGGCTGGAGGCTGGGCAGCCGGTGGCGGTGTGGCAGGCGTGGACGGCCCGGTGGAGCGCGGCACCTTGGGGGAGAGGCGGGTCGCTCGTCCCGGTCCGGGCTTGCGTGCGGCGGCCGACCGGGCCTGCCGGAGGGTGCGCTGGGCGAGCGAGAGCGGTGTCGGGCAGGCAGGCGGGCTGCTGTGTCCGGTGGCGTCGTCGTAGGACCAGTGGGCGAGCTGCCAGTGTTCTTCGGCGAACATCTGCAGCTCAGGTCTGCCCGTGCGTGGTGTCCAGACCTTCCAGTTGCCAACGGCCATGACGAAGGCGCCGGCCGCGAGCGGGGCGAGGAGGCTGGCGTGCTCGGACCGGATGCGTACGGTGAAGCCGCTCCCGTCGGCGAGCCGCAGAACCGGCCGGCCCTGGCTGTCGTTCTCGGCATCGGTAATGCGGCCGTAGACGGCCACTGGGTGCGGGGGCTTGAGCCCACGGGTCAGGCGCGCATACAGGCGGGCCTGGTCAGCGGGCGCGGGGCCGTGGCAGAACTCGCCCCAGTCCACCGCCGACTTCTCGCCGGGGCGGCGTACCTTGAACTGGGCGACCACGTCGGTGTCGTAGTCGTGTTTTTGCAGGAAGCGGGCGATGCGGACGGCGCTGTTGATGAGAGGGGGCAGCAGGGGGCGCACCGTGGAGACGTTCACGCCGAACTGGTCGGTGGCCTCGGCAGGATCAGCGTCGATGACGGGGGTGGTGGCGCCGATCTGGTCCAGGTCGTCGGGCAGGACCAGGTGCAGTTCGTCGCCTTCGATGACGGCCACGCCCTGAGAGCCGTGCGCGATCTTCTGCAGCACTTCGACGGGGTTGAGAGGGCACACGTCCTCGTGCTGCCGGTCGCGGGCGAGCCGGAACAGCGGACCGCGGGGAGCACGGCCCACGGTAGTGCGCTGGGATACCACCGGTGTCATGCAGAACGCGCAGATCAGGGGAGCCTTCTTCTGGCGCCACCAGGGTTCGCCGTCGATCTCGTGCGCGAAGACCTTGCCGCCGATTGTGCCGTTCTGGAACAGGCGCGCCTTGTCCACCGCCCCACCCCCCTTGATCCACAGGGGTTCAGGGGATCACGAATGTGGGGTGTGGGGAAGACGGGCCAAGGCCAACGAAATAGGTGGAGACCTCCGCACAGGCCGCTCCCTCCCCGTCGTTTCCCGTCAGGTCAGCGCAGCCGTCCGAGGTGGATCACGCTGACGCGGATCTGTTGTACGTGACGTGCTCATCGGTGGATGAACGGCATAGTCGCCCCGGCGGCTACTGCTTGTCACCGGCAGCGTGGAAGCGGGCTAGCTCCTCATCGTGCCGCGTCATCTTTTCACTGATGGCCTGCGCGTACGCGCTGATCGCTGCCTGCTCGGGGGTCGGCGTCGGGGGGAACTTTCTCTCCAGCTCTCTGACCGCCAGTGCGCGCCGCACGCCATTCTGGTCCTTAAGCGTGTCGCTGATTGCTTGGGCTTCGACGATTCCGAAGTCAACGCCTGTCTCTCTAGCCACCGACATTGCGGTGAGGTAGATCGAAAGTTCCATGGTGCGAGCCAGCGCGCGTTTTGCGATCTGGCCTTCCTCAGCCTTGCTATAGCTCGGGGTCGGGCTCACTGAGTGATCCGTTTCTGTTGCTTGTCTCGACAGGCCGGGGCAGGACGGCGTAACGCCCGTCACAAGGTATGGATCAGGGCTTGCGGGTGAGGACGTCGCCGATGCGCGAGGCATCAGGGAAGTCAGTGCTGGTCACTCTCAACTCAACGAGGCCGGCAGCAGGAAGATCCGGGAGTCCCCCAGAGAAGGCTTCTCAACGAACATCCGCAGTTCGGGCCGTCCCCGGCTCGGTTGATGAGAGGGGGGGCGGCGGACCCAAGCGACGCCCCTCTGTCTGGCTGGACGCTGGTATCAGGACGGCCAGGACAGTGCTGTCAGCAGGACGACGCCGGTCACGAGGACGAGGGCGGTCAGCGCGGGCCGGCGGGTGCGGCCTGGCCCTGCACTGACCGCGATCACGGCGATGATGGCCACGGAGACCAGGAGCCACACGGCAAGCCAGGCCGTCAGGGCTGGGGATGCGCCCGCAGTCCGGCATGCCCAGGTGGCTGTGCGGCCCAGCACCAGGCAGGTCGCCCCGGTCAGCAGTGCCCAGATGGCGCGGGCGGCCCGTTTCGCACGGGGGTCGGTGCCATCGAAGTCGCGGTGCAGGCGGGACCAGAGCCCGAACCCGCGGCGGTGCAGCTAGGAAGTCACCAGCCCAGTGTGCCGACCCGCCGTCTCGGAAGGGGCGCAGTTCCCTGAACCGCCAGGCCCCCCGGTGCGGGCTTCGGCCGGAGTGATCCGGCAGTCCACCGAGCCCGTTGCTCCTTGATGGCCGGCGAGGTCGTGGGACTGCGGGGGACGATACCGTGGTGTCCTCATATCTTCGGTTTCTTGATCGAGCAGGAGTGCCCGCGTGCCTGAGGACCCCATCGCCCACAGCGAGCTCGCTGCTCTGACCCGGCGCTTTGAAGAGGTCGCGGAGAAGCACGATCGTGAGTTCGGGATCATCAAGTCCGACCTCACCGCGGTGCGTCTCCAGGTCGGCAATCTGGATCAGAAGGTCGAGGCGCTGAGCAGCAAGATCGACCAGAATCAGGCACAGATCATCGAGCTGCTCACCCAGCTTGTGGGCCGGCACCCAGACGCCAGCTGACTTCCCGGGCCCAGTTCCGGGGCTCGGCGTGTAGGAAAAGGACGGCCTCGACCAGACATCTGGTCGAGGCCGCTCGCGCGTCCGTGGTCAGTCTTCCGCGCCTGCTGGGGCATGTGGTTGCCGGCATGGTCGGTCAGCCGACGAGCCGCCGTGCCTTGCCCGGCGTGGGAGCACAACGCCCTTGCCGCCCCACTCGCCAAGGCGCCGACGGACGGTCAGTGCAGATGTGTACGGCGGTCCAGGACCAGGGTGTGCCAGCGGCTGCGGACGGTGTCAGGGTCGTCGATCCAGTGGACGGTGGGCCGGGGCGGGTGGGGGAGGTTGCCCATGGCGGCGGCGATGTCGGTGAAGTAGGCGAAGTCGCCGCCCGCGGTTAGTTCGTGCAGCTGGTCGAGGGTGGCAGTCAGGTTCTGGTGGTCGTCGCGGATGGCGTGGTGGAAGGCGAGGGCGAGTTCCAGGAATCCGGTGAGCCAGGGCAGTCCGGCCACCGTGATCTCGGTACGCAGTACGTGGGCGCGGTCGGGAACGTCGTGGTGGGTGCCGGCGTCGCGGATGAGGGCGGCGACGTGGGCGAGGAGGGTGGTGGCGCGCTGGTCGAGTCCGTCGAGGAGCTGGCGGGCGAGGTCGAGTTCGTCGCTGGCGCGGGCGGGGTCGGTGAAGGCGTGCACGAGGGCCAGGCGGGTCTGCGCGATGGCACGTTCGCCTGCGGCGTTGTGGTCTTCGGCTTCGGTGCGTGCGGCTTCGAAGGCGGCGATGGCGCGGTCGTGGGCGCCGTGGGGCCACCATATGTCGCCTTCGACGCGGTGGTGGCGGCCCTTCCAGCCCAGCGTGGGGACGGTGGCCAGGGCGGTGGGGAAGTCTCCGCCGATGCGGGCCAGGTTGGCCAGGCCGCGGTGGGCGCGGGCAGCGTACCGGCCGCCGCGGTCGGCGACGTGGCGCATGCCGTTGCGGGAGGCGTCGGTGCGGCCGAGGTCCTTGTGGGCTTTGGCCCGGTAGTACAGGGCCATTTCGACAAGGTCGCCGGGCAGCAGACCGCTGTCGAGGACCGTGGTGAGGCGGTCGGCGGTGTGTGCGCGGTGTTCGCGCTGGCGGCGCGCGATGGCGGTCAGGAGTTCGGCCATGGCGTCGGCGGGCGTGTCCAGGCCTGCCGACGGGCCGCTGTCGCCCGGGGTGCTGGGGGGTGGGGCGAGGGGTTCCCAGACGGAGTCGTCGGTGTAGGCGAAGGCGGCGTCGGTGAGCCAGCCGAGGTCGGTGAGGCGGTGGTCGCGGGCCAGGCGCAGGCCTTGGCGCAGGCAGGCCACGAGCAGCAGGCGGTTCGGTGTGAGGGCGGCGGCGTTGGACCACTGGTCGCCGAGGGCGGCGAGCGCCCGCTGGGCGGCCTGGTGCCAGTCGGCGGGCGTCCAGTGGTCTGCGGTGTGGTCGCCGGCGGCGCGCAGGGCGGAGCGGATCGCGCCGTGGAGGTGGTAGGGCCACAGTGCGTAGGGGTTGTGGGTGACGAGCGGCCGTTCCGTCAGGCGGCGGGCGGTGGCCTGGTGGGTGAGGCCGGCGGCGCGCGTGGCCAGGTCGAGGTCGAAGGCGTCCAGCAGGGAGGCGGAGCGCAGCACGTGGCGTTCGTCGCCGGTCAGGTCGGACAGGGTGCGGGCGATGAGCGCGGGGAAGGTGCAGGCGAAGTCGTCGGTGCTGGGGGTGCGGCCGGTGCGGCGGATCTCCAGGAAGCGGGCGACGGCCAGGTCCAGGTGGAGGGGCAGGCCGTGGGAGCGTTCCGTGATGACGGCGCGGATGTCGGCGCCGATCAGGGGCTGGCCGTCCTGGGTGAGGCGGCGGGCGAGGTAGTCGTCGCAGTCCTCGGGGGAGAAGTCGCCCATCAGATGCTGACGGGCGCCGTTGTGCCCGCCATCCCGCGGCAGTGGCACCCCCGGGACGGCGGCGGGGGCGGGGGCGGCCAGTTGGGGCCAGGCTGTGGGGCCGGTCCAGTCGAGCTGGCCGTGCAGGGCCGGGTCGGCCCAGGGCAGCCGGCTGCGCCCGCTGATGACGAAGAACGCGTTCGGCAGGAGCCAGACGACGCGCTGCAGCAGGCGCTCCAGGTCGCGGTGCCGGTCGCCGGTGTCCTCGAAGGTGTCGAGCAGGATCACCGGGACGACGCGCTTCTTTACCGGAAGGCGGTCGATGTCCCAGGCCAGCAGGTGCGGGTAGAAGCTCAGCGCCTCCAGGTCGCAGGGCGCCTCCAGCAGAGCAACGGTCCGGGCGCAGCCCGCCAGCGCCTGCGCACGCTCACGGCGTTCGCGCAGCGCCTGGACGAGCGCCGTGGCGACCTGCCCGGCGGCGGAGCCCACCAGGCCGGGCAGCGCCAGAGCAGCGGCGACCTCGCCCACCGCACCTTGCATCTGCTGCGGCAGCAGGGAGGCGACGCGGCCCTTCAGTCCCGTGCGGCGCATGTACGCCTCCAGCGGCTCACCGGGGTGGGCCTGCTCCCAGTACTGGCGCAGCGCCACATCGAAGGAGGGCAGCGGGCGGCCGATCGCCTCGGCGAGCGCGAGGCGGATGGTGAGGATGACGTGTTCGAAGTCCGAGCCGGTTGATGCCGAGCGGGCCAGGTCGATGCGTATGGGCAGGATCCGCTCGCCCGCCCAGGCCGGGCGGCCCCACTGGGCCGGTCGCTGCTCGGCGCTGCCGAGGGCGGCCTCGAGTTTGCGCAGCAGCGTGGACTTGCCGACGCCGCCCACACCGTGAAAGACGATCAGGTTGGTGCGGGGGGTCTCCAGGTCCTCGACGTCGAAGCCGGGGTCCGTGAGGCGCGCCAGGTGCTCATCGAGCGCGGAGGCAACCAGGTCCCACTGGAGGTGGCGGTTGGTGAAGGCCTCGTCGACGTCGAAGGCCGCGGGGTCGTTGGAGCTGAACAGCGCACGCAGATCGGCCATCGGCCACGGTCCCCCCATCGATGATCACCTGCCGTCAATCTACGCCGGGCGGCCCCCTGTGGCGGTACTGCGGTGTACAGGCGGCCGATACCGGCGAGAGGTGGACTGGGTCTCAGCCACGACAATGATCCCTTTGCTGCTTTCGACCGTTCAAGGTGGTTTTCGTGCACGATCCCGGATCCTCATCGTCGTCCCCCATCCCGCAGCCTGATGGCCAGGCCTCTGCCGAGGACGTCGCGGCCGCCGCTGAAGCGGTGGACCAGGTGCTCGCCTGGTACAGCCGGCAGATCCTCATCGAGCGCCGCTCCAGCGCGCCGGATCCGCGACGCCTGGAGCAGCTGATGGCACAGCGGCAAGTCTGTGGGGAGGACCGCGATCGGCTGGACGAGGCCGGTCCCCAGGAGGTGGCGCGCCTCGCCGCGCACTACACCGCCCGTCTGCAGGAGCTGCAGTCCACCGAGCCGTAGGCCCTGCTACGACACTGCCCGCCATGGCGCGCCCGGGTCCGCTCCTGGCCGGGGAAGCGGCAGCCCGGCCGCGGCACCAGCTGGGGAGAGCCGGGGCTGCTGGAGGTGCAGGGGCATCAGCGGCCGCGCCGTCTGGGAGATCTGGACGAGTTCGTCGCGGTACTGCGGCATCGCGGCGCGCAGCCGGCGCTGCGCAGCCAGGAACCGCGCGGCCTCCTGGGAGGTGTAGGGCCGGGACTGTTCCACCAGCAGGGCGTGGGCGGCGCCGCACGGGCGCCGCCAACGGCCTTGTCCGGTCTGCTCGTTGCGGTAGACGGCGCTGGCGTCCCGGCGCATCACCATGACCGAGTCCGCCACCTGCTCCTGCTCGGCGGCCGCCACTGCCTCGGCGAGTGCGTCAAAGCGCAGGTCGTGCCCGGCCGCGGTGGTGAACCGGCCGGGCCTGCTGCCGCCTTGGCTGACCGCGGCGTAGCGCAGCGCGGTGCCCTGGCGGGAGTCGGCCGCGCGCACGCCCAGCACCACCAGCTCGACGCGGTATCCCGCCTGCCGGTACAGGGTCGCGGCGGCGGTGAACTCGGCGGCGCTGGCCGGGGCGATCTCGATGACCACGTCCCCGCGCCGCTCGCGCACGTACGCCTCAGCCTGCGCCTGCCAGGCGCGGTAGTCCGCGCTGATGCGGGCGCTGGCGGTGCGCGGTTCCTCATGTAGCAGCTGCAGATAATCCGGGTGCGCCGCCTTGAAGTCGTCGCCGCTGATCCGCGTCGGCCTGCCGCGCAGGGTCCGGCGGAGCAGCGGGGTCAAGCCGGTCTTTCCGCAGCCGGGCTGCCCCATGACGTAGACGGCGATCGGCCGTTGTTGGGGTGTGATGCGGGACAGGGACGGCACGATCAGGTTGTCGAAGATCCACCGGTGTTCGTCTGCGGAGAGCCGGTGGTAGTCGACGCCGGGCGCCTGTCGGCGTACCTGCGCGGTCCGCCGGACCGGTTCAGCAAGGGCCGCGGCGCGCTCGGCATCCCGCCGCACGGCCAGCGACCAGTCCTCCGGGAGCCGCGCATCGTGGGCGCGCCGGTCGGCGTCGGCGAGCTGGCGGCGAAAGAGGCCGGTCTCCCGGGCACTCCATGGGCGCGAGCGCTCGGTGAGCACCGCCTGGGCGGCCTTGGCCGGGTGGCGCCACTGCCCGCGGTCGAGTTCGTTGCTGTAGACGACCTCGGCCACGGCGTCGGGGGCGCGCCGCACGACCACGACCTTGTCGGCCAGGCGCTCGGCCTCGATGACGGTGAGCGTGTCGACCAGGGCGGCCGCGCAGGCGTCGTGGTTGTCCCAGGCGACGTAGCGGGCCCGGCCTTCGGCAGCCAGCCGCAGATACCGGTCCAGCACCCCCAGTTGGCTGACCGCTTCGGGTACGGCCAGGGCCACGACCTCGACGCGGTAGCCGTCCCGCCGGTAGGCGGCAGCAGAAGCCTGGAACGCTTTGGGGGCAGGCAACGGTGTCTCCACCACGGCGTCGTACCGGCGCGCCCGCACTCGGTCCTCTGCCTCGGCCTGCCAGCGGTAGGTCTCGGGCCGCACCCGTACCCCGGCCGTGCGCACGTCCTGGTCGAGAAAGGCCAGATAGCGGGGGTGAACGGCCTTGTACGCGTCACGGTCCACCCGTACCGCTCCGCCCCGCCGGTTCAGTGCCGTATGCACCAGGTCGATCACGAGCGTCTTGCCGCTGCCGGCCTGCCCGGCGACGAAGACGACCACGGGCTGTTCCTGAGGGACTGCGCCCTTGGCCAAAATCGGCAGGATCTGCGAGGCCAGAACCTCCTCACACTGCGCCTGGCTCAGCACGACCCCGGCCTCCGCCTCCGCCATCGCAACCCTTCAAACTCGTCCGTCTCAACCGTCACGCGCCACCGTACACCATTACCCGAATGGGTTAAAAGCAAGGATAAATACAGACTGAACCTAGGGGGTAAATTCAGGGCTAAGGGCTGCTAGGGTTCGGGGTGGAGGTACAGACACATGGCATCCGAGGAAGAGCTGTTCGCGAACGTGGACGCCCTGCTGGAGGAGGAGCCGCAGCTGCCACCCCCGGCAGAACGCGCCCGACTCCGTGAGGCCGCTGGCATCACCCAGGCCCGCCTCGCACAGGCCCTGCGCTCGACGACACAAACCGTCAAGAACTGGGAGAACGGCCGCTCCGAGCCCAAGCCTCCGCGACTGGAGGCCTACCAGCGACTGCTGAACGGCTGGGCCGCGAAGTTCCCCCCGCACACAACCGCCAGCGCATCCGCCGCGCCCCGGCCGACCACGGCCGCCGCGCCCACCCCGGCCATGCCTAAGACGTTCACCGCCCCGGCCACCTCTGAGCAGCCGGAGGCGGCTGCGCCGCAGGCTCCCGTCCAGGCCGCCCCTGAGTCCTCCGCTCGGTCAGCTCGTCCGGCCGCGCGCCCGGCGTCGTCCCGGCGTCCGGCGGCGAAGAAGGCCGCCGCGCCCGCCGTCGATCCGCGGTTCCCCCACGGCCCGCTCGCCGTCCTCGATGGCGACGGCTCTGCGTACGGCGTCAACGGCCTGGTGCTCGACTGCCCCGCGGCCACGGTGGTGGAGCTGGTGGAGTGGACGCTGCGCGAGTCCGGCCTCGGTGCGCCGAAGCTGCACCGCCATGGCAAGGACGCCGACCCGCTGATCGTCCTCACGCAGTCCGCGGCCGCGAAGCTCGGGCTGCCCGAGCGCCTTGAGGACCGGCGCGGCCTGCGCCTGCCGGAGGACCACCTGGTCGTCAAGCAGGTGTTGAAGGCGAAGTGGCAGCTCACGCAGCGCGGTTTCGGCCCGTGGTCGCGGATCTACCGCAAGGCGCAGGGCCGCGAGCGGCAGTGCGTGCAGCTGGCGATCCTGCCGTGGGACGCGCTCGACTCCCGTTCCTGGCCCGGCGTCGCTCAGATGGAGCCGGCCGATGTCGCCCGCGTCCTGGGCATGTACGCGCAGCGGGTCATCACGCCGCGCGGCGGCACGGCGGTCAACGGTCTGGAGCTGATGACCGCGCTGCGCCCGCCGACCCGGCCGGTGCGCGATGAGGCGACCGGCAACTGGGTCTCCGGGCACAACCCCGGCTCGCTGGGCACGGAGCCGATGGACCCGGCACCGCCGGAGGGACAGCCTGAGCACCCCGCGATCTACCACTCCGGGTGGAAGGGAAGCTTCCTGCACGAGGAGGCGTACCAGTGGGTGCGGGACGTGGACACGCTCACCGATGAGGAGTGCCTGCTCCCCTTCGCGGTGGGCCTGGACCTGAACACGGCGTTCCTCGCCGCCGCCGCGAGGCTGACGGTCGGCCTGTCGGAGCCGGTGCACTTCGTGAACCCGCCGTTCAACCCGAAGATCCCGGGCTCATGGCTGGTGGACCTGTCCGGCATCGAGCTGGACCCGCGCGTGCCCTCGCCGTTCACGCCGACCGGCGAGCGTCCGACGGGCCCGGCCTGGTACCAGACGCACTCCGTCGCCTATGCCCAGGAGCTCGGCTACAACGTCGCCCCGATCGAGGCGTACCTGCGCAAGGAGACAGGCGCGTACCTGGACCCGTGGCACGACCGGCTCAAGACCGCCTACGTCGACACCCTCGCCGACCTCGGCGTCACCAAGGACCTCACCGACGTGGAGTTTCTGGCGGCGATGGAGCGACACAAGGACGTCGACCCGGCGATGGCCGCCGTGCTGGCCGCGATCAAGGGCACGGTGAAGGGCGGCATCGGGAAGCTGTTCGAGAACCCTCAGGGCAAGAACTACAAGGAGGGCGAGCCGTGGCCGGCCATGATGCGGCCGACCTGGCGCCCGGACATCCGCGCCGCCGTCATCTCCAAGGCCCGCGTCAACATGCACCGCAAGCTGCTGAACATGTCCCGGATGACCGGGCTGTTCCCGCTCGCCGTGCTCTCCGACTGCGTCGTCTACCCGAGCCCCGGCCCCAGCCCGCTGGATTTCCTCCCGTACGCGGCCTCGGGGAAACCGCAGCCCGGCGGGTTCCGCCTCGGGCTCACGCCCGGCCTGGCGAAGCTGGAGGGCGTCCAGCCGATGCTGTGGGCGGTGGAGCTGATGGAGAAGGGCCTCAACCCGGCCCGCCACATCAAGGGCGGCGACGCCGTCCTGGACGAAGGGGAGTAGCCAGTGGGGGAGATCGACGACGCGATCGAGCGGGCCGACCGCGAGGCGTTCACCAAGGACCCGCCCAAGACGTTGAAGGGTCAGATCGGGTTCCTGCTCAAGCAGTTCGGCAGCGCGAAGGCCGTCGCACAGGAGCTCGGGGTCACCGCCGACTCCGTGAACCGCTACCGACGCGGCGCCCGCAAGCACGCCCGCGCCGACGTCGCCGCCAAGATTGATGACGCCGTGCGGCAGCGGTGGCAGCCGCTGGTGCGCAAGCGCCGACAGAAGCAGGCCGCCACCACGGGCGGTATCACCGTGGAGACCAGGGCCCGGTTCGGCTACACCGCACCGGTCGGCACGACCGACGACGGCCGGTTCCGCAGGCTCACCGTGCACCTCCCCCCGGAGTACGCACAGCGCCTCTTCGACGCCCGCGACGCGGGGGCCAGCGACCAGCAGATGCGCGGAATCATCGCCGAAGGATTTAAAGAAGTGTATTTCCAGGACGGCGGCGGGCGCGCTATGGGACTGTCGGACGTGGAAATCAACGACATCGACTACCTCGATCTGGATTACTGACTAGGAGCGAAAAGCGTGCCCACCGAAAATCCGCCTATCGACCGCGACAAGAGCCACCTAACCGCCGTGGACGAAGAGGCCGTGCGCCTGGCCGACGTCCTGGAGGACCACCCGGGCACCAGCGACGTCACCGACACCGACACTCGCGGCGACATCGTCTTCACCGCGGCCGGGGGCTCCTGGGTGCTCGACTTTCAGGCCGGCCCCGACGGCGAGGTCTTCCAGAACCCGAGTGGTGCCCCGGCCCCGGCCGACGATCCCGCCGCCGTGCTGCGCGACGTCGTCGTCCCCGCGCTCCTGGCCCACTCCGCCTACCGGGCAGCCACCGCCGACGGCGACACTCTCACGGTCCTCCTGGCCGCCGGCCGCCACTACGTCCTGGCCCTCACCCCGGCCGCCTGACCCGGTCGGCACACCACGGGCTGATGGGCCCCGGCATCGCAACTGCCGGGGTCAGGGCGTTTCCAATCGTAGCGATGCCCGCATCCAGCGAAGTAGTTACCAGCGCCCGCGGGCGCGGTCGGCACCGAGCTGGACCTCGCGCAGGCACTCCCGGCAGCTCGGCGGGCCCTTCGCCCGCCGGCCTTCGCTCGCCGACCACCTGAAGTCGCACAGCGCTCTGAGCAGGTCCGAGGAGTCGTCGTCGGTGGCGTGGGAGCCGTAGCCCGGGACGTTCCACGTGGTCGCCGTCCCGCCGTCGTACGGGGCGCCCTCGGGCCATTCGTAGACGTCCTCGGTGGTGGTGCAGCGCAGCCGGAGGTCGGGGCCTTCCCAACGAGGGCCCTGCCGGGCTGCGGTGCCGGCCTCGACGGCATCGGCCAAGCGCTCGAAGGACAGGTCATAGTCGTCCATGTGGGCCCAGCTGCCCGGCTCCTGCGTGCGGACCAGCGAGCGGAACTCCAGCAGCAAACGCTCCAGGTCGTGCCGCCCGATTCGGACGGTGTCGCTCTCCGGGTCGTAGCCGTACGGGTTCTCGGCACCGGCCTCCTTGGTCATCGCGCTTCTCCTCATTCGCTTACGGTGCCGAGGACGGGAGCCTGGCGGCTGCGGCGAGTGGTGACCATCTGCCGGGCCTCCACGATGCCGAGGGTGTTGTCTTCGAGAGCCGCCTGCTGATCAGGCGTCAGTTTCAGAAGCGCAAGGCGCTGGGAGGCCGTCGCCGGGCTCCAGCCCAGGTTTCGGGCGAAGGCGTTCTGGCTTTGTGTCTGTCCCGGCGCGTTGAGCGCGGCATGGAACAGCTGTGCCTCATCCAGCGGCCCCAGGTGATCGTCGTGACCATGTCTGCGCAGTACGAAGGCGGCGATGGAGTCAGGAGGCATGCAGCGGACCCATACGGGGACGTGGGACAGTCCGAGGGCTCGCGCGGCCTCCAGCCAGTGGTACTCGCTGATCGCCACGTAGGAGAAGCGCCGCGGGACAGAGTTGGTCTGGCGCGGCAGCCTCTGCAGGTAGTCGTCGCGGGAGACCACCGTGATGGGGTGTTCCACCCCGTACTTGGCCAGAGACTCCATGAGCCGCGCTGCCTTAGCCGGGTTGTGGCGGGGACGCTCAGGCCACGAGATCACCCCGGATACGGGCTGTTCTTCGATCAGGATCGTCACTCCGTGATCAACGACCAGGCGCTGCCTCCTGGCTTAGGCCATCTGGGTCTACCTCTCGACGTTGCTGGCCTCCGCGCCGGGCGGCGAGCCTGTGAGGCTGTGAGCCTCACACCCTGTTTCCCCAGGTAGACGTGCTGAATTGTGAAGTTGTGAGGCGGAGCTCGCGCCGGCGCTTCCGTACGCCCTGGTGCCGCCCGCTGGCCCGGAGGACGATGGAGTCGTGGGCGAGCACGACGAGGACGACGAGGACCAGGAGCACGGCGCCGAACCTGGCACTTCTCAGCCTGATCGCTGATCAAGAGCCCCCGAGGCGGTATGCCGGGTCAGCGCACTCGGGCCGCGGCTCCTACGTCGTGCCAGGGCCCTGCTGAGCAACTTGCCCGGCAGACTGGTCCAACTGCTGCCTTCCCGCACTGGACGGGCCCGCCCCGGGGCCGAGACCTTCCTCCCGTGTCAGGCGTGCTACCTCCTCCAGGACGGCAAGGGGAAGGAGCCACGGCCCTCATCTGCCCAGCGCTACTGTGGAGACACCGTCACACGACGCCCAGGAGCCTGCTATGAGCGACCATGAGCAGCAGTCGGCAGCTGACCGCCAGTCAGTTACAGCCGTAGGCGCCGACGCGCTCCGCGCCTACGCAACCCGAACGTGTACCAGCGCCAACGAACTAGCCGCCTTTCTCGAGGACATTGCCGACAATGGTCTGCCTGCTCCCGAAAGGACCACGCCGTGGCAGGTCGTCCGCGACCGCCGCCTCGCCGAAATTGCCGCGCAGCGCGGGCATGTTGCCTGATGGGGAAACACTCCGGACGACGCGCCGAGATCGGTTTCGCCGACAGCGCCATCGAACAGATCAATAAACTCACCGAAGCCGAGATCCATGCCCTCGACCGCACCTTGGCTGCTCTCTCCGTTGACCCGACGATGGGCGAGCTGAACACCGGATCCGACCCCGACGTAGAGGACTAGAGGCAACCCTGCCATGCCTCAAAATGTTGAGAATTCTGGCCTGAGTGAAGTCGTGCGGGAGTGGTCGAGGAATTGGGGAGAGGTGACTCCTCGAGATATCCTTTGGGTGCGCACAACGCGAGATCAAGCGATGAGGCTACTTTACGATGATGTAGGTTCCACCGAGGAGGCTATCTACTTAGTCACACTCCGCGGTGATTTCAGCATGCTGGTTGACACCGGAAAGTCGCTGCACGGCGTGTGGGCTGCACTCTTCATTGATGCGCGCGAGATGCGAGTGCGCACCTTCACGGTGCGCCCTGAGGAGTTTATTCCGGAATTCGAACTTTCCGGACTGGGGGAGGTTGGTAGGATTTGACGTAATGGGCGGCTGCGGCAAGCTGCCGCAGCCGCCCATTAAGCTAGGGGCACATAGCTATGAGCCCGACAGCCACTACGGACGGGTACTGCAGTCTTTCAGGAATGCTCTTCGTGTTTCCGGGGCTGATGCAGGTGTGATATCCCGTCTTGTTGAGGTTCTCCCAAAGCCATACTTGCCTGTTACAGTTGATGTCATTCATGAAGCGGATCGGCCAGGTGGGGAACTTCCAGTCATGGGCGTTGTCGCACGGAAAGTGTCCGTTGACGCGATAGCCGGCGGGATCCTCGTACGAGGTGGCGCGATTCATCTGGTCTTCCTCTCCCGCATTTGCGTTCGATACCGGGAGGGCTAATGCCGCAGACACGGCAAGGGTGACGCTCAGAATGCGCGATCTTCGCATGTTCCCTCCAGTTTGTCGCGGTCATGCCATAATCTGAATTTGAAGCTGAACCGGAAAGCCTGGTATCAGCCATTCCGACCGCAGGCAGTTGAATAGTTCTATATGAGCTCGTGACCAGCGCAAACTAGGGAAAAGTGGTCTCCGTGACCGAGCGGGTGCTGCTGACATAGGAGCAAGTGCGCGCCTGCGAGCCGCCCACGACCGAGGGCAAGGCGCCCCGCGGTGGCGGACCTTCGCTGACCGCTACGGCTTCGGCCCGCCCCGCGCAGTGGGAAGTGGGGGCTCTGGAGCCGACCGAACTCCAGCGCCTGGTCCTCGATGCCGTCGCGCCGCACGTCGACCGCGATGTCCTCGCCCGGCAAGCCGCCCGCGAGGAAGACCAACGCCGAGGCCTTGGCCGCCTTCCTGGAGGGCTGGGAGACGGCGGGGTGGGGGCTCTGTCGTAGCGCTGGCTTGTGATGTGTCGTTGCAGTGTCACTACGGAGATGTCATCACTGCGCCAGCATCAGTTCTCTACGTGAGTACCGCAGGGCCCTGGCCGGGACGGTGCTGTAGCCGCTTCTCCTGGCGCTGCTGCACGGATGCTGCTCGTGCTCCGGTGGTGGTTGTCGGGTACAGCACGGCCTTGTTCGGGGTTGTGATGTGCCGGTTTGGTGTCAGTGGGTGGGTGTCAGTGACGGCACGTCAGAACCTGGGTGTCGTCGCTGGTGGGGTGTTGAGGAAGGGCGGGGTCACTGCCGTGGGGCGGTTTCTGTAGCGGTGCGGCTGTCATAGAGCGGTACACCCCACCTTGTTCGGGGTGCAGCGCAGCATTTGCATGGGTGTCAAGCATCGCTGCAGTGTCACTGCGGGGATGTCATTGCTGAGCCAGTGTCAGTTCTCCATTTGGGTGCTCTGACCTGCGTTGAGGGAAATATCTTGATGGTGGTTGGTGACATCTGCTGGTGACGGTGTGTGGCATTTCTGCTGGACAGGTCGATGGCACTTCTCATACGTCGAGGTTCGTACCTGCTACTGATCGACACAGGTAGCCCCGCTGATCGGAGCGCTCTACCCAACCGGGCTATGCGTCCCCTGTACCGGCAGAGGCGTAGCGGGTGAGGTCGACGCCGGCTGAGCGGGCTTCCTTGAGCCGGATGGACACCAGGCCGGTGGAAACATTCAGCTCGCGCGCAATCTCGTAGCCCTTCAGTCCCTGCCGGTGCAGCTCGACGATCTGGTCGCGACGCTGTCGGGAGCGGCCCTCGTACACCGCGCGTTCCTCGGCAACCATGCGCAGCACCGTCCGCGGGGACACTCCGAACCGGTCTGCAAGCTCACGGGCTGTCGCGGTGCGGCGCTCTCGCCTGGGCTCCTGTGTCATGACTTCCCCCTCATGTAGTCGAGCATGGCTGCGGTGCGCTCGTCCCGGCGTGCAGCGCGTACCTTGCCCGAAGCCTTCCCGCCCTTCGCACCGCCCTTCTTGCCGCGAGCGGACTGGATGGCGACGAAGGTGGCCTCGTAGACGGCCGCGCCGTCCTTCCACATCCGCGATCGTGTCGTGATCCAGCGGTGGATGCTGTTGGCGATCGCACGGGCCTCCACGGCCGGCAACGGCTCCGTGAACTCGGCGTTGCGGGTGTGTACTTCCGCGTGGATGGCGGTGTGCAGGGTGTCGGGGCTGCCGAAGTGGTGGCGGACCTCGCGATAGGCCCAGGTCCGTGCCGTCTCGAAGATCGAGCAATTACGGCCCAGGCCCGTGATGTTGGTGCGGAACCGCTTGGTCTCCCGCCAGCGCGCTGGCGGCATACGGTCGCTCAGCACCTCTTCCAGC
This sequence comes from Streptomyces sp. NPDC052114, assembly GCF_040680155.1. NCBI lineage: Bacteria > Bacillati > Actinomycetota > Actinomycetes > Kitasatosporales > Streptomycetaceae > Streptomyces > Streptomyces sp. NPDC052114. The sequence goes on along the minus strand of NZ_JBFAWC010000028.1, from coordinate 1,743 downwards.
CCGCCCAGCGTGTGGAGACCGCCGTGGAGCCACTCGGTGCTCCAGTCCGTGTGCAGCGGGTTCTTCGTCATCAGCCCCGAGTACGCCGCATCGCCGTCCAGTGCCCGGCGCAGCCCCTCGGTGACGGCGGCGGCGTAGGCCAGGGGCTTGCGCCGGGCGTACTCGGTCCGCGTCACCGCCTCCGAGAGAGCCCACACCGCATGAGCATGCCCGTTCACCGGGTTCTCCACGACCGCGTTCGGCAACGGATGTGACCCCACCGACGACACCGCCCGCAGCACCGCATCCGAGTGGTCCACATCCACCACCAGCAGATTGCTCAGCGCCGACGGGTTCGCCTCCACATAGCGACGCGTCATCGCCACCGGCCGCCGCTCCCGCCGGATCCCCTCCTGCAGGCGATTCGTCGCGTACGGCCGCAACGGCAGCCACAACTCGTCCCACTGTCCCGCAGGCAACTCCACACTCATGCGCTGATCATCCCGGACAAGCCTAGCGGGGAGGGCACAGACACGCCGCAGTATTCAAAGTAAGTCACGAAGACCAAGTCAGATGGTTCCTGTCCCTGCGCTACTACCACTCCACCCGTACTCCCGGCAGGGAACTTTAAAGTGCGCCACGAAGACCAAGTCAGATGGTTGGGGCCCCCGGCAGTGCTCGCAGGTCTGGCAGCTACCACCAGCTACAACGCACGGCCCCCTGCGGTAGGAGCACGGGTTCAAAGTCAGCCAGAAGCCCAGCAAGACGGTTGCCCGGAGCCGAGCTCCTACCGCAGGGACGATGCTCCGGTCGCCCATCGCCGCCCATGCCTTCCCCCAACGACCTCGATGTACGGTCCGCCTCATCGACCACCAGTTCGGGGTCATTGAGCGGTGAGCACACGGCGACCGCCGGCCCTTTACGCCCGGCTGCGGTCCATGCCCTGGACGAGGGCACGAGTCGCCGTGCCGACGCCGCCGCGATGATGGTCTTTCCCGTGCCGCACGCGGCGTGCACCTGCCCGCGCAGACCATTGACGGGAATGCCACCCGGCGGGATATCGAGACCCCGCACAATGGCAGCCACAGCCTCAGCCTGGTGCTCACGCAATTTCACGGCCATTCCCGTGTTCTTCTTTTCGCGGAATGCGGCGCGTATTGAAAATTAGAGTCCGCGAAGCTCGCGGCGCTGGGGTGGTGTCGCCTGGGCCCAAACACTACACAGCTGCAAACCGTGATGCATCATGCTTGCGCCAACTCGCCCCACAGGGTGATAGATGACTCGATCCCACTCCCGCGCGACCGGTTTTCCTGTATGCTGGCAGGGCATCAGTGCGCGCAGGTAGGCGCTTGATCACGCTGGGGAGGGGGTTCGGGTGGAGCGCAGCGGAGCCCGTCACTGCGGCGCCTTGACGCGCTGCCAGTCCGATGGTTGGCCACTCTCGTGACGGTGGTGGTGGCTGGGATTCCCAAGCCCTACACAGGCCCGCGCGTGATGCACCTCTCCTTGCTGCCAGCCCCGGCGGCCGCGCTTGCGCGGGTGCCCACAATTCGCGCTTGCGCGAATTGCCCTGCCTTTTGAATTCCGCTTGCGGAATTCCATTCCGGCGCTTGCGCCGGAATCCGAATTGCGCTTGCGCAATTCGCGCTCTATGCCCCGGCTTGCCGGGGCACGTGGATCCTCAACCTCGTGCTCAGCGGGCTCTTCCTGCTGCTCTTCGCCTTCGCGATGGTCTTCCCCGAGATCCGCCAGTACGCGCAGAAC
>NZ_JBFAWC010000027.1:0-94569 GCF_040680155.1 Streptomyces sp. NPDC052114 | reverse complement strand
GCAGGGGGGACCCTGTGGGAGAGTAGGACGCCGCCGAACTCCTTTTGAAGAAAGCCCCGGACCGGGAACGGTCCGGGGCTTTCTTGCGTTTAGGGGCCTTTTGCGGCGGGGGATGTTTGTTGGTCTCCGCTGCTTGTTCCCTGCCTTCTTTTAGAGGCGGCCGGCTGCCTTGAGGGAAAGGTAGGCGTCTGCCAAGGCCGGGGCGAGGTTGTCGGGGGTGGCGTCCACGACCGTGACGCCACGGCGGGTGAGTTGCTCCGCTGTGCGGTGGCGTTCCGATTGGGCTTGTGCGGCTGCTGCCGCGTCGTAGACCGCTTCTGTAGTCCCGCGGGACGCCGCCATCTTCTCGATGTGGGGGTCCGCCACCGAAGCGACCAGGACGTGGTGGCGCTTGGTCAGGCGGGAAAGCACCGGGAGCAGGCCTTCTTCGATCGGGGCCGTGTCGAGGCTGGTGAGCAGCACGATCAGGGAGCTGCGAGGCGCCGTGCGGAGGGCCGTCGAGGTCAGGCCTCGGGCATCCGTCTCGACGAGCTCGGGTTCCACTGTGGCCAAGGCGTTGACCAGGGAGGGGAGGACGTCTCCGGCTGAGCGGCCCTGGACCAGGGCGCGTACCCGGCGGTCGTAGGCGAGAAGGTCCACGCGGTCGCCTGCGCGGGAGGCCAGGGCGGCGAGGAGCAGGGCCGCGTCCATGGAGGCGTCGAGGCGTGGGGCGTCGCCCACGCGGCCGGCCGAGGTGCGGCCGGTGTCGAGCACCAGGAGGATGTGGCGGTCGCGCTCCGGACGCCAGGTGCGGACGGCGACGCTGGACTGGCGGGCGGTGGCGCGCCAGTCGATGGAGCGGGTGTCGTCCCCGGGGATGTAGTCGCGCAGGCTGTCGAATTCGGTGCCCTGGCCGCGCGTCAGCACACTGGTGCGGCCGTCGAGTTCGCGGAGGCGGGCCAGTTTGGAAGGAAGGTGCTTCCGGCTGGTGAACGGGGGCAGGACGCGCAGGGTCCACGGCACCTTGTGGCTGCCTTGGCGGGTGAAGAGACCCAAGGGGCCGTACGAGCGGATCGTCACGCGGTCGGCCTGGTGGTCGCCCCGGCGGGTGGGGTGCAGGCGTGTGGTGAGGCGGCGGCGTTCGCCGGCCGGGACGGCCAGGCGGTGGCGGGCGTCCGTGACGTCGGCGTCCGGCTGTCGGCTGCTGGGGGGCCAGGCGTCGCGGAGGACGGCGCGCAGGGGGCGGCCGGAGGGGTTGGTGACGGTGAGTTCGATGTCGGCGGATTCGCCCAGGCGTACGGAAGTGTCGCCGGAGCGGGTCAGGCCGAGGCGGCGTACGGGGGCGGCAAGGGCGAAATCGCAGGCGCAGGCCAGGGCCAGGGGGGCGTTCACGGCGAGGATGCCCGTCCAGCTCGGCTCCCAGAGGCCCACCGGGAGGGTGCCGAGTGCCGCGAGGAGGGCGGTGCGTCCGGTGAGGGCCATCAGCGGGGGACCGGGACGTGGGCGAGGATCGCGTTGATGACGGAGTCGGCCGTGACGCCTTCCATCTCGGCTTCGGGGCGGAGCTGGACGCGGTGGCGCAGGGTGGGGAGCGCGAGGGCCTTGACGTCGTCGGGGATGACGTAGTCGCGGCCGGTGAGCCAGGCCCAGGCGCGGGCCGTGGAGAGCAGGGCCGTGGCGCCTCGCGGGGAGACGCCGAGGGTGAGGGACGGGGACTCGCGGGTGGCGCGGCACACGTCCACGACGTACGCGGTGATCTCCGGGGAGACGGAGGTCTTGGCGACGGCGGCGCGGGCGGCTTCGAGGTCGGCGGCGCCCGCCACGGGGCGTACGCCGGCGGCGCGGAGGTCGCGCGGGTTGAAGCCCTCGGCGTGGCGGGTGAGGACGTCGATCTCGTCCTGGCGGGAGGGCAGGGGCACCGTCAGCTTGAGGAGGAAACGGTCCAGCTGCGCTTCGGGGAGGGGGTACGTGCCCTCGTACTCGACCGGGTTCTGGGTGGCTGCGACGAGGAAGGGCTCGGGGAGCGGGCGCGGTGTGCCGTCGACCGTGACCTGGCGTTCCTCCATCGCTTCGAGGAGCGAGGACTGGGTCTTGGGCGGGGTGCGGTTGATCTCGTCGGCCAGCAGGAGGTTGGTGAAGACCGGTCCTGGCTGGAAGGAGAACTCGGTGCTGCGGGCGTCGTAGACGAGGGAGCCCGTGACGTCGCTCGGCATCAGGTCGGGGGTGAACTGGACGCGCTTGGTGTCGAGTTCGAGGCTCGCGGCGAGTGTGCGGACGAGCAGCGTCTTGGCCACTCCGGGGACTCCTTCGAGCAGGACGTGGCCGCGGCACAGGAGGGCGACGACGAGTCCGGTGACGGCGGGGTCCTGGCCGACCACGGCCTTGGAGATCTCTGCGCGCAGTGCTTCGAGAGACGCGCGTGAGCCGCGGGGATCTCCGGTGGGCCCGTTGTCAGTGGTCGGGTCCATCATGAGTGGCGTACCTCTCTTTCGAGGGCGTCGAGTTGGTCGGCGAGGGCGATGAGTGCTGCGTCGTTGCCGGGGGGTGGCCCGAAGAGGAGGGCGTGCAGGTCCTGGCCGGGGGTGCCGAGCCGGGCGGACAGGGCGGGGATCAGGGTCTCGGGTGCGTGCGCCTGGGCGGGGGCCGCGCCGACGAGGGGGGCGAGGCGGGTGCGGGTGGCGGTGCGCAGGGCGGAGGCGGCGCGGTCGCGGGCGTCCGCCTTGCGGTACAGGCGGGCGCGGCCTTCGACGGTCTCGGAGGCACGGATGGCCACGGGGAGGCGTTCGGCGACGAGGGGGCCGAGGCGGCGTGCGCGCCACAGGGCGGCGAGTGCGGCGGCGACGGCGAGTTGCAGGGTGCCCCAGCGCCAGCCGGAGGGGATCAGGTCGAAGAAGCCGCGGCGCTCGGATTCGGGGGTCGACCGGTCGTCGGAGGGCGAGGGGAGGTACCAGACCAGATGGGGGCGGGAGCCGAGGAGTTGGAGGGCGAGCGAGGCGTTGCCCTGCTGGTCGAGGCGGTCGTTGTAGAGGATGTCGGGCGCGCCGAGGACGACGGTGTCGCCGGTTCCGCGGGGGGCGGGGAGATGCAGGAGGCCGGGCAGGCCGTCGCTGAGGTAGCAGGCGTCGGCGTCGGGGGCGAGGGTGTCGTAGCGGATGCCGCCCATGTCGGCGGGGCCGGCGCGGCGGGCGGCGGCGAGGGAGCAGCCGGGGGAGAGCGTGGATTCGGTGCTGGGCAGGTCGTCCGCGGTGACGCCGGGGGCGAGGTCGCCGATCGACGGGGAGCCCGGGGTGACGAGGACGGTGCGTCCCTCGGAGTCCTCGGTGGCCGCATGGAGGCGGGAGCGCTGGCGGTCGGTGAGGGTGTCGGGGTTGGCCACGAGGAGGGTGGTGTCGGCGTCGGCCGCGGCTCGGGCCTCTTCGGTGGTGGTGACGACGCGGGTGGACACGCCTCGGTCGGCGAGGAGTTCGGCGACGGCCCGGCTGCCGTAGGGGTCGGCGGAGCGCGGGTCGAGGCGGCCGTGCTGGGCGCCGGAGCGGACGGCGGCGATGGCGACGGCGGCGGCCAGGAGGACGACCAGGGCGAGGGCGATGCCTCGGGAGCGGGTCCAGAGGTGGCGGGCCGTGGGGGAGATCGAGGTGGCGGCCGATGCGGTGGCCGGGGGTGGTGCGTCGGGCTGCCGCGTGGTGTCGGGCGTGGTGGGCCGCGGCGGCTCGGTGGCGGGGGTGGGGGCGGTCATTCGGCGGCCCCTCGGGAGTTGCTGCCGACGCTCTCTTGGGCGCTGTCGCTCGGTGTGGTGTGGGCGGTGCTGGACAGGACCGGTTTGGTGCGTTCCAGGTCGTGGTCGAGCTCGGCCAGGCGGCGGTACGCGGCTTCGTCGGCGGTGCGGCCGCCGTATGTCACGTCGTCGAAGTCGTGGGCGGCGGTGCGCAGTCGGGCGGTGTGGGAGGGGAGGGTGCGGCCCGCTTCGGCCGCGGCCTCGTCGGCGGTGCGGCCGGGGCGGGGGTCCAGGAGCGCGCGTTCTTCCAGGGCGCGGACGAGGGCGCGCATGCGTTCCTGGACGGCTTGGTTCCAGTGTTTCTGGGCCGCGTGCGCCTCGGCGGCCGCGCGGTGTTCGGCGGCGCTGCGGGGGCGGTCGTCGAAGAGGGCCGGTGCGGTGGAGGGGGTGCGGCGCGGGGTGCCCAGGCGCCACCACAGGGCGACACAGAGGAGGACGACGGCCAGGACGATGACCAGGAGGCCGAACCCGCCGCCCGGGGTGGCCCCCGAGGCGGCGGAGAACAGGTCGTCCACCCAGTTCCAGAAGCGGTCCAGAGCGCGCTCGAAGAGGCTGGGGTCGTTCTCGTGGTACATCGGCTTGGACAGTTCGCGTTCGGCCGCTTCCCGCGCGGGGTCGCGCGGGATCGTCACCGGTGGGTCGTCGCCGGTGCGCGGCAGGAGCGGTGCCGCCCCGAGCCCTCTGAGCACTGCCCCCGCCGAGGTCACCGCATCAGCTCCCCGGGGTGCCGGGCGGGTTGGACGCCTGGCCGGGGATGCCGGCGGCGCGGGCGAGTTCGAGGTCGAGGGCCTCGCGGCGGATGCGCTGGTCGATGTAGAGGAGCACGGTGACGCCGGCCGTGATCGGGAACGTCAGCATGGAGCCGATGACCGAGCCGATGCCGTTGACGATCAGGAAGGTCCAGCCCAGTTCGGCGGTGCTGTTGAGGAAGCCGGAGACTCCTTCGCCGCTGAGTGCGCCGGCGATGAAGGTGAACGGGATGACGATGATCGACGCCACGACGTTCGCGATGATCGCGGCGAGCAGCTGGATGCCGAAGACGCGCCACCAGGAGCCGTTGACCAGCTTGACGGAGCGGGCCATGGACTTCTTGACGCCCTGCTTCTCCAGCATGAGCGCGGGGGAGGCGAGCGAGAGGCGGATCACGATCCAGATGGCGGCGATGCTCGCGGCGAGGCCGCCGAGGACGGCGAGACCGGCACCGGCTTCGGACGCGCCCGCCACGGCGATCAGTACGCCGGGCAGCGTGCCGACGGCGATGACCGCCGCGCCGATGAGCGGGATGAGCAGCGTCAGGCCGAACAGCCGTGCCAGCTGGGGGCGGGAGTCCTGCCAGGCCTCCGCGGTGGTCACCGACTTGCCGAGGACGGCGCGGCTGGTGACCATCGTGAGCAGGGCCGTCGCGACGATGGTGCCGAGCAGGGTGATCACGAGGACCACTCCGGAGTTCAGCAGCGTGTCGCCCATGGCGCGGGTCAGTTCGCCGACGGTCGCGCTCGGGTCGTTGAGCGCCTCCGTGTCGACGGACTCCTTCAGGACGAGGCCCTGGAGGAGGACGACCACGATCTCCGTGAGCACGGCGACGGTCAGGGAGATGCCGAGGACGGTCCGCCAGTGCGCGCGCATGGTCGACACCGCGCCGTCGAGGATCTCGCCGACGCCGAGCGGGCGGAGCGGGATGACGCCGGGCTTGGCGGCGGGCGGCGGTCCCTGCCAGGAGCCCCAGCCGCGGTAGCCGCCGGGGCCGCCCGGTCCGCCGGGCCCGCCGGGGCCCGAGCCTGGAGGCCGGCCGCCCCAGCCCCAGCCGCCGCCCTGGCCGGGTGGCGGGGGAGGTGGCGGCGGGGTCTGGCCGGGGCCCGTGTCGCTGGGCGGGGACCACTGGGCGGGCGGCGGCTGCTCCTTGGACCACTTGGAGGGGCCGCTCGGCCGATCGGCGTCCGCGGGTCCGGTGGAGTCCGGCTTGCCGGAGTCCTGTCCGTCGGAGGGGGCAGATCCGGGCGAGGCCCAGCCCGGAGTGTCGTTCATCGTCGCTCCTTCAAGGTGCCCGTCCGCGGTTGCGGCGGCAGGTTGCCAGCCATCGTGCCACGGTGCGCCCGCCGGGTGACCGGGCACCGTAGGGGCTGTACACCTTCAATTGTCCGCCGGGTACGGGGCAGACTGGGCGGATGGCTGATCAGTACGCGCAATCCAGCGAGGACAAACGGCCGACCGACAACCCGGCGATCGCCGCGATCCGATGGGACGACCCCCCCGAAGGCCCGGTGCTGGTCCTGCTCGACCAGACCAGGCTGCCGGGCGAGGAGCTGGAGCTGGTGTGCACGGACGCACCCGCCCTGGTGGAGGCGATACGGACGCTCGCGGTGCGTGGGGCGCCGCTGCTCGGGATCGCGGGGGCGTACGGGGTCGCGCTCGCGGCCGCCCGCGGTTTCGACGTGGACGAGGCGGCGGACTCACTTGCGGGGGCGCGGCCCACCGCGGTCAACCTCGGGTACGGGGTGCGCAGGGCCCAGGCCGCGTATCGCACGGCGGTGGCCGGCGGTGCCGCGCCGCGGCAGGCCGCGGTCGCGGCGCTCGATGCGGCGCGGGCGCTGCACGCCGAGGACGCGGAGGCCAGCGCCAGGATGGCGGCGCACGGTCTGGCGCTGCTCGACGAGCTGCTGCCGGGCGGCGGGCACCGGATCCTCACGCACTGCAACACGGGGGCGCTGGTCTCCGGAGGGGAGGGCACGGCGTTCGCGGTGGCGCTTCGGGCGCACCGGGAGGGGCGGCTGCGCAGGCTGTGGGTGGACGAGACGCGGCCGTTGCTGCAGGGGGCCAGGCTCACCGCGTACGAGGCGGCGCGGAACGGGATGGCGTACACCTTGCTGACGGACAACGCGGCGGGTTCGCTGTTCGCGGCCGATGAGGTGGACGCGGTGCTGATCGGCGCGGACCGCATCGCGGCCGACGGTTCGGTGGCCAACAAGGTGGGGAGCTATCCGCTCGCCGTGCTCGCGCGGTATCACCATGTGCCGTTCATCGTGGTGGCGCCGGTGACGACCGTGGATCCGGACACCCCGGACGGAGCGTCCATCGAGGTGGAGCAGCGAGCGGGCTTCGAGGTGACGGAGGTCACGGCGCCGCATGTGCCGGTGATCGGGATGGAAGCGGGAGGCGGTATTCCGGTGGCACCCCTGGGGACCCAGGCGTACAACCCCGCGTTCGATGTGACGCCACCCGAGTTGGTGACGGCCATCGTCACGGAAGAGGGCGTGCTGTCGCCTGTGACAGCAGAGGGCCTTGCCGAGCTGTGTGCCAGGTCACGCCAGGTAACGATTAGCTAATGGGATGATGTCAGGCATGAAGGGACGAGTCCTTGTCGTCGACGACGACACCGCACTGGCCGAGATGCTCGGGATTGTGCTGCGTGGTGAAGGTTTTGAGCCGTCGTTCGTAGCTGATGGCGACAAGGCGCTGGCCGCTTTCCGGGAGGTCAAGCCCGATCTTGTGCTGCTCGACCTCATGCTGCCGGGGCGTGACGGCATCGAGGTGTGCCGCCTGATCAGGGCGGAGTCCGGGGTGCCGATCGTCATGCTCACGGCCAAGAGCGACACCGTGGACGTGGTGGTCGGTCTGGAGTCGGGGGCTGACGACTACATCGTCAAGCCGTTCAAGCCGAAGGAGCTCGTGGCCCGGATCAGGGCGCGGCTGCGGAGGTCGGAGGAGCCCGCGCCGGAGCAGCTGGCCATCGGTGACCTGGTCATCGACGTGGCGGGGCACTCCGTGAAGCGGGACGGGCAGTCGATCGCGCTGACGCCGCTGGAGTTCGACCTGCTGGTCGCGCTGGCCCGCAAGCCGTGGCAGGTGTTCACGCGCGAGGTGCTGCTCGAGCAGGTCTGGGGCTACCGGCACGCGGCGGACACCCGTCTGGTGAACGTGCACGTGCAGCGGCTGCGCTCCAAGGTCGAGCGGGATCCCGAGCGGCCGGAGATCGTGGTGACCGTCCGTGGCGTCGGTTACAAGGCCGGACCGAGCTGACGTGTCCCGGGACGGTTCCACCTCGGCGCCCGGGGGTCCGGGGGTTCGCCCGGGGCGGACCGGCCCGGCACGGCGCGCGTCACGGTTCGGGCGGCTCGTCGACGGCGGGCTGCTGCTGCAGGGCGGGGTGCAGGGCAGCCCCGTGCTGCGCCTCTTCGTGCGCTGGGTGCGCCGCCCGCTGCTGCCCGCCGTGCGGCTGTGGCGGCGCAACATCCAGCTGAAGGTCGTCGTCACGACCCTGCTGATGTCGCTCGGTGTGGTGCTCATGCTCGGTTTCGCCGTCATGAGCTCGGTGAACAACGGCCTGCTCAAGGCCAAGGTGAAGGCCTCGCAGAGCCAGGCCGACGGTGGTTTCAGGGCCGCGCAGGACAGTGTCAACGCCGCGCGGCAGAGCGCCCAGGGGCAGGGCCAGGACGGCAGTACGGCCGACGGGCGCAACGCCGCCGTATGGATGTCCGACCTCGTCGAGCAGCTCTCCAGCGGCGGGCAGAACGCGTTCGCCGTGGTGACGCTGAGCCCCACGTCCGCGGGGGACGCGGGGAGCGTGCGCGGTTCGCGGGCGTCGGGCGGCGTCGAGCCGATCCTGAGCGTGCCCGAGGAACTGCGCCGCCAGGTCGACGACGGGACCGGCGTCTACCAGGCCAATACGCGCATCGTCTACGACGACGGGCGCGAGCCGCAGTCCGGTCTGGTGATCGGCAAGCGGCTCAACGACCTCAACGGCGACCCGTACCAGCTGTACTACCTCTTTCCGCTGACGCAGGAGGAGGAGTCGCTCAACCTCGTCCGGACGACGCTCGCGACCGCGGGGCTCTTCGTGGTGGTGCTGCTCGGCGCCATCGCGTGGCTGGTGGTGCGCCAGGTCGTCACGCCCGTCCGCATGGCTGCCGGGATCGCCGAGCGGCTGTCCGCCGGGCGCCTTCAGGAACGTATGAAGGTCACCGGAGAGGACGACATCGCGCGGCTCGGTGAGGCCTTCAACAAGATGGCGCAGAACCTGCAGCTGAAGATCCAGCAGCTGGAGGAGCTGTCGCGGATGCAGCGGCGGTTCGTCTCGGACGTCTCGCACGAGCTGCGGACGCCGTTGACGACCGTGCGGATGGCCGCCGACGTCATCCATGAGGCGCGGGTGGACTTCGACCCGGTGACCGCGCGGTCGGCCGAGCTGCTCGCCGATCAGCTGGACCGGTTCGAGTCGCTGCTCGCGGACCTGCTGGAGATCAGCCGGTTCGACGCGGGGGCGGCGGCGCTGGAGGCGGAGCCGATAGACCTGCGTGAGGTCGTGCGCCGGGTGGTCGGCGGCGCGGAGATGCTCGCCGAGCGCAAGGGCACGCACATACGGATCGTCGGGGACCAGCAGCCCGTGGTCGCCGAGGCCGACGCGCGGCGCGTGGAGCGGGTGCTGCGCAATCTCGTGGTGAACGCCGTGGAGCACGGCGAGGGCAAGGACGTCGTCGTGCGGCTTGCCGCCGCGGGCGGCGCGGTCGCCGTCGCGGTGCGGGACTACGGCGTGGGGCTCAAGCCCGGCGAGGCGACCCGGGTGTTCAGCCGTTTCTGGCGGGCGGACCCGGCGCGCGCGCGGACCACCGGCGGCACGGGGCTCGGGCTCTCCATCGCCCTGGAGGACGCGCGGCTGCACGGGGGCTGGCTGCAGGCGTGGGGCGAGCCGGGCGGTGGCTCGCAGTTCAGGCTGACGTTGCCGAGGACGGCGGACGAGCCGCTGCGCGGGTCGCCGATACCGCTGGAGCCCGACGACTCGCGGCGCCACCGCGGGCTGAACGATGCGGGGCTGCCGCTCGGGGGCACGAGCAAGCTCGCCACGGTGCCCGCGCAGGCGTCCGTGGCGTCGCCCGAGCGGGTGGCGCCGCCGGTGCCGGCGAAGGGGCCGATACCGCCCCGGCTCGCCCAGGCCGCGACGGTGGATCCGACGGCGCTGCCCGGCAGCGGGGCGCGGGTCGTGCCGCGCAGGCCGCTGGACGGGGAGGCGCCGGGCGGCGACGTCGACGGCGGGGTCGACGGAGGCAGTGGCAACGGCAGGGCGGCGGACGGGGCCGTGCACGGTGCCGGTGCCGAGGCGGGTGCCGCGGCCGGTGACGGCGCGGTGGCGGAGCCGACGGCCGGTTCGGACAGGGAAGAGGAGAGCACTCGTGGGCGCTGACCCCGACGGGCGCGGCCGCCGTGCGGGCCGCAGGCGTCCGCTGCGCACCGCGCTCCTGCTGGGCGCCTGCGGAGCGCTCCTGGCCGGCTGCGCCTCGATGCCCGACAGCGGGAATCTGAAGGCCGTGGACGCCTCGCAGCGTCCCGACTCGCAGTCGCAGGTCCGCGTCTACGCACAGCCGCCGCGCGACGGCGCGCGGCCCGTGGAGATCGTGCAGGGCTTTCTTGAGGCGCTGACCAGCGATGATCCGCAGTTCGCGATGGCGCGCAAGTATCTGACGGGCAAGGCGTCGAAGGCGTGGAATCCGGAGGAGTCCACGACGGTGCTCGCCGACGGTCCCAACACGGACGCGGGCAACGCGGGCAACGACGGCGACGGCAGCCGCCGCTACACCCTCACCGGCCGGCAGGTCGCGCAGGTCGACAAGCAGCACGCCTACCGGCCCCAGGACGCCTCGTACAGCCAGTCCGTGCACCTGAGCCAGGTCGGCGGTCCGAACGGGAACGAGTGGCGCATCGACCAGCCGCCGCCGGGCGTGGTGCTCGGTGAGTCCGACTTCCAGCGGATCTACCGCTCCGTCAACAAGTACTACTTCGCCGCGCCCACCGGAGCGGGGGTGAGCGGCGGGACGGGTCTCGTCGCGGACCCCGTGTACATACGGCAGCGCATCGACCCGCTGACGCAGACGGTGAAGACGCTGCTGGAGGGGCCGACCAACTGGCTCCGGCCGGTGGTGCGTTCGAGTTTCACCAGCGGTACGCGGCTCAAGGACCCCGACAAGCCGCTCACCCTGGACGACCAGAACCGGCTGACCGTACAGCTGAACAGCCGTTCCGACGGCGACGGGCAGACGAAGTGCAAGCGGATGGCGGCGCAAATGCTGTTCACCTTGCAGGACTTGACGCCCTCGGGGGTCGAGCAGGTGACGCTGGAGCGGTCCAACGGCTCGATGCTCTGTGTCCTGAGCCAGGAGCGCGCGGAGACGGTCGCGGCGTACCGCAGCCTGGACCGTCCCGTCTACCAGTACTTCGTCGACGACAAGCACCGGCTGGTCAGGATGTCGGCCAACGCGAGCACCGTGGACCCGGAGCCGGTGACGGGCGTTCTCGGCACCGGTGAGCAGCCGTTGCTGTCGGCGGCGGTCTCGCGTGACGAGAAGCGCGCGGCCGGGGTGTCGCTGGACGGCAAGTCGCTGTACACGGGGTCGCTGATCGGCGACGAATCGCTCACCAAGACGCAGGTGCGCAGCAAGGCGAAGGCGGAGGGACAGCGTCTGTCCGCGCCGAGTTGGGACGGCCGGGGCAACCTGTGGGTGGCCGACCGTGATCCGAAGCGGCCGCGGCTGCTCTGGCTGAAGCAGGGCCAGGGCGAGCCGGTCGAGGTCGAGGTGCCCGCTCTGGACGGCCGGGTCGAGGCGGTGCGGGTGTCGGCCGACGGCGTGCGCATCGCGCTGCTGGTGGAGAAGGGCGGCAGGACGTCGCTGTGGATCGGCCGGGCCGAGAAGAGCGACGGCAAGGGGGACAAGGGCGAGCGGCCCGAGATCTCGGTCCTGAACCCCACTCCGGCGGCCCCGCAGATGGAAGAGGTCACGGCCATGTCGTGGGCGGGCGGCGGCCGGCTCGTGGTGGTGGGCCGGGAGACCGGCGGGGTGCAGCAGATCCGGTACGTCCAGTGCGACGGCTCGGTGCTTCCCGCGACCGCGCTGCCGGGCCTGACCGGTGTCAGGGAGATCGCGGCGTCCGAGGACGAGCGGCAGCCGCTGGTGGCGCACTCGGACGACGGGATCGTGCGGCTGCCGACGGGGTCGCAGTGGAAGACCGTGGTCAAGGAAGGCACGGGGCCGATCTACCCAGGGTGAGCCGGGGGCGCTTCGCCGTCGAGGGGGGCGCTCCGTGGTGCGGGGGCGCTCCGGAGTCCGGGGGCGCTCCGCTCTCCGGGGCCGCTCTGCGGTGCCCATAGGGGCGTTTGCCCTGGTGAGGGCGGTAGGGCCGCAACGGCGGGCAGTTGTCCACAGGCGGTTGTCCACAGGGGTGGTCGCGCGGTCCGCGGCTTGGCACAGTGGGGACATGCGGGGGTGGTGGCAGGACCTCACCGACCTGGTGCTGCCGGCCGAGTGCGGAGGCTGCGGGAGGCCTCGGGCGGCGCTCTGCGACGAGTGCCGCGCCGCGCTGTGCGGGGCCGGGCCGCGCCGGGTGCGACCGGCGCCCGAGCCGCCCGGACTGCCGGTGGTGCATGCGGCGTCCGCGTACGAGGACGCGGTGCGGGCCGTGCTGCTCGCGCACAAGGAGCGCGGCGCGCTGGGTCTTGCGGGGCCTCTGGGGACGGCGCTGGCCGCGGCCGTGTGGGCCGGTCTGCGGGGCGAAACCAGCGATCCGGGCGGTAGGGACGCGCAAGTGTGGGTAGGCGGCACACAAGGTGGTCCACAGGGGTCGGTGATGCCTTTGTCGCTCGTTCCTGTGCCCTCGGCGCGAGCCGCCGTGCGGGCGCGAGGTCACGACCCGGTGCGGCGGATCGCGCTCGCCGCGGCGGGTGAGCTGCGGCGGGCCGGCATCCCGGCGCGGGTGCTCGCGGTGCTGCGTCAACGGCGTGCCGTCGCCGACCAGTCGGGGCTCGATTCCCGGCAGCGGCAGGCCAATCTGGCGGGCGCGCTCGAGGTGGCCGCCGGGGGCGGCCGGCTGCTCGCGGGCGGTGGCCGGGTCGTGGTCGTGGACGACCTGATGACCACCGGCGCATCCGTGGCGGAGGCCGCCCGGGCAATACATGACGCATACACGAAAGAGAACGCGAGAGCGGGGGCCGTGCGCGGCACGGGAACAAGTGCCGTGCGAGGCCGGGGAAGGGGCGACGGTGAGCCGGTGCCGGGGCCGGTATTGGCCTGCGAGAACGCGATCAGCGCAGCGGTTGTCGCCGCCCCACCGGATTCTTTCGAAATAAACCGGAACTGATTGAGAACTTGCATCGTTGCAGGTGATGAGAGGGTGGATACACCTGAATGGAGGTACGCCTCAGTAGAGGGTGACGACATCCGTCCGGGCGAGATATGTTCGGTTGTGAGGAATGGTGAACGCCGTCCCTCGCATATCGGAATGCCGGTCCGCGGGTTTTCCGCAATCACCCGGGCCGGTGGGGTGGAGATCTTGTCCACGGGGGAGGAGGAGGTGGAAGTCACCGAGTCCGAGGCTCCGGGATTCACCGGGGTCTGGTGCAAAAGGGAGATGCTCCGCGGAAGAAGCGGAGCGATCCGGGAACGGAGTTCTGCGTGGACATCGTCGTCAAGGGCCGCAAGACCGAGGTGCCCGAGCGGTTCCGCAAGCACGTGGCCGAGAAGCTGAAGCTGGACAAGATCCAGAAGCTCGACGGCAAGGTGATCAGCCTCGACGTCGAGGTGTCCAAGGAAACCAACCCGCGTCAGGCCGACCGTTCCGACCGCGTGGAGATCACCCTTCGCGGACGCGGGCCCGTGATTCGCGCGGAGGCCTCGGCAACGGATCCGTACGCGGCGCTCGACCTGGCCACCGCCAAGCTCGACGCACGACTGCGCAAGCAGCACGAGAAGCGCCACAACCGGCGAGGCAACGGCAGGCTCTCCGCCGCCGAGGTCGCCGAGCGGGTCCCGGACGCGGCGTATCTCAACGGCGACGGGACCGTCGCCCGCGAGGAAGAGCCGGACGGCGTGCCGGTCAAGAAGATCGGCTCACTGGAGATCCAGGGCGAAGGCCCTCTCGTGGTCCGCGAGAAGACGCACGTCGCCGCACCCATGTCGCTCGACCAGGCTCTCTACGAGATGGAACTGGTCGGCCACGACTTCTACTTGTTCGTCGACTCCGAATCCAAGGAACCCAGCGTCGTCTACCGACGGCACGCCTACGACTACGGCGTCATCCGCCTCAACACCGACCCCATGGTCGCCAAGGCCGAGTCGGCCGGTGGAGGCGGAGCACTCGGCGGCTGACCCTGCCGCGTGACCGCTGAGGTGGTGCCCCTGGAGCGCGCGTGCGCCCCCAGGGGCATCACCGTGCGCCCACTGCGCGCACCGCACCGGCGCCGGGCATGAAATCATGGGCGAGCCGGCCAACCGGTGTGCTGCCGCCTGGGGTTGGGCGCAGCAGAGGCACAACAGGCCACGGCCTTCATGGGGGAGGAACGATGGCGGACAGCTTCGGTCCGATGCGACACGACGATGCCGAGGACGGCATCGGCATCGGCACGGACGCGGGCGCCCCGCGCAAGGAGCCCATCAGGGTCCTTGTGGTGGATGACCACGCCCTCTTCCGCCGGGGCCTGGAGATCGTCCTCGCGGCCGAGGAGGACATCCAGGTCGTCGGGGAGGCGGGCGACGGCGCCGAGGCGGTGGACAAGGCCGCCGATCTGCTGCCCGACATCGTGCTCATGGACGTCCGCATGCCCAAGCGCGGCGGCATCGAGGCGTGCACCTCCATCAAGGAGGTGGCGCCAAGCGCGAAGATCATCATGCTGACGATCAGCGACGAGGAGGCCGACCTCTACGACGCGATCAAGGCGGGCGCCACCGGCTATCTCCTCAAGGAGATCTCCACCGACGAGGTGGCCACGGCGATCCGCGCGGTCGCCGACGGGCAGTCGCAGATCAGCCCCTCGATGGCGTCCAAGCTGCTCACGGAGTTCAAGTCGATGATCCAGCGCACGGACGAGCGGCGGCTCGTGCCCGCGCCCCGGCTGACCGACCGGGAGCTGGAGGTGCTCAAGCTGGTGGCCACCGGCATGAACAACCGGGACATCGCCAAGGAGTTGTTCATCTCCGAGAACACCGTGAAGAACCACGTGCGCAACATTCTGGAGAAGCTGCAGCTGCACTCCAGAATGGAGGCCGTGGTCTACGCGATGCGGGAGAAGATCCTCGAGATCCGCTGACCGGATCGGCTGACCGGATCCGCTGGTTCGGATCCGCTGGTTCGGACCCGACGGGTCGGACCCGACGGGTCGGACCCGGTGGCCTCGGCCTCAGCCGAGCGCGGCAGTCAGCTCCGCCGTCAGCTCCGGGCGGTTCATCCGCTCCACCCGTACGGAATCGCAGCCGACCCAGGACGCCGCCTCGCGCAGGGCCTGCGCCATCGGCGCCACTGCCTTCGGGGTGTCCAGCGAGACCTGCTTGGCCACCAGAGTGGTGCCCTCGCGCGCGGGGTCGACGCGGCCCAGGAGCTTGCCGCCCGCGAGCAGCGGCATCGCGAAGTAGC
Organism: Streptomyces sp. NPDC052114; assembly: GCF_040680155.1. NCBI lineage: Bacteria > Bacillati > Actinomycetota > Actinomycetes > Kitasatosporales > Streptomycetaceae > Streptomyces > Streptomyces sp. NPDC052114. The sequence continues at coordinate 79,427 of NZ_JBFAWC010000027.1, read as the reverse complement.
CGTGGATCCGCTTGGGCTTGGGCACATACGCCTCCAGGCGGTGCGTGAAGCCGAAGATCCGCTCCGTGCGCGCCCGCTCCCAGATCAGGGAGTCGAAGGGGGACAGCAACGTCGTGCGGTGCCGGCCGCGAGGAGCCGTCTCCAGGGCCGCCGGGTCCGCCCAGGCGGGCTTGTCCCAGCCCTGGACCGTCACCGGCACCAGGCCCGAGTCCGCGACCACCGCGTCGAACTGCTCGCCCTTGAGGCGGTGATAGTCGGCGATGTCCGCGCGCGTGCCGACACCTAGGGCGTCGCCGGCCTGGCGGACCAGACGGCGCAGACACTCCGCGTCCGCCAGGTCGTCATGGAGCAGCGGGGCAGGGACGGCGCGCTCCGCCAGGTCGTACACCCGCTTCCAGGAACGGCGCTCCGTGCACACCACCTCGCCGTACATCAGCGCGCGCTCGACGGCGATCTTCGACTCGGACCAGTCCCACCACTCGCCCTTGTTCTTCGCGCCGCCCAACTCCGTGGCCGTGAGCGGGCCTTCGGCGCGCAGCTGCTTGATCACCTGGTCGTACGCCCCGTCGGGCAGGTCGTGGTGCCAGTGCGGGCGGGCGCGGTAGGCGCGGCGGCGGAAGGCGAAGTGCGGCCACTCCTCGATGGGCAGGATGCACGCGGCGTGCGACCAGTACTCGAAGGCGTGCGGGCGGGAGGGGCCCGGGCCCGTGGTGCCGTCCCAGTACGCCGCCTCGATCCGGTCGCGGCCCACGGCGCCCAGGCGTGCGTACGGAATCAGTTCGTGCGAGCGGGCCAGGACCGAGATCGTGTCGAGCTGCACCGCGCCGAGGTGCCGCAGGACGCCCCGCACGCCCGACCTGCGGTCGGGGGCGCCGATGAATCCCTGGGCACGCAGGGCGATGCGGCGCGCCTCGTCGGCGGAGAGTTCGATGGCGGGACTCGGCAGGCTCGTCATGGTCCGAACGATAAAGGGCGGCACTGACAATCCGGCGGGGGCGGCCCGGCGGGTGGTGCGGTCCGGCTCGGGCCCGCGTGGGCTCGGCGGGGCCTGTCCGGCTCAGGCCGGTCCGGCTCGGGGCCGTCGGACTCGGACGGGGCTGCCGGGCTCGGACGGGGCTGCCGGGCTCAGATCCGCCCGCTGCCCGCCTTCGCCGGGAGGTACGGGACCGACGAGGCCATGCCGAGGTCCGAGGGCAGCAGCGCGCCGACCCAGCCGTCACGGAGAGTGCCCTTGTTCAGCAGGCCCGCGCGGTGCACGCCCTCGACGGTGAAGCCGGCCTTCTCCACGACCGCGCGCGAGCCGGTGTTGCCGACCTCCGCGCGCCACTCCAGACGGGTGCAGCGCAGGTCCGTGAAGGCCCAGCGGGCGAGGCCGAGCACCGTCTCCGTCATATAGCCGAGGCCCCGGTGCTCCTTGGCCGTCCAGAAGCCCACCTCCCAGGTGCCCGAGCGCGGGTGGTGCAGGCTGGCGGCGGCGAGCAGCGGACCGCCCTCCCGGGGACGTACGCCGAAGGTGTACTCCACGTCCTCCCGCCACGCGCTCGGAACCCGGTGGTGGACGAAATCCTCGGCGTCCACGCGCGCGTACGGCGAGGGAACCGTGGTCCAGCGCTGGATGTCGGGGTCCTGGCAGGCCAGGTGGATCTCGTCGATGTCCTCGGGCACGAAGGTGCGCAGGCACAGACGTTCGGTGGTGAGTGTCACGGGCTCCATCAACCGATTCTGTGGGGGAGCCGTCCAAGGAGCCAGTGTTTTTCGGGGTCGCCCGGATCACTGTCCGAGAACCGCGCACGGCCGCCCGCGCACGGGCCCGCACGCACCGCGCGCGGGCCGCTCACCCCTGCCACCGCGGGCCGCGCACCCCGCCACCGGGGGCTGTGCACCCCGCCACCGGGGGCTGTGCGCAGGCGTCACCGGAGGCTGTGCGCGACCACCACCCGCGAGGTACTCATGGGCGCAACCCGGCACCTTCGGCGCTCCTCGCCCGTTGTCCTCATGGCAGACCTCCCGGCGCAGCCGGGTCCTCGCATACGATGGCCGTTGCCCGACGAGTAAAACCGACCATGCCAGGCCCGACCGGCAAGGAGACCAACCCCCGTGTCCGTCCTCTCGAAGATCATGCGTGCAGGCGAAGGCAAGATCCTGCGCAAGCTGCACCGCATCGCGGACCAGGTCAACTCCATCGAAGAGGACTTCGTCAGCCTCTCCGACGCCGAGCTGCGCGCGCTGACCGAGGAGTACAAGGAGCGTTACGCCGACGGCGAGACGCTCGACGACCTCCTCCCCGAGGCCTTCGCCACCGTCCGTGAGGCCGCCAAGCGCGTCCTGGGCCAGCGTCACTACGACGTCCAGCTGATGGGCGGCGCCGCCCTGCACATGGGCTATGTCGCCGAGATGAAGACCGGTGAGGGCAAGACCCTCGTCGGCACCCTGCCCGCGTACCTGAACGCGCTTTCCGGCAAGGGCGTCCACCTCATCACGGTGAACGACTACCTGGCCGAGCGCGACTCCGAGATGATGGGTCGCGTCCACAAGTTCCTGGGTCTGAAGGTCGGCTGCATCCTGGCCAACATGACGCCGGCCCAGCGTCGCGAGCAGTACAGCTGCGACATCACCTACGGCACGAACAACGAGTTCGGCTTCGACTACCTCCGCGACAACATGGCGTGGTCGCAGGACGAGTTGGTGCAGCGCGGCCACAACTTCGCGGTGGTCGACGAGGTCGACTCGATCCTCGTCGACGAGGCCCGTACGCCACTGATCATCTCCGGCCCCGCCGACCAGGCCACCAAGTGGTACGGCGACTTCGCCAAGCTGGTCACCCGCCTCACCAAGGGTGAGCCCGGCAACCCCCTCAAGGGCATCGAGGAGACCGGGGACTACGAGGTCGACGAGAAGAAGCGGACCGTCGCCATCCACGAGACCGGCGTGAGCAAGGTCGAGGACTGGCTCGGCATCGACAACCTCTACGAGTCGGTGAACACGCCCCTCGTCGGTTACCTCAACAACGCCATCAAGGCGAAGGAACTCTTCAAGAACGACAAGGACTACGTCGTCATCGACGGCGAAGTCATGATCGTCGACGAGCACACCGGCCGTATCCTCGCCGGCCGCCGCTACAACGAGGGCATGCACCAGGCGATCGAGGCGAAGGAAGGGGTGGACATCAAGGACGAGAACCAGACGCTCGCCACCATCACCCTTCAGAACTTCTTCCGCCTCTACAAGCGCGACGGCTACGACAGCGGCCTGTCCGGCATGACCGGTACGGCCATGACCGAGGCCGCCGAGTTCCACCAGATCTACAAGCTGGGCGTCGTGCCGATCCCGACGAACCGGCCGATGGTGCGCGCCGACCAGTCCGACCTGATCTACCGCACCGAGGTCGCGAAGTTCGCGGCCGTCGTCGACGACATCGCCGAGAAGCACGAGAAGGGCCAGCCGATCCTGGTCGGCACGACCTCCGTCGAGAAGTCGGAGTACCTCTCGCAGCAGCTCTCCAAGCGCGGCATCCAGCACGAGGTGCTGAACGCCAAGCAGCACGACCGTGAGGCGACCATCGTCGCCCAGGCCGGCCGCAAGGGCTCCGTCACCGTCGCCACGAACATGGCCGGACGAGGCACCGACATCAAGCTCGGCGGCAACCCCGACGACCTCGCCGAGGCGGAGCTGCGCCAGCGCGGCCTCGACCCCGTCGAGCACGTCGAGGAGTGGGCCGCGGCGCTGCCCGCCGCCCTGGAGAAGGCCGAGCACGCCGTCAAGGCCGAGTTCGAAGAGGTCAAGGACCTCGGCGGGCTCTACGTCCTGGGCACCGAGCGCCACGAGTCGCGGCGCATCGACAACCAGCTGCGCGGTCGTTCCGGCCGTCAGGGCGACCCGGGCGAGTCCCGGTTCTACCTCTCGCTCGGCGACGACCTGATGCGCCTGTTCAAGGCGCAGATGGTCGAGCGCGTGATGTCGATGGCGAACGTCCCGGACGACGTGCCGATCGAGAACAAGATGGTCACGCGCGCCATCGCGTCCGCCCAGTCGCAGGTCGAGCAGCAGAACTTCGAGACGCGTAAGAACGTCCTCAAGTACGACGAGGTCCTCAACCGCCAGCGCGAGGTCATCTACGGCGAGCGTCGCCGCGTCCTGGAGGGCGAGGACCTGCGCGAGCAGATCCAGCACTTCATGGACGACACCATCGACGCGTACATCGCCGCCGAGACCGCCGAGGGCTTCGCCGAGGAGTGGGACCTGGACCGGCTGTGGGGCGCCTTCAAGCAGCTCTACCCGGTGAAGGTCACGGTGGACGAGCTGGAGGAGGCGGCGGGCGACCGCGCCGGGCTCACCGCCGAGTTCATCTCCGAGTCCATCAAGGACGACATCAACGAGCAGTACGAGGAGCGTGAGGCGCAGCTCGGCTCCGACATCATGCGTGAGCTGGAGCGCCGGGTCGTGCTCTCCGTCCTCGACCGCAAGTGGCGCGAGCACCTCTACGAGATGGACTACCTCCAGGAGGGCATCGGCCTCCGTGCCATGGCGCAGAAGGACCCGCTGGTCGAGTACCAGCGCGAGGGCTTCGACATGTTCAACGCCATGATGGACGGCATCAAGGAGGAGTCCGTCGGCTACCTGTTCAACCTGGAGGTCCAGGTCGAGCAGCAGGTCGAGGAGGTTCCCGTCGAGGACGCGGCGCCCTCGCTGTCGAAGGACGGCGCGCAGGACGCGGTGCCGGCCGGGGCCTCGCGCCCGGAGATCCACGCCAAGGGCCTGGAGGCCCCGCAGCGGCCCGACCGCCTGCACTTCCAGGCGCCGAACGCCGAGGGCGGCGTCGACGAGGGCGACTTCGCCACGGGCGGCGTGCGGTCCGAGGCGGACGGCATGACGCGGGCCGAGCGCCGCAAGGCCCAGAAGGGCGGGCGGCGTCGCAAGAAGTGACGTGACGCTGTCGCTGTGACGTGAGGGGCCGGGCTTCTGTCCGGCCCCTTTGTCGTGCGCTGCCCCGGTGATCGGGGGCCTTCTGTGGTGCTCCGGGTCAGTGCCGTGGTTCGAGTTCCACGGCCGTGCAGCGCCACCTCCTGTCGGCGCCCAGGGCCAGGCGGAAGGCCAGGGCGCGCAGCCGTGGGCCCGTGGCGATGCGGGCGAAGACCTCGTACGCCTCCGGGTGCGGCTGGTAGTGGCCGATCCGGTGGACGGCGGGGCGGTGGCCGTTCGCGCACAGCGGCCGGTGCTCGGCCAGGCGGGCCAGGTCGTCGAACGCCGTGCTGGCGATGTGGCGGGCCACCCAGTGCATGGGGCGCTGGCCGCTGAGGACCAGGACGAGACGGTCGGTGAAGAGTTCCGTGGGGTGCGGAGGCGGGTTGGGCGGGATCGCGCCGGGTGGGGTCGCGCCGGGTGGGGTCGCGCCCGTAGGGACCGGCCGGGGCGGGCGTTCCGCGGGACGGCGGGAGTCCCTGCGGGTCGGCGGGCGGCCGGCGGGGGGACGGGCGGTGGTGCGGCGCGGGCGGGGCATGGTCATCACCTTGTGCATGGGGGTGCCTCCGTCTTGTCGCTGGAACTCGGGGATCCGAGGGCTCGGGCATTGAGGCCTCGGGGGTTTCGTACCCGGGAGTAACTTTTCCGTTGGGGATCTTGTACGGGGGCGAGGGAGGCGGGCGCAAGGGCTCGGGGAGCGTGGGGGAGGGGGCCCGGGGTTCACCTATCAGGGGGGTGCCGGGGTGGGGGAACCCCGAGGTCAGGGGGTGGGGGCGGGTGAATTCCGGGAGGTGCCTTGACGGGTCCGCGGGTGGTGGGGGGACCTCGATGGGGGACTCCCGCACGTATCCTGAAGGTCTTCCACGGCCACGAAGGTCCGCCGTGTGCGCGGACACGAACGAAAGCGGTCAGCCATGCGCGTCTACGTTCCCCTCACCCTGTCCCGGCTCGCCGAGGCGTACGAGGCGGGGGAGCTGGCGCCCGGACCGCTCGTCGCCTACGCCGTGACGCCCGCGCTGCGGGAGTGGTACGTCTCCGACGACATCGAGGAGCTGGAGTACGCGGCGCTGAACCGGGCGGCGGTGGCGTCGCTGCGGTTGATCGCGGGGGATCCGGGGGCGGCTCGGCGGCGGGTCGTCCTCGCGGCGGACGTGGCCGACGGCGCGGCCGTGGCCGACCCCGACCGCGGGCTCGACCCCGGGGCGGTCGGGGAGGTCCGGATCGCGTCGGCGCTGCCGCTCGGGAAGGCGGCGGCGGTCCACGTGGACGCGGAGGACGCGGAGGGGGATGTGGCCGCGGCCGCGGGGGCGTTGGGGGCGGCGGATCTGGGGGACGACGATGCGAAGTTCGTCGTGGACGGGGCGGAGGACCATGAGTTGCTGTGGTTCGCGACGCAGGAGATTCCGGGGCTCATCGCTTAGGGCCCGTGCCGGGGTGACGTCTGCCTGGCGGCTGGGCTGGGGCGGGGCTTGTGCCTCCCCGCGCCGGGGCTGGAGCCACCTTGATCGCTGCCCGGCACCGTGGGCTGTGCCCACCCGTTCCGCCGTGCGGAACGCCTGCCCACAGCGGAGACGGTCTGCTGCCGCCCCGCGGCCTCGCCCCGCAGACGGGAGATCGCGCAGGTGGGCAGGGTCGGGTGTCGGTGGGGGAGGGTAGTTTTTTTGTATGGGGAAGCTGCTGCGCGGGGCGCATATCGTGTGGGACTGGAACGGGACTCTTCTGCATGACATACATGCGGTGATCGAGGCCACGAACGCGTCTTTCGCGGAGATCGGGATGGCGCCGATCACGCTGGAGCGGTACCGGGACCTGTACTGCGTACCGGTGCCGTTGTTCTACGAGCGGCTCATGGGGCGGCTGCCCACCGACGCCGAGTGGCGGGTCATGGACGCCGCGTTCCACAAGCACTACTGGGCCCGGGTGGACGGCTGCGGGCTGGCCGAGGGGGCCGCGGAGCTGCTGGCCGCGCGGCGGGCCGAGGGACGTACGCAGTCGTTGCTGTCGCTGGCCCCGCACGAGCACCTCGTCCCGATCGTGCGCCGGCACGGCATCCAGGAGCACTTCGTGCGGATCGACGGCCGCACCGACGACTCGCACGCGGGCAAGGCCGAGCGGATGGTGCGCCACCTCGCCGAGCTGCGGGGCGTCGCGGCCGAGCGGGTCGTCGTGATCGGGGACGCCGTCGACGACGCGCGCGCCGCCGCGCACGTGGGAGCGCGCGCCGTGCTCTACACCGGGGGGTCGCACAGCCGGGTGAGCCTGGAGGCCGCCGGGGTGCCCGTCGTCGACAGCCTGGCGGAGGCCGTGGACACGGCGGAACGTCTCGCCGCCTGAGGCGGATGCGAGCATTCCGTTCACGCTCCGCGTCGTTCTGCGTACGCTGAGGTGAGATCCTCGGCGGGGGAGCCTTGCGGAACGACGTGACGGGGGCGGTATCGCGATGGGTTTCGGCTTCGGACAGCGGCGCGGCGGTCAACTGCCCGCTGAACTGACCTCGTTCGTCGGACGCGTGGACGAACTGGAGCAGGTGCGTGCGGCGTTCGCGTACGCGCGGCTCGTCACGCTCGTCGGACCGGGCGGCGTCGGCAAGAGCCGCACCGCGCTGCGGGCCGCGGCCGGGCTCGGCGAGCGCTTCCCGGACGGGGTGTGGCTGGCCGAGCTGTCCGCCCTGAGAGACCCGGAGCTGATCCCGGCGACGCTCGCCGCGGTCCTCGAACTGCCCGAGCAGTCCGGGATGGCGCCGCTCGACGCGGTCGTCGCGCATCTGCAGGGCAGGCGGCTGCTCATCGTCCTTGACACCTGCGAGCACCTGGTCGACGCCTGTGCGATGCTCTCCGACATCCTGCTGCGCGAGGCCGCCGACGTGTGCGTGCTGGCGACCAGCCGGCAGCCGCTGGACGTGCCGGGCGAGCACTGCTGTCCCGTCTCGCCGCTCGCGTCGGACGACGCCGTGGAGCTGTTCGCGCAGCGGGCCGCCGCCGTGGTGCCCGGCTTCGCGGTGCACGAGCGGAACCGCGAGCGGCTCCTCGCGCTGGTCCACCGCCTCGACTGCATCCCGCTCGCGCTCGAACTGGCCGCGGTGCGGCTGCGCGCGATCTCCGTCGAGGAGCTGGTGGCGCGGCTCGACGACCGGTTCCAGGTGCTCACCGGAGGGCGGCGGACCTCGCTGTCGCGGCACCAGACCCTGCGTACGGCGATCGACTGGTCGCACGAACTGTGCACGCCGGCCGAGCAGTTGCTGTGGGCGCGGCTGTCCGTGTTCGCGGGCTCCTTCGAGCTGGCCGCGGCCGAACAGGTCTGCGGCGGCGAGGAGTTGCCCGCCGGGGAGGTCCTCGAGCAGCTCATCGGGCTCGTCGACAAGTCCGTGGTGCAGCGGCTCGGGGAGTCGGGCAGCCGCTACCGGCTGCTCGACACGCTCCGGGAGTACGGGGGCGAGCGGCTCGGCGCCGCGGAGGGCGACGGGGGTGCCGCGCTGCGGGCGCGGCACTTCGCGTACTACCGGGATCTGGGGCGGCGCTTCGAGGACGGGTTCCTCGGCGCCGCGCAGCCTGCGCTGCACCGGTCCGTGCGCGCGGAGGTCGCCGACCTGCGGACCGCGCTGGAGTACGCGTACGAGACCGAGGGGCGGGCCCGGGAAGGGCTGCGCCTCGCGGCGCGGCTGTGGCCGCACTGGCGGGCCTCCGGGACGCTCTCCGAGGGCGGGTACTGGATCGAGAAGGGCCTGGAGCGGGTCCCCGAGGACTGCTCGGCGCGGGCTTGGGGGCTGCTGGGGACGGGGGTCTTCGGGGTCTGGACCGCCGACCTCGCGACGGCCGTCGAGCGGATGGCGCTGGCCAGGGAGTCCGCGGCGCGGGCGGGCGACGAGCAGGTCGAGCAGTTCGCGGAGGCGTACGCCCACGGGCTCGCGGCGCTGTGCGGCGACGCGTCGGGGCTCGACGGGCTCGCGGACGTGCGGCGGCGGATGGTCGAGAGCGACAACCTGCTGGGGCTGGTCGTGCTGGGGTACGAGGCCGCGCTGCTGCGGGCCGTCCTCGGGGACACCGAGGGTGCGCTGGAGCTGTGCGCGGAGGGTCTCGGGCTGCTGGAGGGCAGCGGCGAGCGGCAGATCTACGGGTCCACGCTGATGGCGCAGGGCCTGGTGCGGTGGCTGGCGGGGGACCGGGCGGCGGGCGTCGCGTCGCTGTGCCGGGGGATGGAGGCGGCGGGCGAGGTCGACGAGGTCCTGGTCGCCGCGATGTGCTGCCACGGGCTCGCGTGGGCGGCGGCGGGGGAGGGGCGGCACGTGCGGGCGGCGTGGCTCTTCGGGTACGCGGAGAACGCGCGGCGGCTCGGCGGGGACCCGATCGGCATGCTGCCGACGCTCTTCGAGCGGCAGGAGGAGGCGCGGAAGGCGGTGCGGGAGGCGCTGGGGGGCAGGCAGTTCGAGCGGTGGCACGCGGTGGGGGCGCGGTTGTCGGGGCGGCAGGTGCTGGAGGCGGTGCGGGGGGATGCGGAGACGCCGGGGCGGGGGGCGGGTGTGGGTGCCGCGGGTGCCGCGGGTGCCGCGGGTGCCGCGGGGCGGCGTGGGGGTGGGGATGTGTTGACCCGGCGGGAGCGGGAGGTGGCTGTGCTGGTCGCTCAGGGGCTGTCCAATCGGGAGATCGCGGAGCGGCTGGTCATCTCCAAGCGGACTGCTGACGCGCACGTCGAGCACATTCTGGCGAAGTTGGGGGTGGGGTCTCGGACGGAGATCGCGGAGGCGGCGGGTGCCGCGGGGGCGGCGGAGGTGGGGTGACGGTTTCCCCCTGCGGCGGGGGCGGTGCGGCTTCTTTGTTGCCCCGCGCCGGGGCGGGTGTCTTTTCCGGCTGCGCCGGGGCTTGAGCCTCACATGGCGCTGCCCGGCACGGTCGGCTGCGCCGGGGCTGGAGCCACGGTCACCGCCGCCCGGCACCGGGGGCTGTGCCCACCCGTTCCGCCGTGCGGAACGCCTGCCCACAGCGGTGGTGGGGGGAGCAGGAGGGGGCAGGTGTGGGCCCCCGGGGCCGGGGTCCGGGGCCGGAGGGGGCCGCGCCGCGGGGCCTGCCCTCGCCGACAAGGGCAGGCGGCCGCGTCGGCCGCGCCGAAAGCGGTGGGGGCGGGCGGGTGCCTTGCCACGACAGCCGTGGGGGAGTTGACCAGGATGCCGGCACCCCGCCCGCCGTACCCGCAGCCTCGGCGAGGCGGCGCAGAACAGAGCCTGCCCGCCGCGCCCGCCTCCCGGCATCGGTATGCCGAAGGATCCGCATACCGATGTGCGGCCGCCCGCGACGGGCTCCGTATACCTAGCGAGCCCACCCCGCCCTCACGTCACCGGCGCCTTCGCCCGCAGCACCGTGAGGAACTCCCGCATCCACCCGGAGTGGTCCGCCCACCCGCGGGCCGAGACCAGCGTGCCGTCCACGACGGCCTCCGCGTCCTGGAAGGTCGCGCCCGCCGCCTGCATGTCCATCTCCAGCGCCGGGTACGCCGTGACCCTGCGCCCGCTCAGGCCGCCGACCGCCGCCGTCAGGAGCGGACCGTGGCAGATCTGGGCGACCGGCTTGTCGGAGTCGAAGAAGGACTTGAGGATCTTGCGGAGCTCGGGGTCGTTGCGCAGGTACTCCGGGGCCCGCCCGCCCGGGATCACCAGCGCGGCGTACTGGCCGGGATCGACTTCCGAGAAGGCGAGATCCGCGGGCCAGGTGTAGCCCGGCTTCTCCGTGTACGTGTCGAAGCCCGGCTCGAAGTCGTGCACCACGAACCGCAGCTTCTTGCGTGCCGGAGCGGCGATGTGGACGTCGTACCCCTCCTCCCGCAGCCGTTGGTAGGGGTAGAGGACCTCGAGTGACTCCGCCGCGTCGCCGGTCACGATCAGGATCTTGGCTGTCATGTCGCTGCGCTCCCTCCGTCGGGTGCCGCCCTTGTCGGGTACCGCCCTCGTCGGCCGGACCCTCCCGGCCAACGTGCCCCTGTGCTGCCACTTTGCCAAGAGGGCCGACCGCCGGGGTGACTGTGCAGACTGTCAAAGTTCGCCCCCCGCTTTTGTACACATACGGCTCATGACGGGTCCCCCGTACGGAGCGATAGCCTTGACCCGTGATCAGCGCGATATCCCGCGGGGGCATGGACGCCTCCGCCCTGCGCCCGGGGACCACGGACGACAACCGTGGCCGGGCGGAACTCGCTGACGCTTCTTCGCGGTGCGGTACACCGGGCCGATCGAGCCATCGGTCGGTGAAACCGCTGAAAATGGCGGATAACCGCCCGCTCGTCTCGCACCGCGGCATAACGTCGAACCCGGCCGGAGACCCCGCGTCGCGGCGTTACGTCACATCACTTCCTTCTACGTCACGCAACGGCGCGCGACAGGAGTCAGAGGACCATGCAGACCAAGCTGGACGAAGCCAAGGCCGAGCTGCTCGCACGGGCCGCCCGGGTAGCTGAGAGCAGCCCTGTCGGGGGGCGCCTACCGAGTGACGCACCGACCGGGACGACGAGCGAGGCAACGCCGGACCAGGACACGGCCCTCGCGTTCCTCCAGCGCTACTACCTGCACACGGCACCCGAGGACCTGGCCGACCGCGACCCGGTCGACGTCTTCGGAGCGGCCTTCTCCCACTACCGGCTGGCCGAGAACCGCCCGCAGGGAACGGCCAACGTGCGCGTGCACACCCCGACCGTCGAGGAGAACGGCTGGACGTGCAGCCACTCCGTCGTCGAGGTGGTCACCGACGACATGCCCTTCCTCGTCGACTCCGTCACCAACGAGCTCTCCCGCCAGGGCCGCGGCATCCACGTGGTGATCCACCCGCAGGTCGTCGTACGCCGTGACGTGACCGGAAAGCTCCTGGAGGTGCTGGCCGACGACGCCGGCGCCGAGCGGCCGCACGACGCGCTCGTCGAGTCGTGGATCCACGTCGAGATGGACCGCGAGACCGACCGCGCCGACCTGAAGCAGATCACCTCCGACCTGCTGCGGATCCTGTCCGACGTGCGCGAGACCGTCGAGGACTGGGAGAAGATGCGCGACGCCGCGCTGCGCATCGCCGACGAGCTGCCCTCCGAGCCGACCGCGGGAGACCTGCGCGACCAGGAGGTCGACGAGGCCCGCGAGCTGCTGCGCTGGCTCGCCGACAACCACTTCACCTTCCTCGGCTTCCGTGAGTACGACCTCATGGACGACGACTCCCTCACCGCCGTCCCCGGCACCGGCCTCGGCATCCTGCGCGCCGACCCGCAGCACGGCGGCGACGACCACCACCCGGTCAGCCCGTCCTTCAACCAGCTGCCCGCCGACGCCCGCGCCAAGGCTCGCGAGCACAAGCTCCTCGTCCTGACGAAGGCCAACAGCCGGGCGACCGTGCACCGCCCCAGCTACCTCGACTACGTCGGCGTGAAGAAGTTCGACGCCGAGGGCAACGTCATCGGCGAGCGCCGCTTCCTCGGCCTCTTCTCGTCCGCCGCGTACACCGAGTCCGTGCGCCGCGTGCCCGTCATCCGCCGCAAGGTCGCCGAGGTGCTGAAGGGCGCCGGGTTCTCCGCCAACAGCCACGACGGCCGTGACCTGCTGCAGATCCTGGAGACGTACCCGCGCGACGAGCTCTTCCAGACGCCCGCCGACGAGCTCCGGTCCATCGTGACGAGTGTCCTGTACCTGCAGGAGCGGCGGCGGCTGCGGCTCTACCTGCGCAAGGACGAGTACGGGCGCTACTACTCCGCGCTCGTCTACCTGCCGCGCGACCGCTACACCACCGGCGTCCGGCTGCGGATCATCGACATCCTCAAGGAGGAGCTGAACGGCGCCAGCGTCGACTTCACCGCCTGGAACACGGAGTCGATCCTCTCCCGCATCCACTTCGTGGTCCGGGTGCCCAAGGGCGGCGAGGTCCCCGACCTCTCCGACACCGACGTCGAGCGCATCGAGGGCCGGCTCGTGGAGGCCGCCCGCTCCTGGGCCGACGGCTTCGCCGAAGCGCTGACCGCCGAGTGCGGCGAGGAGCGCGCCGCCGAACTGCTCCGCCGGTACGGGGGCGCCTTCCCCGAGGGGTACAAGGCCGACCACACGCCGCGCGCCGCCGTCGCCGACCTCCAGCACCTGGAACAGCTCACCCAGGGCCGCAAGGACTTCGCGCTCTCCCTGTACGAGCCGGTGGGCGCGGCCCCCGGCGAGCGCCGCTTCAAGATCTACCGCTCCGGCGCGCAGGTCTCCCTCTCCGCGGTGCTGCCCGTGCTGCAGCGCCTGGGCGTCGAGGTCACCGACGAGCGTCCCTACGAGCTGCGCTGCTCGGACCGTACGCACGCGTGGATCTACGACTTCGGGCTGCGCATGCCGAAGTCCCCCTCCGGCAACGGCGACTACCTCGGCGACGACGGCCGCGAGCGCTTCCAGGAGGCCTTCGCCGCCGCCTGGACCGGTGCCGCCGAGGTCGACGGGTTCAACTCGCTGGTGCTGCGCGCCGGTCTCAACTGGCGCCAGGCGATGGTCCTGCGGGCCTACGCCAAGTACCTGCGCCAGGCGGGCTCGACCTTCAGCCAGGACTACATGGAGGACACGCTCCGCAACAACGTCCACACGACCCGGCTGCTCGTCTCGCTCTTCGAGGCGCGGATGTCGCCGGACCACCAGCGCGCGGGCAACGAGCTGACCGACGGGCTCCTGGAGGAGCTGGACGGCGCCCTCGATCAGGTGGCCTCGCTGGACGAGGACCGGATCCTGCGGTCCTTCCTCACCGTCATCAAGGCGACGCTGCGCACCAACTTCTTCCAGGCGGCGGAGGGCGGCAAGCCGCACAACTACGTCTCCATGAAGTTCGACCCGCAGGCCATCCCCGACCTGCCGGCGCCCCGTCCCGCGTACGAGATCTGGGTGTACTCGCCCCGCGTCGAGGGCGTCCACCTGCGCTTCGGCAAGGTCGCGCGCGGCGGTCTGCGCTGGTCGGACCGGAGGGAGGACTTCCGTACGGAGATCCTCGGCCTGGTCAAGGCGCAGATGGTGAAGAACACCGTCATCGTGCCCGTCGGCGCCAAGGGCGGCTTCGTCGCCAAGCAGCTGCCCGACCCGTCGGTGGACCGCGACGCGTGGCTGGCCGAGGGCGTCGCCTGCTACAAGACGTTCATCTCCGCGCTGCTCGACATCACCGACAACCTGGTCGCGGGCGAGGTCGTGCCGCCCTCCGACGTGGTGCGCCACGACGAGGACGACACCTACCTCGTCGTCGCCGCCGACAAGGGCACCGCGACCTTCTCGGACATCGCCAACAAGGTCGCCGAGGACTACGACTTCTGGCTCGGCGACGCCTTCGCCTCCGGCGGCTCCGCGGGCTACGACCACAAGGGCATGGGCATCACCGCCCGCGGCGCCTGGGAGTCCGTCAAGCGGCACTTCCGGGAGCTCGGCACCGACACCCAGTCCGAGGACTTCACGGTCGTCGGCGTCGGCGACATGTCCGGTGACGTCTTCGGCAACGGCATGCTGCTCTCCGAGCACATCCGCCTGGTCGCCGCCTTCGACCACCGGCACATCTTCATCGACCCGAGGCCGGACGCGGCCACCTCCTACGCCGAGCGCCGCCGCCTCTTCGAACTGCCGCGCTCCTCCTGGGCGGACTACAACAAGGACCTGCTGTCCGCGGGCGGCGGGATCTTCCCCCGCTCCGCCAAGGCGATCCAGCTCAACGCCCACATCCGCGAGGCCCTCGGCATCGAGACCGGCGTCGCCAAGATGACCCCGGCCGACCTGATGAAGGCCATCCTCCAGTCGCCCGTCGACCTGCTGTGGAACGGCGGCATCGGTACGTACGTGAAGTCGTCGGCCGAGTCGAACGCGGACGTCGGCGACAAGGCGAACGACGCGATCCGCGTCGACGGCCAGGAGCTGCGCGTCAAGGTCGTCGGCGAGGGCGGCAACCTCGGCCTCACCCAGCTGGGGCGCATCGAGTTCGCCCGCGAGGGCGGCCGCATCAACACCGACGCCATCGACAACAGCGCGGGCGTGGACACCTCCGACCACGAGGTGAACATCAAGATCCTGCTCAACGCGGTCGTCGCCAACGGCGACATGACGGTCAAGCAGCGCAACAAGCTGCTCGCCGAGATGACCGACGAGGTCGGCCACCTGGTGCTGCGCAACAACTACGCGCAGAACACCGCGCTGGCCAACGCCGTCTTCCAGTCGTCGTCCCTGCTCCACGCCCACCAGCGCTTCATGCGCCGGCTCGGCAAGCAGGGCCACCTCGACCGGGGCCTGGAGTTCCTGCCCAACGACCGGCAGATCCGCGAACTGCTCAACTCCGGCCGGGGCCTGAGCCAGCCCGAGCTCGCCGTGCTCCTCGCGTACACGAAGATCACGGCCGCGGACGAGCTGATCCAGACGACGCTGCCCGACGACCCGTACCTCCAGCGTCTCCTGCACGCGTACTTCCCCAAGGCGCTGCACGAGAAGTTCCCCGAGCAGGTCGACGGGCACGCGCTGCGCCGCGAGATCGTCACCACGATCCTCGTCAACGACACGGTGAACAGCGGCGGTTCGACCTTCCTGCACCGGCTCCGGGAGGAAACGGGCGCCTCGCTTGAGGAGATCGTGCGGGCGCAGCTGGCCGCGCGCGAGATCTTCGGGCTCGGCGAGGTGTGGGACGCGGTCGAGGCGCTCGACAATGTCGTCGCCGCCGACGTCCAGACCCGCATCCGGCTCCACTCGCGCCGCCTCGTCGAGCGCGGCTCGCGCTGGCTGCTCAACAACCGGCCGCAGCCGTTGCAGCTCGCCGAGACGATCGACTTCTTCAGCAAGGGCGTCGCCGAGGTCTGGGACGAGCTGCCGCAGCTCCTGCGCGGCTCCGACCTGGAGTGGTACGAGGGCATCCGCGACGAGCTGGCCGAGGCGGGCGTCCCGGAGGAACTGGCGCGGCGCGTCGCCGGGTTCTCCTCCGCGTTCCCCGCGCTCGACATCGTCGCGGTGGCCGACCGCATGGGCAAGGAGCCGATGGCCGTCGCCGAGGTGTACTACGACCTCGCCGACCGGCTGCGGATCACCCAGCTCATGGACCGCATCATCGAGCTGCCGCGGGCCGACCGCTGGCAGTCCATGGCGCGCGCCTCCATCCGCGAGGACCTGTACGCGGCGCACGCGGCGCTGACGGCGGACGTCCTCGCGGTCGGCAACGGCGCGTCGACGCCGGAGCAGCGGTTCAAGGCGTGGGAGGAGAAGAACGCCCCGATCCTGAGCCGGGCGCGGACGACGCTGGAGGAGATCCAGAGCTCGGACGCGTTCGACCTGGCGAACCTGTCGGTCGCCATGCGGACGATGCGGACGCTGCTGCGTACGCACTCGTAGGCGCCTGCGCGTCTTGGCGGTACGTGAACGGGGGCGCCCCGGGCCTTGCGGCTCGGGGCGCCCCCGTTCGTGCGGGCCCTTCGGGCGTTACGCCCTCGACTCCCAGAGCGTGACCGTTCCCTTGAGGTCCGGGAGGTAGTCCTTGTCGGTCGGCGGCTCGACGCCGGTGATCGTCCACATGGCGACGTTGCCCTCGCCCGTGACCATGCAGAGGTGGTCGCCCTCGACGATCTGCCGGGACTTGTTGATCGCCTCGCCGGTGAGCGACTCGCGGAACGGGTTCTGCTCCGCGCCCTCCCGGCACTGCTTGGCCGTGGTCCCGGACGCCTTGCCCATCGCGTGGTCGAACGACAGGTCCTGGTATCGCGCGTGGAAGTCGGCCTCGTCGCTCTCCATGGAGCCCGTCGGGTCCACCTTCGGGGTGTCCAGGTCGATGTACGTGGTGTCGAGCGAGCCGGCCGGCGTGCGGAGCGTCATCGGCTTGTTCTCGAAGACGAGCGTGTACGTGGCGTCCGCGGCCGGCGCGGAGGGGTCCTCGGACGGGTCGCCGACGGCGCCGCCGTCGTCCGCGGCGGGGGACTCCTTCGCGGGGTCGGCCGGCTGCGAGGCCCGCTTGCCGTCGTCCTTCGTGCGCGCCTCGTTGCCGCCGCCCTTGTCGTCGTCCTTGCCGAGCAGCCAGACGGCGGTACCGGCGCCCGCGCCGACCGCGAGGACCAGGGTGGCGGCGACGAGGGCGACGCGGGTGCGGCGGCGGGGCCTGGGGGACGTGGGTGCGGGTGCGGGTGCGGGCGTGTGGCCTGTGGTGGGGGGCTGGGGCTGGGGCTGAGGGGTGAGGTTGTAGGTGTGGGTGCCCGGGGGCGGGGGGTTCTGCGCCGACTGTTCGCGGCGGGTGATCTCCGCGGCGAGGGCGGGCGGGAGCCACGCCTCGAACTGGGACAGGGGGCGGCCCGCCGCCCGCTCGCACCACTCGGCCAGCTCGGCGGGGGTGACGCGGCCCGCCGGGTCGGCGGCCAGGCAGCCCTCCAGGAGCATCCTCAATCCGTCGTCGTACGCGTCGAGTCGGGGCGGCCGGTGTGCGGTGTTCGCGATCTGCGCGGCGATCGTGATGGCGCCGCCGTCGCCGTACGGGTGGCGGCCGGTCGCGGCGACCGCGGCGATCAGGCCGAGCGAGAACACGTCCGTGGCCGGGCCGACCTGCTCGCCGAGCGCGTGCTCCGGCGACATGTACTGCGGGGTGCCGATCAGGCCGCCGGACTGGGTGAGCTGGGTGGCGTCGGCGGCGCGGGCGATGCCGAAGTCGATGACGTACGGGCCGCCGGAGCCCAGCAGGATGTTGCTGGGCTTGAGGTCGCGGTGGACGACGCCCGCGGCGTGGATCGCGGCGAGGGCCCGTGCCGCGCAGCCGATGAGCTGGTGGACGGCGGGGAGCGGGAGCGGGCCGTGCGTGGCGAGGGCGTCGTGCAGCGAGATGCCGGGGATGAACGCCGAGGCGAGCCAAGGGAGTTCGCCGTTGGTGTCGTGGTCCACGACCGGGACCAGGTGGTAGCCCTGGACGCGGCGGGCGGCCTGGACCTCCTGCTCGAAGCGGCGGCGGAAGTCGGGGTCCTGGCCGTATTCGCGGCGGATCACCTTGAGGGCGACGGGCTGGCCGCCGCGGGTGTGGGAGAGGTAGACGGTGCCCATGCCGCCCTCGCCGATCCTGGCGAGGAGGCTGTACCCCGCGGCTTCCCTCGGGTCCTGTGGGCCCAGGGGGCTGAGGATTTCACTGCTGCTCATGGTGGTTGGGAGCCTCCCCCGATGTCTGCGCTGTCCCTGAGGCGCGTAAAGCGTTCAGAGCTTACGACACGCTTATGCGGGGGGAAGTTCCTTTGGGAGGTGGGGAGTTCACGTACGAATTCTGGCGGGGGCGCCTTGGGCGGTGCGCCTGTTGTTCGTGGGTGGGGTGGGTGGCGTTGGCGTCTTTCGGTGAGCCTTGGGCTGTTGCGCCTTTGCCCGTCTGTGGGGCGGGGCCGCGGGCGTCTGGCGGGGTGCCTTGGGCTGGTCCGCCTCTTGTCCGTCTCGGGGGCGGGGCCGCGGGGGTATGTGCGTACTCGCCATCCCTGCGCCCCGCCTCAAGTCCAAAGGCGCTAGTGCTGGCTCGGTGCTCCGTTCGCACATACCCCCACGTCCCCTCGGGAGCGTCTGCGACCGCGGCCCGGTGGGGGCCGGTGCGTCCGAGCTGCGCCCGGTGGCCAACCTGCCGCCGGTCCCTCGCTGTGGGCAGCGGCGCGGTGGGCATGTGGCCGCCCCCTGCTGTGGGCAGGCGTTCCGCAGGGCGGAACGGGTGGGCACAGCCCACGGTGCCGGGTGGCGATAAGTGTGGCACCCGCCTCGGCGCAGCCGGGCCAGGTGGGTGTTACGGGGTGCGGTGGGGCCAAGGGGTGTCGCGGAGGGTTAGGGGGGCCGTCGGAGGGACGGCCCGGACCGTTTCCGCTTCGGAGAGGGGGATCTGAGGGGCGGGAGGCCGCGCGGCCACCGCCTCGACGCGGGCCACGTCGGCACCCAAGGATGACGGCAGCCAGGACGTGAAGTCCCGCACCGGCGTAGGGGACGCCCACCCGCACAGATGGGCCAGCGCGGCCGGCGCGGGCCGGTCCTCCGGACGCGCGGCAAGACAGCGCGACGTCAGTTCGCGCAGGGGGTCCGGGACTCCGTCCAGGGTCGGCGGCTCCCGGTCCGTGCCCGCGATCCGCGCCGCAATGGCGAGCCCGTTGCCCCGCCCGTACGGATGCCGCCCCGAGGCCGCCTCCGCGATGACGAGCCCGAGGGCGAACACGTCGGAGGCGGGCGACACCTGTCGCCCGAGGGCGTGCTCGGGCGACATGTAGCGGGGCGTACCGACCAGCCGCCCCATCGTGGTGAGCGTCGCGACCCCCGCGGCCCGCGCGATCCCGAAGTCGAGCAGCCACGGCCCGTCGGAGGCGAGCAGCACATTGCCCGGCTTCACGTCCCGGTGGACGACCCCCGCCGTGTGCACGGCGTCCAACGCGTACGCGACGCCCGCGGCGAGCCGCAGCACCGCGCCGGTCGGCAGCGGGCCGTGGTCCTTGAGCGCGTCGTCGAGCGGCACCCCGGGCACGTACCGCGTGGCGAGCCAGGGCCGTTCGGCCCCGGCGTCGTGGTCGACGACGGGCACCAGGTGGTAGCCGGAGACGCGCCGCGCCGCGGCCACCTCGCGGGCGAACCGCTCGCGGAACGCCGCGGTGCTGTGCGGCTCGCGCGTGTACTCGGCGCGGATCAGCTTCAGGGCGACCGGCTGCCCGCCCCGGCTGCGGGAGAGGTACACCGTGCCCATGCCGCCCTCGCCGATCCGGGCGAGCAGCCGGTAGCCGGAGACTTCCCGCGGGTCCTCGGCCCGCAACGGCTTCGGTACCGCACCCGTCATCTGTTGCCCCCCTGCGTCCGGTGTGCTGAGGCGGAGCGTATCGCGCGGGGATTGGTTGCTTCCGGGGCGCGGAATGGGTGATGAGATTCGCCATATCCCATCAATTCGGGCATTTGGTCTAAGGTGGGTGAGATTGTCTGACGGAGGTACGAGTTCCGCCCGGAGCGGGGACGCGAGCTCCGCTCGGAGCGCAGGCAAGCACAGGGAAGCACAGGGAAAGGTCGCGGTAGGGCGATGACGGAAGCCATTCTGCTGGTCGGCGGGCAGGGCACCCGGCTGCGGCCGGTCACGGTCCACACGCCGAAGCCGATGGTCCCCGCGGCCGGCGTCCCGTTCCTGGCCCACCAGCTCGCGCGCCTCGCGGCCGCCGGCGTCGACCACGTCGTGATGGCCACCTGCTATCTCGCCGAGGTCTTCGAACCGCACTTCGGCGACGGATCGGCGTACGGCCTGGAACTGGAGTACGTCGTCGAGGACCGCCCCCTCGGCACCGGCGGCGCCATCCGCAACGCCGCCCGGCGACTGCGGTGCGGCGGCGACGAGCCCGTCCTCGTGTTCAACGGCGACATCCTCAGCGGGCTCGACATCCGCGGCCTGGTCGCCACGCACACGCGCCGTGACGCCGACGTCACGCTCCACCTGGCCCGCGTCGACGACCCCCGCGCCTTCGGTCTCGTGCCGACCGATACCGACGGGCGTGTGCTGGCCTTCACCGAGAAGCCGCAGACTCCCGAGGAGATCGTCACCGACCAGATCAACGCGGGCGCGTACGTCTTCCGGCGGTCCGTCATCGACACGATCCCCGAGGAGCGCGTCGTCTCCGTGGAGCGGGAGACCTTCCCGGCGCTGCTCGCCGAGGGCGCGTATCTGCACGGACAGGTCGAGAACACCTACTGGCTGGACCTCGGCCGCCCCGAGGCCCTCGTCCAGGCCTCGGCCGATCTCGTCCGCGGCGTCATCGCCTCGCCCGCGCTGCCGGGGGAGCGGGGCGAGGCGCTCGTCCTGCCCGGCGCCGAGGTCGCGGCGGACGCCAGCCTCGCCGCCGGGACCGTCGTGGGCGCGGGCGCCCGCATCGGGGCGGGGGCGGTCGTGCACGGCTCGGTCGTGCTCGACGGAGCGGATGTCGGTGCCGGTACCGACATCAGGAAGAGCCTGGTCGGTGCGGGTGCCCGCATCGGCCGCCGGACTGTCCTGCACGGCGCGGTCGTGGGGGACGGGGCACAGGTGGGGGCCGACAACGAACTGCGGACCGGGGCGCGGGTGTGGTGCGAGGCGGTGCTGCCCGACGCGGCGCTCCGCTTCTCGCCCGACGTGCCGACCGCGTCCCGTACCACCGAAGGGCTGTGAGCAGTGACCGTGAACCTCCCCCAGGACGACCTCTCCGAAGGCCTCGCCGCGCGGCTGCCCGAGGAGTGGGCCGCCACCCCGCTGACGGTCGTCATGCCCACGTACAACGAAGCGGGCAATCTGCCCGGCATGGCCGAGGCCCTGATGGCGCTGCCGCTGCCCGGCCTGCGCCTGCTCGTCGTCGACGACTCCAGCCCCGACGGCACCGGCCGGATCGCCGAGCGCTTCGCGGAGCGGTACGGCAGCGCCCGCATGAGCGTCCTGCACCGCACCGAGAAGGACGGCCTCGGCCGCGCCTACGCGGCGGGCATGGCGCGGGCCGTCGCCGAGGGCGCGCACTACGTCCTCCAGATGGACGCCGACCGCAGCCACCCGGTCGAGAAGGCCGCCGAACTGCTCGGCGTCGCCCTCGCCACCGACGCGGGCGTCGTCATCGGCAGCCGGTACGTCCAGGGCGGCACGCTCTCCGACGCGTGGGGCGCCCACCGCAAGCTGCTCTCGCGCTGGGCCAACGCGTACGCGGGCACCATCCTCGGCACCCGCGTCCGCGACATCACCGGCGGCTTCAACCTGTGGCGCGCCGACGCCCTGCGCGCCATCGACCTCGCCTCCGTGGACAGCGCGGGCTACAGCTTCCAGGTCGAGATGAAGTACCGCGCGCTGCGCCGCGGCTTCGGCGTCATGGAGGTGCCGATCCACTTCGAGGACCGCACGGTCGGCGAGTCCAAGATGAACCTCATGGTGCAGCTGGAGTCGGTCGTCATGCCGTGGAAGCTGCGGCTCGACGCGAGGGCGCGGGGGCGTGGCGGTGCGGACGCGCGCGGGCGCGGCGGCGCGGGGGTGCGGGGATGAGCACGCCCACGCTCCACGAGGCGCCGCCGGACCCGGTGGCCGCGCCGGTGCCTTCCGTGGCCGCCGCGCCCGCGCCGTCCCGGTTCTCCTTCGCCCGGCTGCGCCGGCTGTTCCTGGAGGTCGTGAAGTTCGGCCTGGTCGGCGGCAGCGGTGTCGCCGTGAACCTCGTCGTCTTCAACCTCCTGCTGCACGGCATGGGTTCGGGCCCGATGACGGCGACGGTGCTGGCCAGCTGCGTCGCCATGGGCACCAATTACCTCGGCTTCCGCTTCTTCGCCTACCGCGACCGTGCCTCGCGCACGAAGCGCCAGATCGCCCTCTTCTTCGCCTTCAGCGGCATCGGCGTGGCGATGGAGAGCCTCCTGTTCTACGCGGCGTACCACGGCGCGGGCATGAGCGGGCCGCTCGGCTCGAACATCGCCAAGGGGCTTTCGATCGTCCTGGCCTCGGCGTTCCGTTTCCTGGTCTACCGGACGTGGGTCTTCCAGCACGATGCGCGTCGCCACTAACGGGGTCATACGGCCGGCCACCTGGGCCGCCGCGCTGCTCGCCGTCGTCCTGCTGCTCCTCGTGATCGTCCGTCTGCCCTGGGCGGGCGACCTCGGCGTCCACGCGGCGACGGTCGAGCGCCTGCGCCACGACCTGGCCGACCCGGGCAACCCGCTGGTCGACGCCGACACGCCGAGCCCGTACTACTCCCCGTGGATGCTGCTGCTCGGCTGCCTGGCCAAGGCGAGCGGCCTCGGCACGTTCGTGGTGCTGCGGGTGGCGGCGGTGGCCGGGCTCGGGCTGCTGGTCACGGGCGTATGGCACTTCGTGCGTACGCTGACCGGGCGGCGGACGGCGCCGCCGCTGGCGCTGCTGTGCCTGCTGCTGCTCTGGGGTCCGGCCCTGTTCAACTGGAGCGGCTTCCCCGGCCTCAACTCCCTTGCCCTGACGGTCTCCTACCCGAGCACCTTCGCGCTCGGGCTCTCCTTCCACTTCTGGGCGCTGCTGCGGAAGTCCCTGGGAGGAGGGGGGAGCCCCGCGGGGTGGCCGGCCTTCCTCGGCCTCGGCCTCCTGTGGTCGGCCATCCTCCTGAGCCATCAATTCACCGGTGTGGTCGCCTCGTTCGGGGCGCTGGCGATGGTGCTCGGCGCGCGGCCGTGGCCGGCGCGGCAGACGCTGGTGCGCCTGGCGGCGGGCCTCGCGCTGGGTCTCGCCGCGCTGACGGCCTGGCCGTACTACTCCTTCTTCGGCCTGCTCGGGACGGGCGGCCTGGAGGAGATCCACCGCTCGCTCTACCGTCATCTGCTGCCGCACTTCGGCCTGGCGCTGATCGGCGTCGTGGCGCTGGCGCTCCGTCTGCGCAGGGACCGCCGCGATCCCCTGGTCCTCTTCTTCCTCCTCGGCGCCGCGATGTTCGCGGCGGGCGACCTGACCGGCCACTACTCGTGGGGCAGGGTGCTGCCGGCGGCCCTGATCCCGGCGCAGCTTGCGGCGGCCGTCGAGGTCTTCGAGGCGGGCCGCGCGGGGGTCCGCCGCGCCTTCGCGGCCGTGCTGGGCGCCGCGCTGCTCCTCGGCGCGTGGACGCAGGCGGGAACGCTGGGTTACGTGGTCCCGCGCGACGCGCTCCCGGCGCCGGTCGCCGCCAAGTCCAAGCCCCCGTGGCCGGGCTACGACTGGCTCACCCCGAAGGTCGCCTACGGAGACGTGGTGATGGCGAAGACGTTCCCGTCCCGCCAGATCCCGGCGTACGGCCCCTACACGGTGGCCCCCGGCTACCCGGACTTCTTCCTCCCCGACCAGGAGGAGCGGGTCCAGGCGACCCACGACTACTTCGCCCCGGCCACGCCCCGCGCGAAACGCCTGGACATCCTGCGGCGGTACGGGGTGCGGTGGGTCGTGGCCTACCCCGCCGACGGCGGCCTGCGCCCCGGTGATCCCGCGCTGCGGGAGGCGGGGCGGGGGCCGCGGGGGCAGGTGCTGTACGAGGTCGTCAGCCGATCGTGATCTCGTAGCGGAGCTGCTGCCGGTGGGCGGGCATGACCATCAAGTCGGCCTGGAGGGGCCTGCCCTCACGGTCGAGCGTCACCCTCTTGAGCCGGAGCACCGGCTCGGCCGGCCCCAGGCGCAGGGCGTCCCGCTCGTCGGCGTCGGGCATACGGGCGGTCACGTCCTCACGGACGCGGACACCGACGTGACCGAGCGCGGCGAGAAGCGTCACGGCGCCACCGCGGATCTTCCCCGTCCCGGCGAGGGGCGTACCGCGGGCGATGGCCACCGGGTAGTAGGTGTCCGTCAACTCACAGGGCTCACCGTCGAGTTCGATGACGCGACGGCGTACGACGACGCTGTCTCCGGGGCCGACACCGAGGAGCCCCGCGACGTCGTCCGGCGCGGGAACCTCGCCGGCGTGGACGATCCGCTGGGTCCCCTTGCCGCCCCGGGCGGCGGCCTCCTCGCCCCAGGCATCGGCCTGCCCCTTCTCTCGGGGCGTCAGATAGGGCATGGAGGTACTGACCCAGGTGGGGTCGCTCATGGTGTGCTCCTGCGCAGGCGCGGGGATGGGGCGCGGCGGCGTTCCGCCGGTGATCAGCATGGGGCACGGCTCGGTGCTGTGGACATGGTGGCGGAGGCCTTCGACGCCGGATTGCCGGTCGACGTCGTGTGGCCGGAAGGCGCAGCTCGTCGGCATCGAGCGGGGTGATCGGGTTCCTCCCGTCCGAGTGCGGGAGGGGGCGGGTGGGTGGGTGGGGGGGGCGGTCACGCGGCTTGTTGGCGTTCAGGTGGCCGCCCCGGCTCAGGTGGCCGCCCCGGCTCACGTGGCCGCCCCGGCCCATGTGGTGCCCCGGTTCGCGTGGCCGCGCAGGCCCGCGTGGCCGCCCCGTCACCTGGACCGGGGCGGCCACGCGGGGCGTCAGCGCGTCAGTGCTCCCGCAAGGCGGGCCGCCCTGCGGAGGCGGGGGCCCGCCTTTGTGCCTGCCTTGCGGGCCAGGGGGCGTATGACCTTCGATGTCACTCCCGTGGGGGTCCAGCGGAGTTGGAGGCGGCCCGAGGCCCGGCCTTCCGGTTCCACCGTCACCTCGTGCGGGAGCGCCCCGCCCCGGTAGTCCACCCGGGCCGTGAGGCTCGGGAAGGTGAGCGGGGCCAGGAGCAGGGACGTGTTGCGCAGGGGGCCGGACGTCAGCTGGAGGACCGGGTGGCGCGTGCCCTCGAAGCCGTTCAGGGGCAGCGGCGCCGCCGCCAGGTCCAGCCGGGCCGTGCCCTCGAAGACGCCGGGGCGCACCGGGTCCAGCCGGAACGGCGTCCTCATCCGGCGGCGGCCGGGGGCCAGGAGGAGGGTCGCCACCTGGGGGCCCACGGGCAGCCGCAGGCCCGGGTCGTACGTGCGGATGGTCAGGGCGACAGAAGCCCCCGGGCCCCGCTCCACCCGCGTGATCTCGTGGCGGAACTGCGCGCTCGGGAACGGGCGCGAGTCGAGACCCTGGTCCGTCAGGTCGAGTTCGGCGCGCGCCGACGCCGACTCAGGGACCCGCCCGCCCCAGTACGTCCGGCCCTCCGCGTCCACCGACGTCTCGCGCGGCGCCACCCCGTGGCCCAGGCCCCGCGCCGCCAGCCGCGCCTCGGCGAGACGGTTGTCGCGGACCAGCTGGAGGACGACCCGCTCGGCGCGGGGCAGCCGGGCGTACGCGCCCGGGGCGAGCCCGGCCAGGTACGGGTTCACGATCTCCGCGAAGCCCGTCAGCCACTCCTCGTCGCGGAACGGCAGGTCACCCGCGTACATCCGGAAGTCGTGCTTGAGGAACTTGTAGTCCTTGGCCTCCCGGACGGCCGCGTGGCCGCTCGACTCCAGGAACGCGTCGATCAGGCCCTGGACGTGGATGCGGTCGCGGACGTTCGTCAGCTTGTGCCGCTGGTTCGAGATCGACGCCGACTCGGCCGCCTCATAGGGCGCGATGTACCAGCGGTACACCGGATCGGGGATCACCGTGAAGGACTTCGCCAGGCAGTACGCCTGCGCCGAGAACAGCTGGTCCTCGTAGTGGATGCCCTCCGGGAAGCGGAGGCCGTTCCTGTCCAGGAAGTCCCGGCGGTACATCTTGCTCGTCGACAAGTGCTCGAAGAACAGGGCCGGTTCGGCCTCGATGCCCTCCACCGTGCGGCGCTCCGCCACCAGGTGCGGCATCCAGGTGGACGTGCGGCCCGTGTCCACGCGGACCCGCTCCACCGCGCCCATCGCGAAGTCGACCTCCCGCTCCCGGTGCGCGGCGAGCAGCAGCTCCACCGCCCGCTCGGGGAGTTCGTCGTCGCTGTCCAGGAACATCAGGAACGGGGCCCGCGCGATGTCCAGCGCGCGGTTGCGCGGCGCGCTGCAGCCGCCGCTGTTCTCCGGCAGTCGGAGGTAGGAGACGCGCTCGTCCTCTGCCGCCAACTGCCGTGCGACCTCGGGCGTGTTGTCCGTCGAGTGGTCGTCGCTGATGATGATCTCGATGTTCGCGTGCGTCTGGCGGCGCAGCGAGGCCACCGCGCGCGGCAGGCGCTCGGCGTCGTTGTAGACGATCACCGTGACGGTGACGTCGGGCGTGGTCGCCGTGTCGGTCATCGGGCCGCCTCCTCGGGCGTCGGGGCCGGGGTGCGCTCGTCGACCGGCGTCACGGGCGGCAGGGCGTCCTCGCTCTCGCCGAGGAAGACCCGGCGTACGACGCGCTCGGCGGCGCGTCCGTCGTCGTACTCGCAGAAGCGGTGCCGGAACACCTTGCGGGCCTTGGCCGACTCCTCGTCGCGCCACGCGCCGGAGGTGAAGAGGTCCGTCAACTCCTCCTGCGTGCGCGCCACATGGCCCGGCGCGTGCTCCATCAGGTCGAAGTACACGCCGCGCGTCTTCGCGTACGTCTCCCAGTCGTCGGCGAAGATCACGAGCGGCCGGTCGAGGTTGGCGTAGTCGAACATGATCGACGAGTAGTCCGTGACCAGGGCGTCCGCCGCGAGCGACAGCTCCTCGACCGGGTCGTACGAGGAGACGTCGATGACCCGGCCGCTCTTGCGCAGCCCGGCCAGCGGGGACGCCGCGCCGCCGTAGAAGTAGTGGCCGCGCACCAGGAGCACGGTGTCCTCGCCGAGGCGGTCGGCGAGCGTCGCCAGGTCCAGGCGCGGGGTCCACGCCGCCTCGTAGTCGCGGTGGGTGGGCGCGTACAGGATCGCCCGCTTGCCCGGCGCGATGCCGAGCCGCTCCCGGATCGCCAGGACGTCGGCGGCCGTCGCGCCGTAGAAGACGTCGTTGCGCGGGTAGCCGTAGTCGAGGGACTCGTAGTGCGAGGGGTAGGCCCGCTCCCACATCTCCGTGGAGTGGCCGTTCGAGGAGACGCTGTAGTCCCAGCGGTCGACGCGCGCGAGCAGGCTGTGGAAGTTCAGGCCCTTGGCGGCGGCCGGATAGTCCATCTGGTCCAGGCCCATGCGCTTGAGCGGGGTGCCGTGGTGCGTCTGGAGGTGGACCGAGTCCGGGCGCTTGACGACCGCGTTGGGGAAGTTGGCGTTGTTCACCAGGTACTTGGCGCGCGCCAGCACCTCCCAGTAGCGGCGCGTGCCGGGCACCACGTGGTCGGTGCCGGGCGGCAGCAGCGGCACGTTCGCCGCCGAGACGGTCCACACCGGGTGGATGTGCGGGGCGAGTTCGCCGAGCTTGGCCGCGATCGCCGCCGGGTTGCAGGCCACGCCCCGGTCCCAGTAAGCGGTGAACACCGCGAGGTCCGGGTCGACGGGCCGCTCCAGGGCCCTGCGGTAGCGCAGGTCGCGGACCTTCACGCCCACCTTGTGCTTGCGCGAGGCGACCGCCGAACGCAGTTTGCGCCGCTGCTGGTTGGCCGTCTGGAACGTGCGGTACTTGGTGTACGCGTCCTCTTCGAGGAGGCGGCGCCGCACGCCCTCCAGGCCGCCGGGGTGCTGATGGCCCTCGGGCCGCCAGGTCACCGCGGCCTTCGACGCGCGGTGGAAGAACTCCTTGCGCACCGCGTCCGGCAGCTTCTCGCGGGCCACGACGCGCAGGCAGTCGCCGACCATCACGTCGTAGAGCGCCGCGCGGGGCGCCGCCGGCAGGCCCCGGTCCGCCGCCAGGCGCAGCAGCGACTCGTAGCGGTCGATGACGCCGTACCGCTCCTCGGGCGCGCCCTTGGGCAGGCTCTCCGCGCGCAACTCCCGCACGTTCAGGGCCACATGGTCGAGCGCCGCGAGGCGGTCCGCGACGAGCGGCGCGGCGTACGCGGCGAACGTCTCGTCGTCCACGGCCAGTTCGTCGCGGTGCGCCCGCCAGAAGTCCGCCCGCAGCACCCGGGTGCCGAGCAGTGGCGTGACCTTCAGGAGGTCCGGGCAGTCCGCGAGCGGCAGGTCCCGGCCGCCCTGGCGGACCAGGAACTTCCCGTCGGGGGACGGCATCCCCTGGTGCCGCCACGTCGAGCGGACGTGGTCCACGACCAGGACGTCCACGCCGTCCGGCAGCCCGGCGGCGCGGTCGGCGACGGCGCGCGGCGCGCCCGTGGGGACGCCGTCCTTGGCGTGCACGAAGTGCAGCCACCGGCCGCCCGCGCGCTCGGCGCCCGCCGCGCGGGCCGCGCCGTCGCCCGTGCCCTCGGGCAGCGGTACGACGGTGACGCCGGGCCGGTCCGCCGCGGCGGCCTGCGCGGAGGCGCCCACCGCGGCGACGATCACCTCGACGCCCGGCGCGGCCTGCGCGGTCAGCGCGTCCAGACCGGCGCCGAGGTGGCCCTGGACGTTGCGCCCGTACACGACGACGCTCAGCTCGGGTGCGTCGGTGACGCTCGGCTCGGACACGGCGGTGCCCCCCTTACGTGTGCTCATGCGGTGGCCGTTCCTCGGTGGGCGAGCATCCGGTCGACGACGCGGCGCGCGGCCTGGCCGTCGTCCAGGTCGCAGAACTCGGCGCGGAACTCCTCGTAGGCCTTCCGGTACGGCTCACTCGTCCTGTCGAGGTCCTTCAGCGCGGCGATCACCTCGTCGGAGGTCGGCAGCAGCGGGCCGGGCGCGCGCTTCTCGAAGTCGAAGTAGAAGCCGCGCAGCCGGTCGCGGTAGTGCTCCAGGTCGTACGTGAAGAACAGCATCGGACGGCCCGTCACGGCGAAGTCGAACATCACCGAGGAGTAGTCGGTGATCATGACGTCCGCGATCAGGAGCAGGTCCATGATGTCCGGGTAGCTCGCGACGTCCCACACGAAGCCGTCGCCCGCGCCGGGCACCGGCTCCACGATGTGCGCGTGCGGCCGGACCAGCAGGACGTGGTCCCCGCCCAGCTCCTCGCGCGCCTTCGCCAGGTCCAGGCGCAGGTCGAGCAGGAAGCCGCCGCGGTGGCGCTGCTTGTCCTCGCGCCAGGTCGGCGCGTACAGGACGACCTTCTTGCCCTCGGGCAGGCCGAGCGCGCGGCGCACCTTCTCGGCGCGCTTGGCGCGGTCGGGGGCGAGCAGTACGTCGTTGCGCGGGTAGCCGGCCTCCAGGAGCTCGCCGTCCACGTCGCCGCCGAACCGGAAGGCGCTGCGCATGATCGGCGTGCTGAACCTGTTCGGCGAGAGCAGCATCGTCCACTGGTGACGCTCGCGGTCCAGGTCCTGGAGGTACTGCGTGCTCGCGAAGTGGTCGTTGTCGAAGTCGAAGCCGATCCGCTTCAGCGGGGTGCCGTGCCAGGTCTGGACGATCTGCTGGCCCTCGCGCCGCTCCAGCCAGCGCGGGAAGTGCGTGTTGCCCACGATGTAGCGGGAGCGGGCCATGGCCTCGTAGTACTCGGGGCTGTGCACGCGCACCGCCTTCGCGGTGGCGGGGACCTCGCACTGGCCGTCCTTGACGACCCACAGGTGCTCGACCGGCAGGGCGCGGCGGACCAGCTCCTCGTGGATGGCGCGCGGCGAGTCGCCGTACATGCGGCCGCCGAAGACGTCGTAGAGGACGGCCTCGCGCAGCGGCTCGTGGCGGGCGGCCGGGTAGGCCTCGGTGCGCAGCCGGGTCTGGCGGTAGCGGCTGCGCTCGTCGGGGCGCAGCTCGGAGTGGGCCATCAGCGCGAGCTGGTCGTACTGGCGGGCCTGGAGCTCGACGCGCTTGCCGTGCGCGGCCACCTCCAGGGGGAGGTCGCCGTGGACGGGCGGGGCGAGCTGGACGGCGGTGCGGGAGCCGTCCGGCTTCTGCACGGAGGGCCACCAGAAGCCGGAGCGCAGCGGGGTGCCGGTGGCGTGGCGGTCGGTGGGGGCGGGCACGAAGTCCGCCTCGAAGCGGCCGTCCTCCGCCGTCGCCGGGAAGGTGTACTCGTGGCCCGACCAGGTCTGGCGCAGGACGAGTGCCAGCTCGTGGCTGCCGGTCGCGGGGTAGCTGCCGGTGAGGGTGACGGTGCCGTCGGGGCGGACGGAGACGTGGTCCACCAGGGGCTGGACGGGCTGGTCGCAGAGCTGGAGGTAGCCGCCGGGGCTGCGGCGTGCGTAGACCGTCCTGCTGGTGTCCGCCTGCGCGAACTGGGCGCCGGAGAAGCCCTCGCGGTCGTCCAGGATCAGGGCCAGGCGGGTCGACGCGGGCTCGGCGCCGGTGGTCTCGACGACCTCCACCGACATGTCCCAGCGCGCGATCGACCGTTCCGCCTGCGTCGGGCGCAGGCGCTCGTGGTTCTCGCGGACCTCCGTCAGCTCCGCCGCGCGGACGCGGGCCGTGAACGGGACGCGGCCCTCCTGCGGGGCGCCGAGGTCCAGCGGGACGGTGAGGATCGTGCCGGACTCGCGGTGGCGCATGCGCAGCCGGGGCGCGCCGTCCGGCGCCGTGCGCAGCACACCGCGTACGAGCAGGTCGGGACCCTCGGCGCGGACTTCAAGGGCGCGGGCGTGCGCCGTCTCCACGCGCAGGGCCAGCTCGCCGTCCTGGATCTGCGGGGCCACCCGGACGTCCTGGGTGACCCAGTGCGCGGGCGGCGTCTGGCCGGAGCCGGTGCCCGCGCCGTACAGCGGACCGCGCCGCGGCGTGGCGCCCGTGCCGGCGACGGCGATCCGGACGTACCACAGACCGTCGACCCACTTGCCGCGGTGGCGCAGGCGGGCGGGGTTCACCAGGGCGCTGAACCCGGCCCAGTCGGCGTGCCGGAACTCGGCGCCGGAGGCCACCGTCGCCTCGGGCTCCAGGTGGCTGCGCGCGGGCACGAGCACCGTGCGGCGGCTGCCCTTCTCCTTCAGGATCAGCGACTTCAGCGCCTTGCTCCGCGACTCGGCGCCGAGCTGGCGCGCGAACGCCCAGCCGGACAGCCACAGCTTGTCGTCGTGCCAGGCGGCCTCGTCGAGGCGGCTGCGCAGCCGCAGCTCGGGGTCGAGGCGCAGGACCGCGTCGGGGACGGGGACGGTCGGGTCGAGGAAGGGGTAGTCGGCCTTCGGGTGCAGCGTCCCGGTCACGGGGATCGAGCCGGGGTGCTCCTTCTCGAACTCCAGCTGACCGATCAGCTCGTCCATGCGCCGGTGCACGGTCAGGTACAGCTTCAGCTTGTGCGGCACGTGCAGCGCGCGGACGGCGTCCTGGCCGATCTCGCGGACCAGCCGGCCCACGTGCTCCAGGAAGGCCTCCTGGTAGGCGGCGTCCGAGCCGGGCAGCACCTTCCAGAAGAGCGGGATCTCCTCGGCGAGCGCGTTGTTGTCGTACACCTTCAGGTGCTCGGCGTACATCGGGTCGTCGTCGATGTGGTCGAGCAGGAACTCGCGGACCATGCGGATCGACTTCACGCGGTCGATCAGGCCCTGCGGGTTGGTGCGGTTCTGCGTGATGGAGCGCTCGCCGATCTCGCGCTCGCGCCAGTTGTAGATCGGCTCGCTCAGGACGTCGACGGACTCGGCGAGGTAGTGCGCCGGGACGCTGACCGGGGCGTCCTCGTAGAGCATCGCCTCCGGGTACGCGAGCCCGTGGCGCTCCCAGAAGGAGCGGCGGTAGACCTTGTTCCACGCGGTGCGGTCGGTCAGCAGCGGGCGGAACTTCGAGACGTGCGTACGCAGCCGGGTCGCCGCGAAGGGCACGCGGTGCACGGGCGACTGGACGTGCCCGGCGGAGCGGAAGCGGGTCACGTTGCCCGCCGCGAAGTCCGAGCCCGTCTCGTCGAGCGTCTCGATCATCAGCGCGTACGCCGTGGCGGGCAGGGTGTCGTCGCTGTCCACGAACGCGAGGTACTCGCTGCCGGGCGACATCTCGCGGACGCCGGTGTTGCGCGCCGCGCCCAGGCCCTTGTTCTCCTGGGATATCAGCCGGAACCGCGGGTCGGCCTGCGCGAAGGTCTCCGCGATCGCCGCACTGCCGTCCGTCGACCCGTCGTCGACCATGATCACTTCAAAGTCCGTGAACGTCTGGGCGGCCAGGGACGCCAGGCATTCGTCGAGGTAGAGCTCGACGTTGTAGACGGGGACGACAACACTCAGCCGTGGCTGCACGCGTACTCCTTCTGTTGCTAAACGCTCCCATAGTGTAAGGATCTGCGTATTGATGCGACAAAAGGGATACTGCGCCGGGGTGGGGCGGTTCGGGCGGGGGTGGGCCCGGGCGGGCCGGACCCGGGTCCGGCCCGGGGTCAGCCCTTGCCGCCGCCCGTGAACCGTTCGTACTCCTTCAGTACGTCCGCCGTGGGGCCGTCCATCCGCAGCTCGCCGCGCTCCAGCCACAGCACGCGGTCGCAGGTGTCGCGGATCGACTTGTTGTTGTGGCTGACCAGGAAGACCGTGCCCGCGTGCTTGCGCAGCTCCCGGATGCGGGCCTCGGAGCGCTTCTGGAAGGAGCGGTCGCCGGTGGCCAGGGCCTCGTCGATGAGCAGGACGTCGTGGTCCTTGGCGGCGGCGATGGAGAAGCGCAGACGGGCGGCCATGCCGGAGGA
This sequence comes from Streptomyces sp. NPDC052114, assembly GCF_040680155.1. Lineage (NCBI taxonomy): Bacteria > Bacillati > Actinomycetota > Actinomycetes > Kitasatosporales > Streptomycetaceae > Streptomyces > Streptomyces sp. NPDC052114. Next base: position 46,658 of record NZ_JBFAWC010000027.1, on the reverse strand, counting down.
GTAGGTCCGCATGGGCAGCGTGATGAAGTCGCCCTTCTCGTTGATCCCGGAGAACTCGACGATGTCGTCGTAGCGCTCCTGGACCTGCTCGCGGCTCATGCCCATCGCGAGCCCGCCGAGGCGGACGTTCCGCTCGCCGGTCAGGTCGTTCATCATCGCCGCGTTCACGCCGAGCAGGGACGGCTGGCCGCCGGTGAAGATGTGCCCGCGCTCGACGGGCAGCAGCCCCGCGACGGCCTTGAGCAGCGTCGACTTCCCGGAGCCGTTGGTGCCGATCAGGCCGATGGCCTCGCCCTTGTACGCGGTGAACGACACCTTCTTGACGGCGTGCACCGTGCGTACGCCCGACCGCGCCTCGGCCTTCCTGCGTCCGCCCAGGATCCGGTTCAGGGCGGCGGTGGCGCTGCCGCGGCCCGCACCGGTGCCGTGCACGCGGTAGACGATGTCGACCTCGTCGACGATGACGGTGGGGGCCGCCCGGTCCGGGGGGACGGGGGCGCGGTCCGGGTCCAGCTCCGGGGAAGTGTCAGCCACGGCCGTACGTCTCCTCTGCCTTCCAGAAGTAGATGAACCCGCCGACCCCGGCGAGCACCGCCCAGCCCAGGGCCCAGGCCCAGACGTGGTGCGGGAGCTGGTCGTGCCGGAAGCTGTCGATCAGCGCGAAGCGCATCAGGTCGATGTAGACGGCCGCCGGGTTGCACTCCAGGAGCACCTTGACGGCCTGCGGCAGGTGCTGGTCCTTGAGGACCGCGTCGATGCTCCACATCACCCCGGACACGTACATCCAGGTGCGCAGCACGAACGGCATCAGCTGCGCGATGTCCGGGGTCTTGCTGCCGAGCCGCGCCATGACCAGCGCCAGGCCGGTGTTGAACGTGAACTGGAGCACCAGGACCGGGACCGCGAGCAGCCAGGACGCGGTCGGCGGGACGCCGAAGCAGAGCAGGATCACGACCAGCGCGCACATGGAGAACAGCAGCTGTTGCAGCTGCTGGAGGCAGTACGAGATCGGCAGCGAGGCCCGCGGGAAGTGCAGGGCGCGCACGAGGCCGAGGCTGCCGGAGATGGCGCGGGTGCCGGCCATCACGGACTGCTGGGTGAACGTGAAGATGAAGACGCCGGTGACCAGGAACGGGACGTAGTCCTCGACGTCCCGCTTGGTGTTCATCAGGACGCCGAAGATGAAGTAGTAGACCGCCGCGTTCAGGAGCGGGGTCATCACCTGCCAGAGCTGGCCGAGCTTCGCCTGGCTGTACTGCGCGGTCAGCTTGGCGGTCGCGAAGGCGGTGATGAAGTGGCGGCGCTGCCACAGCTGCCGGACGTAGGCGGGCAGGGAGGGGCGGGCGCCGCTCACGGACAGGCCGTAGTGGGCGGCCAGCTCGGCCGGGGAGAGGGATCCGTCGGCCGGGGCGGCGGGGGCCTCGGGGCCTTTGGGGTCCGCGGGGTCCGCGGTGCGGGGTGGTGCGTCGAGGGCCTGACTCACTTCCGCTGCTTTCACTCGGGAGTCATGGGGGCGCGTACGTCGGGACGGACCCGTATCGTCGCAACGCCGAGAGTAGGGCGTCGTTACGTCGGAACGCAACCGTATCGTCGTGACGCTTTATGCTGTCCGCATGACGACGAGCAGGACGCCAGGTGAACGGGCGGGCGGGAGCGGCGGGACGAAGGGCGGGCCGCCGCGCCGCAGGGCCCCCGCCGGAGCCGCCGTGCTCCGCGAGGACGTGACGGAGGCCATCCGGGCCGCCGTCTTCGAGGAGCTCGCCTCCGTCGGATACGCGCGCATGTCCATCGAGGGCATCGCCCGGCGCGCGGGCGTCGGCAAGACGGCCGTCTACCGCCGCTGGCGCTCCAAGCTGCACCTGGTGCTCGACCTGGTGTCGGCGATAGCGGTGCAGGGGCTGCCCGCGCCGGACACGGGCGCCCTGGAGAGCGATCTGCGGCTGCTGTACGAGGTGACCTCGCGGGCCCTGCGGCACCCGGTGGCCTCGCAGATCATCCCCGACCTCCAGGCCGAGGCCGCCCGCAACCCCGAGATCGCCGAGGCCCTGCAGAAGGCGCTGCGCGAGGGACAGCACGGGGTCGCCAGCGGCATCGTGCGGGCCGCCGTCGCGCGCGGCGAGATGCGGGACGGCGCCGACGAGGACCTGGCGCTCGACCTGGTGTCGGGGCCGCTGTACTGGCGGTCCGTGGTCGTGCGGGCCGAGCTGCCCAAGGGGTACCTGGCGAGCCTCGCCGCGGCGACGGCGGCGGGGCTGCGGGCGCTGTGAGCCCGGCCCCGGCGGGGGCTACGCGTCGCGGCGGCGGGTCAGGAACAGGGTCACGCCCGCGCCGAGCGTCACGACGCCCGTGACGACGCTGATCAGCGCCTGCTGCACGCCGTCGAAGGCGAAGCTGGTCGAGACGTTGACGGCGAGCGCGACCACGAGGACGGACCAGAGCAGGGCCTTCATGGTGGGTTCCTTCCGGGGGAGGGTCGGTAGGGCCGTCGCACCGTGCGGCGGCTTGTGATCAACTCTGCCTGCCGCGGACCGCGGGAACGAGGGGGTGCCCTCCCGAACCCATGGTGTAGCCCGCTCCACCATCGAGACCCTTGGTGTAGCGCACTCCACCATCGAGGCGGGAGCCCGCTCGCTCCCGGCGCCCGCACCCCGTGACCTAGCCTTTCCCGCATGAAGGAGACGGTGCGGCGCGCGGGGCTCGCCACGGTGCAGCTGGGCAAGGGGGCCGCCCTCGCCATCGGCTCGTACCTCTTCATGGCGCTGATCGTCTTCACCGCCTTCGTCACCCTGCTCGTCGTCGGCGCCGGGGTGCTGCCCGAGACCGTGCTGCTGCTGCGCCGCACCACCGGCTACAAGCGCCGCCTCGTCGCCGGCTGGACGGGCGAGCCGGTCCCCGAGGCGTACCGCCCGCTCACCGGTGGCCTGCGCGACCGCGTCGGCGCCGCCGTCCAGGACCCCTGCACCTGGCGCGACCTGCGCTGGCTCTTCGTGCACTTCGTCTACGGCTGGATCCTGCTGTACGTCGCGCTGCCCCTGTGGGGCGTCGGGCTGATCGTCGACGGGGTGTGGTGCGGGCTGCTCGGGCGCCGGGCCGTGGTCCTTCCGTTGATCGTTCGCCTCGCCGACCTCGACGCCCGCTGGTCGCGTGTGCTCCTCGAACCCTCGCCGGAGGCGCGGCGCACCGCCGATCTCGCCGAGCGCGTCGAGGAGCTCACCGTCACGCGGGCCGGCGCCGTCGCCGCGCACGGCGCCGAACTGCGCCGCATCGAACGGGACCTGCACGACGGCACGCAGGCCCGGCTCGTCTCCCTCTCGATGCGGGTCGGGCTCGCGCGCCGGGCGTACGACAAGGACCCCGAGGCGGCGAAGAAGCTGCTCGACGACGCGCAGGACCAGGCGGAGGAGGCGCTGACCGAGCTGCGTCACGTGGTGCGCGGCATCCACCCGCCGATCCTGACGGACCGTGGGCTCGTGGGGGCCGTGCGGGCGCTGGCGGCCGGCAGCGGTCTCGACGTGACCGTGACGGTGGCGGGCGACGGGGTGGAGGAGGGGCCGCGCGCCCCCGCCGCGGTGGAGGCCGCCGCGTACTTCGTGGTGGCGGAGGCCCTGACCAACGCCGCCAAGCACAGCGGGAGCGAGCGGGCCGCGGTGGAACTTTCGCGGGCGGGCGCGGTGTTGAGGATCGTGGTGCGGGACGAAGGGCGGGGCGGGGCCGACGACGCGGGGGGCAGCGGGCTGCTCGGGATGCGGCGGCGGGTCGCGGCGCTCGACGGGACCGTGCGGGTGTCGAGTCCCGTCGGGGGGCCGACCGTGATCGAAGTGGAGCTGCCGTGCGCGTGGTGATCGCCGAGGACAACGCCTTGCTGCGGGAGGGGGTGGTGCTGCTGCTCACCTCCGCGGGGCACGAGGTGGTGGCCGTCGCCTCCAGCGGTCCCGAGGTGCTGCCGGCGCTCCTCGAACACCGGCCGGACGTCGCCGTCCTTGACGTGCGGATGCCGCCGGGGTTCCGGGACGAGGGGCTGCGGGCGGCGCTGGCGGCGCGGGCGGAGATTCCGGGTCTTCCGGTGCTGGTCCTTTCCCAGTACGTCGAGGAGACGTATGCCGCCGAGCTGTTGGGCGGGGGCGCGAGCGGGGTCGGCTATCTGCTGAAGGACCGGGTGGGGCGGGTCGACGAGTTCCTGGACGCGCTGGAGCGGGTGGCGGGGGGCGGGACGGCGTTGGACCCGGAGGTCGTCACGGAACTGCTGACGCGGCGGCGGGACGATCCGGTGGACTCGCTGACGCCGCGTGAGCGGGAGGTGTTGCAGCTGATGGCGGAGGGCCGTGACAACGCCACGATCGCGTCGACGCTGGTGGTCTCCGACCGGGCCGTCAGCAAACACATCGGCAACGTCTTCGCGAAACTGGGCCTCCCCCCGACGGACAGCGGCCACCGGAGGGTACTGGCGGTACTGGCTTACCTGAACCGGGGGTAGGGGGGCGCCTGTTGTCCGTCTCGGGGGCGGGTGGCGGTGGCGGTGACGTCTGGCGGGGCGCCTTGGGCTGGTGCGCCTTGGGTTCGTCTGTGGGGCGGGGCTGCGTTGGCGTCTGCCGGTGCGCCCTATGTCCGTCTGTGGGGCGGGGCCGCGGGGGTATGTGCGTACTCGCCATCCCTGCGCCCCGCCCCAAGTCCAAAGACGCTATTGCTGGCTCGGTGCTCCGTTCGCACATACCCCCACGTCCCCTCGGGCCGGTCAGGCGCGTGCGACCCGGTGGGGGCCGGTGCGCCCGCGCCGCGGCGGACGGGACCGTGCCGCTCCGCTGTGGGCGGCGGCACTGGCTGGGTAGCCGCTCCTGCTGTGGGCAGGCGTTCCGCACGGCGGAACGGGTGGGCACAGCCCCCGGTGCCGGGCAGCGATAAAGGTGGCTCCAGCCCCGGCGCAGGCGGGGAAGAACCCCGGTGCCGGGCGGCGATATAGGTGGCGCCCGCCCCGGTGCTGGGGGCGCTACGGGGTGAGGAGGGTTTCCGTGAGGTGATGGAGGCGACGCGCGGCCGGGAGGGAGAACTCCGGGGCGCCGACGTCGACCTCGTACCGCACCGAAGACCCCGGACGACGGTCCGCGTAGCCCACGCCCAGGAGCGAGTTGAGCCGCCCGTCCTGCGCGAGGGCCACAACCCCGTCGTACGCACGGGCCAGCTGAAGGTCCTCCCGGAAGACCGGCCCCCCCGCCCCCGCCCCCGGGCCCGGCGACGTTGAGGACGACCGGCGCCCCGGCCGCCTGGCCTACGCCGCGCGGGCCGGATAGCGGCCACGGAGCGCGGGCCGTGACGGGAGCAGTGTGCCCGCGGCCGTCGTCGCGGCGACCACCAGGGCGATCAGGGCCGCCTGCGCCGGGGCCAGGCGCGGCAGGGAGTGGGCCAGGGCCAGGCCGAAGGCGAGGAGCGGGACCGAGGCGACCGCCGTGCCGACCGCGAGGCCCGTCAGCGCCGTGGCCGCCGCCTCCAGGCGCAGCATGTGCCGCAGCTGGCGGCGGCCCGCCCCGGCGAGCCGCAGGAGCGAGAGCTCGGGACGGCGTCCGACGGCGATGAGGGACAGCGTGCTCAGGACGGCGATCACCGTGAAGCCGCCGATCGCGCCGACCGCCGCCGCGGTCACCACCTCGCCCAGCGCCCGGTCCTCGGGGTCGAGCCGCTCGGGCGGCGGGCCGGCGGTCACCCGCGCGCCGGGGGCGGCCGCGCGCAGGGCGTGCGCGGTGGTGGTGCCGCCCGCGGCGACCAGGACGCGGTCCGTGGGCGGCGCGGACGTGTGGCGCAGCAGGTCGGCGCGGTGGAACAGGAAGGAGCCGAGGGCCAGTTCGCGGTCGTACGTCGCCACCACCCTCAGGCGTGCCTCCACGCCGTCCCCGAACCGCAGCGTCACCGTCGAGCCGGGGCGCACGTCCAGGGCGCGCGCCCGGTCCCGCCCCACCGCCACCGTGCCGGGGCGCAGCGCGTCCAGGTCGCCGTCCCGGACCGCCGGGTCCAGGGTGCGGGAGAGGCCCTCGGGGGTGACGCCGAGCACCGGCAGGCGGTCCAGGCGGGGCGAGCCCGTCTCGCGGCCGGCCAGGACGACCGTGCCGCGGGTGAGGGCCGTCGCAGCCCGTACCCCGGGGACGTCCCTGATCCGTGCCAGGGCGGCCGGGGGCAGGCCGCCTGGAGCGGTCAGCGCGTAGTCCGCCCGTGCCGCGCCGCCCGCCTGGGCGGTGGCCGCGTGCGTCATCGTCGTACCGGCCGACAGCTGCACCACGACGAACGCCGTGACCAGGACGACCGGGGTCAGCGCCGCCCCCAGCCGGTGCGCGGACGCCGTGCAGTGGGCCGCCGCGAGCCGGCCGCCCACGCCGCCGAACCTGCGCAGCGGCGCGCCGAGCACCCGCATCGCGCCCTCGGCGATCCACGGGCCGAGCAGCGCGCACGCGATCACCATGACCACCGCCGCCGCACTGGCCGCGGCGGCGGCCGCCGCGCCGTGCTGGAGCGTCGCGGTGCCCGCCGAGCTGACGCCGAGGAACAGCAGGACCAGGCCCGTCACGTGGCGCGCCCGGCCCGGTGCCGGTTCGCGCAGCGCCTCCGCGGGGCGCACCTTCGCCGTCCGCGCGCACGCGATCAGCGCGGCGAGGCGGGCGATCAGGAGGGTCAGGCCCGCCGTCACCAGGGGAGCGGGCAACAGCCATGGCGGGAGCGGGAGTTCGAGGCCGGGCGGCAGCGCCCCGCGGGCTTCGAGCAGGGCGCGCAGGCCGAGGTACGCGGGGAGCGCCGCCACCGCGCCGGCCAGGGCCGCGCGGGCCGCGACCCGGCCCACCTCGCGGCCCACCGCGCCCCGCAGCTGCCGCGGTGTCGCGCCGACCGCCCGCAACAGGCCCAGCTCGTGCGCGCGTTGCCGCAGGGCCTGCGCCACCGTCGACGACACGACGAGCACCCCGATGAGCACGACCGTGGCGGCCACGGAGCCGAGCATCGCCAGCAGGGTCCACCTGGCGGGCGCCGCCGCGAGGAACTCCGCGTCGCCGCGCCCCTGCCCGGTCAGGACGCGCAGACCCGCGCCGTCCCCGTCGGCCCGGTGCCCCACGCTGCCCAGGCCCGCCGCGTCCAGCGCGTGCCGCACCCGGGCGTACAGGGTCGCGGTGCTCGTGCCGGGCTCCGCCGTCACACCGATGGCGGCCACCGAGCCGGGGCGGCCCGCCAGGCGGCGCGCCTCGGCGGCGGTGAAGTAGACGGCGGCGCGCGGCCCTCGGGCCACGCCGGTCACCGTGTACGCGGTGTCCTCGCCGGCCGCCCGCACGGTGACGCGCTCGCCGACGCGGGCCGTGCCCGCGCCCACCACCACGTCGGTGGCGCGCCGGGGCGCGTTCCCGTCCCGCAGGGCGTACGCGCCCAGCCGGGCCGTGTCCCACGGGCGCCCGGTCGCGGCGTCGCCCCCGACGCCGACCGGGAACACCTCGTCGGCGACGGCCGCGCGGACCCCCGGCACGTCACGCACCGTCCTCAGCGCCGCGCGCGGCACCCGCACGCGCTCGGTGAGGCCGGCCGTCGCCGTCTCGGGGTCGCTGCCCCACGGCGTGGCGGTGTAGCGGGTGTTCTGGTCGCCGGTGACGACGAGGTCGGCGGCGGCGTAGCGCTCCACGCGCGCGTGCCCGAGCCCGGCCGAGGCGAGCGTCAGGGCGAAGGCGCCCAGCAGGAGCGAGGTGAGGGCGAGCGCGGCGAAGACCGCGGCCCAGGCCCTGCGGTGGGTCCGCGCGGCGCGCGCGGCGAGCAGCCTGGTGACGTGCACGGTGGTCCCGCTCATGCCGCCCGCCGCCCCAGCGTCCGCATGATGCCGTGCACGTGGGCGGCGTCGGGTTCGGCGAGCCGCGTGACGATCCGGCCCCCGGCCAGGAACAGCGCCTCGTCCGCCCAGGCCGCCGCGGCCGGGTCGTGGGTCACCATCACGACCGTGTGCCCGTCCGCGTCGACGGCCCGCCGCAGCAGCGCGAGCACGTCCCGCGCGGTGGCCGGGTCGAGGGCGCCGGTCGGCTCGTCGGCGAAGACGACCTCGGGCGCGGTGACCAGGGCGCGGGCGACGGCGACGCGCTGCTGCTGGCCCCCGGAGAGCTCCGCGGGCCGGTCGGCCGCGCGGTCGGCGAGACCGACGGCGGCGAGGGCGTGCGCGGCACGTTCCGCGTCGGCGGTGCCCGCGAGGAGAAGGGGCAGAGAGACGTTCTCCAGGACGCTCAGCGACGGCACGAGATTGTGCGCCTGGAAGACGAAGCCGACGCGCTCGCGGCGCAGCCGGGTCAGCGCCGCCTCGCCGAGCCCGCCGATGGCGACGCCCCCGATGCGCACCGTCCCGGTGCTGGGCCGGTCGAGCCCCGCCGCGCACTGCAGCAGCGTCGACTTGCCGGACCCGGAGGGTCCCATGACGGCCAGGAACCGGCCGCGCGGCACGGCGAGGTCGACGGGTTCGAGCGCGGTCACGCCGCGCCGGTACGACCTGCCGACGCCGTCGAGCGTGAGCGCGTCGGGAGCCGCTTCTTGTCCGGCGTGCGCCGCCTCGCGCACGTCGGTCGCCGACCCCTGCGCGCCACCCGCCGCCCCCGCGCCGGGTGCCGTCACCCGCCCGGCGGCCGTCGTCCCTGAAGCCCGTCGCCTGAACATCCCCGCGTCCTCCCGGTGCCCGTCACCCCTGCGGTGACCGTCCCCGAGAACGCTAGAAACACCAGGTCGGCGGGGCGAGAGAGCGCGCCCCCGTCCCGGTGGTGGAGCCTGCTACACCCCCGGGCGCCCCGACGGCGGCTCAGTCGCGCGCCGCCTCCGGGTGCAGCCGCACCCAGCCCGCCCACGCGGACGTCACCATGTCGCGCACGTCGCGCTTGGCGGACCAGCCGAGCTCGGTGGTGATGCGGTCGGCGGCGGCCACCACGCGGGCCGGGTCGCCGGGGCGGCGCGCGGTGACCTCGGCGGGGGTGTCGTACCCCGCGACCTCGTTGATCAGGTCCGCCATCTCGCGGACCGACACGCCCTCGCCCCGGCCGATGTTGAGGGTGAGGTCCGTGCCGGGCGCGGCGGACGCGAGCCTGCGGGCCGTGGCCACGTGGGCCTCGGCCAGGTCGACGACGTGGATGTAGTCGCGTACGCAGGTGCCGTCGGGGGTGTCGTAGTCCGCGCCGAAGATGCGGGGGGCCGCGCCGTCGGTGAGCTTCTCGAAGATCATCGGGACGAGGTTGTAGACGCCGGTGTCGGCGAGTTCGGGGGAGGCCGCGCCCGCCACGTTGAAGTAGCGCAGCGACGCCGTCGCCAGGCCGTGCGCGCGGCCCGCGGCGCGCACCAGCCACTCGCCGGCGAGCTTCGTCTCGCCGTACGGGCTCATCGGCAGGCACGGCGTCTCCTCGGTGACGAGGTCGACGTCGGGCATGCCGTACACCGCGGCGGAGGAGGAGAGGACGAAGGAGGGCACGCCCGCCGCCACCACCGCGTCGAGGAGCACCCGCAGGCCCTCCACGTTCTCGTGGTAGTAGTGCAGCGGCCGCTCGACCGACTCGCCGACCTGCTTCTTCGCCGCGAGGTGGATGACGCCGGTGACCGCGTGGTCCTTGAGCGTGCGGGCCACGAGGTCCGCGTCGAGGGTCGAGCCGGTGACCAGGGGGACGTCCGCGGGCAGCCGCTCGGGGATGCCGGACGACAGGTCGTCGTAGACCACGGTCCGCTCGCCCGCCTGCGTCATGGCACGGACGACATGCGCCCCGATGTATCCGGCGCCGCCGGTGATCAGCCAGGTCATGTCGTCTTGTCCCGTCTTGTCGCGAGTGTGTTCGTGGACGTGCAGTGTCGCAGAGGCCGCGTGAGCGCCGTGTCAGCGGACCAGCCGGGCCAGCCGCCGCTTGGCGACCCCGGCCACGCCCCGCACCCCGGGCGCGAGCCGCACCGCGAGGTTGCCCGCCCGCGTCGCGTACGGCTGGACCAGGAGCACCCCGCGCCGCCTGCTCGGCACCACCGCGCGGCGCAGCAGACCGGGCCCGGCGACGGCCCGCGCGGTGCTGTCGCGGGCCGTCCCGTCGTCGAAGCGGAGCCGCAGCCGCAGGTCCCACACGCCGCCGGGCAGCGAGCCGAGGTCCAGCAGGACCGTGGCGAGCCAGGTCTCGCCGGGCCGCTCGGGGCCGAACGCGGCGGTCCTGCGCAGGCCGGGACGGCCGCTTCGCCGGTCGATCAGCTCGACGTCGACCGTGGCGGGCCCCGCGTCCGCCACCCGTCCGTACAGCTCGTGCAGCCGCAGCGTGAGCCGGGCGGCGCCCGAACCGGGGTGCAGCTCGCCGTCGACCGCGAGGGGCAGCAGCCGCAGCGGCCGCACGAGCAGGTGCTCCAGGGTGACTTGGGGGAGGTCGTCGGCCCAGATCGGCGTGGTGTCGGCGGCCCTCGGGTACGGCGGCACGAGCCGGGCCGGGCGGGCCGCCACCTGCGTGAGGCGGTCCAGGTCGCGGGGCTCCTCGGAGGCGAGGACCACGCGCGCGATGACCCGGCCCGGCGCGGGCGCGGCGTCGAGGTCGGCGGTGTCGAACGTCGTCAGGTAGGCGCGCGTGAGCGCCCACCACTCGCGCTGGTACGCGGTGCCGCGCGCGGTGAGCTCGCGGGTGTACATGCGCAGGCCGTGGTCGATGAACTTGGCGCGGGCCGCCCGTGCGAGCCGCTTGCCGCCGGTGCCCCGCGCGTCCCGCAGGATCTCCACGGACTGGCGGTGCGCCTCCATGCGGGCCTGCCAGTTGGCGACCCCGGAGCGGTCCAGGGAGATCGACAGCTTGGCGGCGGCGCGGCGCACGTGCCACACGTAGACCGTGTCGGGCACCAGCGCGATGCGGGGCGCGGCGGCGAGGACCCGCGCGGTGAAGACGAAGTCCTCGTAGATGAAGCGGCCTTCGGGGAAGCGGACGGCGTGCTCGCGCAGGAAGTCCGTGCGGTAGAGCTTGTTGACGCACAGGGTGTCGTGGACCAGGCGGGTGCGCAGCTCGGGGCGGGCGACGAGCTGTGCCTTGCGGTACAGCTCCGGCTGCCAGGGCACCTCGTGGCCCGAGGGCAGCTCGCGGCGCACGCAGAGCCCGGCGGCGACCTCCGTGCCGTGCTTGAGGGCGGCGGCCAGCAGCGCGTCGACGGCGCCGGGCGGCAGCACGTCGTCGCTGTCGAGGAACATCACGTACGGGGCGGAGGCGGCGTCGATCCCGTCGTTGCGGGGCGTGCCGCAGCCGCCGCTGTTGGTGTCGCGGCGGAGCACCCGCACGCGCCGGTCCGCTGCGGCGAGCGTGGCGAGGACCTCGGCGCTGCCGTCCGTCGAGCAGTCGTCGACGGCGATCACCTCGTGGACGGCGGGTCCCTGCGCGAGCGCCGAGCGCACCGCGTCCGCGACATGGGTCGCGTCGTTGTAGCCGATCACGACGACGGAGACCTGGGCGGGCGACTGAGGCAGGGTGCGTTCCACGGGGGAAATGTTAGATGCTGACGGTAATTATCGGACTAAGGGGGCTTTAGGGGGCGGCGCCCGACGCGTCAATCCCCGGTAAAAGTGGGGTTAGTAGCACAAACTCTGCACCATGCACGCCAAGGTGCCCCACGCACCCCGCACAGCCGCCGAGCGCCTCCCCGCGCCCGGCCCCGCCCGCTCCTTCCCCGCCTCTTTCCTCGCTGCGCTGCTCCCCGCCCTCGTCATGCTCGCCCTCGGCCTGTGGGGTCTGGAGCGCGGCACGGTGTGGCGCGACGAGGGCGCCACCCTCCAGGTCGCGCGCCGCTCGCTCCCCGAGATCCGGCATCTGCTCCACCACGTCGACGCGGTGCACGGCCTCTACTACGCGCTCATGCACGTCCTGCTGCCCGCCGACCCCGGCGCGTTCGCGCTGCGCCTGCCCTCCGTGCTCGCCGCCTCCGCCACCGCCGCGCTCGTCGCCGCCCTCGGCACCCGGCTCGCCCGCCCGCGCGTCGGCCTGTGGGCGGGGCTGCTCTACGCGGTGACGCCGCTGGCCGGGCACTACGCGCAGGAGGGCCGTTCGTACGCCCTGGTCGCCGCCGGGGCCGCGCTCGCCACGCTGCTCCTGGTGCGCGCGGCCGACCGGCCGGGCCGCCCCGCGGCCTGGTGCGCCTACGCGACGGCCGCCGCCTGCACCGTCCTGCTCCACGAACTCGCCGTCCTGCTCCTCCTCGCCCACGCGGTCACCCTGCTGCTCTCCCGCGTGCCGCGCGCCGTGTGGCGCGGCTGGGCGGCCGCCGCCGGGGCCGTCTGCGTCCTGCTCCTGCCGCTGCTGCTCGTCTCGCGCGGGCAGTCCGCGCAGGTGTCGTGGCTGGTGCCGCCGGACGCTGCCGCCGCCGACCGGCTGCTGCGCGCCTTCGCGGGGCCGACGACGCGCGTGCTGGCCTGCGGTCTGGCCCTCGCGACGGTCGCGCTGGCGCCGCCGTGGCGGGCGCGGGGCCGGCTCGCTCTGCCGGCCGTGGCGCTGCCGCTGCTGGTCCTGCCGCCCGCCGTGCTCTTCACGGTCTCGCGGCACTGGCCGCTCTACCAGGACCGCTACGTCCTGTTCGCCCTCGCGGGCCTGCCGCTGCTCGTGGCGGCGGGCGCGGACCGGGTGGCGCGCGGGGCCGGGGCTCTCGCGCGAGGGGCATGCCTCCCGCACTCCCGGTTCGTACGCGGTCCCGGTTTCGTGAGCCGTCTTCGCTTCGCGCGTCCCGGTGTCGTGAGCCGTCTTCGCTTCGCCCGTCCCGGCTCCGTACGCCGTCGTCGTTTCGTGTGCCCCCGAGGTGCCGTCGCCGTCCTCGGCGCCGCCGTCGTCGGGCTGGCCCTGTGGTGGCAGTTGCCGCTGCACCGCCACGACCGTGCCGTCGGGCACGGGCGCGAGGACCCCGCCGCGGCCTCCGCCGTCGCCGCGCGCGTGGTGCGGCCCGGCGAGCCCGTCCTGTTCCTGCCCGCCACGGCCCGGCGCGTCGCCCTCGCCCACCCCGACGGGTTCCGCCGTGCCAGGGACCTCGCGCTCGGCGCCTCGCCCGCCGCCTCGGGCACGCTCTACGGCGAGGAGGTACGCCCCGCCGAACTGCGCCGCAGGCTCGCCGCCGCGGACCGGGTCTGGGTCCTGACCGAGCCGCCGGTGCTGCGCGAGGCCCGCCGGCGGATCGCCCGTGCGGGGGAGGCCGGGCGGGGACTCGGCACCGAGCGGCTCAAACTCGACGTCCTGGAGCGGGAGTTCGTGCCCCGCGCCCCCTACGCCGTGCCGGGGGCCACGCTGCGCCTCTACGTCCGCCGCTGACCCGCGCCGTTCACCCGCGCGAGGACCTCGCCGGTGCGCGGGCTCCAGTCGACGACGACCGCCTCCGGCGGCGCCTTCTGCTCGGGTTCGAGCAGCAGCCACCGCACCCGGTAGCGGCGGACGATCTCCGCGCGCTCCGCCCGGGTGGAGCCGGGGGCGAGGTAGTCGTGCACGGCCTTCAGGCGTACGTCCCGCACGTGCTCGTCGAGGGAGGGGTCCGGCCAGGCGGGGGCGACGAGGTTGGCGCCGTAGCCCGGCACCGAGCGGGTGGGGCGGTAGCCGTCGGTCAGGACGACGTCGCCCCGGCGCATGTGGCCGACCGCCCAGGTGTAGCCCGGCCAGCGCGGCGGCTGGTCGAAGCCGACGGGGTCCAGGGCGCGCGGCACGACGGCGCCCGCCTGGAGCTGGCAGAAGCCCACGCAGGCGCCCAGCGCGGCGGCCCCGGCCAGCGCGCCGCGCCGCCAGCCCCAGGGGCGGGCCGCCGCCAGCTCGCTCGCCAGCGCGAACTGGAGCGGGACCAGGGTCAGGCCCAGGATGCGGCCGTAGGTGTAGTGGCCGCTGACCCAGCCGTAGCCGACGACCGCGCAGTCCAGCGCGAACATCAGGACCAGCGGGTCCCTGCGGTCCCTGCGCAGCCGCAGCCACAGGGCCGGCAGGCCGAGCAGCGCCAGCCAGAACCGCTGCGGCATCTCCGTGTAGAGCTGGCGGTGGATCCCGTCGACGGACGGGTCGCCGACCAGCGAGAAGACGCTGTAGTACGGCCAGACCACGGCGAGGGCCGCCGCGGTCACGGCGGTCGCCGCCCAGGGCCACACGGTGCGCCCGGACGCCGCGAACGCGACCACACCGATCACCGCCGCCACCGACGAGATCGGGTGGACGAGCAGGATCACTCCGCACAGGGCGCCCAGGCCCACGTACGCCCATGGGCTCCGCCGCGGCCCGCGGACCAGCGCGCCCGCCCACGCCCAGGCCCAGAACGCCAGGCCGATCGCGAACGTCGACGGGTAGCCGAGGTTCCCCGTCATCGACATCAGGCCCAGATAGCCGCTCCACCACGCCATGCGCGTGCCCCAGAGCAGCACCATCGCGCACAGCGCGAGCACCGGCGCCCAGGGACGGGCCGTCAGGGCGCGGACGAAGCGGCCGATGCCGGTGAGCAGGACGAGGAGGTTCAGCGGCCCGGAGAGCTTCACGACCTCCCAGCCCGCGAGGCCCGTCGCCTTGGCGAACAGGCCCTGGGCGACGGCGTACGGCGAGTAGTACGCGCTGCCGTCGCCCGGCAGGTCCGCCATCGGGTGCGCGGGGTGGAGGAGGTTCTCCTTCAGGCGCTCGACGACGGCCGCGTGCTGGCCGAAGTCGCAGCACATCGGGACCCGCCAGAAGGCCAGCGACATCACCAGCCAGAACAGCCCGCCGAAGACCAGATAGGGAGTGGGGCGCCACCGCGGCCCGCCGCCGCGCAGCGCCGTCGCGCCGTGGGCGACCCGGCGGGTGAGCAGCGCGCCGCTCACCGCAGCAGCCTCTCCGCGACCCGGGCGGCGGCGCGTCCGTCGTCGAGGTCGCAGTAGGCCTCGCGGAACGCCGCGTACGCCTCCGCGTGCCGGGCCGCGATGGCGTCCAGGTCGCGCAGCGCCTCCACGACCTCGCCGGTGGAGGCGAGCAGCGGGCCCGGGGCGCGGGTCTCGAAGTCGAGGTAGAAGCCGCGCACCGTGTCGCGGTAGTGCTCCAGGTCGTAGGCGTGGAAGAGCATCGGACGCCCGGTGTGCGCGAAGTCGAACATCAGCGAGGAGTAGTCCGTCACCAACACGTCCGCGACGAGCAGGAGTTCGGCGGTGCGGGGGTGCGCGGACACGTCACGGACGAAGGGCGCGCGGGCGCCCGGCAGCCGGCCGGAGGTCAGCGGGTGCTTGCGCACCAGCAGGACGTGGTCGTCGCCGAGCACGGACTCGGCCGCGCGGAAGTCGAGCGCGGGCTCGTAGCGGAATCTGCCCGGGGCGTACGCGAGATGGTCCCGGAACGTCGGCGCGTACAGGACGACCCGCTTGTCCGGCGCGATGCCGAGCTCGCGGCGGACCCGCTCGGCGACCTTGCGGCGGTCCTCGGCGAACAGCACGTCGTTGCGGGGCGAGCCGGCCTCCAGGACCTCGCCGTCGTAGGCGAGCGCGCGGCCCAGGTGCGGGGTGGCGAAACGGTTGGGCGAGACGAGCACGTCCCACTGGCGGGACAGCTTCGGCAGCGCGTCGAGGTGGCCGTGGTCGGCGTAGAGGGTGTCGGTGAGGTCGGTGCCGATGCGCTTGAGCGGGGCGCCGTGCCAGGTCTGGACGACGGTCTGGCCAGCGCGCCGCTCGAAGAAGTCCGGCAGGTGGCCCGCGGTGACGATGCGGCGGCAGCGGGCCAGCGCCTCGTACCAGGCGGCGCTGTGCTCCTCGACGCCCCGCGCCCCGGCCGGGACGCGCGTCTGCTGGTCGTGGGTGACCCACAGGTGCGTGACGTCGGCGCCGCGCCGCACCAGCTCCTCGTGGACGGCGCGCGGCGAGTCGCCGTCGAAGTACAGGACGGCGTCGGTCAGGGGAAGTTCGCGGCGGCTCGGGTAGTGGACCGTGCGCAGCTGGTGCCGCCGGTACGCGCCGCGCTCGGAGCGCGCGAGCACCGAACCGGACTCGACGAGGAGCCGGTCGCCGAAGCGCCGGTCGACGGTGAACTCCCGTCCCTGGACGGTCTGTCGCAGCGGCAGCGTGCCGGACACGGAGGCCAGCAGCCGCACGGGCATGCCGTCCGCCGCGCGGGGCGTCTGGAGGCCGGTCGCCCCCGCCTCCCGCAGGAAGGCGTACCACCGCCCCTCCCGCAGCGCCCCGCCGCCCGGCGCGACCACCGCGCGGAAGCGGTCGCCGTCCCGCTGGAGGGGGGCCGTCAGCTCCTCGTCGCGGCCGCTGTGCCGTAGCACCAGCTCGGGGTCGGTCCAGCTCGCCGCGGCCGCCGTGCCCGCCACGGTCAGCGTGCCGTCGGCGGCCCAGGCGACGTGGTCGGCTACCGGCTGCCGGGTCAACTCGACGACCAGGTGGCCGTGTTCGTTGGCGGTGGCGCACAGTTCGCGGCCCGCCCGCGAGGCGTAGCGGCCCGGCGGCAGGTCGAGCGTGGCGGCCAGGGGGGCCTGCTTGCCGCCGGGCAGCACGAGGCCGGCCTGCCAGCGGTCGCCGTGCGGCGGTTCGACCTCCTTGGGCGCGCGGTGCGGGGTGGGCGCCACCGACTCCAGGTCCCGCAGGGCGATGCGGACCTCGAAGCGGTCGCCGGTGAGCGTCACCGGGCAGTCGACCTCCGTCCTGGAGGGCTTGTGGGTCAGGCGCAGGGCCTCGGGGCGCGGGCGGCCGGGCAGGGTGCCGCTCAGCACCACGTCGTCGCCGTCGCGACGGTGGGCGTCCACGCGCGCCGCGTACTCCTGGATCCGCAGCACCAGGCGCCCCTTGCTGAAGCCGAGGACCAGGCGCAGCCCGTCGCCGAGTTCGCGCACCACGGTCTGCGCGGACGCCCCCTCCACGGCCCGCACCGCGGCGCGGCGCACCGTGCCGTGGCCCGCGACGAACACGCCGAACAGCCAGTTGCCGGGCTGCCAGCGGCCGCCGGTCTTGAGCTGCTCGGGGTCGACGGTCATCTCGAAGCCCGACAGGTCGTAGCAGTGCAGCCGCTGCCGCGAGTGCTCGGTGGCCTGCGGCGCGGCGACGGTCCGTGTCGGCACGTGCCGGAACGTGCCCCGGGAGTGCGCCGACTTGAGCAGCCCCGTCTTGACCGAGTGGCCGGGGCGGGTCGCCCCCAGATTGCGTACGTACGCGTATCCGCTGATCCGCAGCGTGCCGTCGGGCTCCCACCGGGCCTCGCTGACCCGTGCCACGGTGGGCAGTTCGCGCCGCCCGATGCGCGCCAGCTTCTCGGGCACGCGGCCGACCCCGGGGTAGGAGACGCTGCGGCGGAGGGTGCCGCGCACCTGGAAGGCGGTGCCGTTGGCCCGCTCGAAGGCGAGCAGCTCGATCAGCTCGGCGAGCCGCGCCTCGCGCACGAGCTGCCACTTCACGCGCAGGTCGACGGGGAGTCCGGCGATGACGGCCGGGTCGGCGCGGCGCAGGAAGGCCGCCGTGTCGGCCATGAACGCGGCGCGGTACTCGGGGCCGCCCATCGGCAGCCCCTCCAGGAAGTACACGAAGTCGTCGCGCAGGCAGGACACGTCGTACGTCTTCTTCATCTCCGGCGCGTGTTCGGCGAGGAAGCCGCTGACGTGCGCGCACGCCGCGATCCGGTCGCGCACGCCCTTGACGTCGGTGCGCCGCCGGGTGATCGAGCCCTCGCGGACGCGCCAGTAGTAGACGTGGTCGCTGAGCACGTCCACGGACCCGGCGAGGAAGTGCGCCGGGATCATCACGGGGGTGTCCTCGTAGAGCTTGCCCTCGGGGAAGGTGAAGCGGTGCCGGTCCCAGAAGGCGCGCCGGAACACCTTGTTCCAGGCCACGCGGTCGGAGAGCAGGTCGAGGTCGCGGCCGATGTGGGTGCGGGTGCGCGGCTCGGTCAGCCACTGGTACTGCCAGGCCTGGGAGCGGCCGCGTTCGTTGAGCCGCCAGACGTTGCCGCTCACGAAGTCGGAGCCGGACGCGTCCAGGCTCGCGATCATGCGCTCGTACGCGTCGTGCGGCACGACGTCGTCGCTGTCGACGAAGGTCAGGAACTCGGCCGTGGGGGAGGCCTTGCGCACGCCGGTGTTGCGGGCGGCGCTCAGGCCCGCGTTGCGCTGGCGGACGTAGACGAAGCGGGGGTCCCTGGCGGCGAACTCACGGGCGATGCGGGGGCTGGCGTCCGTGGAGCCGTCGTCGACGAGGATGCACTCCAGGCCGCCGCGGGCCTCGGCGCCGTCCGGCAGGCCCGGTCCGGCCATGGTCTGCCCGGCGATCGACTCCAGGCACTCCTCCAGGAACTCCTCGACGTTGTAGATGGGCACGACGACGCTGAGACGGGGCTGCACGGCGACCGGCCTTTCGTGGGAATACGGGCATATTCGTCCCCTTTGCCCGTTCCCGGCTCCCGATCGTCAACTTCTTTGCCCTCGATCACCCCAACGAGTGACGAGCGGTCTTCGACAGGCGGTGCCCGGCTGACTACCGTCGGTTCTCATGTCGCGCTTCTCGGTTGTCGTCCCCGCCCACCGCGTCCAGGGCTACCTGCGGGACTGCCTGGACTCCGTGCTCACCCAGTCCTTCGGCGACCTCGAACTGATCGTCGTCGACGACGCCTCGCCCGACGCCTGCGCCGCGATCGCCGCGGAGTATGCGGAGCTCGATCCACGCGCGCAAGTCGTCCGCGTCCCCGCCCACGCCGGACCCGGCCCCGCCCGCAACATCGGCGCCGACCGCGCCACCGGCGAGCACCTCCTCTTCCTCGACGGCGACGACCTGCTCCTGCCGGGCGCCCTGGAGGCCGTCGACGCCGCCCTCACGGCCGCCGGCGACCCGGACGTCCTGCTCTGCGCGCACGACCGCGTCGACTGGTGGGAGACCGTCCGCCCCGGCGGCGACGATCTCGCGGGCGACCCCCTCGCCGTCACCCCCGCCGCCTGGAACCGCGTCTTCCGCCGCGACTTCTGGCACGCGCAGCGCCTCTCCTTCAGCGACGGCGCGTACGAGGACGTGGTGCCCGTCCACACGGCCGCCCTGCGGGCCGGGGAGCGGCTCGCCGTCCTGGACCGGCCGTGCGTGCGCTGGCGCGAGCGGCGCGGCGGCAGCTTCTCCAAGACCCCGGGCCGGCGCCACTTCGCCCTGGCCGAGCGGTACGAGGAACTGCTCGCCGCCGTGGCGCCCGACGAGCGCGCCCGGCTCCTGCCGCACGCCGCCGCCCACCTGCTCGCCGTCCTGGAGGACCCCGGCCGCATCCGCGAGGCCGACCGGCGGGACTTCTTCCGCGAGGCGGCCCGCGTCCACCGCGCCCACGCGCCCACGGGCGCCGAACCCCGCACCCCCGAGCACAAGGCGCTCGCCACCGCCTCCTACGCCGCCTACGAAGGGCTGCGCAAGGCCGAGAGCCGACGGCTGCGCGTCACCCGGCAGCTCACCCGGCAGAAGAAGAAGCTGCGCGCCCGCGCCATGCGCGCCGTCTACCGCGCCGACCTGCACCGCGGCCTCGACCCGCACCTCGCGGTCTACGGCGCCTACTGGAACCGCGGCGTCTCCTGCAACCCCGCGGCGATCCACGCCAAGGCCCGCGAACTCGCCCCGCACGTGCGGGGCGTGTGGGTGGTCTCCGGCCGCAACAGGCACAAGGTGCCGCCGGGCGTCGAGTACGTCGTCGAGGGCTCGCGGCCCTACTGGCAGGCGATGGCCACCGCCACGTACCTCGTCAACAACTCCAGCTTCCCCGGCGGGTTCACCAAGCGCCCCGGCCAGGTCTACCTCCAGACCCACCACGGCACCCCGCTGAAGAAGATGGGCCTGGACCAGCGCCGCTACCCCGCCGGCACGCACGGCATCAGCTTCCAGAAGGTCCTCGACCACACCGACCAGTGGGACTTCAGCCTCTCCGCGAACCCGCACTCCACGGAGATCTGGGAGCGCGTCTACCCCTCTGTCGCCTACCAGGCCCTGGAGGCGGGCTACCCGCGCAACGACGTGTACTTCACGGCCGACGACGAGGACGTGGCACGCGTGCGCGCCCAGCTGGGCGTCGACGACGGGCGGACCGTGCTGCTCTATGCGCCCACCCACCGCGACTACCAGAAGGGCTTCCTGCCCCGCCTGGACCTCAGGCGCTTCGCCGAGCGCCTCGGCCCCTCCTACGTCGTGCTGGTGCGCGCCCACTACTTCTACGGGGCGGACGCGGGCCTCGACGCCCACCCGCAGCTCGTCGACGTCACCGGGCACGCGCGCGTGGAGGACCTGTGCCTGGCCGCCGACGCGCTCGTCACCGACTACTCCTCCCTCATGTTCGACTACGCCTGTCTGGACCGCCCGATCGTGACCTACGCCCCCGACTGGCAGGCCTACCGCCTCGCCCGCGGCACCTACTTCGACCTGCTCTCCGGACGCCCCGGCGAGACCCCCGGCGCCCTCGCCACCACCGAGGACGAGCTCGCCGAGCTGTTCCGGACCGGCGCCTGGGACACCGAGGGCACGACCGGACTGCGGTCGGCGTTCCGGGGGCGCTTCTGCCCCTACGACGACGGGAAGGCCGCCGAACGCGTGGTCCGGCGGCTCTTCCTGGACGGGGAACGCTCCTCCTAGCGGCCCTCAGGCGCGCATGCCGCCGTCGACCCGCAGGACCGTGCCGGTCACGTACGAGGCGCGGTCGCTCAGCAGCCACGCGGCGGCCTGCGCGATCTCCGCCGGGTCGGCCGCACGGCGCAGCGGCGTCAGGGAGTTGAGGTGCTCGATGGTGCCGGGGGAGCGCTCGTCCCACTCGTACAGCATCTCCGTGAGCGTGGTGCCGGGCGCGACGGCGTTCACGCGGATGCCCTCGGGCCCGTAGGTGGCGGCGGCCGACGCGGTCAGGCTGTTGAGCGCGCTCTTCGTCGCCGCGTACGCGGGCAGCTCCGGGTTGGCCATCAGGCTGCCGACGCTGGAGGTGTTCACGATCGCCCCGCGCCCGGCGGTGGCGCGGATCGCGGCGATCTCGGCGGTCATGGCCAGCCACGAGCCCTTGAGGTTCACGGCGCCGACGGCGTCGAAGTCCTCCTCCGACAGCTCGTCCATCGGGCCGGGCGGCTGCGGGCTCGCACCGTTGTTGAAGGCCACGTCGAGGCACCCGTACCGCTCGACGGCCCGGCCGACGGCGGCCCGGACGCTCGCCCCGTCGGCCAGGTCGCACACCACGTGGTCCGCGGCGCCCCCGGCCGCCCGGATCTCCTCGGCCACCGCCTTCAGCTGGGTCCCGGTACGGGCCGCGAGCAGGACCTGCGCGCCCTCCCGGGCGAACAGCCGCGCCGCGGCGGCGCCGATGCCGCGGCCTGCACCGGTGATGAGGGCCACCTTGCCGGCGAGCAGGCCACAGGGGGCGGTGGACGGGGTCTGTGTGTCGTTCATGCCGTCGAGCCTGGGCCCGGCCGCCGCGCTCATCCAGGCACCGGCAGTACCTGGCTGGGCCGCCCGGCACCCGCGCACAATGAAGGCGTGGATCAACGTGCACGACGAGAGCTCGGCGGCTTCCTGCGCAGCCGGCGCGAGCGCATCGCCCCCGCCGACGTGGGACTGCCCGCCGGGACGCGCCGCCGCACCCCGGGGCTGCGCCGCGAGGAGGTGGCGCAGCTGGCCTTCATCTCGGCCGAGTACTACACGCGGCTCGAACAGGCCCGTGCCCCGCACCCCTCCCGAGAGGTGCTGGCCCAGCTCGCCCGCGCGCTGCGCCTGTCGGACGCCGAGCGCGACCACCTCCACCACCTCGCGGGCACCCCGCCGGGCCCGCCGCCCGGCCCCTCGCGCGAGGTCCGGCAGAGCATCGTCGACCTGATCCGGCGCCTGCCCGAGGCCGCGGCGGTGGTGGTCTCGGCGACGTACGAGGTCATCGCCTGGAACGACCTGGCCGCCGCCCTGATGGAGGACTTCTCGGCCCTGCCGCGCCGGGACCGCAACCTCCTCCGGCGCGCCTTCCTCGCCCCGTACCGGGACGGGCTGCGGCTGTACGGGGTCTCGGACGCGGAGCAGTTCGCCCGCACCGCGGCCCGGCACCTGCGCACCGCCGCCGCCCGCTACCCCGACGACCCCGAGGTGGCCGCCCTCGTCGAGGAACTCCGCACCGGCAGCGAGGAGTTCGCCCGGCTCTGGGCCGACCACGACGTGGCCTCCCGGCCCACGCTCTGCAAGACCTTCGCGCACCCCGTGGTCGGCCCGGTCACCGTCAGCTGCGACGTCCTGGACATCGCCGACCGCGACCAGCGGGTCTTCCTCTACACCGCGGCCCCCGGCTCGCCGTCGGACCAGGCCCTGCGCCTCCTGTCCGTCCTCGGCACCCAGCGCATGGGTGTGCCCGGCTAGCCGTTCGATCGCCTCTCGTACGGCGAGCGCACCGGGAAGTACGCCGTCAGGAACGACCGGATGGCCAGGGCCATCTCCTGGTCCGCCAGGCCGCCGCCGGGCGATTCCCCGATGCAGAACGCCGTCTTGTCGCGGCTCTGCAGCAGCCGGCCGAGGCGCGCGTGGTCGGCGCGGTCGCCGATGTCCACGAAGTCGTACGCGATGCCGCCGGGCACCGCACGGCCGGTCAGGTAGGCGTAGTGCTGGTGCAGCGACGAGACGAGCGCCAGGTCGCCGGTGGAGCGGAAGCGGCTGCGGGACGTGGCCGCCCACTCCTCGGGGAAGCGCTCGGCGAGCTCCGTGAGGACGCTGCGGCGCAGCGCGTAGGGCACGTGGAGGAAGCTGTGCGTCGTCGTCCTGCCGAACGCGGCGCGCAGCAGCTCGCGGTTGTTCTTCGCCGCCGCGAGATAGCCCTCGTCGTCCGGCGCGACCGGCAGCGCGGGCACGGACGCCGAGGACCAGAAGAAGCGGGGCAGGCCGTTGCTGAGGAAGAAGGTGTCCGGGTTGGTGGGACGGCCCAGGAACATGTCGTCGTTGAAGTAGAGGAAGTGCTCCGACAGGCCCTCGATGCGGTGCAGTTGCGACTCGATGGCGTGCGAGTTGAAGGTCGGCAGGCACGCGTCGGGGTCGGCGAACAGGTCGCGGTGGTCGACCACCGTCAGGCCCGGGTGGTCCCGGTCGAGCCAGGGCGGGGTCTGGCCCGCCGTGACGAGGTACACGTGCCGGACCCAGGGCGCGTACATCGCCAGGGAGCGCAGGCTGAAGCGGAGCTCGTCGCGGTTGCGGAAGCGCACGGCGCCCGTGTCCGCGCCGGTGCCGGACCCGGCCGGGGCGGCGTCGCCGCCGAGCGCCGTCTCGCGCGCCGCCCGCCACGCGGGGTCGCTGTCGTCGACCCAGGTGTAGACGGCATCGACGGGGAAGTCGACGTCCTTGACGAGGAGTTCGGCGAACACGTCGAGCGTCGGATACGTGCGGTCCGCCACGCGCAGCGTCGCCGTGGGCGTGAGCGAGGGCAGCTCGGAGCCGGCCAGCGTGGTGCCGAACGGCGCCCGGAAGGAGGACCCGTCCGCCGCCCGCGGCCAGAACGCCACCGTGCAGGCCTGCCCCGCGCCGTGTCGCAGCGAGAGCGTCGACGTCGTCACCGGCTTGAAGACCTTGACGCCCGCCAGCTCGCCGATCCCGTCCAGGCGTTCGGCGAGGACCGCGCCGGGCGCCGCGTCGCGCGGCCGGACCAGCTCGGCGTAGACGGGCCGTCCGCGCAGCGCCCCGGCCAGGGCCTTGAGCGCCCGGTCGCGTTCCTCGGCGGCCACGGCCAGGGTGTGGGACGTGCCGTCGGCGGTGCGCACCAGGCAGTAGGGGACGTCCTGCGACTCCAGCGCGGACGCGGCGAGCCGGAGGTTCAGCTCCGCCATGTGCGGGGTCAGGAGGTCGTCGCGGCGCTCGGCGAGGCGGCCCACCGAGCGGATGACGCGGCCCGTGGTGTCGGCGGCGATGATCTCGTCCTCGCGGGCCCGCTCGTCGGCGGCGGCCGCCGCCTCGAAGGTGTGCGGCGCGGTGGGCCTGAACCCGCTGCCGCCGGACGCGACGCCGAGCGCCACCCGGTCCGCGCGCCCGCGCAGCCGCTCCGGCCGGTCGCGGCCCGCGACGAGCCGCGTGTACAGCTCCTCCCAGCGCGCGGTGACGTCCGTCGAGGAGAACCGGGCGTAGACGCCCTCGCGCGCGGCGCGGGCGAACCGCCGCCGCTTCTCGTCGCTGCCCATCAACTCGTCCATGGCACAGGCGAGTTCGTCGATCTCGCCGGGCGGCACGAGGAGGCCGTCGATGCGGTGCCTGACGATCTCGGCGGGCCCGGTCAGCACGTCGTACGCGACGACCGGCACCCCGGCGGCGAGCGCCTCCAGGAGCACCAGCGGGAACGCCTCGTTGTGGCCCGCGGTCATCAGGCTCAGCCCGGCCTTGGCCCACTCGGCGGCCATGTCCTGGCAGGGGCCGAGCAGTTCGACCCGGTCGTGCAGGCCGAGCCCGTCGACCAGGCGCCGCAGATGCCGCTCGCGGTGGCCGCCGCCGAAGACCCGCAGCGTCCAGTCGGGGTGCGCGTCCGCGACCTTCGCGAAGGCCCGGACGGCGTGGTCGACGCGCTTCTCGCCGGTCAGCCGCGCCGCCATCACGATGACCTTGCCCTCGCCGTCGGCGCGCGGCCGGAAGCCGTCGGGCACGGCGTTCGGGATGACGGCCAGCTCGGGGGCGGTGGGGCCGAGGGACTCCGCGATCCAGTCGCGGGTGCGCTCGGTCAGCGTGACCAGGGCGTCCAGGCGCGGCGCGTGCAGCAGCAGCGGCTCGCCGGAGGGGCCGCGCCGCTGGGTGGGGCGGTGCTCCTGGTGGACGGTGACGACCCGCGCGGGCGCCAGCGCCACGGCGGCGGCGAGCAGCGCGGGCGTGGTGGTGACCAGGACGTCGGTGTCGAGCGTGCCGAGCGCCGCGGTCAGCTCGATGTCGGAGAGCCGGTCGAAGGCGTCCTCCCAGGCGGGCCTGATCAGCTCGCTGGGCAGCGCGGCGAGCGTACGGCAGGCGGCGTCGTCCAACTCCGTGTCGCGCAGCGGGCGTTCGGGCGTGACCGTGCGGTCGACGAGATGCCGCACGGGCAGCCCGCGCGCCTCCGGGAAGAACGGCTCGGCGCGCGTCCTGAAGACGGAGACGACCTCGACCTCGATGCCGGGGCGCTCGGCCAGGTGCTGCGCCTGGGTGTACGTGGCGAGCTCGGTGCCGCCCATCTCGTCGCCCCAGCCGAGCAGATACGTGATCTTCATGGGGTCTCCTCCGCGAGCTCCCGGGGGCCGGTGCCGGGGCCGGTGTCTTCGGTGATGTCCTGGCCGAGGTCGTCGGTGATGTCGCGGCACGTCACCGCGAAGGCGCCGGACGCCGTGAAGTGGGCGTGGGCCCGGACGATCGCGCCGTCCGGCAGCGCGACGACGCGGAAGGGCGTGGGGTAGGCGGCGGACGGGTCGCGCACGTCGGACAGCCACCGGCCGAGGGGGAGCGGGCCGACCCGGAAGTCCCACACCCACTGCCCCGGACCCGCCCCGGCCATCGCGGCGAGCGGCACCCGCAGCGCGAACGCCGTGCCCCGCCAGAGCACTTCGGCGGGTACGACGACGCCGTCCCGCCGCCGCACGGCCTCCGCCCGGCCGGGGGCGGCCCCCGCGACGAGCCGCCCGTGCACGGTGATGCCGTCGCCGCGCGGCACGAACCGCACCAGTTCCGCGCGGGGCAGCGACCGGGTCGCCTGGAGCACCGCCCGTCCGCCGCGGGCCGCCACGACCCGCACGAGGGTTCCGGTCAGCGGGTCGGGGGCGTGCGGGGCGATCGGCGTCGCGGGCGCGGCTCCCGCGACGGCGACCGCGAGCCCGTACCGCCGGACGCGCCCGTCGCCGCCCCGCACCTCGGCGGTCACCCGCCACACGCCGTCCCGCATGTCGCGCAGGGTGGCGGTGGCGGTCAGCAGGGGACGGGCGCCGGTGTGCGGCTCGTACACCAGGGGGACGGCGATCCGCCGCACCCCGCGCCCGACGACGAGCCGCGCGTCCCGCACCTCGCCGGGCACGTCCCCAGCGTCGAGCGCGAGATTGAGCGTGCGGCTGTCCCGCAGGGACAGGTGCACGGGCACGAGCAGTCCCTTGACCTCTTCGGCCCCGCCCGGCCACCGCCCTGGAAGGCCGCTCCCGCTCCTCGTCCTGCCCGCCACGACCCGCTCAAGTCGGAAGCGGGTGCTCCGTGCCGCGCCGAGCAGGCGCCGGACGCGGGGCGGGAGCCCGGGGCGGCGGGGCGGGTCGAACCGGATGCGCTGCATCTGTTCACTCTGACCGCTCCGGCCCCGGACCTCTCGCGCAGCTACGCCATTCTCGCGGCGGTCGCCTCAGCCCCGCTTGATCCGCCGCACCGCCCGCGTGATCACCGGCGGCAGCAGGTTCACCGCGATGCGGCGGCCCAGGGGCCGCTTCGCGGGGCGGGGCGAGGCCTTGGGCGCGCCCTGCGGGGGGATCGCCTTCGCGGCCGGCGCGGGGGCCGCCCCGGCCGCCGGCTTCGGGGCCGGCTTCGGCTTCTTCGCGGTCAGGCGCAGCACCGCCTCGCCGTCGATGAGGTCCTCGCTCACCGTGCAGGTCGGCACGGTCCCGGCCCACGCGCGCAGCCGCTCCTGGAGGTCGGCGGTCTCGCCCCAGGTCGCGTACATCTTGCTGCCCGACACGCACACCGGCCGCATGCCCTTGTTGAAGACCGCCTCCCAGACGGCGGCGGAGACGCCCGGCGTGTGCTCGGTGCGGTAGTCGTCGAGGGAGACGACGCCGTAGGGGCGCAGGATCTTGCGGGTGGTCTCGATGTCGACGCTGACGTCCTCGTACATGTGCGAGGCGTCGATGTGGATGAAGCGGCAGCTGTCCGCGGGGATGGCGTCGGCGAGCACGTTGGTGCGGCCCTGCACGATCGTGGGCAGCTCGTCGTGGAAGGCCAGGTAGTTGTTCTCGAAGGCCCGCAGGGACAGCGTCTTCTGGTAGAAGTCCCGGGTCTCCTCGCGGCTGTACGTGCCCTGGGACTCGTCCCCGAACAGGTCGCAGACCGTGAAGTTCTCGCCCTTCTGGACGTGACGTCCCATCACGATCGTGGACTTGCCGAGGTAACAGCCCATCTCCAGGACGTCGCCGCCGCGCTCGGCGGTGGCCTCCAGGAAGAACGCGAACAGCTGCTGGTCGAGCCGGTGGAACCAGCCCGGCACCTCGTCGAGCGTGGCGGGCTTGGGCAGGGCGGTCTCGGTGGGGCTCATGGTCGTCACTCCTTGGGGTGGGGGGAAGGGAAGGGCGTACGTAGGGGGAGGGGCGGGCGCTACAGCCGCTGTCCGGGGCGGAAGACCTCGCCGCAGCCGCCGCGCCGGCCCGCCTCCTGCTCGCGCAGGATCCGGCCGACCTCGCGCTTGGCCCACGCGCGCGTCGCGGCGAGCCGCCGGGGATCCTTGACGGCGTCGGCCCGCACCCAGTCGCCGCCGTCCCCGTGCCTGCTCCGCTCCGTGTACAGCCGCAGATAGCCCTCCGCGGCCATCCGCCGGGGCGTCAGGCCGGGGTAGGTCGCCCAGTACCCGTGGGCGTGCACCAGCGTCGGCCGGAGCGTGCCGAACACATGGGCCCGCAGCGCCGCCATGTCCTCGGCGGCGAACGCGTCGGCCAGGTCCGGCTCGGTGAGCCCCGCCAGGTCCTGCACCACCAGATCGCTGGTGAGCAGCGTGCCGCCGAGGTCGGGGGTGAGGAAGCTGGCGTTCTTCAGGCCGAGCCGGTCCGCGTACTCGTTGAACGTCGCGCCGTAGCGGTCCACGACCACGCACATCGGCAGCGTCGGGTGCGCGCGGAACTCGGCGGCCCGCTCGCGCTGCCCGCCCCACGCCAGGGCCAGCGCCCCGCACACCGCGACGGCGGTGACGGCGCGGGCGCGGACCGGCCCGCTCTCGACCAGCGCGACGGTGGCCACGCACACCGCGAGGGCGGCCAGCGCCCACACCGGTGTGGCGAAGCGGTACATGCCCATCCAGTCGGGCTTGAGCACTCCGAACGCCGACAGGGTGAGCGCCAGCGGCAGGAGCACCGCGACGAGCCCGGCGCGCGCCGGCCCGGGACGGCCGAGCACCACTCCGACGACGGCCGCCGAGACGAGCACCGCCGTCCACCCCGCGAAGGAGAGCAGCTCACCGGTCCCGGCGAAGAGTTCGAGGGTCGGCGGCTGCTGGGCCTTGGCCACCGCGGTGTTCGGCACGAGCCGCCCGAACAGCGCGTACCGCCACCCGAGGAAGGCCCCGTACGGCAGCAGGAACACCGCCGCGCCGAGCGCCGCCGTCCGCAGCGAGGGCAGCAGCCGCGCCTTCGTCACGTACAGGAGGAGCAGCAGCGGGTGGACCGCGGCGAGCACCGCGCCGTCGGGCCGGGTCAGCGCGGCGAGCAGCGCGAGCAGCCCGGCAGCCACCGCGGGCCCCCGTCCCAGCAGGGTGCCGCCGACCGCCGCGCGGGCGAGCACGGCGGCCAGCGCGGTCGCCGCGAGCGCGTACAGCGGATTCTCCAGGCCCGAGAACATCCAGGCGACGAAGGAGACGTTCGAGGCGAGCAGCACCCCGGCGAGCGCGACCACCGCCCAGGAGTGCCCGACCATGTGCCGCGCCGCCCAGCCGACGGCGAGCAGGATGCCGAGCGCGCACAGCAGGCCGAGCAGCTTGGGGTAGAGCACGAGGTCGGGGACGCCGAAGTAGGCCCGGTGGTCGAAGAGCCCGAGCCGCCGCCCGGCGAGCAGCAGCACCAGCCACGACGGGTTGGAGTAGCCCTCCACGGGCGGCGAGCCCGCCTGCTGGACGGGGCCGAGGCCCTCGTCGATGCTGCGCGCGTACGCGAAGGTGATCGCCGCGTCGTCGACCAGCCACTGGCCCAGCCGCGCGCCCTGGGTGCCGATGAGGGCGGTGCCGAGGACGGCGGCGCAGGCGTCGGGCAGCACCCGGCGCCGGCGCGAGGCGGCGGGGGATCCGTCGAGGCCGGGTTCGGTGGCGGGGCGGGGGATGGTGCCCGTCATGACCGGCCTCCGTCCAGCAGGCCGACGGCGGGCTGCGCGGCGCGGCCCGCGTCCTGGGCGGGGATCGCCGTGGCGGGCGGCTCGCCGAGCATGATCCGGCTGACCACGCGGGCGGCGGCGTGCCCGTCGTCGTATCCGCGGAACCGCTCGCGGAAGGCGGCCCGCAGCCGCGCCGCCCGCTCGTCGGCGTAGGCGCCGCTGCGGAACAGGCCCGCCAGCTGCGCGGTGTCGGTGGACACATGGCCCGGTGGCTCGGCCCGCACGTCGAAGTAGACCCCGCGGTTGGCCCGGTACGTCTCCCAGTCGTCGGCGTGCAGGACGATCGGGCGGTCCAGGTGCGCGTAGTCGAACATCAGGGAGGAGTAGTCCGTCACGAGCACGTCGGAGGCGAGCATCAGGTCCTCCACGGAGGGCTCGTCGGTGACGTCGAGAAGCAGCCCGCGGCGGGCCAGGTCGGCCAGTTCCAGACCGCGCACGGGGTGCTTGGCCAGCGAGGGGTGCAGCCGCACCAGGACGGTGTGGCCGGGGCCGAGCGCCCGCGTGAACGCCTCCAGGTCCACGCGCCGGACGTAGCCGGTCACGTGGTGGTCGCGCTGGGTGGGCGCGTAGAGCACGACGGTGTCGCCCTGCGGCACGCCGAGGCGGCGCCGGACCTGCGCGCCGTGCGCGGGGTCGGCGGAGAAGAGGACGTCGTTGCGCGGGCTGCCCGAGGGCAGCGAGGCGAAGTGGCAGGGGTAGGCGCGGTCCCAGACCCGCTCGGAGTGCGCGTTGGCGGCCAGGCTGTAGTCCCAGCGGTCGCAACGGCGCAGCATGGCGCGGACGTTGAGCCGGTGGGTGGCGGCCGGGTGGCCGAGCAGGTCCAGGCCCATGTGCTTGAGCGGGGTGCCCTGGTGGGTGTGCAGGTGCACGGAGCCGGGGCGTTTGACCAGCTCGTGCGCCCAGTTGACGTTGTTCACGAAGTACGTGGCACGGGCGACGGTCGTCCAGTAGCGCAGCGAGTTCGGCACGACGTGGTCGATGCCGGGCGGCAGCGTGTCCACCGCGTCGGGGCGCACCACCCACACGCTCCTGA
The DNA here is from genome assembly GCF_040680155.1 of Streptomyces sp. NPDC052114. Taxonomy (NCBI): domain Bacteria; kingdom Bacillati; phylum Actinomycetota; class Actinomycetes; order Kitasatosporales; family Streptomycetaceae; genus Streptomyces; species Streptomyces sp. NPDC052114. The sequence goes on along the minus strand of NZ_JBFAWC010000027.1, from coordinate 16,680 downwards.
TGTGCGGGGCGAGTTGCCGGGCCCGCTCGTGGATGGCGGCCGGGTCGCCGAGGACGCCCCGGTGGTGGGAGGCGGAGTACACGGCCAGGTGCGGGTCCAGGGGGCGCAGCGCGAGGAGGGCGTGCACGGTCCGCTTGAACCGCAGGGACGCGCGCCTGCGGAGCTTCGCCCTGCGCTTGCGCAGCGTCCCGAGCGCGGCGCGGCACCTGCGGTGCGCGGCGAACAGCGCGTAGGGCGCGCCGGACAGCAGCCGCAGCGCGGTGCGGTGCGTGCTCCTCGGGAGCGTGAAGCCGGCGGGGCGGTGGCGGCGGAAGGCCTCGGCGGACAGCCGGTAGAACTCGGGCTTGTCGCGGTCGGGCAGCCGGTTGTTCTTGCCGAGGATCTCCATGCAGTGCTCGGCCATGCGGCGGTGCAGATAGGGCCGCCAGTCGGCCAGTTCGGGGCGCGCGTCGACGAAGGAGAAGACCCGCTCGTACTGGTCGAGGATGTCGAAGTGCTTGCGGCTCGTGGTGCGCAGGATGTTGCCCTGGCGGCGCTGGCGGTAGAGCAGACAGACCCGGTCGAGCACGGCGACGCGCTCCGCCGACAGCATCACAGGGAAGGTCCAGGGGGTGTCCTCGTAGTAGCCGGGCGGGAAGGCGAAGCCGTGCCGCTCGGTGAAGTCCCTGCGGTACGCCTTGTTCCACACGACCATGATCAGGTCGAGGAACTCGGGGCGTTCGGCGGCGGTGAACACGGAGTCCCCTGCGGCGCCGAGGATGCCGTGCATGATGTTGCGGTGGAAGCCGCCCCACCAGTGGGTGCGCGCGTAGTCGAAGATCAGGACGTCGGGGTCGCCCGCGGTGTCCAGGCGGTGGGCGAGCGCCTCCAGGGTGCCGGGCGTGTAGCTGTCGTCGCTGTCGAGGAAGAGCAGGTAGTCGCCCCGGGCGTGCGGCAGGCCGGCGTTGCGGGCCCGGCCGAGCCCGACGTTCTCCGCCAGGTGCACCGCCTTCACCCGCTCGTCGCGCGCCGCGTACTCGTCGATGATCGCCCCGCAGCCGTCGGGCGAGCAGTCGTTCACGGCGATGACCTCGAAGTCCGTGAAGGACTGGTCGAGCACCGAGTCGAGGCACTCGCGCAGGAAACCCTGGACCTGGTAGGCGGGGACGATGATGCTGAAACGGGGCACGGTGATTCCACGGGTCGTGACGGATGTGGACAGCGGGCGCGGGTCGCCCGGCCTCGCCGGTGGGCCGGCGGGGTTCAGTGCGCGAGCGCGCGGGCCGGGGCCGGGGCGGGCACCCGGACGTGCAGCGGCATCGGCGGCAGGATCGCCCCGGGCTCCTCGCCGAGCAGCACCCGGCGCACCACGCGCTCGGCGGCGTGCCCGTCGTCGAAGGCGCAGAACCGCTCGCGGAACGCGGCCCGTCGCTGCCGTGAGCGCTCCCCGTGCAGGGCGCCGCCGCGGAAGATCCCGACGAGCTCCTCCAGCGTGGCGGCCACCGGACCGGGCGGGTTCGCGGGCAGGTCGAAGTAGACGCCCCGCGACTCGCGGTAGACGTCCCAGTCGTCGGCGTACACGACGATGGGCCGGTCCAGGTTGGCGTAGTCGAACATGATCGACGAGTAGTCGGTGATCAGCGCGTCCGCCGCCAGACAGATCTCCTCCGTCGAGCGGTGCGCGGTCACGTCGATCAACCTGCCCGAGCGCACGGCCTCTTCGAGGCCCGGGGAGCCCTCGTAGAAGTGGTGGGCGCGCAGCAGCACCACGTACGAGTCGTCGAGCGCCGCGCAGAACGCCGCGAGGTCCAGCTGCGCCGCGAAGCCCTCGCGGTAGTCGCGGTGCGTGGGCGCGTACAGGACCGCGGTCCGGTCCTCGGCCACGCCCAGTGCGCGGCGGACCCTGCGGACGTCGTCGGCGGTCGAGGTGTAGTACGCGTCGTTGCGCGGATAGCCGTACTCCAGCTGCTCGAAGCCGCTGGGGAAGGCGCGCTCCCAGACCTCGGTGGAGTGCCGGTTGGCGGAGAGGTTGTAGTCCCAGCGGTCGGTGCGGGCCAGCATCTTGCCGAAGGGGCCGATGCCCGCGGCGGCGGCCGGGTAAGCGGCCTGGTCGACGCCCATGTGCTTGAGCGGAGTGCCGTGCTGGGTCTGGACGTGCACGGTGCCGGGGCGCTTCTTGACGCGGCCCTCGAAGTTGACGTTGTTGAAGGTGTACTTGGCCCGCGCCATCACCTCCCAGTAGCGGCGGCTGCCGGTGACCGCGTACTCCACGCCGTCCGGCATCCGGTCCGCGTGCTCCTCGTCGACCAGGAACACAGAGCGGATGTGCGGGGCCAGCTCGCGGGCCTTGGCGTGGATGGCGGCCGGATTGCAGGTGTAGCCGCGGCCCCAGTACGCGGAGAACACCGCGAGGTTCTCGTCGACGGGCTGCTTCAGGAAGGCGGCGTAGACGTCGGCGCCCGGGAGCCGCCGCGCGAGCTTCTCCTGGTAACGCCGCAGCGTCGAAACCACCCTGTGCGCGCGGGACTTGAGGCCCCGCAGCAGACAGAACGCGCCGTAGGCGCCGGACGCGAGGAGCCGGTGCTGCACCCCGAGGCTCCCCGCGGGCGGGCGGAACCCCTCGGGCCTGTGCAGCCGGTACAGCCGCGTGGCCTGCCGGAAGAAGCGCCGCCGCAGCCGCCCGGACGGCAGCCGCGCGGGCAGCGACGCCGTCCTGAGGACCTCGTGCGTGAGCCTGCGGAAGAGCCGCGCGAGGACCGGCGCCTCCACCCCGAGCTCCACGGCCCCCGCCATCGCCCGCCCGAACTGGTCGAGCAGCTCCAGGTGATGGGCCCCGGCGATCCGGTTGCGCGCTCCTTGGCGGCGCAGCAGGTGGCGTACGCACACCCGGTCGAGGACCGCGATCCGCTCGGCCCGCAGCGCGGTCTGCACGCTCCACACCGTGTCCGTGAACATGCCGGGCGCGAAGGACAGGCCGTGCCGGGTCACGAAGGAGCGCCGGCAGGCGGCGGAGAAGGCCGGCACCAGCGGATCGGGCAGCGCCGCGTGCCCGGCCGCCGTGAAGGTGCCCCGCGGCGCGTCCTGCCACAGCCGGGTCAGCGCCGGACCCCGGCCGCCCTCGAACCAGTGCACGCGCTCGTGGTCGAAGAGCAGCAGATCGGGCTCACCGGCCTGGGCCAGCCGGGCGTCGAGCGCCGCGAGCGTGCCCGGCGTGAGGGTGTCGTCCCCGTCGAGGAACAGCAGGTAGTCGCCCTCGGCCGCGCGCGTCCCCGCGTTCCGCGCCCCCGGCAGGCCGTCACCGGGCGGGGACTGCGTGCGGCGCACCCGTGGGTCGCGCTCCGCGTGCTCGGCCGCGATCGCGGAGCCCTGGTCCGCGTCCGCGTCGAGGGAGTCGACCACGGCGATCACTTCGAGGTCGGCGAAGGACTGCCCGAGCACCGAGGCGAGGCAGTCGGCGAGCCGCCCCGGTACGTCATGGGTGGGGACGATGATGCTGAAGCGCGACAAGACGGCCTCTCTCGATGGTGGTTCACACGACGCGGATCACGGATGCGGGGAGTGCTGGAGACCGGAGAAGGCCGCTCTGCCCTGCCGCGGGACGGCGGCCGCGGGCGCCGGGTGGCGCTCCTCCAGGGGCACCACGGACGGCAGCCCGCTCTGCTCGCCGAGGACGACACGGCGTACGACCCGCTCGGCGGCGCGCCCGTCGTCGTACGCGCAGAACCGCTCGCGGAACGCCCGCCGCAGCTGCGCCGAGCGCGAGCCCGCCCAGTGCCCGGTGGCGAAGATGTCGGTCAGCTCGTCCTCGCTGCGCGCGACCGCGCCCGGCGGGAACTCCCGCACGTCGAAGTAGGTGCCGCGGGCCGCCTCGTAGGCCTCCCAGTCGTCCGGGTACAGCACGATGGGCCGGTCGAGGTTGGCGTAGTCGAACATCAGGGACGAGTAGTCGGTGACCAGCGCATCCGAGGCGAGGCAGAGCGACTCGATGTTCGGGTGGTCGGAGACGTCGATGACCCGGCCCGAACTCTCCTCCAGGGGAGCGTCGTAGAAGTGGTGCGCGCGGGTCAGGACGACGAAGCGGGGCCCCAGCGTGTGCAGCATCCGCGTCAGGTCGAGGGTGAGGCGCTGGGTGCGGCGGTAGTCGCGGTGGGTGGGCGCGTACAGGATGGCGACGGCGCCGTGCGGGACGCCGAGGCTCTCGCGCAGCCGCGCCACCTCGGCCGACGTGGCCTGCTGGAAGCGGTCGTTGCGGGGGTAGCCGTACTCCAGCGTGGTGTACCCGGCGGGGAAGACCCGCTCCCACACCAGCGTCGAGTGGCGGTTGGCCGACAGGACGTAGTCCCACTTGTCGGCGTTCTTCATGAGGGTGGCGAAGTCCGTGCCGCGCGCGGCGGCCGGGCGGTCCTGGAGGTCCAGGCCCATGTGCTTGAGGGGCGTGCCGTGCTGGGTCTGGACGAGGACCTGGCCGGGCCGCTTGACCAGCCTGCGGTCGAAGTTGACGTTGTTCACCAGGTACTTGGAGCGGGCCAGCGCCGTCCAGTACGCGGCGGTGCCCGGCCGCAGTCTGCGCGTGCCCGTCGGGATCGTGTGGTGGTGGCGCGGATGGGCGATCCACGCGGTCCTGATGCCGGGCACGTGCTCGCGCATCGCGGCCTCCAGGGCGCCGGGGTTGCAGCCGTAGCCGCGCCCCCAGTACGAGGAGAAGACGGCGCAGTGGTCGCGCACGGGCAGCCGCAGCTGGACGCGGTAGTGCAGCTGGAGCAGGGCGCCCCGGGCGCGCCGGCGGGCCGTGGCCGCGTACCGCGCGGCGCGGGCCCGCAGCCGCAGCGCCGCCCACAGACCGCGGTAGGTGCGGTGCGAGCCGAGCCGCACCAGGCCGTGCCGCAGCCGGGTGCGCGCGGGCACGCGGGCGCCCGCGACGCGGTAGCGGCGGTAGTGGGCGCGGGCCTTGCGCAGGAACTCGGCGCGCGAGCCGCGCGGCAGCCTGCCCCGCTTGGTGAAGACCGTCGAGAGGTGGTCGACCATGCGCCGGAACAGCACGGGCCGCCAGGCCGCGGAGAGCTCGGGGTGCTGGTCGAGGAACGCGAAGACCCGGTCGTACTGGTCGAAGATCTCGAAGTGCTTGCGGCTCGTGGTGCCCAGGATGTTGCCCTGGCGCCGCTGCCGGTAGTGCACGCAGACCCGGTCGAGGGTGGAGATCGACTCCGCCGCCATCAGGATCGGATACGTCCAGGGCGTGTCCTCGTAGTACCCCGGCGGGAAGGTGAAGCCCGTGCGCTCGATGAAGTCGCGGCGGTGCGCCTTGTTCCAGGCGACCATCAGGACCTTCAGCAGGCCGGGACGGTCGGCGAGCCGGAAGGGCGCCGGGCCCTCCTCGGTGAGCTGGGCCGCGAACTGGTTGCGGACGGCCTCGCCCGACCAGTGCGTACGGGCGTAGTCGTAGATCATGACGTCCGGCTCGTCGGTCTCCTTGATGCGGTCGGAGATCGCGTGCAGGGAGCCGGGGGTGAGGGTGTCGTCGCTGTCCAGGAAGATCAGGTAGTCGCCGGTGGCGCGCGCCATGCCGGCGTTGCGGGCCCGGCCGAGGCCGACGTTCTCCGTCAGGTGGACGGCCTGCACGCGCGGGTCACGGGCCGCGAACTCGTCGATGATCGCGCCGCTCGCGTCCGGCGAGCAGTCGTCGACCGCGATCAGCTCCAGGTCGGTGAAGGACTGCTCCAGCACGGACTCCAGGCACTCGTGCAGGTAGGCCTGGACCTTGTACGCGGGGACGATGACACTGAACCGGGGCAAGGCACATCCATGGGTCGGCGCGGGCAGACTGCCCGGGAACGCCGGAACCGGTGATCGAGTTACGCCGGATGTGGCATACGGGGGATGGACGCGAGGAGACGGCCCGGTGAAGGGCCGCCTCCCCTGTCATTTATCCCTTTGATCCCCTTGACTCGCGTGAGCCTTTTGATCCCTTTTGTCCGTACGCCACTTCACGCCACTTCACGTCACTTCCACGTCACTTCACGGCGCCCGCCATCACGCCGGACACGAACTGCCGCTGGAACGCGAAGAAGACGGCCAGCGGGATCACCATCGAGATGAACGCGCCGGGCGCCAGGATCTGCACGTTGTCGCCGAAGAACCGGACCTGCTGCTGGAGCGCGACCGTGATCGGCGGGTTCTCGGAGTCGGCGAAGATCAGGGCGATCAGCATGTCGTTCCAGACCCACAGGAACTGGAAGATGCCGAGCGAGGCGATCGCCGGCGCCCCCAGCGGCAGCACGACACGGACGAACAGCCGCAGTTCGCCCGCGCCGTCCAGCCGCGCCGCCTCCAGGAGTTCGCGCGGGATCTCCGCGAAGAAGTTCCGCAGCAGGAAGATCGCGAACGGCAGGCCGAAGGCCACGTGGAAGACGATCACGCCGATCGTCGTCTCGAAGATGCCGATCTCGCCGAACAGCTTGGAGACCGGCAGCAGCGCCACCTGGACCGGCACGACGAGCAGCCCCACCACACCGATGAACCACCAGTCGCGGCCCGGGAACTCCATCCACGCGAAGGCGTATCCGGCGAGCGAGCCGATGATCACGACGAGCAGGGTCGCCGGGACGGTGATCATGATGCTGGACAGGATCGAGTCGGTGATCGTCTCGTCCTTGAGGAGGTTGGTGTAGTTCTCCAGCGTCAGCTGCGAGGGCGCGCTGAAGACGGTCCACCAGCCGCTCTCGCTCATGTCGGCGGGGGTGCGCAGCGAGCCGATCAGCAGCCCGATGGTCGGCACCAGCCAGAACAGGCCGACCAGCACCAGGAACACGCGCAGCGCGGTGCCGCCCAGGGCCGAGGCGATGCGCCCGCCCACCGACCGCTTGGCCTTGACGATCTCGGTCTGGGCCGTCACCGGTGTGCCTCCCGCCGCATCCGCCGGACATTGAAGAGCATCACGGGAATCACCAGTAGGAAGAGCAGCATGGCGATCGCGCTCGCCACGCCCGCGTCCTGGTCGCCGAATGCCGAGTTGTACAGCTGCACCGCGAGGACGTTCGCCTCGTCCTTGGACGAGCCCGGCGGGATCACGAAGACCAGGTCGAAGATCTTCAGTACGTTGATGACGAGCGTGACCAGGACGACGGCGAGGACCGGGGCGAGCAGCGGCACCGTCACACGACGGAACACCTGCCACTCGTTGGCGCCGTCCACCCGCGCCGCCTCCAGGAGTTCACGCGGCACGCTCGCCAGGCCCGCCGCGATCAGGACCATCGCGAACCCCGCCCACATCCACAGGTAGGACCCGATGATCGAGGGCGTGATCAGGGTCGGGCCCAGCCACTCGATGCCGTTGTACGGCTCGCGGAAGTTCGAGGCCGGATAGCGCAGTTGGGCTCCGTCGGCCGCCTTCGGCAGCGCGAAGGTCCCGTCGGCCTTCGCCTCGGTGGACGCCACCACCTTGCCGTCCTTGACGGCCTCGATCTTGATGCCGGGGTAGCCGAACTCGGCGGCGTCGGGCGCGTTGGGCTCGCCCCGGCCCTTGCCGCGCGTGAAGTCCTGCCAGGCCGTTCCGGTGACCCGGGCCGGGTCGGCCGCGGCGGCCTTGGCGGCCTTCGCGTCGTCCGGCATCTGGTCCGGCGCCACACCGGTCAGCGGAAGCACCACGGGGGTGCCCGCCCGCACCGGCTCCTTGGTGACGAACGAGCCGTCGCCCCCGGACTTCAGGGGCGAGTTCATCGCGGGATGCGCCTGGGGGAACGCCGACGACTCGGCGAACGTGTCGTGCACGCTCACCACGACGGCGTTCGCCACGCCCCGGTCGGGATCGGACTCGTACACGAGCCGGAAGATGATGCCCGCCGCGAGCATGGAGATCGCCATCGGCATGAAGATGATGAGCTTGAACGCCGTGCCCCAGCGCACCCGTTCGGTGAGCACGGCGAAGATCAGGCCGAGCGCGGTCGCGACCGTGGGGGCCACGACCACCCAGATCGCGTTGTTCTTGATGGCGGTACGGATGCTGTCATCCGTGAACATCGTCTTGTAGTTGCCGAACGCCGTGAAGTCGCCCGACTTGTCGAAGAAGCTGCGGAACAACGAGTACCCGATGGGGTACAGGACGAGCGCGCCGAGCAGCACCAGGGCGGGCAGCAGGAACACCACCGCCACCGACCTGCGGGTGCCGGTCACGCTCTTGCGCGGAGTCGGGGGCGCGGCCTTCGCCGCGCCCCCGGTGTTCGCGGACGCCATCGCGTCAGTCCTTGTACGCCTTGGCGGCGGCCGTCTCCAGCGCCTTCTGCGTGCCCGCGACGTCCTTCGGGTTCTTCAGGAAGTCCTGCAACGCCTTCCACTCGCCCTTGCCCGGCGTCCCGCCGAAGGACTGCGGGGCCTGGTCGGACATGTCGAAGCGGACGTCGTCGCCGGCCGCGATCATCGCCTTGGCGATGTTGCGCTGCACGTCGTTCGGGTACGCGGACATGGGCATGTTCTTGTTCGGCGAGATGAAGCCGCCCGCCTCCGCCCAGATCTTCCCCGCGTCCGGCGAGCCCAGGAAGGTCAGCAGCGCCTGCGCGCCCTTGGTGTCCTTCAGCGCGACGGCCGCGTCACCGCCGACCACGGCGGGGGAGTCGGAGCCGACCGCCGGGAAGGGGAACACCTTGGCGTCCGTGCCCACCTCGGCCTTGGTCTCCGAGATCGCGAGCGAGACCATGTCGCCCTCGAAGACCATGCCCGCCTTGGGCTGGTCGCCGCCGGTGAACGTCTGCTTCACGGACGCGGGGAACTCGGTCTGCAGCGCGCCCTTCGAGCCGCCCGCCACGAAGCCCTTCGTCCCGAAGACCTGGCCGAGCGTGGTCAGCGCCTTCGTGACGGACGGATCCGTCCACTTGATCTTGTGCTGGGCGAGCTGGTCGTACTTCTCCGGGCCCGACTGCGAGAGGTAGATGTTCTCGAACCAGTCGGTGAGGGTCCACGCGTCGGCGCCCGCCACTGACATCGGCGGCACACCGGAGTCGTAGACGGTCTGCATGGTCTTCATGAACTGGCCCCAGGTCTTGGGAGCCGTGACGCCCGCGTTCTCGAAGACCTGCGTGTTGTACCAGACCAGCGACTTGTTGGCGGCCTTGAAGTACACGCCGTACTGCTTGCCGTCGACGGCCCCGAGGTCCTGCCACCCCTGGGAGTAGTTCTTGTCGAGCTGCTTCTGCGCCGCCGTGCCGACCGGCTTGGCCCACTTGTTCGCCACGGCCTGCTCGATCGCGCCGACCTGCGGCAGCATCGCGACGTCCGGCGGCTGCCCGCCCGCCACCTTCGACTCCAGGAAGCTGATGATGGGGTCCTGCGCCGGCACGAAGGAGACCGTGGCCCCGGTCCGCTTCTCGAACTCGTCGAGAACCTTCAGGAACACCTTGCGCTCCGCGCCGCCCCACACGGCGGCCACGGAGACCTTCTCCCCGTCCAGCTTGGGCAGTTGGAGCGAGGATGCCGATTCCTTGCCGCCGCTCTTGTCGCCTCCTCCGTCGCCGTCGTCGTCATCGCCGCCGCACGCGGTGACGGTGAACGCGAGAGAGCCCGCGACGACGGCCGCGGCGATCTTGGCGGTGGTACGCCGATGTAGCGGTGCCCTGCGTGTACGAAGAGTGCTGCGCATCACTGCCCCGTTCTCTTCCCTGGCCAGTCCCGTGCGCTCTGGTCTACGCCCGCGCAGGGAGGAGCGGCAAGATGGCCTGCGCTGTCAACTCATTGATCGTAATGGCGTTGTGACGTGGCGTCATGAGAGGTGTTGAGCCAGTTACCACCGTTGTGTGGAGCCGACTTGCCCGTGTTGCGGGCAGCGACCCGTCTAAGTGAGGCACCAAGCGCCGGCACGGGGGCGGCACCTACAAAAGTGACGGGACCTGATCGGCGGAGACAGACCGAGCCGCCCGCTCCAACGCACTGGCCAGCAAGGCCAGATCGGTAGGCCCGTTCCCCAGCTCCCGCACGGGCCGCCGAGCCGGCGGATCCCCCATCCGCTCCCACTCCAGAGGAACCACCGTGGGCCGCAACGTGGCCGTACGAGGAATCCGCCCCGTCACCCGCCCCGCCTGGAACGCGGTCACCCGCCCATCGGGCGTCCGCAACTCCCCCCGCCCCGGGGCAGGTTCCTCCGGCCCCACCGCCACCGCGTCCAGCACCGCACGCAGCGAGGCCCGCCGCCCCAGCTCGGTCTCCGGCATCCGCTCACTGCGCCCCGAGGCCGCCACGAGATGCACCCCGAGCCGCTCCCCGTCCCGCGCGACGGCCTCCAGCGCGCGGACCACCGACCCGGCGGCGGGCCGCCCGGGAGACCCGAGCGCGGGCGAGAGCAGCGCGTCGAAGTCGTCGACGAGCACGACGAGCCGGGGCAACGGCGGCCCCGGGTCCACCCGCTGCCGCACCGCCGCGGGCCGCAGCCGCATCGTGGAACTGGGCGGCGCGTCGAGATCGCCGTCGGTCGCCTGCGCGGGCAGCGACACGGCACCGGCCCCACCGGCCCCCGCACCGGACCCCGTCCTCGTACCCGCACCGGCCCCCGTACCCGCCCCGGAGGCGACCGCCGCGGACGACTGCGACCGCTGCGCCACCATCCGCCCCGACACCTCCCGCTGCGTGTGCCACTCCGCGAACCCGAGGCGGCCGAGCAGCTCGGCCCGCCGCTTCAGCTCCGCGGCCAGGGACTGCGCGAACTCCCGCATGCGGACCGGGTCGTTGGCCACGAGGTGCGTGGTGACGTGCGGCAGGTCCGTACAGACGGAGAGCCCCGCGCCCTGCCGGCCCGCGGCGCTCCCGGCGCCGCCGCCCGCCCCGCCGCTGTCCCGCCCGTCGACGAGCACGATGCCCAGCCGGTCGGGCCGCTCGGCGGCGGCCAGGGACGCGGCGACGGACCGCAGGAGCTCCGTGCGCCCGCTGCCCGCGGGACCCTCGGCGAGCAGGTGCGGCCCGTCGGCGACGAGGTCCGCGACGACGGGCCCGCGCGGGCCCGCGCCGAGCACCGCCAGGGCGCGCCCGCCGAGCGCGTCGGGGTCGTCGCCCGCGGCGGCCCACCGCGCCATCAGCGAGGCGGGAGTGGCCCTGGCGAGCCCCAACTCGTCGAGGAGCCGGGCGGCTTGGGGCAGCGGCGCGGACACGCGCGCGTGGCCCTCGCCGCCCGTCCCGTCCGTCCGCAGCGGCGCGAGGGCGCGCGCGAACCGCTCGGCCCAGGCCATCGACACCGCGTCCACGGTGGCGACGGTGCCGTGCCCCGCGGGACGGCCGCCCGCCGTCCGCATCAGCCGCAGCGCGGTCGCCACGTCACCGCTGAGCAGCGCCACGGCACCGCACGCGCGGAAGGCGGGCGACGCCGTGCAGGCCGCCTCGTACGTGTCGAGGACCGGTGACGCGGGCGAGGCCGCCGCGGTCTCGGCGAGACAGACGACGTGGATCCCGGCGCGCGCGCCCTCACCGGCGAGCCGCACGGTGGCCTCGCGCACCCCGGCGGACCCGGGGTCGCCGTCGACGACCACGACGGTGCGGGAGGCGGCCGTGCCGCCCCGCGCGCCGTCGGCGATGTGGTCGTCGAGGCGCCGGATCAGCTCGTCCGTACGCGCCGCCGCCTGGTCGCGGTCGTACGCGAGGAGGAGGCGGCAGTCCTGGCCGTGGGTGGGCCGCAGATGGGGGAGCCAGCCGAGCCAGCCCCACGCGGCGGTCCGCTCGGCCACGGGGCGCGCCCGGTCCGTGCTGATCAGCACGATCTCCAGGCGGTCGGGGGAGTGCAGCGCGGCGAGCTGGGCGACGACGGCCCTGGCCAGGCCGGTCAGCCGGTCCCGGGGCCCGGCGAGGCCGAGCGCGCCCGCCTCCCGCAGCCCGACGGTGACGGGCACGGCGGGCAGCAGCCCCTCCGGGCCGTCCGGGGCGGGCAGGGTCCGGTCGACCGTGCCGAGCCGCACCGCGAGCGACTCGGGGTGGCCGGGGCCGCGCTCCCACAGGCGGGGGCCGGGACCGAGCGCCGTGAGCAGCAGGGCGGCCGGATCGGGCCAGGACTCGGGGGTCCGCGCCGCCTCGGCGACGGCGAGGTCCTCGGGGGAGGGCGCCGCCTGCCGGGCGTCGCCGGGGTCCCCGGAGGCGTACGCCTCGTCGGGGTCGTCGGGCTCGCCGTACACGTCGTCCTGGGTGTCCCTGCCGCCGGTCAGCCGCCGTGCCCACGCCGAGAGGCCGCCGCGCCTGCGCACGCCGCGCGGCACGGTCGTCCCGTGCGCGGGTGTGCCGGTGCGGGCCCGCTCCGCCTCGGGCGCGCCGCCCTGGTGCGGGACGACGGCCGCGTCGCCGGGGTGCGCGACGGCCGGTGTGGACGCGCCGTGCGCACCCGGCGCGCCGGGGCCGCCGGGTGCCCCTGGTGCTTCGTACGCATCCGGCGCACCGGACACCCCCTCCGGGGCGGGGCCGGCCGGGGTGGCCCAGCCCGCCGGGCCGTAGGCGTGGTGGGTGGCGCCGGAGGGTGCGCGCACCGCCTCCGCGGGGGCCTCGGCGGCCCGCACGCGCACGTGGCCCTCGCCGTCCGGGGCCGTCGCCAGGGTGCCGTCCGCGCCGGCGGCCGGGCCGTGCCCGCCGTCCGTCAGGCGCAGCGCCGACTCGCCGATGCGCAGCAGGGAGCCGGGGGAGAGCCGCACCGGGCGGTCGGTGACCTCGCGGCCGTCCACCGACGTGCCGTTCGTCGAGCCGAGGTCGGTGACCGTGACGCCGCCGTCCTGGGCGAGCGTGACCGCGCAGTGCAGCCGCGAGACGTCCGGGTCGTCCAGCGGGACGTCCGTGTCGGCGGAGCGGCCGACGCGGATCTGGCCGCCGTGCAGCAGATGGACGCCGCCCGCGTCCGGGCCCGCCACCACGTGCAACTGGGCCGCCGCGCCCGCCAGTTCGGGCCCCGGCTCGGCGGGCGCGCCCAGCGAGAGCACCGCGCCGTCGATCAAGGGGGGCTCGCCGAGGGTGCAGCGTTGGGCGTCCAGGCGCTCCGGGCCCGCGTACAGCACGAGGGGGCCCTCGCCGCCCGCCACGGCGGTGGCGAGACCCGAGGCGACCGCGGCGAGCGCGGTGCCCGCGGGGGCGGTGACCAGGACGTCACAGGCGCCGTGCGCGCCGGTCGTCGGCGTGGGGCGGCCTTGCTGCTCGGTCTGGCCGCTGCGCGGCCCGAGGACGGTCAGCCGGATCTGCATCGCCGTCGGCGGTCCCTTCTGCGCTGGGCGCCCGGCAACGGGGACACGCGCTGTGATTCCCCCCACCGCACACGGGCACGTCGGCCAGTACTGGAGGCATCCTCGCACTTGCCACCGACAACACGCCCGGCGGCCACCAGTAAGTGATCTTGATTGGTCGGCTCTGCTCGGAAAAGTGCCTGCTTGGACCGTTGCGGACCCCGTCGGAACCCGATGGTCCACGCTCGGGTGAAGGTCAATTCGGGGCGTTCCGGCAACCAACGGCCGCGGGTGAGCGTCTTTCCTGCGAACAGCGATCCGGAACGCCGCGCTCGGGCGGATTCCGACCGGCCGGTGCCCCGTTCGGCGGCACTACAGTGGGTCGGAACACCTTCGGGCCGCCCTCGGGCGGCACGGGGTCGCGAAGCCCCCGGCCGGAAGCCGGCGGGCCGGAACACTCGGACCACCAGCAGGGAGCGCATGACGTGCGGCCGGTAGGCAGCAAGTACCTGCTCGAGGAGCCGCTCGGGCGCGGCGCCACGGGCACCGTCTGGCGAGCCCGCCAGCGGGAGACCGCGGGTGCCGAGGCGGCCGTCCCCGGCCAGCCCGGCGAGACCGTCGCGATCAAGGTTCTCAAGGAGGAGCTCGCCAACGACGCGGACGTCGTGATGCGCTTCCTCAGGGAGCGTTCCGTCCTGCTCAGGCTGACGCACGAGAACATCGTCCGCACCAGGGACCTGGTCGTCGAGGGCGACCTCCTCGCCCTGGTCATGGACCTCGTCGACGGCCCCGACCTGCACCGCTACCTCCGCGAGAACGGCCCGTTCACGCCGGTCGCGGCGGCCCTGCTGACCGCGCAGATCGCCGACGCGCTCGCCGCGAGCCACGCGGACGGCGTCGTGCACCGCGACCTCAAGCCCGCGAACGTGCTGCTCAAGCAGGACGACGCCGGGATGCACCCGATGCTGACCGACTTCGGCATCGCGCGCCTCGCGGACTCCCCGGGCCTGACCCGTACCCACGAGTTCGTCGGCACGCCCGCGTACGTCGCGCCGGAGTCCGCCGAGGGCCGTCCGCAGACCAGCGCCGTGGACATCTACGGCGCCGGAATCCTGCTGTACGAGCTCGTCACCGGCCGGCCCCCCTTCGGCGGCGGCTCCGCCCTCGAAGTGCTGCACCAGCACCTGAGCGCCGAGCCGCGCCGCCCCTCGACCGTCCCGGACCCGCTGTGGACGGTCATCGAGCGCTGCCTCGACAAGAACCCCGACCGCCGCCCCAGCGCCGAGAACCTCGCCCGCGGCCTGCGCGCCGTCGCCGAGGGCGTCGGCGTGCACTCCACCCCGGCGCAGATCGCCGCGGCGGAGGGCGTGGGCGCCCTGCTCATGCCGGACCCGGCGCCCGCCCAGGTGCCGGAGACCCCGGGCGCGGCCGACCCCACGCAGGTCCTGCCGAGCAACGCGGGCTCGTACGACCCGAACGCCGCGACGAGCGTCATGCAGAGCACCGGCGGCCACGGCGACGCCGACCCGACGTCCGTGCTGCCCAACAACCGCGGCGCGGCCGACCCGACCGCGGTCATGCCGCCGGTCCCGCCGAACGCGCCGGGGGCGGACCCGAACGAGCCGCACCCCTGGCAGAACCAGATGGCCGCGGCCCGCGACCGCAACGAACAGACCCAGTACCAGGCGTACTTGGACCCGAACGACGACCCGCTGCGCCGCCGCCCCCAGCGCCAGGTGGCCCGGCCCCAGCAGCAGCCGCAGCAGCGCCCCCAGCAGTACGCGCCGCAGCAGCCGCGCGGACAGCGGCGGCAGCAGCAGTACGCGCCCGCGCCGCAGCAGCACCAGCCCCAGCACCAGCCGCAGCAGTACGCCGCGCCCCCGCAGGCGCCGCCGCCCCAGCAGCCCGCGCCGCGCCCCGCGCGCGAACCGCGTGAGCCGCGCCGGCGCAGCGCCAACCCGATGAAGATCCCGGGGCTCGGCTGCCTGAAGGGCTGCCTGTTCACGATCGTCATCCTCTTCGTGGCGAGCTGGCTGATCTGGGAGTTCAGCCCGTTGCAGGACTGGATCGGGTCGACGAAGAGCTTCTGGGACCAGATCAAGGACGGGTACGACAAGGTCAGCGAGTGGCTCGGAAAGCTCAACGGCAACTAGCGGCAATCCCCACGCGACCGTGGGGATTTGTCGACATCTGCAGAGTGATTTCTGCTCCCGGAGTGAAGGTTGGCGACAAGGCCGCGTAGTTTTGTCGCCAACACGCATCCGTAGGAGCAGTCTTGACGCGCAAGATCGGCAGCCGGTACACCGCCCACCAGATCCTGGGCCGTGGCAGCGCCGGCACGGTGTGGCTGGGCGAGGGACCCGAGGGGCCCGTCGCCATCAAGCTGCTGCGCGAGGACCTGGCCTCCGACCAGGAACTCGTCGGCCGCTTCGTCCAGGAGCGCACGGCCCTGCTCAGCCTCGACCACCCGCGCGTGGTGGGCGTCCACGACCTCGTGGTCGACGGGAACGACCTGGCCCTCGTCATGGACCTCGTCCGCGGCACGGACCTGCGGACCCGCCTGGACCGCGAGCGGCGCCTGGCCCCCGAGGCCGCGGTCGCCATCGTCGCGGACGTCGCCGACGGGCTCGCCGCGGCGCACGCCGCGGGCATCGTGCACCGTGACGTCAAGCCCGAGAACGTCCTCCTGGACATGCAGGGCCCCCTCGGCCCCGGCGGCTCGCACCCCGCCCTCCTCACCGACTTCGGTGTCGCCAAGCTGATCGACTCCCCGCGCCGCACCCGCGCGACGAAGATCATCGGCACCCCCGACTACCTGGCCCCCGAGATCATCGAGGGCCTGCCCCCGCGCGCGGCCGTCGACATCTACGCCCTCGCGACGGTCCTGTACGAGCTGCTCGCGGGCTTCACCCCCTTCGGGGGCGGACACCCCGGCGCGGTCCTGCGGCGGCACGTCACGGAGACGGTGGTCCCCCTCCCCGGCATCCCCGAGGAGCTCTGGCAGCTCCTCGTCCAGTGCCTGGCCAAGGCCCCCGCGTCCCGGCTGCGCGCCTCCGAGCTGGGGGCGCGGCTGCGGGAGCTGCTGCCGCTGGTCGCGGGGATGCCGCCGCTGGACGTCGACGAGCCGGACGCGGAGCACTCCGCCGCCGAGGAGGCGTACGAGGAGTCCGCGCCCGAGCCGGCGGGCGAGGCCGCGCCCCGGCGGGGTGCGGTGCCCCTGGTGCCGGGCTCGGCGTCCGCGGACTCCAACCGGGACACCCACACGTCCATGCGCGTCCCCGGCCCCGACGAGCTGGCGGGCGGCGCGCGCGGCACGGCCCGCGCGCCGCGGGCCTCCGGGGCGGCGCGGCCCGGCTCCGCCAAGCACCGCACCTCGGCGCGGCGCCGCCGGGTCACGCTGGGCGTGGCGGGAGTGGTGCTCGTGGCGGCGGCGGGCGTCGGCACCGCGCCGGTCGTCCCCGACCTGCTGTGCGATGTACTCGCCTTGGAGGTCGGACTGCGAAGCCTCATGTGAACAGCCCCGACACGGAAGCCGAGC
>NZ_JBFAWC010000026.1:0-104289 GCF_040680155.1 Streptomyces sp. NPDC052114 | reverse complement strand
GATGGTACTGCAGGGGGGACCCTGTGGGAGAGTAGGACGCCGCCGAACTCCTTTTGAAGAAAGCCCCGGACCGGGAACGGTCCGGGGCTTTCTTGCGTTTAGGGCCCTTTTGGGAGACGAGCGGAGACCAGCGGAGACGAGTCCTTCAAGAAGGGCTCACCAATTTCGTGTCGTACGCCAGAATCACCGCCTGCACCCGGTCCCGCGCGCCCGTCTTCGCCAGGATGCGGCCCACGTGCGTCTTCACCGTGGATTCCGCGAGGTGCAGGCGCGCGGCGATCTCCGAATTCGTCCAGCCCTGGCCGATGACCGTCAGGATTTCGCGTTCGCGTTCCGTGAGGGCGGCCAGGCGCGGGTGGTTCGCCGGATGCGCGGGGGAGGATCCCGCCACCGGGAGATGGTCGGCGTACGCGTCGAGGAGACGGCGGGTCAGGCTCGGGGCGACCACCGCGTCGCCCGAGGCGACGGCGCGGATGCCGGCGAGGAGTTCCTCGGGCAGGGCGTCCTTGATGAGGAAGCCGGAGGCGCCGGCGCGCAGCCCCGCGTACGCGTATTCGTCGAGGTCGAACGTCGTGAGGATCAGGATGCGGGTGCGGGCGCCCGACGCGATGATGCGGCGCGTGGCCTCGATGCCGTCGAGGCCCGGCATGCGGATGTCCATCAGGACGACGTCCGGACGGAGCTCGGCCGTCATGCGGACCGCCTCGCTGCCGTTGCCCGCCTCACCCGCCACCGTCAGGTCGTCCTGGCTCTCCAGGAGCATGCGGAAGCCGAAGCGCTGCATGGGCTGGTCGTCGACGATGAGTACGGTCGTCACGGTGTTCCGCTGTCCTTGGGGAGATGGAGGTGGACCCGCCAGCCGCCCGGCGGATGGGGGCGCGGCCCCGCCTCAAGTGTGCCGTCGTACAAGGCGGTTCGCTCGTGCATTCCCGTCAGGCCGCGGCCCTGGCCAAAGGGTCCGGAGCGTCCCGAGGGCCCGGGGGGCGGAGAGCCCTGGACGTCGCCCCCTCCCGTGTCCGTCACCTCCACCGTCACGTCGCCGTCCTCGCCGTAGCTGACGTCGACGGTCGCCGTGGCGTCGGGTCCTGCGTGCTTGAGGGTGTTCGTGAGGGCTTCCTGCACCACGCGGTAGACGGTGAGCTGGCGGCCCGCGGGGACCGGGGCGGGGTGACCGCGCACCGTGCTGCGTACGGGAAGGCCCGCGGCCCGTACGCCGTCGATGAGGTGGTGCAGGTCGGTCAGGGCGGGCTGCGGGGAGAGCTCCGCGGCGGCGGGTTCGTCGTCGCGCAGGACGTCCAGGAGGCGGCGGAGTTCGGAGAGGGCCTGGCGGCTGGTCGTGCCGATGGCTTCGAGGGCCTGGGCGGCGCGCTCGGGGGACTTGGCGGCGGCGTACGAACCGCCGTCGGCCAGGCCGGTGATGACGGAGAGGTTGTGGCCGATGATGTCGTGCATCTCGCGGGCGATACGGGTGCGTTCGGCGGCCGTGGCCAGCCGGGCCTGCTGGTCGCGTTCGACCTCCAGGCGGCGGGCGCGCTCGACGAGGGCCTCGGTGTAGTCGTGGCGGGAGCGCACGGCGATGCCGGCGAGCGCGACGACCACGAACGACCAGATCTGCGGGACGATCAGCTCGTCCCAACTGCCCGGCGGATAGCGGAAGGCGCACACCGCCATGGGCAGCACGGCCAGCGCCGCCGCCCGGCCCAGTGTCCTCAGGGGCAGCCGCAGCGCGACGCTGAAGACCACGACGAACTGGATGAGGGCGGACTGGAGCCAGGCGCCCGTCCAGTTGCTGACCGCGGTCGTCGCCGCCATCACGGTGAGCGCCGTCATCGGGTGACGGCGGCGCCACAGCAGCGGCACGGAGAGACCGAGGCTCATCAGGGTGACCTGCCACGCGGGCACGTCGGGGTTGGCCGCGGTGCTGCGCCAGCCGCCGGAGCCGTCGATGAGGGCGGCCACCACGAAGAACACCGTCACCAGTACGTCCCAGACCAGCGGGCGGCGCCGGTCGAAGGCGCGCACCCGCTGGGCCGACCGCTGGAAGTGCCGGGTGAGGGGGTGGGGTTCGGTCACCGGCCCATCCTCGTACAGCCCGTGCACGGCCTCATCCCCTCATGGCCGGGGAAGGCGCGGCCGGGTCACACATCGCGCCGCTTGAGCAGCGCGGCCGCCGCCGCGAGGACCGCCGCCGCCCACAGGGCGAGCGTGAGCACGGCCGGGCCGGGCGCGATGGTGTTCTCGACGCGGGCGACCGAGCCGAGCGCGCTCGCGGCCTGGGCGGGGAAGTACCTCAGGGCGGTGTCGACGGCGTCGAAGGGCAGCATCGTCAGGACCTCGGGCAGGATCAGGACGGCGCCGACGAACGCGCCGATGGCGCCGGGGACGGAGCGGAACAGCGCGCCGAGGCCGAGTGCGAGGAGGCTGAGCAGCGTGATGGACGCGGCGCTGGTCGTGAGGGCGCCGAGGACTCCGGAGTCGGTGAGGGAGAGCGCCTTGTCGGTGTCCGCGAGCCAGATCTGGGCGACGAGGAAGGTGGCGACGTTCGTCGCGAGGGTCACCGTGAAGGCGATCGCGGTGAAGACGCCTGCCTTGGACCACAGGACGGGCAGGCGGCGCGGTACCGCGGTGAGCGAGGAGCGGATCATGCCCGTCGAGTACTCGCCCGCGGTGACGAGGATGCCGAGGACGGCGAGGCAGATCTGGGAGAGCTGGGTGCCGAAGAGGGTGAAGACGACGGTGTCGATGTCGGCGTCGTCGCCGTCGTAGGTGGCGCCCATCGTGATGCCGACGGCGAGGACGAGGGCGGACGCGGTGATCAGGGTGATCCAGGTCGAGCGGAGCGTCCACAGCTTGTGCCACTCGGAGCGGACGACGCCTCTGAGGCTCAGGCGGTAGGAGGCGGCCGGGCGACGGGGCGCGGTGGGTGCGGTGGCGGGTGCGGTGGTGGTGCTCATGCCGCGGCTCCTGTGGGGACGGTGGGGGTGGCGTCGGCCGTGGTCGCGACGTAGTCGACCGAGTCGCGGGTCAGGTCCATGAAGGCCTGTTCCAACGAGGCTGCGTGCGGGGTGAGTTCGAAGAGGGGGATGCCGTGGGCGGCGGCGGTGCGGCCGATGTGTTCGGCGTCCGTGCCGTGTACGTCGAGGACGCCGGGCGTGCCGCCGGTGATCTGTACGCCGGGTCCCGCGAGCAGTTCGGTGAGGTGGCCTGCCTCGGGGGTGACGACCTTGACGGTGCCGCTGCCCGACGCGCGGACGAAGGCGTCGACGGTGGTGTCGGCGAGGAGCCTGCCGCGGCCGATGATGATCAGGTGGTCGGCGGTCAGGGCCATCTCGCTCATGAGGTGGGAGGAGACGAGGACCGTGCGGCCCTCGGCGGCGAGGGACTTGAGGAGGGTGCGGATCCACAGGACGCCCTCGGGGTCCAGGCCGTTGACCGGCTCGTCGAGGATGACGGTGGCGGGGTCGCCGAGGAGGGCGGCCGCGATGCCGAGGCGCTGGCCCATGCCGAGGGAGAAGCCCTTGACGCGCCGGCGGGCGACCTCGTGGATGCCGGCCAGTTCCAGGACCGCGTCGACGCGGCTCCTGGGGATGGAGTGGGTGTGGGCGAGCGCCGTGAGGTGGTGGAAGGCGGAGCGGCCCGGGTGGACCGAGCGGGCCTCCAGGAGGGCGCCGACCTCGTGGAGGGGCGCGGGGTGGGCGGCGTAGGAGCGGCCGCCGATGGTGGCCCGGCCGCGGGTGGGGGCGTCGAGGCCGAGGAGCATGCGCATGGTGGTGGACTTGCCGGCGCCGTTGGGGCCGAGGAAGCCGGTGACGGTGCCGGGGTGCACCTCGAAGCCGAGGTCGTCGACGACGGTCTTGTCGCCGTAGCGTTTGGTCAGTCCGTGTGCCCGAATCATGGTCTCGATGCTGGCGTGCGCGGGGGCGCGGATCGTCGGACCGGGGGCGGGAAGCGGGCGCGGCGGGTAGTACCGGGGTAGGACGGCTACCCCGAGGGTGAGCCGGACGACTCCTGGGTGTGCGCCCGGAGAACTTAGGATCACGGCATGGAACACGAGTACGTCGTACGGGCCGTGCGGGCCGAGGAGTGGCCGCAGGTCAGGGAGCTGCGCCTGGCCGCGCTGCGGGATCCGGCGGCTCCGGTCGCCTTTCTGGAGACGTACGAGGACGCCGCGGCGCGGCCGGACTCCTTCTGGCAGGAGCGTGCGTCGGGTGCCTCGCGCGGGCTGTCCGTCCGGCAGTTCGTGGCCGAGGGGCCGCACGGGGTGTGGGCGGGTTCGGTGACGGTGCTGGTCGAGGAGGCCGGGGCGGAGGACGTCTTCGGCGGGGTGATCGAGCAGCGGCAGGCGCACCTGGTGGGCGTCTTCGTGCGGCCCGAGCACCGGGGCGGCGGGGCGACGGACGCGCTGTTCGGGGCGGCGGTGGAGTGGGCGTGGTCGCTGGCGGGTCTTGAGCGGGTGCGGCTGTACGTGCACGAGGGCAATCCGCGGGCGCAGGCGTTCTACCGCCGCTTCGGCTTCGTACGCAGCGGAGAGGCCGTCCCGGTGCCGGGCGACCCCTCCGCGCGGGAGTACGAGATGGTGCTCAAGCGGCCTTAGCGGGTGGGCGGCGCGCACCAAGGCCCGGTCGCCCGGCCTCTTGCGGGGCGGGCGGCCGGGCCTGTCGCGGGCTAGCGGTACGGGTTCTCCGCGCGGGCCGTGCGGAGGGCCTTCGCCCACCAGGCCAGCTGGTCGAGCATGACCTTGGCGGCGCCGGGCGCGCCGTCCTTGTCGTGCGCGCGGCCGCCCTCGCCGAAGTGGTCCCAGGCGCCGTGGAAGCTGACGCCGTCGCGGACGGTGGCGCAGTGCAGCTCGGCGAAGACCAGGCGGAGCTGTTCGACGGCGCGCAGGCCGCCGCTGATGCCGCCGTAGGAGACGAAGCCGACGGCCTTGGCCTCCCACTCCGTGCGGTGCAGGTCGATGAAGTGCTTGAGTCCGGCCGGGAAGCTGTGGTTGTACTCCGGGGTGACGACCACGAACGCGTCGGCGGCGTCGACCCGTTCGGAGAGCGAGGCGAGGGCGGGGGTGGGCTCGGTGCCCCAGGCCGGGTGGCCGTCGGGCAGCTCCAGGGCGGCGACGTCGATGACGTCGACGGTGAAGCCGGTGTGCTGCTCGGCGAGGGCGGTGAACCAGTCGGCGACGGTGGGGCCGAAGCGGCCGTCGCGGTTGGAGCCCACGACGACGGCGAGGCGCAGGGGCGCGGCGGCGGTGGTGGTGTCCGGGGTGGTGGTCATGGCGTACTCCTCAAGAACGGTCGTGCTGGGGACAGTTGGTGGGTACGGCGTCAGTGAGTCTGCGCTGTCGTGGTTTCCGCCGGGACGGCGGGGGTGATCTTGGGTGCTTCGGCCGTGCGGGGCCGGGGCTCGGGGCGGGGCCGCAGGAGGGTGTGGACGAGGACGGCGAGGGCGGTGAGGGCGCCCGCGACGGTCCAGAGGGTGAGCTGCCAGGCCTCGGTGAACGCGGTGGCGTGGCCGCCCGCGCCCGCCGTGATGCGGCCCGCGAGCTCCGCCGAGCCGACGCGGGGCTCCAGGAGGGCCAGGAGCAGGGCGCCGAAGAGGGTGAGCATGACGGCGCCGGTGCCGCCGCGGACGGTGTTGAGGAAGCCGGAGGCCATGCCGACCTTCGCGGGTTCGACCATGCCGAGCGCCTGGGCGTCGATGATGCCGACGGACAGGCCCTGACCGGCGCCGATGGTCAGCAGGGGCCCGGCGAGCGCGGCGGTGGGGATGCCGGGGTGCAGGGTGGTCAGCCAGGCGTTGCCCGCGGCGATCAGGAGCAGCGACAGGACGAGGACGCGGCGGGCGGGGACGCCGTGGTTGACCAGGCGGGCGCCGAGCGGGGGCAGGGCGAGGACGGGGACGGTCATCAGGAGCAGGGTCAGGCCCGCGTCGCGTGCCGTGGCGCCGCCCGCGCCCTGGAGGTAGGTGGGCAGGAAGACCAGGACGCCGGTGGTGCCCGCGCCGAGTCCGAAGGCGCCGATGGACCAGCCGAGGAAGGCGGGGTCGCGGGCCAGGGAGAGGTCGAGGATGGGCCGTCCGCCGGTCGCGGCGAGGCGCTTCTCGACGCGTACGAAGGTGATGAGCAGGGCCGCGCCCGCGGCGAGCGGCAGCAGCGTACCGGCCGACGTCCAGCCGGACTTGGAGCCCTGGGTGATGGCGAAGAGGGTCAGGGAGAGGCCGCCGATGAAGGTGGCGGCGCCGGCCTTGTCGACGCGCGGGGCGCTCTCGGCGCGGGACTCGGCGAGGAGGCGGGAGCCGGTGAGGACGACGGCGCCGGCGGCGGCGAAGACGAGGAACGTGGCGCGCCAGCCGAGGCCGTCCACCATCCAGCCGGAGAAGGTGGGGCCGATGGCGAGGCCGACGCCCGCGGTGGTGCCGAGGGCGGCGAACACCCGGGTGCGGGCGGGGCCTTCGTAGGTGGCGGCGAGCAGGGAGCCGCCACTGGCCATGACGCCCGCGGCGCCCGTGCCCGAGAGCAGCCGGGCGGCGTCCAGGAGCAGGATGTGCTGGGCGGCGGCGGAGGCCAGGGTGCCCGCGGCGTAGAGCGTGGCGCCCGCGGTGAGGACGCGGCGGCGGCCGAAGATGTCGCCGAGCGAGCCGGCGACGAGCATGAAGGAGGAGGCGGCGAGGAAGTAGCCGACGACGACCCACTGGAGGGCGGCGCCCGACGCGTCGAGGTCGGAGCCGATGCGGGGCAGGGCCACGGTGGTGCCGGACATCGCCATGGGCAGCGTGAGCATGCCGAGGAGGACGACGAGGAGGGTGAGGACGGGACGGCCCCGGCGGAGGGGCCGCGGGGCCTGCGGAGCGGTCTCGGTGGGCATGCGAGTAAAGTACAACGTGCGTTGTAGTAATTACAACGGTCGTTGTAATTTTCTTGGGAGAGGTGAGATGGCGGGCAAGGCAGACCAGGACACAGAGGGACAGAAGCCGCTGCGCAAGGGGATGGCGGAGAAACGCCGGGCCATCACGAGCGGCGCCCGTACCGTCTTCGGGCGCGAGGGCTACACGCGCGCGAGCATCGACGCCATCGCCGCCGAGGCCGGCGTCTCCACGCGCACCATCTACAACCACTTCGGCGACAAGGAAGGCCTCTTCCGCGCCGTCCTGCTGGAGAGCGCGGCGACGGTGACCGAGACGACGGCGGCGGTCTTCGAACGGCATCTGCGCAAGGTGCGCGACGTCGAGGAGGACCTCCTCGACCTGGCCCGCGACTGGGTCGCGCAGAGCGCGGCGCACCCCGGGCACTTCGCCGTCGTGCGCCAGATCATCCCGGAGGGCGGGCGGCTGCCCGCGGACGTCCTGGCGGAGTGGCAGCGGATCGGGCCCCGGGCGACCCAAGAGGCGCTGGGGCACTGGCTGTTGGAGCTGGGCAGGCAGGGGCTGCTCGCCGTCGACGAGACGAACGCGCGCAAGGCGGCACGACAGTTCGCGCTCATGGTGGGCGGCGGGGTGACGGCCGAGTCGTACTTCGGTGCCCTGCCGCTGACGGAGGCCGAGATCGAGGAGATCGTGCGGGACGGGGTGGGGATCTTCCTGCGGGTGTACGGGGTGGGGTGAGGGTGGTCCGTACGGGGCCTGCGGGGTGGGGGTGAGGATCGGTCCGTACGGGGCCCGCGGGATGAGGGCCCGTGCGGGGCCCGCGGCTTCTACAGGTCCGGCTCGGCCCGTGCGATGAGGTAGCCGAGCTGGGCCCGGGAGCGGGAGCCCAACTCACGGGAGATCGCGGCGACATGGCCCGCCACCGTGCGCCGCGACACCCCGAGGCGGCGCGCGATCGCGTCGTCCGTGAGGCCGGAGACCAGCAGCTTCATCACGGCGCGGCGGACCTCGTCGAGGATCAGCGGCTCGCGGGTGCGGGCGGCGGCCGCCTCCGCCACCGGCCTGGCCCGCTCCCACGCGTCGTCGAAGGCGGCGGCGAGGTGGGCGACGACGGCGGGGTGGCGGATCTCCACGGCGCCCCGGCCGAGGAGGTAGGCGGTCGTGCGGTCGCGGACGACGAGGCGGCCGGTCAGCTGGTGCAGCGTCCGCACCTCGCCGCCCGCCCGCTCGACGTCCTGGAGGTGGCGCCACCGCGCGGCGTGCGTGCGGGCCGCGTGCGGGAACAGGGCGCGGTGGGTGACGCCGGGCGGGACCGTGATCCCCTCCGCCGCCCGGATGGTCAGCAGCTCTTCGCGGCAGTCCCGCACGGCCTGGTCCAGGAGCGCGGGGACGGCGTCGGCGCCGTCGAAGGCCGTCAGCCAGTCCTGGGACTCGCGCCGCGCGGCCCGGTAGATCGCATGGACCGGCGAGAAACCGGAACTGATCGACCGCAGCCGGTCCTGCTGGGCGTCCAGCGACTCCCGTACCGGATGCAGCAGTTCCGACTCCGCGACGTTCGGCGACACCGGCACGAGGACGTCCGGGTCGTCCGGCGGCGGCGTGAGGAGACCCAGGCGTACGAGGCAGTGGGGCGCCGTCGCGCGCGGCAGACAGCCCTTGACGACGGCGGCGCGGTAGCGGGTCAGGCCGTCGGCGCAGGGGGCGTCCACGGTGTCGGTGCAGCGGCAGCCGGTCGCGGGGCCCTGTGCGTCATCGTGCATCGCACGATTATGCACCGGGAAATCGAAGGTTCACGTGGGTCTTCGCTGTGAGACTCGAAGTCGCAAGGGATCTCCTCTTGGGAATCGAAGGAACGTGGTTGATGTGAATCTCTCCGGCAGCACCGTCGTCATCACCGGTGCGGGCAGCGGCATCGGGCTCGCCACCGCCGAGCTCGTCGCGCGGCGCGGCGCCCGCGTCGTGCTCACCGACCGCAGCGCGGAGGCGGTGCGGCCGCACGCCGAGCGGATCGCCGAAGCGACGGGCGCCGAGGCGGAGTTCCGCGCGCTCGACGTCACCGACGGCGCCGCCGTCGAGGAGGTCATGGCGTCGGTCGGCACCATCGACCACCTCCTCACCTGCGCGTCCGGCAGCATGATCGCGCCCTTCGAGGAGCTCACCGAGGCGCGGGTGCGGCAGTTCTTCGAGGTCAAGTGGTGGGGGCAGTACCGGTGCCTGCGGGCGGCGCTGCCGTACATGCCGAAGGAGACGGGGTCGGTCACGCTCGTCTCCGGATACCTCTACCGCAAGGCCGACCCGGGCTACTTCGCCTTCGCCGCGGTCAACGGCGCCGTCGAGGCCGCCGTGAAGTCCCTCGCCATGGAGCTCGCGCCACTGCGGGTCAACGCGGTGGCTCCGGGCCCGACCGACACGCACGCGCACCTGATGAGCCCCGAGGAGCACCGCGCCTACCGCGCGGAGATCGCCGGGCGGCTGCCGGTGGGGCGGCCCGGCACCGCCGAGGAGGTCGCCCACGCGGCGGCGTACCTGATGGAGAACACGTTCACGACGGGCACGACGCTGGACGTGGACGGCGGGAAGCGCTGACGCACGGCGGCCTACGGCACCGGCAGTTCGCTGTCCGGCCAGCGGGTCCTGCCCTGTTCCCGGGAGCGCAGCAGGGCCAGTGTCGGGAGTCCGCGGTCCGCGCCGGTGGCGAGCAGGTCCGGCAGCTGGGGCAGCGGGGCCACCGCGGCGACGTCGTCCAGGACCAGCGTCATTGGTGGGTCGAGCCGACCGGAGGATGACCGTTCGGCCATGCGCCGGCCGTGC
The DNA here is from genome assembly GCF_040680155.1 of Streptomyces sp. NPDC052114. Lineage (NCBI taxonomy): Bacteria > Bacillati > Actinomycetota > Actinomycetes > Kitasatosporales > Streptomycetaceae > Streptomyces > Streptomyces sp. NPDC052114. Next base: position 94,623 of record NZ_JBFAWC010000026.1, on the reverse strand, counting down.
TCGACCACGCTGGAGGCGAGTGCCGTCAGCAGAGGCATGGCACCCGGGCCCTGGTGGGACTTGGGATCCTCGATCGCCTCACCCACCACAAAAAGCGTGCCCCCTTCCGCCACGAAGGAATCCAGGGTGAGCGCATCAGTTCGGTTTGGTGTGCAGGATTCACGGACGTGGACCGTGAAGAGCGCGGAGAGCGCGCGGGCGGTCAACTCCTGGGCGATGTCGCGCCGTTCGGGGTGCGCGGTGAGGGCCGCCTCCAGCTCGCCCGCGCTGCCGGACGAGGCCTTGGGATGCGTACGGAGGACGCGTACCGCCTCCTGGACCTGGGTGCCCTGGGACCAGCGGTGGACGAGCTTCATGGGCTTGTCGGCCACCGCGGCGGCGTGCAGGAAGCTGCGCAGCAGCGTCCTCGCCGTGTCGGCCACGGCGCTGTCCAGCTTCGCGGTCGGCCTTATCGGGGCGAGGAGGGCGGCGGCGCGGTGGTCGGCGGTCGTCCTGTCCTGGCAGCCGGCGGTGGGGGACCAGTGCAGGCGGGCCGGGGTGTCGCAGAGGTGGGAGGGGTCGTAGAGGAGGACCGGGCCGAGCTTGGCGCGCGCGTCCTTCGTCTCGGCCCACAGGGTGGGGTCGGAGGTCAGGACGAGGGCGGCGCCCTCGGCGTCCTGGATGGCCTGCACGGCCAGGGGGCGACGGGTCGCGGGGTCCCCGAGCACGAGGGGCGTGCGGGGGGTGGGGACGGCGAGACCGGGGGGAGTGGGGGGACCGGGGGGAGTGGTGCCGGGGCCCGCGGCCTCTGTGGCGAGGGGCGCGACGGCGGGCGTGACGGGTTCGGCCTCGACCGGCGCGGGTGCGGGTGCGGACGCGGATGCGGCGTACGCGAGCGGCGCGGCGGTCTGCGCGGGGCCCGCGGGTACGGACGACTCGACGGGCCCGGCGGGACCGGTGGACGCGGAGGACTCGACGGGCCCGGCGGCCCCCGGACCCGCCCCCGCACCAGCGGGCTCCGAACCCGCACCAGCGGAGGCTGCCCCCGCCTTCGCCCCCGCCCGACGCGCCCTCCGTACCGCCCGCGCCCGCGTCACCGTCCCCATCACGAAGACCGTCAGCACGACGAGGACCAGCAGCTGGCCGATGAACAGGCCCCAGAACAGGCCGTACCCCGACAGCTGGCCCGCCGGGGTCTGCGGCCACGCGCCCGCCACGTCCTGCGGGTTGCCGATCAAGTGGCGCACGGCAGGCGGCGTATGACCGAACGACACCTTCTCCGGCCAGGCCCCGCGCGCGAAGCGGCCCGCGAGGTTCGTGGCCGACCACACGAGCACCGTGGCCCCGATCAGCAGGGCGAGGAAGCCCACCAACAGTCCGTCGGGCACGCCGCGTTCGGGACGCGCGCCCCGCTCGGGGCCGCGTCCGCGGGCGGACCGGTCCCGCTCCCACTCATCCCGCATGCTGCTCCATGTACGCCGCCCGCTCCTCCGCCTCCAGCTCCGCCGCCCGCATGGCGTCGTCGACCGGACCGTCCTCCTCGGCGCGGTCGGCGGACGACTCCGTCATGGCGCGGTCGGTGAAGACCAAGGGGCGTTCCGTCTCCGTGATCAGGTGTTTGACCACCTGGACGTTGCCGTTCACGTCCCAGACCGCGATGCCGGGCGTGAGGGTAGGGATGATCTCCACCGCCCACCTCGGCAGCCCGAGCACCCGGCCCGTCGCTCTCGCCTCGTCGGCCTTCTGGGCGTAGATCGTCCGGGTCGAGGCCATCTTCAGGATCGCCGCCGCCTCCTTCGCGGCCGCGCCGTCGACCACGTCGCTCAGGTGGTGGACCACCGCCACGAACGACAGGCCGAGCCGTCGGCCGAACTTCAGCAGCCGCTGGAACAGCTGTGCCACGAAGGGGGAGTTGATGATGTGCCACGCCTCCTCCACCAGGAAGATGCGCTTCTTGCGGTCGGGCCGGATCCACGTGTGCTCCAGCCACACGCCCACGATCGCCATCAGGATCGGCATCGCGATGGAGTTCCGGTCGATGTGCGAGAGGTCGAAGACGATCAGGGGGGCGTCCAGGTCGATGCCCACCGTCGTCGGGCCGTCGAACATGCCCCGGAGGTCGCCGTCGACCAGCCGGTCCAGGACCAGCGCCACGTCCAGACCCCAGGCCCGCACGTCGTCTATGGCGACGTTCATGGCCTCGGCTGACTCCGGCTCCGGGTGCCTGAGCTGCTCGACGATGTCGGTGAGGACCGGCTGGCGCTCGACGATGGTCTCGTTCACGTACGCGTGCGCGACCTTCAGCGCGAAGCCCGAGCGCTCGTCGAGCCCGTGCCCCATCGCCACCTCGATGATGGTCCGGAGCAGCGCGAGCTGACCGGTCGTGGTGATCGCCGGGTCCAGCGGGTTGAGCCGGATGCCCATGTCCAGGGCCGCCGTCGGGTCGAGCCGGATGGGAGTTATCCCCAGCTCCTGGGCGATGAGGTTCCACTCGCCGACGCCGTCCTCGCCCTGCGCGTCCAGGACGACGACCTGCCGGTCCTTGAAGCGCAGCTGCCGCAGGACGTACGTCTTCTCCAGCGCCGACTTGCCGTTGCCGGACTCGCCGAGCACCAGCCAGTGCGGCGCGGGCAGCTGCTGCCCGTACAGCTGGAAGGGGTCGTAGATGTAGCCCTTGCCGGAGTACACCTCACGACCGATGATCACGCCCGAGTCGCCGAGGCCCGGCGCGGCCGTCGGGAGGTAGACCGCCTGGGCCTGCCCCGTCGACGTACGCACCGGAAGCCTGGTCGTCTCGACCTTCCCGAAGAGGAAGGAGGTGAAGGCGTCCGTGAGGACGGTCAGCGGATCCCGCATCGCAACAGCCTGCCTCTACGTCGATACCGTCTAGCGTCGGATGCCGGTCGCGAACGGCAGCGTGTTGACGAAGGCCCTGTGGTGCTCGCGGTCGCACCACTCCAGCTTCAGATACGACTTGCCGGCGGAGGCGCGGATGGTGCGCTTGTCGCGCGCGAGCGCCTCGGGGGAACGCGACGAGACCGTGATGTAGCCGACGAGGTTGACGCCCGCCGCGCCGCTCGCCAGGTCCTCGCCGCGCTGGTCCAGGCGGGAGTGCGAGGCGATGTCGCGGGGGTCGACCGTGCGGTTCATCTTGGCCTGGCGGCTCGCCTCGGCCTCGTCGTTCGTCTTCTCGGTGAGCATCCGCTCGATGGCGACCTCGGTGGGCTCCAGGTCCATGGTGACGGCGACCGTGCGGATCACGTCGGGGGTGTGGACGAGCAGCGGGGCGAGGAAGTTGACGCCGACGGGCGTCATCGGCCACTCCTTCACCCAGGCCGTGGCGTGGCACCAGGGGGCGCGGGTGGAGGACTCGCGGGTCTTGGCCTGGAGGTAGGTGGGCTCCATGGCGTCGAGCTCGGCGGGCCAGGCATTGCGTTTCGTCATCGCCTGGATGTGGTCGATGGGGTGGTCCGGGTCGTACATGGAGTGGACCAGCGAGGCGAGGCGGCCCTGTCCCAGGGGCTGGCGCACCCGGATGTCGGCCTCCTGGAGCCGCGAGCAGATGTCGGTCAGCTCGCGCGCCATGACGACCGCGAGACCGGCGTCCTTGTCGAGCTTCCTGCCGCCCTGCGGGCGGGCCGCGCGGGCCATCGCCTGGGCCTCGCCCGCCAGGTCGCGGGAGTAGTGCATGCAGGCCACGAGGTAGGCGCGGTGCTGCTCGCTGCTGGTCGACACCATCGACTGGAGCTGGTCGTACGACTCCTGGAGCCAGGGCAGCGCCCGGTCGTCGCCGCGCTGGGTGACGTCCTTGGCGTGGGCGTCGGGGTCGGCGGGCAGCGTACGGGCGAGCATCTGGAGGCGGGTCACGAAGCCGTCGCCGTTCGCGACGTGCTTGAGGAGCGTGCCGAACCGGTCGACCAGGGCCTCCTGGTCCTCGGAGTCGCGCAGGCCGACGCCGGGGCCCTCGATCTCGATGGCGGCGGTGACGGTCCGCCGGTCCGCGTGCAGGAGCACGGCGATCTCGTCCGGGCCGAAGGGCGCGGCCAGCCAGCTGATGCGGCCGATGCCGGGCGGCGGGCCGATCTCGACCTCGCGGCCGTCCAGGCGCACACCGGACTCGGGCGCGGCGGAGCGGTAGGCGGTGCCGCGCTTGAGGGAGCGCTTGTAACTGCGGTTGATCTCGAACCACTTGTAGAAGGTCCGGCCCTTGTACGGGACGTACACCGCCGCGATCGCGAGCATCGGGAAGCCCGTGAGCAGCACGATGCGCAGGGAGAGGACGGGGACCAGGAGCCCGCACATCATGCCGAGGAACGCCCCCGCGATGATCAGGGCGATCTCGCCCGTCTCGCGGTTCTTGCCGACGATCGCGTTCGGCCGCGCGCGGCCGATCAGATATGTGCGGCGGGGCGCGACCGGCTGGGACACGTGGGACTGGGTCGTCAACGCCCTTCACCTCCCGTGCGGTTGGTACTGCTGGTGCGGGAACCGCCGCGGTTGCCCGCGTGCGGTGTGTTCGTCGCGCTGCCGCGCGGCGGGGGTGCGGCGGAGGGGACAGATCCGCCGCCGTTCGACGAGCCGCCCGCGGGGCGGCTGCTGTGCGCGGCGACACCGCCGCTGGCGGGGTTGGCGGGCCGCGCCTGGCTGTTCCCGCCGCCACCGCCGCCGCCGTTGCCCCGGGCACTGTGGGTCTTGATGCCCTGGGAGACGAGGGAGGCGGGGGAGCTGATCACGGCGGCGGCCTTGTTCTCGGCGCCGCGCATGATGCGGTTGTTGCGGGAGTTGGCGATCTCGTCGCCGAAGCCCGGCACGAAACGGTAGATCATGGCGCTCGCGAAGATGGCGAGCAGGATGATCGAGAGCCCGGAGACGACCGCGGAGAACGAGTCGGGCCCGTCCTCGGCTGAGAGGGCACCGGCGAGGCCCAGCACGATGACGATGATCGGTTTGACGAGGATGACGGCGATCATGATGCCCGCCCAGCGGCGGACGTGCGACCACAGGTTCTTGTCGACGAGGCCGGCGTAGACGACGGTGCCGAGGAGCGCTCCTACGTACAGGAGCGCGGCCCTGATGACGAGCTCCAGCCACAGGACGCCGGCGGCGAGGATCGACACGAGCGAGACGACGATCAGCATGATCGGGCCGCCGCCGATGTCGTCGCCCTTCTTCAGGGCCTCGGCGAACGTCCCGAAGAACGTGTCCGTCTGACCGCCCGTCGCCTTCGCGATGACGTCCGTGACGCCGTCGGACGCGGAGACGACGGTGTAGAGGATCAGCGGGGTGAAGGCGGAGGCGAGGACCGTGAGCCACAGGAATCCGATGGCCTCGGAGATCGCGGTGGTCAGCGGCACGCCGCGGACCGCGCGCTTGGCGACGGCCATCAGCCACAGGAGCAGCGTCAGGACGGTCGAGGCGGCGAAGACGACGGCGTACTGCTGGAGGAACTTGGGGTTGGTGAAGTCGACGTTCGCGGTCTCCTTGACGGCGTCGGACAGCTTGTCGACGGTCCAGGAGGCGGCTTCGGCGCAGCCCTTGGCCAGGGAGCTCAGGGGGTCGGTGGAGGAGTCGTCGAAGGGGGCCTCGGCGGGGTACTTGCCGCCGCCGCCTCCGCCGCTGCTTTCCTGGCCTCTTTCGCAGTATTTCTTGGCGGGGCCGTGGATCAGGTCGCAGGCGTCGTCCTTCGGCTCCGGCGCGGCGAAGGCACGCGTCGCGAACAGGACGGCGCTGGTCTGCACGGCCGCGACGGCGGCACCGAGTCGGAGCGCACGGCGGCTACCGGGCATAGGTGAACCCTCCGTATCCCTCGACTGCCTTGGCGATCTCGTCGGAGCCGGACGCGCGGTCGTCGCCCGGAACCGGCGAGGGGCCGTCCTTCTGGGAGTGCGTGACGGACTTCCAGTCGCCGTCGATCCACGCCAGCTTCATGGTGATCGTGAACCAGTTGCTGGTGACCGGCTTGGTGGACTTCTCACCGGCCAGCCCGAGCAGGCCGCTGCACCAGACCTCGACGGTCGCCTTGTCACCCGAGAAGTCCGTGACCTCGGTGCCGATCGGGATCGTGCGGGAGACGAACTGGTACCCACTCGGCGTCGAACCGTCCTCGTTCAGGCCCACGTTCTTGAAGAACGGCGCCGTGTACGCCTTGTCGAGGGTGGCCTGGAACTTGGGCACGCTCGTGGGCGCCATGACGGTGTTGAGGATGGCGTCGCGCTTCTTCTTGTCGAACATCTCGGCCGAGCCGAGCGGCACGGCGAAATTCGCCGCCGCACTCTGCGCCCCCTGCTCCGACTTCGCGTACCCCGTGGGGATCCCGTCCGTCTTGCCCCCCACCGGCTTCTCCCCGGAGGGAGCCGTCGCCGATGCGCCCGCCTTCTTCGCGTCGCCGCCGCCCCCGGAGGAGTCGTCGTCGCCCCCTCCCCGGTTGGCGAAGGCGATCGCCGCGATCAGGAGGACCACGACGCCGACCACCGTCACCATGCTCCGCGACGACGTACCGCCGCGGCCGGATCTGCGGGCGCCGCCGTAGACGTCGCCCTCTCCCTCGGGGAGTCTCGTGCGGGTCTCCCCCGAGCCGCCGAAGAGGCCGTCGTTCCGCTCGTCGTCGGGACTCATGCCGCGAACGCCCCCTCAACCTCTCGCTGAACCGCCACGCAGGACACGTAGGCCACGTACGACGGTAGCCGTGCTGGTTCCCGCGCGGGCGCGGTGTGGTGACTCGACATCAGGGAGACGCAACCTCAGCCGGTGGGCACGACGGACGGGTGGGGGAGAGGGGACATGGGAGAGAAGGGGACACGGGGGAGAGAGGGGCACGGGGGAGAGGGGAGGCGGCGGCGCAGGGGGACCGCTGGGCCGACCGCTAGACCGCCATGCCGTAGACGATCGTGAACAGGGTGCCGAGCGAACCGATGATGAAGACGCCGGTCAGACCGGCGATGATCAGGCCCTTGCCCTGTTCCGCGCTGAAGGTGTCGCGCAGCGCCGTCGCGCCGATGCGTTGCTTCGCCGCGCCCCAGATGGCAATGCCGAGACAGAGGAGGATGGCGATCGCCATCACGACCTCGATCATCACGCGTGCCTCGTTGCCCAGGCTCCCGAAGGGCCCCCAGTCGGGGGCGATCCCGCCGATGATGGTGGTGATGTCGCCCTTTTCGGCTGCCATAAGCATGTGTAACTCACCGCCCCTAGTGGGTTGTTCTGCCACCTCTGCCCACCTCGGTACAGAGGACAGCTCATTCTCGCCGACAATCGGGCCCGCGGATGTCGCCTTGGCGCCATTCGTTGGCTGACTTCGTACGTTTCCTCGTACGTGATGTCTGGTCACTCTGTGTATCACGCGGTACGACGCCGGGCAATGAGGGTTCGGCGTGCCTCTGACCAGGTGTTATCTGACCAGGCGTTAAGTGAGGCCGAGCCCGGCGGCCGCGCGGGTCACGAAGGAGCAGTCGGTGTAACGGTAGGCGGTACTCAGCCTCGCGCCCTCGGCTCGATTCCGTACGGTGCCCCGCTTGTAGAGGAAGTGGTACTCGCCGGCGGGCAGCCTCAGCGTCGTTCTGGGGTACTTCGTGACGCCCGCCCGGCAGGCCTTGTCGCCCTGGGACTTGGTGGCGAAGATGCGGCAGGACCCGCAGGCGTCGAGCTTGACGCGGCCGGTGGTGGGGCCGGTGTAGAGGACCTCCAGCCCGCCGGGGCCGAGGTTGGCGAGGACGAAGTCGACCTTGCCGCCGCCTCCGGGGCGGGCCGGAGGCAGGCGGCGGCCCGCGCTCGGGCGCTCGGCGGCGATCTCGGCGGCGACGGCGATGTCCTCGGCGCGCTCGCGCCTGCCGTTGCCGGGGTACTTCTCGACGAAGCCGTTCAGGGTCTCGGCCGCCTTGGTGAAGGCGGCGTCCTTGAACTCGTCCACGCCGCAGGCGTAGACCCCGCGCTCCACGGCGCGGTCGGTGTCCTCGCGCAGGGCGTCGGCGTCGACCTTGCCGCCGGGCAGGGCGTCTGCGGTGGTGGCGATGGCGCGCAGGGCGTCCACGGCGGGGCAGGGGTCGGTGCCCGTCAGCGCGGCCGAGCGGGTGTCGACGGCGGCGCGCAGGGCGGGCCCGACCTCGGTGGCCCGGTCGGACTCGGGGAAGGTGCTCAGGAGTTCGTCCAGGGGCGCGGTGGCGTCGGCGCGGCCGAGTGCGGCGGTCCCGCACTCGTACAGCGAGGTGGCGAGGCGGTCGTCGGGCCAGGTGGCGAGGGTGCCGAGACGGTCCTTGCCGTCGGGGCCGAGCGCGTCGGGGACGGTCCGCAGGTGTTCGAGCGGGGTGACGGCCTCGCAGTACCGCTTGGCGGCGTACGGGGCGGCGGCCGACTTGTAGTAGCGGTCGAGGCTGTCGGGCAGGCGGCCTGCGGCCCTCGAACCGCCGTGGTCCGCGGCGAGGCCCCGGTAGATGCCGAGCGCCTGCTCGTACCGCTTCTTCGTCGCGTCCCCGAACGGCTGCCCGTCGAGCCCCGCGACGATGCGGTCGGCCCGGTCGAGGCGGTCCAGGAGCATCTGCTCGACGGCCTCGTCGCGCGCGGACGCGTACGCGAAGGAGCCGCCCGCGGGCACGGCGAGCAGGACGACGCCGAGCCCGACGGCGAGGGGGGTCCGGAGTGGCCAGCGGCCGCGGTCGCGGGCGGCCAGGCGCGCGCCGTGGGCGGCGGCCAGGGCCAGGACGGCGGCGTAGCCGATGAGTACGCCGCCGGGGACGCCGTCGACGTCGGCGGGCAGGGCGACGAGGAGCAGCGCGGCGGTGGCGGCGCAGCAGAGGGCGGCGAGGGGCAGGCGCCGCAGGAGGAGGTAGCCGAGGCCGAGCCCGGTGAGGTTGAGGAGGGCGGCGGCGAGGGGGCGCAGGGGGCCGGGTTCCGGTCCGGGGCCGATGGCCGGGGGCCGGTCGGGAGGCGGGGGCGGGGACGGGGACGGGGACGGGGACGGCGGATCGAAGAGTGGGGGCGGCGGCGGGAAGGAGGGCGGTGGGCCGAACTCGCCGCCCGGCTGCCCGGCCCGGTCCTCCGGGCCGTGCTGATCCCTGGGCTCCATGGGCGGCTCCCCCCAGCCGTGAGACCGCGTCATGCCTGCCCGTGCCGGGCGGCGCATAACGCCCAATTCCCCTACGGTCGGGGATGGTTGGGTGCACGTCAACCGGCGGGGCGGCAGCGTGGTGGAAGCACGTGGACCCCTGTGACCAGGGCGTTTCCCTGGTCGCAGGGGTCACTCACGTACCCGTGCCGACGGGATGGCCGTCGGCCGACGGGGCGTCAGCCGGCGGGGGAGTCACTGACCTTGGTGACCGGGCCGATGGAGAGCCGGCCGGAGCCCGACTCGCTCACCGGGAGGGTGCCGGCGGGCCAGTCGATGGTGACCGTCTTGGTCTCGTTCGGCGGGGTCACGAGGATCTTGGTGACGCGCACGCCGGAGCCGCCGGTGTTGTTCACCGGGAACTCGATGTTGAAGGCCGCGCTCTCGCCGTCCTTGAGGATGTCGGGGTGGACCTGCTCGCCGTTGCGGTCCACGGAGAGGGTGTCGCCGGTGGAGGTCTTCAGGTCGACGCCCGCGTAGCCGCTGATGGAGCAGTCGCGTCCGCCGCCGTTCTTGAAGGCGACGGTGACGACGCCCTCGTCCTCGCCGGTCGTGTTGTCGGAGGCGGAGACCTCCAGCTCGTCGCTGCGGCAGATGCCGATCTTGCCGTTCTCGTTGGAGCCGGTGCCCGCGGCGGTGCCCTGCGGGGCGTCTTCGCCGCTCTTGCCGGAGGTGCCGCTGCCGCTGCCGCTGTTGCCGCCGCTGCCGCCCGAGCCGCCCGTGCTGCCGCCCGTGCTGCCACCCGTGGAGGAGCTGGAGGACGAGCCGGCCGGTGCCGCGTCCGAGCTGCCGCCGTTGTCGTCGCCGTTGCAGGCGGTGAGCGAGAGCGAGCCGATGAGCGCGAGACCGGCGAGCAGGGTCTTCGAGGCGTGCGTGAGCTTCATGGGATCCCCCGTGAGATGCGTGGTGTGCGTTCCGCTGCGGTCCGGTGCGTTCGGATCCGTCCCGGCGCTTCGGTGCGTCGCCGTGGTGGCTGACGGGGAACAGACAAACCGTTCCCCGTCAGCCTCGGCAAGGAGCGCCGGAGCATCGGGAACGCTGGAACACTCGCATGGGTCCTGACCTGCTAAAACGCCGATCCCATGGAACGCCTCCCTGGGACGGGAAGATCCCGTTCCGGCCCGGGGCGTCAGCCCCTGGGGGCTCCGTACCAACGCCATTCGGTCCGGCGCGGACGGCCGGGGAGCTCGCCGCGGCCGGTCGCCCACAGGAGGGTGGGCCAGGGGTCGGTGTCCGTGGGGGCGTCCGGGAAGAGGCGGTGGAGTACGCGGGCACAGAGGTCGGCGGGCGGGTTCCAGAGGTCACCGATGCCGAGGCCGCGCGTGATGTCGTCCGTGTGGACGAGGGTCTCCACGATGCCCATCGCGGCGAAGCCCTCCGGGTCGGCGGCGCCCCAGCCGTGGTGGGCGCGGACCGTGGCGGGCGTGGTCGCGACCATGCCGGTCAGGAGGGCGCCGCAGGACTCCAGGACCTGGAGCAGGCCGGAGACGCCGGCCTCGCGGTCGGCGAAGGTGACGTTGGCGGGGCCGGTGGAGCGGTGCCGGTACCAGAGGAAGGGGACCTCGGTGTCCTGGGGCGGGTGCTCGGGGCCCAGTTGGGCGGCGTACGCGAAGAGGTCGTCCGCGAGGTGCTCGGTGGTCTCCCAGCAGTCCCATTCCAGGCCCCCGGCCTTGACGCTCCAGTCCGCGCCCGCGGGGGCCTCGCGAAGCGCGGCGACGGCCAGGCGGACGGCTCGGGTGACGTCGTCGGGAGTGACGGGCAGAGGCGCGTGAGGGTCAGACATGCGGGGAACGTAGCAGTGGCCGGCCGGGGGCCTCAGGCATTTTCCGGCGGCTCCGGGCTTGGTGCCTTATTAACCGTGGCCCGGCACCGGGGGGGGGAGAGAAGGAGCCCTCCCCCCCCGCCCAGCCTCAGGCCCCAGACCCCGCCGCCGGCGTGTGGGACTTCTTCTCGTTCACGATCCGGCGGTCCAGGATGGCCGTCCGTTCCACCACCGTGCCCGGCTTCACGCCGTCCACCTCCTTGATCTGGACGCCTCGGCTGCCCAGGTACGCGTACGTCTTCTTGTCGAAGATCCACTCCCGGCGCTCGCCGGTCTGTTCGTCCGTGCGGGCCAGGGCGACGCCCGCGCGGCCCGCCGCGTCCTTGGCGTGGTCCACCACGACCACGCCCGGGATCCTCGCGCCCGCCCGGTACAGCGCGGCGCTGATCTTCGGCGGGGCGAGCTGCTCGGAGATCATGTCGCTGATGGTGTCGAAGGCCTGCTGGTCGCGGGAGGACTGGTTGTTCGTGTCGGCGTAGATCCGGTCGAGGAGGGCGTCCGTGTCCGTGGGGAGCTTGCTGACCTTGTTGTACGACCAGCCCTCCACGTCGCCGTCGAGCGTGATGCCGTCCTGCGGCTGGTACCCCGGCTCGTACAGCCAGCCCTTGAGGCCGTTCGGCGAGAGCCACACCTCGCGCGGGTGCAGCTTCTGGACCATGACCTTGCGCTCGTCGGTGTCCGCGTTCTCGTAGATCGAGAGGTAGGAGACCTTGCTCTTGACGTAGACGTACTGGTCCTGGCGGGGCGCCGTGAACTTCTGGGTCTCCGCGGCCCGCGAGACCTTCTCGGCGACGGCCGAGACCGTCTTCGCGCTCCCCGGCTCCAGCTGGACGACGGGCGCGGCCACGCGCGGCCCGCCCTCCGGGTCGCCCGCGTCGCCGGAGCCGCCGCTGCCGCCGAGCGTGTTCACCGCGACCACTACGGCCAGCGCCGCCGCCGTGACGGGAACGGCGATGAACAGGGCCCGGCGCAGCGGGCGCGGGGCGGGCCCGGCCGGAGCGGCGGGGAACTCCGGGGACGACGGTCCCGTCTGCTGCTGGATGTGGGTCATCAGGTGCCTCTCGAGCAGGAGTTGGCGATCGGGCGAGAGGGCCGGGTCGCCGGGCGCCGGCAGCAGCCGGGCCAACTCCACGTGGTCCAGCGGTTCCTGCCGCGCCGAACGGCTCCATGGAGCGCGCATCATCGGTTTCCCTCCCTGTCCGACCTGACCGCCTCGGTGCGGTCAACCTGTACTTGTCCGCCCATACGGGGCAGTTCCTCTTTTTCCGTGCGCATTCCGCGTCCCGCCGCCAGCTCCTCCTCGGCCAGCTTCCGCAGCCGCGTCCGCGCCCGGGACAGCCGGGAGCGCACCGTGCCGACCGGAACGCCGAGGGCCTCGGCGGTCTCCGCGTACCCGAGACCCGACCAGACGCAGAGCGTGAACACCTCGCGCTCGCCCCGCCGCAGGCGCCGCAGCGCGGACTGCGCGGCGGCCAGCTGCTCGGCGTCCGCCATCCGCCCGACGAGCTCGTCGGCGAAGTCGGGGACGGAGCCGGCCGCGGGCACGCGGTCCACCGCGTCGCGGTAGCGGCGCGCGGCCCGCGAGGTGTTGCGGAGCACGTTCACAGCGATGCCCATCAGCCATGGGCGGGGCGAATCGCCCTCGTCCCGCAGCTTCCCGCGCAGCCGCCACGCCTCCAGGAACGTCAGCGAGACCACGTCCTCGGCCGTGGCCCAGTCGCCGCTCACGCGCAGCGCGTGCCGGTAGACCAACGGGGAGTGGTCGCGGAACAGCTCGCGGAACGCCTCCGGGTCTCCGGCCCGGATCCGGGCGTGCAATGAGAATGAGTACGTCACATCAGGTGTTGTCCGCGGACGGGGTCGGGTTCCCGGTGTTCCGGAAGTTTTCCCGGGGAATGATCCCTGTCACTGTCGCACGTGCCCTTTACACTGAGCGGCGGCGGACTGCCGGTGGCTGAGGGGTGGTTGACGGTGCGTAAGGCGTGGCTGGCCGCGTCCGTCGGGATCGGCGGATCCCTCGGCTTCATCGGGCTGCTCGTCGTCGGGACGTACATGGCGGCGGGAGGCCTCGCCGGCGGCACGAGCGGCGGCTCCGTCGGCCTCGCCAAGGGCGCCGTGCCCGCGAGCTACCAGCCCCTCGTGCAGAAGTGGGGCAATCTCTGCAAGGCCATCAACCCCGCGCTGCTCGCCGCCCAGCTCTACCAGGAGAGCGGGTTCAACCCGCGCGCCAAGAGCCCGGCACAGGCGCTGGGGATAGCGCAGTTCATCCCCGGGACCTGGGCCGCGCACGGCGTCGACGGCGACGGCGACGGCGACCGGGACGTCTGGGACCCGAAGGACGCCATCCCCTCCGCGGCCTCGTACGACTGCAAGCTCGCCGGCTATGTGAAGGACGCCCCGGGCAACCCGACGAAGAACATGCTCGCCGCGTACAACGCGGGGGCGTACGCCGTCATCAAGTACGGCGGTGTCCCGCCCTACCGCGAGACGCAGAACTACGTGAAGACCATCACCACCCTCTCGAAGAGCTTCGCGCGGCCCGTGGGGCGCGTGCAGCCGTCGCAGCAGGCGGCGGGGGCGATCACGTACGCGCAGAAGAAGCTCGGCACCGAGTACCTGTGGGGCGGCAACGGCACCCCGGAGCAGAACGGCCGCTTCGACTGCTCGGGTCTCACGCTCGCCGCCTACCGCTCCGTCGGCATCACGCTGCCGCGCGTCGCCAACGACCAGTGGAACGCGGGACCGCACCCCAAGCGGGACGAACTGCTCCCCGGTGACCTGGTGTTCTTCTCGGACGACCTCACCAATTCGCGCGCCATCCGCCACGTGGGGATCTACGTCGGCGGGGGCTACATGATCGACGCCCCGAGGACGGGCGCGGTGATCCGTTTCGACCCGATCGACACACCGGATTATTTTGGCGCGACCCGTGTCACCAAGGACGGGGCGCAGGCCCTGCCGACCAAGCCGTCAGAGGTCTGAGAGGCCCCTGAGGGAGGGATTCCGGGACCGTGCGCAAGGGGTGATGTGGCTTGAACTCTCCGTTAAATCACTCCCCTGAGCTGCGGCGATGTATCTCTCTTCGATAACGTCTGCGTGATCTTTCGGTGGAGAGTGGAACGTAGGGGAGGGGACAGGGCGTTCCCTTGACTGGACCGACCAACCACGGGGGTTGATGGACGGGTGTGCGGTGAGTACGCCCATGGGCGAGAAGACGAAGGGGCCGCGGCGCCATGGCTGGACTCGATGAATCCGGGTCGAACCCCGACGTCAGTCTGCTCTACGACATCAATGGCCTGACGAAGGACTCCCCGTCCTGGTTCGACTCCGCGATGACGTTCGTCGGGGAGTACGGACTGCTGCTCGCCCTCGTGCTCCTGGTCGTGTGGTGCTGGTGGGGCCAGCGCAAGCGCGCCACCCTCGACGACGCCGCCTCGTCCGTCGCCGCCGTCGTGTGGGCGCCGCTCGCCGCGGGCATCGCCGTGCTGGTGAACGTCCCCATCCGAGGCTTCGTGGAACGGCCCCGCCCGTTCCTCGACCACGAGGGCATCGACCCCCTGATCGACGGCAAGACCGACTACTCCTTCGTCAGCGACCACGCGACGCTCGCGATGGCCATCGGCGCCGGACTCTTCGTCGCCAACCGGAAGTTCGGCCTCGTCGGCCTCGGCCTCGCCGCCCTGGAGGGCTTCTGCCGGGTCTTCATGGGCGTCCACTACCCGACGGACGTCGTCGGCGGCTTCGCGCTCGGCACCGCCGTCGCCCTGCTGCTCTCCCCGCTCGCCATGGCGCTGCTCACCCCGCTCACCAAGGCGATCGGCCGGACCGGGCGCCTGGGCCGACTGGTGTGGGACCGGAAAGTGGACCCCGTCGCGGCACCGCTGAGCGAGACGAAGCCGTCGCCGGCGGCCGCGGCCGACCCGGACGAGCGGGACCTCGCGGCCTAGCCCCCGGTACGCCGGGCGCGGCCTAGCCCCCGGTACGCCGGGCGCGGCCTAGCCCCCGGTACGCCGGGCGCGGCCTAGCCCCCGGTACGCCGGGCGCCGTCCGCCGTCCGCGTGGCGCGCACCACCACGTTCGAGTCCCAGTGCCCGTCCTCGCCGATGCGGCCGCCGCAGCTGAGCAGGCGCAGTTGGGGCTCGGCGGCGGGCGCGTAGACCTCGGCCGTGGGGAAGGCCGTCGTGCGGTACGTGTCGACGGCCGTCACCTCGAACGCCGTACGCGCACCCCCGGCCGTCACCGTCTCGATCCGGTCGCCGGGCCGCAGCCGGTCCAGGCGGGCGAACACGGCGTCCCGGTAGCCCCTGCCGCCGCCCTCCGCGGGCGCGTCGCGGTGCCCCACCAGGACGGCCGGGCCCCGGGCTCCCGGGCGGGGACCCAGGGTGTACCAGCCGACCTTCGCCGCGTCACGGAACGACGGCACCTCCAGGGCGCCCCGCCGGTCGAGGCCGACCGGCAGGAGACCGGCGTCCACGCCGATCGCCGGGATGCGCAGGCGCTCGCCCCGCTCCGGCGGCCGGTCGCCCACGGAGGGCGCCGCCGCGAGGAGCGCGGCCGCCGCGAGCAGCAGGGGCGCCGCCGTCCGCCGCAGGGCGCGGCTCAGTGGTGCTCCGCCCCGGTCCCGCGGGTCCTGCGGCGGCGCAGCAGCCAGATCCCGGCGCCCGCCGCGGCCCCGGTGACGCCCGCGGAGGCGATGGCGAGCGGACCGGACGAGGGGTGCTCGCCGGCGGCCGTGGCGTGCGGGGCACCGCCCCGGGCGGCGCCGGACGGGGTGGCCTTGAGGGCGCCGGTGTCGGTGCCGGTACCCGCGCCGCTGTCGGTGTCCGTCCCGGTGTCCGTCCCCGTGCCCGTCCCGGCGGACGCGTCGGCGGAGGGCGCCGTCGGCATCGGGGTCGCGGAGGAGTCGGCGGAGACGTTCGTGGACGGCGACTGCGAGGCGTCGGGAGAGGCCTCGGCGGACCCTTCCGCGGACGCCTCGGCAGAAGCGGACGCCTCGGCGGACGCCTCCGGAGACGCCGACTCGTCCGTGGTGTCGTTCGCGGCCCCCGCGCCCAGCTCCTTGCCGTCCGCGCCGAGCAGGCTCCAGCCCTCGACGTCCTGGCCCTTGGGGTCCTGCCCCTTCTCGTCGTCCTTGAAGTAGTAGAGGGGCCGGGTCTCATAGATGACCTGGGGCTGGTCGGCGTCGGCGGCGTCGTCCCCGGTCTGCGCGGTCTGGCCGGTGACGTCGTCGGCCTTGGTCGGATAGCCGATCGCGGCGGGCCACTGGGCGGCGCACTCCCCGGCGCAGTCGGGGGTGTCGGGCTTGTCGGCGTCGCGCGTGTAGAGCGGGTTGCCGTCCTTGTCGGCGAGGGCCTTGCCCTTGGGGGTGTCGATGAGGGTCAGCTCGCCGGGCTCGGTGGGCTTGTCCAGGGCGAGCGCGGGGCCCGCCGGACAGAGCACGAGGGCGGCGGCGGCCGTGGCGGTGACGGCGGCTATTCGGGCGGTGCTGCGCGGTGGGGTCATGCCCTCAGGCCACCCGCGTCCAGCGGGGTGGGCCACCTGAGGGCGTGTCGGTAGGGCCGAACGGGTTGGAAAACCAGCCCGTCCGGCGCTCACGGTGACCCCGCCCCGCCCCGGGCGGGCTACAGAGCCTGCGGGAAGTCGAAGAACCGCTTCGGGTCGTACTGCTTCTTCAGCTTCTTCAGCCGCGGCGCCGCGTCCCCGTAGTACGCCGCGCGCCAGTTGGTCAGCGTGGCGTCCGTGTAGTTCTGGTAGGCCGCGCCGGACGCGTACCGCCCCATCGCCCCGTGGGCCGTTTTCAGCCATGCCTGGGCCGGCTTGCCGGAGGTGCCCGCGCGCCAGGACGCGATGTACTGCGCCAGCATCCGCGAGCGGCGGTGCACGAAGGCCGTCGCCGTCGGGTCGACGCGGTTGATGGCGCCGCCGAGCGCGGTGAGCGCGATGCTGCCCGCGCTCGCGCCCGTCACGTTCTCGATCTGCGAGAGGAGCGCCCTGATGCCCGCCGCCGAAAGCGACCGGTCGAAGAAGTCCGAACTCGCCGCGTACGTCTCGCGCTTGAGGGCGCCCTGCGGGGTGCGGCCGGGCGTCGCGCCGGGCAGGTGGCACTGGGCGTCCGCCGCGAAGGACGAGCAGCCCGCGTACACCTCCATCGACTCCTCGTACGTACGCCGCTTGAGGGAGACGCTGCGCGCGGGGGCGCCGATCCGGTCGGCGAGGCGGTCGACGGCGTTCTGCAACTCGCCGTAGGTGCCGAGCGAGAAGCAGGCGACGGAGACGGTGGGCGTGCCGCCGGGGGTGTTCGCGAGGTGGGCGGAGGACCAGATCTCGTCGGGCTGGTCGGGGCCCCACTCCTGCCAGGCCTTGATGACGGCCGCCGCCTTCGACCAGGGCCACGTCATGTACGCGGAGACGCCCTGGGGCGCGGCGTGCGTGCGGTAGCTCAGCTCGGTGACCACGCCGAAGTTGCCGTTGCCCGCGCCGCGCAGCGCCCAGAACAGGTCCTTGTTCTCGGACTTGGAGGCGGTCAGCTGCTTGCCGTCGGCCGTGATGAGGGTGGCGGAGGTGAGGCTGTCGCAGGTCAGGCCGTAGGCCCGGGAGACGACGCCGTGGCCGCCGCCGAGGGTGAGGCCGGAGATGCCGACGGTCGGGCAGGAGCCCGCGGGTATGGTGACGCCCTTCGCGGCGAGCGAGCGGTAGACGTCGATGAGCTTGGCGCCCCCGCCGATCGTGGCGGTGGTGCCGCTCGCCCGTATCTTGTTCAGCTTCGACACGTCGATGACGAGCCGGCCGGTGCCGGAGGACCAGCCCGCGTACGAGTGGCCGCCGTTGCGGATCGCGACCGGGGTGCGGTGGGCGCGGGCGTACGCGAAGGCGGTGCGGATGTCGTCCGCGTGCGCGACGTAGGCGACGGCGGTGGGCCGCAGGTCGTCGTAGCGCGTGTTGTACAGCTGGCGGGCCGCCGCCCACTTGGCCTCGCCGGGCTGGACGAGGGTGCCGTCCAGGTCGCGGGCGAGGGCCTTGAGGGTGGCGGGGGCGGACGCGGCGGCGCTGGCCGTCCTGACGGGCGTCCCGGTCCCGGTGCCGCTGCGCGACGCGGTGCCGCCGCTGCCGCCCGAGCCCGCGGCGCTGCACCCCGCGACCGTCGCCGCGGCCAGCGTGGCCGCCGTTGTGCCGATGAACGTACGTCGTTCCATGACGCCTCCCGTCGCTTCCCGGAGAACGAGACGGTGTGCGGGGCCGACGGGTTCCCCGGCGGGGATCAGGGAGACGCCTCGTGCTCGGCCGCGTCGGAGCGGGCCTTGCTGCGGGCTCTGCGGGCCGGTCCCCGCCAGCCGCAGGAACAGTGCGCGGAGACGAAACGGCCCTTCTCGACCGTCGTCGTGCGGTGGGAGGCGGGGGCTTGCTGGTCGGCCACGCCGTCACCGTACCGAGCGCGGGTGAACGGCCGTCGGCGGGCGTGTGCCGACTCGTCCGCGTGACGGGTCAACGTACCGATCGTTAGGCGGACGACGGGGGATAGGCAGGCGCGGGAACGCCCGGAACGCTTGGGGGTACACGAGCGATGGCGCAGCGGCACAGGCACACGGGCGCAGCGGTCGCCGCGCTCGCGGCGGCGGGACTGGTCGCCGTCACCGCGGGATGTTCGCAGACCGGCGCGGCCGCCGACGGGCGCCACGTCGGCGACCCCGGGGGCGCGGTGCGCGGGGCGGCCGACTCCCTCGTCCGGGCGGGCGGCGCCACGGCGCGTACGTCGATGGAGATGGCCAGCGGTGGTACGCGCGTCACCATCCGCGGCAGCGGCGTCTACGACTTCAGGCGCCAGCGGGGCCGGTTCGAGGTGGTCCTGCCGGCGGAGACCGCGGGGGACGGCGGGCACCGGCCCATCACCGAGCTGATGACCGCGGGCGCGCTCTACATGAAGAACCGCGGGGCCGGAGTGCCCGCCGACAAGTGGGTGCGGATCGAGACACGTTCGCTCTCGGACGGGAATCTGGTCACCGGCGGTGCCACGGATCCCCTCGCGGCGGCGGAGCTGCTGCGCGGCGCGGAGAAGGTGGTGTTCGTGGGGGAGGAGCGGGTCGGCGGGGCCGAGGTGCGGCACTACCGCGGGGTCGCGGACCTGAAGGACGCGGCGAAGGCGGCCTCCGCAGGTCATCGGGGTGCGCTGGGCGTCGCGGCGGCGAAAGGGTTCAGCAAGGGGAGCGTGCCCTTCGACGTCTACCTCGACGAGCTGGGGCGGGTGCGCAAGCTGAGGCAGCAGTTCTCGGTGGCCGACGCGAATGTGGCGTCCACCACGTTGCTGTACGACTTCGGGGCACCGGCGGAGGTGCGAATTCCGGCCGAGAAGGACATCTTCGCCGGGAAGATTGCCGGGCCGTAGTCGCGAACGGCCGGTGGAAATGGTCCGTCCGTGCCATGCGCGGTGTGTAGACCGCTCCCTACTCTAGGAAACCGGTATCGGCAGGAACGGGTCAGGAAGAGGTGATGAACGTGGCTCCGATGCGTGGCGGTACGGCTGTTCAGGACCACGTCGCCCTCGCCGAGATCGAGCTGTGCGGCGAACTCATCATCGCGGCGAGCGCGGCGGCCGAACGTCTGAGCTTCGACCGCATCGACGAGGTCCTGAAGGTGTCCGACGGCTGTGAGCAGCCCCCTTTCGACGAGGACCGCGACTAGCCCCGCCGGCCGGCCGGGGCAGGACCGCCGCGCGGGTCACGTCCGCATCATCCGGGCGATCGCCTTCGTCGCCTCCTCGACCTTCGCGTCGATCTCCGTGCCGCCCTTGACGGCCGCGTCGGCCACGCAGTGCCGCAGGTGCTCCTCCAGGAGCTGCAGCGCGAAGGACTGGAGGGCCTTCGTGCTCGCGGAGACCTGCGTGAGTATGTCGATGCAGTAGACGTCCTCCTCGACCATGCGCTGCAGGCCGCGGATCTGGCCCTCGATGCGGCGCAGCCGCTTGAGGTGCTCGTCCTTCTGCTTGTGGTAGCCGTGCACCCCGTGCGCGTGGTCGGAGGGCGCTTCGGGGGTGGTCGTGGCCGCCTCGGCCGCCTCGGTGGTGGTCATCGCGTCCTCCTGTTGGACATTCCCGCATTTCTGCAGATCCATATACCCCTGGTGGGTATATGGTAGCCGATTTCTCGGGGGGTGTGCTGATCACTGTGCCTGATGGGCGACACTGGGGGGCGGCCGGTTAGCCGTGGCCGGATGATGCGCCTAGCATCAGCCTGACCGCATCCAAAGCACCCCGAGGACCCCACGTGCGCTTTCGTCTGACCCCCAGGGAGACGAGCTTCTACGACATGTTCGCCGCATCCGCGGACAACATCGTCACGGGCTCGAAGCTCCTGATGGAACTGCTCGGAGCGGACTCTTCCGCACGGGCCGAGATCGCAGAGCGTATGCGGGCCGCGGAACACGCGGGAGACGACGCCACGCATGCGATCTTCCACCAGCTGAACTCCTCCTTCATCACGCCGTTCGACCGCGAGGACATCTACTCCCTCGCGTCGTCCCTCGACGACATCATGGACTTCATGGAGGAGGCCGTCGACCTGGTCGTCCTTTATCAGGTCGAGGAACTTCCCAAGGGCGTCGAGCAGCAGATCGAGGTCCTGTCGCGGGCCGCCGAACTGACGGCCGAGGCCATGCCGAACCTCCGCACCATGGACAACCTCACCGAGTACTGGATCGAGGTCAACCGTCTGGAGAACCAGGCCGACCAGATCCACCGCAAGCTGCTCGCCCACCTCTTCAACGGCAAGTACGACGCCATCGAGGTGCTGAAGCTCAAGCAGATCGTGGATGTGCTGGAAGAGGCGGCCGACGCGTTCGAGCACGTCGCCAACACGGTGGAGACCATCGCGGTCAAGGAGTCCTGAGGCACCGCCATGGACACCTTTGCTTTGGTCGTGACCATCGGCGTCGCGCTCGGATTTACGTATACGAACGGCTTCCACGACTCCGCGAACGCCATCGCCACGTCCGTCTCCACGCGTGCGCTGACGCCACGCGCGGCGCTGGCGATGGCCGCCGTGATGAACCTCGCCGGTGCCTTCATGGGCAGCGGGGTCGCCAAGACGGTGAGCGAGGGGATCATCGAGACCCCGCACGGCGACAAGGGGATGTGGATCCTCTTCGCGGCGCTCATCGGCGCGATCGTGTGGAACCTGATCACCTGGTACTTCGGACTGCCCTCGTCCTCCTCGCACGCGCTGTTCGGCGGCATGGTCGGCGCGGCGCTCGCGGGCGGGATCGGCGTCATCTGGTCCGGGGTCGTCGACAAGATCGTCATCCCGATGTTCCTGTCGCCGGTGGTCGGCCTCGTCGCCGGTTACCTGGTCATGTGCGCGATCATGTGGATGTTCCGCAAGGCCAACCCGCACAAGGCCAAGCGCGGCTTCCGCATCGCCCAGACGGTGTCCGCGGCCGGCATGGCCCTCGGCCACGGTCTGCAGGACGCGCAGAAGACGATGGGCATCGTCGTGATGGCCCTGGTCATCTCCGACGTGCAGAGCGCGGACGCGCCGATCCCGGTCTGGGTCAAGATCGCCTGTGCCGTGATGCTCTCGGCCGGTACGTACGCGGGCGGCTGGCGCATCATGCGGACGCTCGGCCGGAAGATCATCGAGCTGGACCCGCCGCAGGGCTTCGCCGCGGAGACGACGGGCGCGGGCATCATGTTCACGACCGCGTTCATGTTCCACGCGCCGATCTCGACGACGCACGTCATCACCTCCGCGATCATGGGTGTGGGGGCGACCAAGCGGGTCAACGCGGTGCGGTGGGGCGTCGCCAAGAACATCATCCTGGGCTGGTTCATCACGATGCCCGCGGCCGCGATCGTCGCGGCTTTGAGTTTCTGGGTCGTGAATCTCGCCTTCTTGTAGGCGCGTGACGGCACCGCAGGAACGGAGGAAGGGCCCGCCCCCGGGAGCCAGGGGCGGGCCCTTCTTGTTGCCCCTGCGGTGGCACCGCCATGCAGCACCGCGGGGAGTCGCTGCCGTCGGCTCAGCCGAAGCGGCCCGAGATGTAGTCCTCGGTCGCCTGGACCGACGGGTTGGAGAAGATCCGCTCCGTGTCGTCGATCTCGACGAGCTTGCCGGGCTGGCCGACGGCGGCGAGGTTGAAGAAGGCCGTGCGGTCCGAGACGCGGGCCGCCTGCTGCATGTTGTGCGTCACGATGACGATCGTGAAGCGCTCCTTCAGCTCGCCGATCAGGTCCTCGATCGCGAGCGTCGAGATCGGGTCGAGGGCCGAGCAGGGCTCGTCCATCAGCAGGACCTGCGGCTCGACCGCGATGGCCCGCGCGATGCACAGACGCTGCTGCTGGCCGCCGGAGAGGCCGGAGCCGGGCTTGTTCAGGCGGTCCTTGACCTCGTTCCAGAGGTTCGCGCCCTTGAGGGACTTCTCGACGATGTCGTTCAGTTCGCTCTTCTTGTACGAGCCGTTGAGCTTCAGGCCCGCCGCGACGTTGTCGAAGATCGACATCGTGGGGAACGGGTTGGGGCGCTGGAAGACCATGCCGACCGTGCGGCGCACGGCCACCGGGTCCACGCCGCTGCCGTAGAGGTCCTCGTCGTCCAGGAGCACCTTGCCCTCGACGCGGCCGCCGGGGGTGACCTCGTGCATGCGGTTCAGGGTGCGCAGGAAGGTGGACTTGCCGCAGCCGGACGGGCCGATGAAGGCGGTCACCGAACGGGGCTCCACGGTCATCGAGATGTCGTCGATCGCCTTGTGGGAGCCGTAGTAGGCGGTCAGGCCCGATACGTCGATTCGCTTGGCCATGGGGATCACTGCTTCTTTCGGGATGGAACGTGCGAGGGTCGCTGATGTGGCCGCGTCAGCGGCCCGTCTTGGGGGCCTTCCAGCGGGCTACGCCGCGGGCCGCCAGGTTGAGGATCATGATGAAGCCGATGAGGGCGAGGGCCGCGGCCCAGGCGCGGTCGTACGACGCGTCGGTGCCGGCCGCGTACTGCTGGTAGATGTACAGCGGCAGCGAGCCCTGCGAGCCCTCGAAGGGGTTCGTGTTGATCATGGGGTTCACCCAGACCAGGAGCAGGACCGGCGCGGTCTCACCGGCGATGCGGGCCACCGAGAGCATGACGCCCGTGGTGATGCCGCCGATCGCGGTGGGCAGGACGACCTTGAGGATGGTCCGCCACTTCGGGACGCCGAGGGCGAGGGAGGCCTCGCGCAGCTCGTTCGGGACGAGCTTGAGCATCTCCTCGGTGGAGCGGACGATCACCGGCATCATCAGGATGGCGAGCGCCATGGCGCCGGCCCAGCCGGAGTAGCCGAAGCCGAGGATCAGGATCCAGAAGCTGAGGACGAACAGGCCCGCGACGATCGAGGGGATGCCGGTCATGACGTCGACGAAGAACGTGACGGTCTTGGCGAGCTTCCCGCGCCCGTACTCGACGAGGTAGACCGCGGTGAGCAGGCCGATCGGCACGGCGATCAGGGAGGCAAGGAGCACCTGCTCCAGGGTGCCGATGATCGCGTGGTAGATGCCGCCGCCGGTCTCGTCGTCGGAGAGCAGGCCCATCGAGGTGGTGAGGAAGTACCCGTCGAAGACCTTGATGCCGCGCTTGACGGTCTCGAAGATCAGCGAGGCCAGCGGGACGACGGCCAGCAGGAACATGACCCACACCAGCGAGGTGGCGAGGCGGTCCCTGGCCTGGCGGGTGCCCTCGACGGCCACCGCGAGGGCGTACGAGCCGGCGATGAAGAGCAGGGCGGCGATCAGGCCCCACTGGATGCGGCTCTCCAGGCCCGCGCCCGCGCCGATGGCGACGGCGACGGCGGCCGAGCCGGCCGCGACGGCCGCGGGGGACCAGCGGGGCAGGGTCGCGGCCTTGAGCGTGCTGGGCCGCTTGACCAGCGGGTTGGGCGGGGTGGGTGTCGTGGTGCTCATGCGTTGGCCCCCGAGTACTCCTTGCGGCGCGCGATGATCAGGCGGGCCGCGCCGTTGACCAGCAGCGTGATGATGAACAGGACCAGGCCGGAGGCGATGAGCGCGTCCTGGCCGTACTCGCTGGCCTCGTTGAACTTGCTGGCGATGTTCTGCGCGAAGGTGCCGCCGCCGTAGTCGAGCACGGAGGCCTGGATCACGAAGGTCGGGGAGAGCACGGTGGCGACGGCGATCGTCTCGCCGAGCGCGCGGCCGAGGCCCAGCATCGAGGCGGAGATGATGCCGGAGCGGCCGAAGGGGAGCACCGACATGCGGATGACCTCCCAGCGCGTGGCGCCGAGGGCCAGTGCGGCCTCCTCGTGCATCTTCGGGACCTGGAGGAAGACCTCGCGGGTCACGTTCGTGATGATCGGCAGGATCATGATCGCGAGGAGGATGCCGACGGTCATCAGGGAGCGCGGGGCGCCGCCCTGGTACGAGAAGACGCCGGTCCAGCCGAAGTAGTCGTCGAGCCAGCTGTAGAGGCCGGTGAGGTTGGGCGCGACCACGAGGGCGCCCCACAGGCCGTACACGATCGAGGGCACGGCGGCCAGCAGGTCGATCACGTAGGCGATGGGGGTGGCCAGCTTGCGCGGCGCGTAGTGCGAGATGAAGAGCGCGATGCCGATGGCGACGGGCACGGCGATCACCAGGGCGATCACCGAGCTGACCACGGTGCCGAAGACCAGGACGGCGATGCCGAAGTACGGCTTGCCGCCGGTGGTGTTGCCGGCCGGGTCCCACTCGAAGGTGGTGAGGAAGTTGCCCGTGTTGTCGGAGAGCGCGAGGGTCGTGCGGTAGGTCAGGAACGCCGCGATGGCGGCCATGATCACCAGGAGCGCGATGCCGGAGCCACGGGAGAGTCCGAGGAAGATCCGGTCACCGGCGCGGGTGGTGCCGCGGGCGGAGGCCTTGCTCGCCGGGGCGATCGGCTCGACGTCGTCGACGGGGGGAGGAGCGGTCGTATTGCTTGGTATGTCCATGGGGGTTCTCCGGTCTGCGGAGGCGCCGTGCGGCTGTCGCAGGCGCTCCGTGGCGGCGGTGCACCGGACGGTGCGGCCGGCCCGGCCTTGCGGGGGCCGGCCGCACTCGGGTCAGCTAGCTCAGGCTCGCGACGGTGGAGCGGACCTTGGCGATGATCTCTGCGGGGATCGGGGCGTAGTCGTTGTCCTTGAGGACCTTCTGGCCGTCCTCGCTGGCGATGTAGGTCAGGAAGGACTTGGCGGCGGGCAGCGTCTCCGCCTTGTTGCCCTTCTCGCAGACGATCTCGTACGTCACCAGGGTGATCGGGTACGCGCCCTCGGCGGTGGGCTTGTAGTTCAGCTCCAGGGCGAGGTCCTTGCCCTTGCCGACGACCTTGGCCTCGGAGATGGCCTTGGAGGCGTTGTCGACGGTGGCCTTCACCGGCTCCTTGGCGCCCGTCTTCAGGTCGACGGTCTTGATGCCCTCACCGGCGTAGGAGAGCTCGAAGTACGAGATGGCGCCCGCGGTCTGCTTGACCTGGCCCGCGACACCGGCGGAGCCGTTCGCGGACTGGCCGCCCTTGGGCTCCCACTGCTTGCCCGGCTCGTACGGCCAGGCGTCGGGGGCGGCGCCCTTCAGGTACTTGGTGAAGTTGTCGGTGGTGCCCGACTCGTCGGAGCGGTGGAAGGCCTGGATCTTGGTGCTGGGGAGCTTGACGTCGGGGTTGAGCTTCGCGATCGCCTTGTCGTCCCAGGTCTTGATCTTGTCGTTGAAGATGTCGGCCAGGGTCTTGGCGTCCAGGGTCAGGTTGTCGACGCCGGGGACGTTGTAGCCGATGGCGATCGGGCCGCCCACCATGGGCAGGTCGATGGCCTGGCTGTCCTTGCAGACCTTCTTCGACTTCTCGATCTCCTCCGGCTTGAGCGCCGAGTCGGAGCCCGCGAAGGCGGTCTGGCCCTGCAGGAACGCGGTGATGCCGGCGCCCGAACCCGTCGGGTTGTAGTTCAGCTGCACGTCCTTGCAGTTGGTCGTGTAGACCTTCCGCCAGGCGTCGATCGCGTTCTTCTGCGCGGAGGAACCGGAGGCGGCGAGCTGGCCCTTGGCGTCGTCGCACTTGATGTTGGCGTTGGCGTTGGTCTCCTTGCCGCCGCCCGAGCCGCTCGTGTCGTCGGAGCCGCACGCCGTGAGGGCCAGGGCGCCGGAGACGGCGATGGCGCCGAGGGAGAGGGCGCGGAGCCGGTTCTTGCGCTGAAGCTTCACTTCGGGTCTTCCTTCCGGGAGCCGCCGACCCTTTGCTGGCGGCGTGCGATGTCTTGCGTGTTGAGGTCTTACGTCGTGTTGTAAGGCCGAAATTAGGCAGGACAGGTGAAGCGGCCGATGGGCATGAGTGAACGGAGGGTGAACCTCGGCGGTCGGCCTGGTTAGAACGATGTGTGACAAAAAGTAGCGGCAGAGCTACGCAGGGTTAAGCATGCTGAGCAGGGCGTCCACGAGCTGCCGGTCCCGGAGCTGGGTGAGGCGGTTGCGGGCCGCGAGGGGCGGCAGCCAGAGGACGCGGTCGACCTCGCGGTTGGGGGTGAAGTGCCCCCCGGTGGACTCGGCGGCCCAGTAGGTGACCTGCTTGGGGCGGCCGTGCGCGAGATAGCGGGCCGTGGGCAGGCGGGGGCCGGGGGCGCACCGGTGACCGGTCTCCTCCTCGACCTCGCGCAGGGCGCCCGCCAGAGGGTCCTCGTCGCGCTTCAGCTTGCCCTTGGGGTGCGACCAGTCGTCGTACTTGGGCCGGTGGACGAGGCAGATCTCCAGCTCGCCGTCGACCGGGGAGCGGCGCCACAGGACGCAGCCGGCCGCGTGGACGGTGGCCTGCTTGGGCCGGGGCGCGCCCGGCTCGCTCCGGGGCGCTTCCTCGTACGTCACCGCGTACTCACCACCTCGTACAGCCAGGCCTGCTGGAAGGCGAACCGCGCGGCCTCGACCTCGTGGCGCTGGTCGGCGTGGAGCACGCCGAGCGCGTACGCGGTGGCCGGGGCGATCCGGGGGGTGCGGGCCGCCTGGGCGGCGGCGGACGCGGCGGCGGCGGCCTCGCGGTGGACGTTCAGGGCGTGGCTCGCCTCCGCGATGCGGGGTGCCAGGGGCGCGTGGTCGAGGAGGATCTCCAGGGCGTACCGGTGCAGGCGCAGCAGGGAGCGGACCTTCAGCCAGGGGGCGTCCTGGGCGTCGGGGGCGGTGTCCGCGGCGAGGCCGTGGACGAGGGCGCCGGCGTTGTAGGGGTGGCCCGCCTGGCCGAGGGGCAGGGCGGCGACGGCTTCGTTGAGGTCGGCCTCCGCCTTGGCGGTCAGGTGCTTCAGGTCGTCCTCGGTGTCGGTGAGGGGGACTTCGCTGGCCAGGACGGCCACGTTGTCCGCCACCGCGTGGAAGCGGGAGGAGCCGAAGGCCTGGAGGGCGGTGGAGTGGGCGCGGGTCCGGGCCAGGGTGAGTTGCCGCTCCAGGAGGGCGGCGGCCTTGGCCGCGCCGACTGTGAGGCCTCTCGGGGTGCTGCCCCCGTTCTCGGCGCCCGGCACCGGGGGCTGTGCCCACCCTTCGCCGAGCTCCCGGCTCCGCGCGAGCAGGGGCGACCCCACTCGGCCCGCGGAACGCGTGCCCACAGCGGTGCCTCCGTTTGCGGGCGAAGGCACCGCTGCCGGGCCCGACAGGCGGTGCAAGGCCTCCAGGAGGCGTTGGAGGCGGGTGGCGTAGGCGTGTTCCTGGGCCAGGGTGCCGGAGAGCCAGGCCAGTTCGGGGCGCAGGGCGGCCGACCAGTCCTGGTCGAGGAGCGGGCGGAAGGTGTGCAGGGTGGCGCCGATGCGGCGGGCCGCGCGGCGCAGGGAGTGGGCCGCGGCCAGGGCCTCCTCGGCGCCCTGCGCGTCCGTCGAGGACTCGCGGTGCAGCCGCAGGGAGCGGAGGAACTCCGTGGCCTGGTCCTGCAGATAGGCCGAGAGTGCCTCGCCCGCCGCGGCGCCCGTCCCCGGCGTACCCGTCATCTCATGGTGTTGCTGTGCCACGCCGGCGCCTCCGGGCGTCTATGAGCATCTCCTGTACGTTCCGCAGGGGCTGGCCTTCCGGATCCACCGAGTGGCGGGTCCAGTTGCCGTCCGCGCCCAGGTGCCAGGAGGCGGTGGTGTCCGACATGCCGGTCTCCAGGAGCCGGCTGAGGGCCGCCCGGTGCGCCGGGTCCTGGACCCTGACCAGCGCCTCGATGCGGCGGTCGAGATTGCGGTGCATCATGTCGGCGCTGCCGATCCACACCTCCGGTTCGCCGCCGT
Organism: Streptomyces sp. NPDC052114; assembly: GCF_040680155.1. Taxonomy (NCBI): domain Bacteria; kingdom Bacillati; phylum Actinomycetota; class Actinomycetes; order Kitasatosporales; family Streptomycetaceae; genus Streptomyces; species Streptomyces sp. NPDC052114. Next base: position 66,514 of record NZ_JBFAWC010000026.1, on the reverse strand, counting down.
TGCCGAAGGCGAAGACGCGGGAGTGCTCCAGGAAGCGGCCGAGTACGGAGCGTACGCGGATGTTCTCCGACAGACCCGCCACACCGGGGCGCACCGCGCAGATGCCGCGCACCCACACGTCCACCTCGACGCCCGCCTGCGACGCGCGGTAGAGCGCGTCGACGACCGCCTCGTCGACCATCGAGTTGACCTTGATGCGGACGTAGGCGGGGCGGCCCGCCCTGTGGTGCTGCATTTCCTTGTTGATGCGGGAGACGAGGCCGTCGCGCAGGGACTTGGGGGCCACGAGGAGGCGGCGGTAGGTCTCCCGGCGGGAGTAGCCGGAGAGGCGGTTGAAGAGGTCGGAGAGGTCCGCGCCGACCTCCGCGTTCGAGGTGAGCAGGCCGAGGTCCTCGTAGAGGCGGGCGGTCTTGGGGTGGTAGTTGCCGGTGCCCACGTGCGAGTAGCGGACCAGGGCCTCGCCCTCCTGGCGCACGACGAGGGAGAGCTTGCAGTGCGTCTTCAGGCCGACCAGGCCGTAGACGACGTGGCAGCCCGCCTCCTCCAGCTTCCGCGCCCACTTGATGTTGGCCTGCTCGTCGAAGCGGGCCTTGATCTCGACGAGGACGAGGACCTGCTTGCCGGACTCGGCGGCGTCGATGAGCGCGTCGACTATGGGGGAGTCGCCCGAGGTGCGGTACAGCGTCTGCTTGATGGCGAGGACGTCCGGGTCGGACGCCGCCTGCTCCAGGAAGGCCTGCACGGACGTGGAGAAGCTGTCGTACGGGTGGTGCAGGAGTACGTCGCGTTCGCGAAGGGCCGCGAAGATGTCGGGCGCGGACGCCGACTCGACCTCGGCGAGGTCGCGGTGGGTGCCGGCCACGAACTTGGGGTACTTCAGCTCGGGCCGGTCCAGGGCGGCGATGCTGAAGAGGCCGGTGAGGTCGAGGGGGCCGGGCAGCGGGTACACCTCGGCCTCGCTGATCTTCAGCTCGCGCACCAGCAGGCCCAGGATGTTCGGGTCGATGGACTCCTCGACCTCCAGGCGCACGGGCGGCCCGAAGCGGCGCCGCATGAGCTCCTTCTCCAGGGCCTGGAGGAGGTTCTCGGCGTCGTCCTCCTCGACCTCCAGGTCCTCGTTCCTGGTGAGCCGGAACATGTGGTGCTCCTGGATCTCCATGCCCGGGAAGAGCTCCTGGAGATGCGCGGGCGCGGCGATGACGTCCTCTATGGGCACGTACCGCTGCGGGGAGGCCTCCAGGAAGCGGGAGAGCAGCGGCGGCACCTTCACGCGTGCGAAGTGCTGATGTCCGGAGACCGGGTTGCGGACCACGACGGCGAGGTTGAGCGAGAGTCCCGAGATGTACGGGAAGGGGTGCGCGGGGTCCACGGCCAGCGGGGTCAGCACGGGGAAGATCTGCTGCCGGAACAGCGTGAAGAGCCGGGACTGCTCCTTCTCCGTCAGCTCGTGCCAGCGCACCAGGTGGATGCCCTCGTCGGCGAGGCCGGGCGCGACGTCGTCCTGGTAGCAGGCGGCGTGCCGGGCCATGAGCTCGCGGGAGCGGTTCCAGATGAGTTCCAGGACCTCGCGGGGCTGCAGGCCGGAGGCCGAGCGGGTGGCGACGCCGGTCGCGATGCGCCGCTTCAGGCCGGCGACGCGGACCATGAAGAACTCGTCCAGGTTCGAGGCGAAGATCGCCAGGAAATTAGCCCGTTCGAGGAGGGGGGTGTGGGGGTCCTCGGCCAGTTCGAGCACGCGCTCGTTGAAGGCGAGCCAGCTGCGCTCGCGGTCGAGGAAACGGCCCTGGGGCAGTTCGGTGCCGTCGTGTCCGACCTGGGCGTCCTCGTCGTACGCGTCGAGATCCGCGTCGATGTCGGGGTCGAGGTCGGAGACGGTGGCTGCGATGGTGTGCGGCCGGTGCGCGGCGATGGAACCCACGGAAGGCTGGGCGTGCCGGACCTGTCCTTGCGTGTTCTGCTGGCTCATGGAGCCATTCTTCCGCGCGGGCACGCCGATGGGCGCGTCGGAGAGCGCGGGAGCGAGGTGGAGCTTCCCGTTCGTCGGGGAAGCCGCTCCGTTCTCCGGGGACGGGTCGGGCACGGCGGGCTGCATTGAGTGAGCGTCGCAAGCCAGTCTGAATCAGCGGTTACGGCGACATGACGTGCGGGACATCGGCCGAAGGCCCCCGGGCGTCTACAGCGCCGGGGGCCCTCGGCCGACCGTACGTTTCAGGCCCGATCGTACGGTTCAGGCCGCGTGGCGGCGCAAGAGCCGGAAGGCGGCGTACGTCGCGGCGGCGGCGAGGGCCAGGACGATCCCGGTCTCGATGAGCTGGACGTACCAGAAGTGGGACCGGGGGTGGTAGTCCACGTACGAGCTGACGACCTTGGTGTCGGTGGGGCAGGAGTAGCCGGGGATCGGCTTCGGAAGGCACTGGCCCGGGTAGAAGCGCTCGCCCGCGGCGTTGGTGACGCCCTGGTCCACGGCGAAGGAGTCGGCGGGGTACGTGGGCCACCAGTCCTCGTTGGTGGCGGCCCCGGAGGCGGTGCGGGTCGGGAAGAGGTCCCAGCGCACGGTGCCGGCGCCCAGCAGCACGGCCCCGGTGACCCCGCCCGCGAGGGCCACGGCGAGCAGCGTGCGGCGCACCAGGAGGCCGATGACGGCTCCCGTGGCCACGGCGAACAGGACGTGCGCGACGAGGACGGGGCCGGTGGCCTCGTAGACGCCCCGGTCGGCCCAGATCAGGTCGGAGCGCGTGTCGAGCATGCGGGCGGCGCCGAACCTGAAGGCGGCCATGAGAGTGAGCGTGCCCGCGACGGCCACCACCGCGGTCGTCACGAGCTTCGAGCTGAGCCAGCGCGTCGGGGAGAGGGACTGGGTCCACATCAATTGGTGGAGCCCGGACTCCAGTTCGCGCCCGATGAGCGGGCCCGCGACGAAGGCGCCGATCAGCAGCGGCAGGAGCAGCAGGCTCGTGGAGCCGTACCGCATGGCGGTGTACAGCAGGTCGTCGGCGCTGCTGAAGCCGAGGAAGGTCTCGCAGGGGCCCTGGTGGCACTCCGCCGCCGGGTAGGCCCAGGCGGCCCAGCGCAGGAATCCGGTCACCGCGACGGCGGCTGCCAGGAGGGCGGCGGTGCCCCACAGAGTGGTGCGGTGGACACGGGCGAAGGCCCAGCGGGGGCCGTGCAGGAACTGCGTGCTCACGCGGACACCTCCAGGTCGCTCGGGGTGGCGTCGGGGGCGATCAGTGCGGGCGCGTCCGGTGCGCGCAGATGGGCCAGCACCAGTTCCTCCAGGGACGGCTCCTCGGCGTCCCAGTCGTCGCCGACCGGGCCCTCGGGGCGGATCAGGGCCGACAGGCCGCGGCCGGTGGCGCGGGACTCGACGACGGTGTGCGGGTGCAGGCGGTCGGCCGGGCCGCGCCCGGTGACCAGGCGGTGCGCGCCGAGCAGGTCGTCGATGCCGCCCCCCAGCCGCACGCGGCCCTCGGACACGAGGAGCAAGTGGTCGCAGGCGTCGGCCAGTTCGCCGATGATGTGCGAGGACATGACCACGGTCGTGCCGTGCTCAGCGGCCTCCGCCATCAGCGTGCCCATGAGCTGGTGCCTGGCGAGCGGGTCGAGGTCGGCCATCGGCTCGTCCAGGAGCAGGAGTTCGGCGCGCTTGCCGAGCGCGAGGGCGAGCGCGACACGGGTGCGCTGCCCGCCGGAGAGCGTACGGACGCGGGCCTTCGGGTCGAGCCCGCTGCCGCCCGCGACGCGCTCGGCGGCGGCCGCGTCCCAGCGGTCGGGGTTCAGCTCGGCGCCGAGCCGCAGCGTGTCCGCGACGGTCAGCTGCGGGTGGAGCGGCTTGTCCTGGGCGACGTAGGCGACGCGGGCGCGGGCCTCGCCGGGGCCGGTGCCGAGGACGGTGAGCGTCCCCGACGTGGGGCGGTCGATCCCCGCGGCCAGCGCGAGCAGCGTCGACTTGCCCGCGCCGTTGGGGCCGACGACCGCGCAGACGCGCCCGGCGGGCAGGCGGAACGCGCAGTCGCGCAGGGCGTGCCGGCCCCGCCCGAAGCGTTTGGTCAGTGCGGTCGCCTCCATGGCGGTGTCGGTCATACCAAGTCCCCCCTGGTTTCCTGCTCTTGGGCCGGTGAATCAGTGAACTGCTCTTCCAGTACGGCACTGAAGAGTGCCGCCACGTCGTCCTTCTCGAGACCCGCCCGACGGGCCCGCGCGGCCCACTCGACGAGCTCCCCCCGCAGCGGCGAGTCGGCGGGCGCGGCGCCCAGCGTCCGGCGGACGAAGGTGCCGAGGCCGCGGCGGGCCTCGACCAGGCCCTCGCGCTCCAGTTCGCGGTAGGCCTTCAGGACCGTGTTCGGGTTGATGGCCGTGGCCTCGACGACTTCGCGGGCCGTGGGCAGCTTGTCGCCGGGCTCCAGCAGGCCGAGGCGCAGCGCCTGCCGGGTCTGCTGGACGATCTGGAGGTACGTGGCGACGCCGCTGCGCCGGTCGATCCGGTATTCGACCACTGCCTTGCACCACCCTTTCACTAATTGAGTAGTGAAAGGGTGGTGCAAGGTGGGGTCCGCGGTCAAGTCGCCCGGTGGGAGCGGGATGTGACGGACTGATGGAGGCGGCGGGGGCGGGGTCCGGGACGCGGCCGCGGATCTTGTACCGTCTGCCGCTCAGCATTGACGTGAACACGCATGAAATACGGGGGCTTTGCCTTGTCCATGTCCCAGCAGGTCCAGCGCACCCGGCGGCGCCGTCTGTCCCGGCACGTCCCGCAGGGCGGTGGCGGCGGCGCGTTCGCCGGTCTCTCGCCCCTGATGAAGGTGGGCGTCCTGCTCATCGCGGCGGTCATCGCCGGCGTCTGGATGTACACGAGCCGCGGCAACACCACCGGTTCCGACAGCGAGACGGCCAACCAGCCCGCGGCCCTCCAGATCGGCGACTGCGTGCAGAACAAGGGGTCCGAGGGCAGCCCCGACATGGAGGCCGTCGACTGCGGCGACGCCAAGGCCGAGTACAAGGTCGAGAGCACCGGCCAGGCGGAGTGCGAGCCGGGGCAGTCCCGCTACGAGCAGACGCGGCGCGGCCGGGTGCAGTTCTCGATGTGCCTGAGCCAGGCCGGGGCCAAGTAGTCCGCCTGGCGGCCGACGGCCGGTACGCCGAAGGGCGCGGTGTTCCCCGGGGGAACACCGCGCCCTTCGCGCGTCCGCGGGCGCCGGGCTCAGGACTCCGTGCGGTACATCAGGTCCGTCTCGTGCGTGACGAAGCCGAGGCGTTCGTAGACGCTCACGGCGGCCTTGTTGTCCGCGTCCACGTACAGCATCGCGGTCGGCAGGCCCGCCTGCGCGAGGTGGCGCAGACCCACCGTGGTCAGGGCCTTGCCGAGGCCGCCGCCCTGGGCGCCGGGCCGCACGCCGACCACGTACACCTCGCCGAGGCCCTCCGCGGCGTGCACCTTCGTCCAGTGGAAGCCGACCAGTTCGCCGTCCTTCTCCGCGAGGAAGAAGCCCGCCGGGTCGAACCACGGCTCCGCCTTGCGGTCGTCCAGGTCGCGCTGGGTGAGGGAGCCCTGCTCCGGGTGGTGCGCGAAGGCCTCCGCGTTCACCGCGAGCCAGGCCGCGTCGTCCTGTCCGGGCACGAACGCGCGGACGGAGACGCCCTCGGGGAGCGCGGGCTCGGGCAGGTCCAGGTCCGCCAGCGGGCGCCGCATCTGGCGCAGTTCGCGGAACAGGGCCAGGCCGAGGACCTGTGCCAGGTGCCGGGCCGAGGAGTGCCCGCCGTGCGCCCACACGCGCAGGCGCCGGCCCGACTCGCCGAGCAGCGCCGTGCCCAGCGCCCTGCCGTGGCCGCGCCCGCGGTACGAGGGGTGCACGACCAGCTCGGCGGCGGGGGCCTCCACGGGGTCGGTGTCCTCCAGCTGCGCGTAGCCGACGAGGAGGTCGTCGACGCTGAGCAGCAGGTGCCGGATGCCGTCGCGCGCGCCGCCCTTCAGCTGGAGCCTGCCCTGCTCGGACACCGCCTGCTGACCGTCGGCGCGGGCGGCCTCGGTGAGCAGCGCGAGCACGGCGTCGGCCTGCGCGGTGGTGAGTGCGGCGAGGGTGTCGATCTTCCGGAGCGGTACGGGGGCCTCGGCGGCGCGGTCGTCAGTCATGCATCGAGAGTACGGGGGGCGGCGCGGCGGCCCGGGGGTGTCATCGCACCGCGCGCTCGGCACGGCCCCGGACCGGTTCCCGCAATGGCAACCAGGATGTAACCGGCAACCCTCTGTCGCGCTACGCGCGTTGAACCTAGGCTGCGCTCGGCGATGTCGCCGTCCCTGTCGTCCCACCTCACCCTCGGGGGAACGCTTGTCCGCCATACAGAAGCAACGAAGGTCCGGGCGCCGTGCCACCCGCGTCCTCGCCGTCGCCGCGGGGCTCGCCACCGTCGGCGCGCTGGCCGCCGCGCTGCCCGCCAGCGCCGGGCCGGACCACGCGGCCGCGGGCAAGGGCGGCAAGCACCGCACCGTCGACGTGCAGCTGCTGTCGTTCAACGACTTCCACGGCAATCTGCAGCCGCCCGCGGGCTCCTCGGGGCAGGTGACGGAGAAGCAGGCCGACGGGACCGAGAAGAAGATCGACGCCGGTGGTGTCGAGTACCTCGCGACCTCCCTGCGCACCGCCCGCCAGAACCACCCCTACAGCGTCACCGCGGCCGCCGGCGACCTCATCGGCGCGAGCCCGCTGCTGTCCGGCCTCTTCCACGACGAGCCCACCGTCGAGGCGATGAACAAGCTCGGCCTGGACGTCACCAGCGTCGGCAACCACGAGTTCGACGAGGGCGCCAAGGAGCTGGCCCGCATCCAGAACGGCGGCTGCCACCCCAAGGACGGCTGCTTCGAGAAGGACAAGAAGGGCAAGGACAAGAAGTTCGGGGGCGCGGACTACCCGTACCTCGCCGCGAACGTCACCGACGAGAAGACCGACAAGCCGATCCTCAAGCCCTACTGGGTCTGGAAGCACAAGGGCGTGAAGATCGGCTTCATCGGCGTGACCCTGGAGGGCACCCCGGACATCGTCTCCGCCGACGGCGTCAAGGGGCTGAAGTTCCACGACGAGATCGAGACGGTCAACAAGTACGCCAAGATCCTCGACAAGCAGGGCGTGAAGTCCATCGTCACGCTCATCCACGAGGGCGGCGTGCCGAAGACCCAGACGTACAACTACGACTGCGACTCCCCGGGCGCGGGCGACGGCATCTCCGGCCCGATCACCGACATCGCCAAGGGCATCACGCCGAAGGTCGACGCCCTGGTCACCGGCCACACGCACAACGCGTACGTCTGCACGATCCCCGACCCGGCGGGCAACCCCCGCATGGTCACCTCGGCGTCCTCCTTCGGGAAGCTCTACACGGACACCACGCTCACGTACGACCGCAGGACCAAGGACATCGTGCGCACCAGCGTGAAGTCCGCGAACCACGTCGTCAGCCGTGAGCAGGCCAAGGCGCCCGACATGACCTCGCTCATCTCGCGCTGGGACAAGCTGGCCGCGCCGGTCGCCAACAAGGCCGTCGGCTACATCTCGGCGGACATCCCCGGCCGCGGCGCCGGTGTGCCCGAGTCCCCGCTCGGCGACCTCATCGCGGACGCGCAGCTCGCGCACGCCAAGTCCCTGGACCCGGAGGCCGATCTGGCCCTGATGAACCCGGGCGGCATCCGCTCCGACATCGTCTTCAAGGCGAGCGGGAGCGAGGGCGACGGCGTCGTCACCTACGGCGAGGCGTTCACCGTGCAGCCGTTCAGCAACACCGTCAACCTGGTCGACCTGACCGGAGCGCAGCTCGTCACGGGCCTCAAGCAGCAGGTCAGCGGCTCGAACACGGCCTCGCCGAAGATCCTTCAGATCTCCGACGGGCTCACCTACACGCTGGACATGACCAAGACCGGCGCCGACCGCGTCGTCGCCGACTCGATCAGGCTGAACGGCAAGGCGATCGACCCGGCGGCCACCTACCGCGTCGCGATGAACTCCTTCCTCGCGGGCGGCGGCGACGGCTTCGCCGAGCTCGGCAAGGGCACCAAGCCGCTCGTCGGCGCGGACGACCTGAAGGCGTTCAACGACTACCTGACCGCCAACTCCTCGGCGGACAAGCCGATCGCGCCGCCGAAGGCCGACCGGATCACGATCGTGAAGTAGGCAATCTCACGACCGGCAAGTACCGGCCGAAACCGTGGCTTACCGGGAGTAAGGTTTGGGGTGGGGTGTGAACGTATGGTGAGATCGCTCGATGCGTTCCCCCCACCGCATAGCCACGCATCCTCCGGATGCGCCTATCGACGACGACCGCGCCGACCAGCTTGACCACGACCGCTCCGACCGGCCTCACGGCGACCGTTCCGACCGGCCTCACGGCGACCGCGCCGACCAGCCCGCGTACAGCAATCCGTACGACGAACTCGCCGCCCTCGCGCCGAACCCGCTGGAGGACTTCCTCCACGAGGACAAGGACTCCGAGGACGCGGCGGACCCCGCGGACGCGCCCTGGACGCCGCCCAACCACCGCCGCGGCAGCCGCCGCCGCAACCGCTTCGCCGGACTGCCGCTCGCCGCGAAGGCCGTCGTCGCCGTCCTCGTCGCCACCGCCTTCCTCGCCCTCGGCGACCGCTGGGCGCTCCTGTACGCGGAGCACGAGGCCGCGGACAGGCTCAAGGAGCAGATGAACCTGAGCGCGGCTCCCGAGGTCGACATCGAGGGGTTCCCCTTCCTCACCCAGGTCCTCGACAAGCGCCTGGACCAGGTGAAGGTGACCGTCCCGGACGTCGCCGCCGACCGCGTCTCCCTCGCCAAGGTCTCCGCGACCGCCACCGACGTCACCATCGAGGGCGACGGACCCACCTCCATCACGGGCGCCACCATCGGCGGGATGAACGGCGAGGTGCTGCTCTCCTTCGAGGACCTCAACCGCGAACTGGGCGCCTCCCAGGTCACGTTCACCGGCCACGGCCGCGACAAGGTCCTCGCGCGCGGCACGCTGCCCGTCGCGGGCCACGACCTGAAGGTGCGCGCCGACGCCCGCATCCAGCGCAACGGCGACCGCGGCATCTCCACCGACATCGGCGGCATGAGCCTCCAGCTCGGCGACCTGGCGACCTACCGTCCCGGCGCCCGCGCGGCGGAGGGCCTGCACCTGTCGAAGAGCTCCGCCGACCGCGTCGCCGAGGAGACCGCCAAGGCGAAGGCGCTGCTCTCCGTCCCTGCGATCGTCCAGCGGCTCGGCGTCCCGGACGACGTGGTCCGCGAGGCCCTCAAGAGCGACGCCAAGCTCAACGAGCTCACCGGCTCCCCGCGCTTCGTGAACGACGTGATGGGCCTGAACCTCATCGACGTCGCGATGGGCCACCCCTGGCTCCTGAAGAAGCTCGGCCTCGACCCCGCGCTCCTCAAGGGCCTCTCCCAGCTCACCCGCCCCGTCCTCGCCGACCGTCTGACCCTCGCCTTCGAGCTGCCGAAGCTGCCGGGGGCCGGGACGGTGGCGCTCCAGGACGTGACGGTGGAGAAGGAGGGCATCCGGGTGCGGCTCACGGGGTCGGGACTGGGCTTCGGCCGCTAGGCGACGTCGCCTTCGTCCTGTGGCCGCCCGTCCCGCAGGGCCAGGTGCGTGCCCCGGAAGCCCGCCCGGAGCCGCCGGTCGTGGCTGACGACCACCAGCGTGCCCTCGTAGGAGGCGAGCGCCGCCTCCAGGTCCTCCACCAGGGCGGGGGAGAGGTGGTTGGTCGGCTCGTCCAGGAGCAGCAGGTCCAGCGGGCGCGCGACGAGCCGGGCCAGTTCGAGGCGGCGGCGCTGGCCCGCCGACAGCGACCGCACCGGCCGCCCGAGGTCCGCCTCGCGGAACAGCCCGAGGGCGAGCAGCTCGTCCCGGTGCTCGGCGCCTCCGTACACGTCGAGCACCGAACGCCCCTCCTGCCACAGGACGTTGTCCTGCCGCAGGAAGCCGACCCGCGCCGGCCGCCGGACCGTACCGCTCTCCGGCGCGAGGTCACCGGCGAGCAGCCGCAGCAGCGTCGACTTGCCCGCGCCGTTCGGCCCGGTGACCAGCAGCCGCTCGCCCGCGCCGATCCGCAGCGTCCCCTCGACGGCCAGCCGGCCGGGCACGCGTACGTCGGTCAGCTCGGCGGCGCCCGCGGCCTCCCCCTCGACCCGTGCCGTGAAGCGCAGGGGGCGCGGGGGCGGCGGCACCGGGTGCTCGGTCAGGCGCTGCAGCCGCTCGCGGGCGTTGCGGATCCGGCTCATCGCGCCGTGCGCCCGTGACCGCGCGCGGAAGGCGCCCGCCCCGCTGAACGAGGCCGGTGCCTTGCGCGGGATCGCCGAGAGCAGCCCGATGTTGGAGTCGGCGAGCGCGGAGTGCCGGGCCACCTCGGCGCGCCACTCCTCGTACTCCCGCTCGTGGCGGGCCCGTTCGGCTGCCTTGGCGGTCAGATGGCCGGCGTAGCCGTCGCCGTACCTGCGCACGGTCCGTGTGTCACCGTCCACCTCCAGGATCGTCGTGGTGACGCGGTCGAGGAACGCGCGGTCGTGGGTGACCGCGAGCACCGTGCCGCGGTGGGCGCGCAGCCGGTCCTCCAGCCAGCGCACGGCCTCGTCGTCGAGGTCGTTCGTCGGCTCGTCGAGGAGCAGCAGCTCGGGCGAGGACGCGAGGGTCCCGGCGAGCATGAGGCGGGAGCGCTGCCCGCCGGAGAGCGTGGCCAGCGGGCGGGCGCGGTCCAGCGGGGCGCGCTCGCCGAGGCGGCGCAGCGCGACCTCGACGCGCCGGTCGGCGTCGTGGCCGTCACGCGCCTCGAACGCGGCGACCAGGGCGGCGTACCGCTCGTACGCCGCTTCGTCCGCGCCTTCCAGGGCGGACGCGGCGACCCGGATCCGCCGTTCCAGGGAGCGCAGTTCGGCGAGCGCCGTGTCGATCGCGTCGCCGACCGTGGCGGTGTCCGGCAGGTCGAGGGTCTGGGCGAGGTGCCCGGTGCCGCCGGGGGCGGTGACGGTGAGCGTGCCGTTGTCGGGCGACTCCGCGCCGGCGACGATCCGCAGCAGCGTGGACTTCCCGGAGCCGTTGTCCCCGATGATGCCCGCCCGCTCGCCGGGGCTGACCGTGAAGGAGACCCGGTCGAGGACGACGTGGTCGTCGTAGCGCTTGGTGATGTCGGTGAGGGTGAGCTGGGAGACGGCGGCAGTGGTGGCCGTGGTCGTGGTGGCCGCGGTGGTGCCGGTGACTGGGTACAAGTACGTCCTCTTTCTTCGACGGCATGGTCGGTCCTGCGCGACGAGACGTTCCGTCTCGCGTAGAAGAAAGGTAACGCAGAACGGACCGTCTCGCAAGACGGTCCGTCTCGTTGGCTTCTCCTGTCTCTCCGGTCAGCTCGGCGAGGTCCCCGTCGGGGACTCCAGCGGGGTCCCCGACGGCGTCTCCGGCGTCTCCGGCGGCGGGGTGGCCGCCCCCGGCAGCCGCACCGACGCCACCGTGCCGCCGCCCTCGGCGGACGCCAGCGCCACCTCGCCGCCCGACTGCCGCACCGTGCGGGCCACGATCGACAGACCGAGCCCGGAGCCCGGCAGGCTCCGCGCGGTGGGTGAACGCCAGAACCGGTCGAAGACGTGCGGGAGTTCCTCGGCGGGGATGCCGGGCCCGTGGTCGCGCACCGTCAGTTCGCCGTCCTTCAGGACGACCTCGACGGCGGACCCGGGCGGGCCGAACTTCACCGCGTTGTCGAGGATGTTGACCACGGCGCGCTCCAGCGCGGCGGGCTCCGCGCGGACGTACCAGGGCGCGAGGTCCGCGGCGAACGTCAGCTCCGGACCGCGCAGCCTGGCCCGCTCCAGCGCCGTCTCCACGATGTCGTGCAGGGCGACGACCTGCACCTTCGCGCTGCCCTGGCCCGCGTCGGGGCGGGACAGCTCCTGAAGGTCGCCGATGAGCGAGGCCAGCTCGGTCATCTGCGCCTTCACCGAGGCGAGCAGCGCCCTGCGGTCGTCGGGCGGGATGGCGCGGCCGGTGTCCTCGCTGCGGGCGAGCAGCTCGATGTTGGTGCGCAGGGAGGTGAGCGGCGTGCGCAGCTCGTGGCCCGCGTCGGCGATCAGCTGCTGCTGGAGGTCGCGGGAGGAGGCCAGGGAGGCGGTCATGGAGTTGAACGACTCCGACAGCCGGGCGATCTCGTCGTCGCCGTCGACGGGGATGCGGAGGTTCAGGTCCTCGGTGCGGGCGACGTGCTCGACGGCCTCGGTGAGCTGGTCCACGGGCCTGAGCCCGGTGCGGGCCACCCAGAGCCCGGCGGCACCTGCGCCGAGGACGCCGATGCCGGCGACGACGGCGAGGACGAGGACGAGGTTGTTGAGGGTGTCGTCGACCTCGTTGAGGGGGCGGGCCAGGGAGATCGCGAGGCCGGGGCGGCCGTCCAACGGGTACGTCAGGACGCGGTACTTGTCGCCGTTGGACGCGGTGGCGTTGTGGAATGCCTGCGTGGCGTTGCCCCGCGCGACGTCCGTGTCGGCCGACAGGACTTCGAGGGACTGCTTCCCGACGATGACGCAGTGCCCGCCGCTCGCGTCGACGACCTGAATGGTCGACTTGAAGATGTCGGGGCTGTCGGCGCCGCCCCTGATGATCGTGCGCGCGCACTGTCCGTCCGGTTTGACGAAGGCGGAGACGTCGGCCGGGTTCACCTTGGCCTCGCTCAACGCGTCGTCCAACGAACTGATCAGCACGTTCCGCACGACGAACCAGCACGCCACCGCGCTCGCGGCCACCGCGAACGCCACCGCCACCGTCACCAGCAGCGCCAGCCGCGAGCGCAACGGCAGGCCGCGGAAGCGCCGTAGGATCCCCTTCACTCCCCGCCCCGCAGCACATAGCCCACGCCCCGCACCGTGTGCACGAGGCGCGGTTCGCCGCCCGCCTCCGTCTTGCGGCGCAGGTACATGACGTACACGTCCAGGGAGTTGGAGGACGGCTCGAAGTCGAAGCCCCACACCGCCTTGAGGATCTGCTCGCGCGTGAGGACCTGGCGCGGATGCGCCAGGAACATCTCCAGGAGCGTGAACTCGGTGCGGGTCAGCTCGACCGTCCGCGCGCCCCGCGTGACCTCGCGCGTGGCGAGGTCCATCCGCAGGTCGGCGAAGGCGAGGACGTCGCCCTCCTCGGCCTGCCCGGCCGCCGCGGCGTACGAACTGCGGCGCAGCAGCGCCCGGATGCGGGCGAAGAGCTCGTCCAGCTCGAAGGGTTTGACCAGGTAGTCGTCGGCGCCCGCGTCGAGTCCCGTGACGCGGTCGCCGACGGTGTCGCGGGCGGTCAGCATCAGGATCGGGGTGGTCGACCCGGTGGCGCGGAGCCTGCGCGCGGCGGTGAGGCCGTCCATGCGGGGCATCTGGATGTCGAGCACGACGAGGTCGGGCCGGTACGCGGCGGCCTTCTCCAGCGCGTCGGCGCCGTCGACCGCGACCTCCGTGCCGTAGCCCTCGAAGGCGAGGCTGCGCTGCAGCGCCTCCCGCACGGCGGGTTCGTCGTCCACGATCAGGATGCGCAGCTGCTCGCGGTCACCAGTGCGGTCGCCTTCGGCGGGGCTCATCGGCTTCGGTCTTCCTCGGGTCAGGGGGCGGAACGGGGGCCGGTATCAGCCTCGCACGCGGGCGCGGCCGGTGCGGGCCGACTGCGCGGCGTGCACCTCCCGCGCCACGGCGAGGGGCAGGCCGAGCCCGGCCGGATCGGTGGCGGGGCGGCCCCAGCCGACGGTGACGGCGAGGGCGTGCCGGGCGCGGTTGACGGCGACGGAGGTGAGGGAGGGGTGCGGGGTGCCGGACATGGCGGCCTCCTGGAGTGGACGTCCGTGAAGGTCAGGTCTTCGAGCCCGACCGCAGCTTGCCGAGGTCGTCCTTGACGGTGTTGATCGGGATGGCGAAGCCGAGGCCGACGCTGCCGGAGGACGCCGACTCCGAGCCGCCCTGCGACGAACTGGGCGAGTACATCGCGGAGTTGATGCCGATGATGTTGCCGTTCATGTCGATGAGGGCGCCGCCGGAGTTGCCGGGGTTGAGCGAGGCGTCGGTCTGGAGCGCCTTGTACGTGGTCTTCGACGAGCCGGTGTCGCCGTTGAACTGCTGTCCGCCGAACTCGAACGGCCAGCCGCCCTGCGGGTCCTGCGGCTGCTGCCCCTCGTCCGTGGAGACGGTGACGTCGCGGTCGAGCGCGGAGATGATGCCGCTGGTGACGGTGCCGGTCAGGCCCTCGGGGGAGCCGATGGCGACGGCCTCGTCGCCGACCTTGACGTTGTCGGAGTCGCCGAGGGTGGCGGGCTTGAGCCCGGAGGCGCCCTTGAGCTGGATGAGCGCGAGGTCCTTCTTGCTGTCGGTGCCGACGACCTCGGCGTCGTACGTCTTGCCGTCGTTCGTGCGCACCTTGATCGAGGTGGCGCCGGCGATGACGTGGTTGTTGGTGATGATCTCGCCGTCGCTCTTGGTGATCACGCCGGAGCCGGTCGACTTGCCCTGGCCCGTGGTGGCGCTGATCTCGACGATGCTGGGGCTGACCGCCTCGGCGACCCCGGAGACCGTGCCCTTCTTGCTGGTCGGCACGACGTCCGTGCTGGTGGCGGAGGTGCCGCCGTCCCGGTCGGTGAGGGTCTGCACGGCGTAGGCGGTGCCGCCGCCGACCGCGGCCGCCGCGATGGCGACGGCGGCGAGGAGGGCCACGGGGCCCTTGGCGCGGCGGCGCCGCCCGGGGGCGGGCGCCTGAGGTGCTTCCGGCGCGAAGGCGGGCGGGGGCGGGTACGCGCCGTGTGCGTACGCGCCCTGCGTACCGCCGTGGTGCACAGGCGCTGACGACTGCTGCTGGGGGTACTCGCCGCTGGGGCGGAAGGTCTCGGTCATGTCATCGAGACTGTCCGGCGTACATGAGAGGCGGCTGAGTACGTCCTGAGAAGCCCGGCAGAAGTGCGTATGCCCGATATAAAGCCGGCTCCGGGCCCGGGGCGGGGGCTACTGGCAGCCGCAGGACTGGCGCACCACGAGCCGGGACGGGAACAGCTTCAGCCGCTCCCGCCGCGACCCGGCGACCCGCAGCCCGTCGTCCAGGACCAGGTCGACCGCCGCGCGGGCCATCGCGGGCCGGTCCGAGGCCACCGTCGTCAGCGGCGGGTCCGTGAGCCCCGCCTCCTTGACGTCGTCGAACCCGGCGACGGCCAGCTCGCCCGGCACGTCGATGCGCAGCTCGCGCGCCGCCCGCAGGACGCCGATCGCCTGGTCGTCCGTGGAGCAGAAGATCGCGGTGGGCCGGTCGGGCCGCGACAGCAGGTCGAGGGCCACCTGGTAGGCGTCGTAGCGGTTGTACGGGGCCTCGAAGAGCCGGCCCTCCACCGAGCGCCCGGCCTCCCGCATCGCGCGCCGCCAGCCCTCGACGTGGTCGGAGACGGGGTCGCCGACGGTCGGCGTCTCGGCGGTGCCGCCGACACACGCCACGTACTCGTGGCCGTGCTCCAGGAGGTGGCGGGTGGCGAGCTGGGCGCCGCCGAGGTCGTCCGTGACGACCGCGACGTCGTCGATGGCCTCGGGCCGCTCGTGCAGCAGCACCACGCGGGCGTCCCACGCGTCGATCTCGGCGGCGGCCTGGTCGGTCAGACCGTGGCTGACCAGGATGAGGCCGGAGACCCGCATGCCGAGGAAGGCGCGCAGATAGTGGGTCTCGCGCTCCTCCACGTAGTCGGAGTTGCCGACGAGGACCATCTTTCCGCGCTCGGACGCCGCCTGCTCGACGGCGTGCGTCATCTCCGCGAAGAAGGGCTGGCGCGCGTCCGGCACGATCATGCCTATGAGGTCCGTGCGGCGGGACGCCATGGCCTGGGCGACCCGGTCCGGGCGGTAGCCCAGCTCCTTGATCGCGGCGAGGACACGCTCGCGCGTGGCCGGGGCGACCGGCCGGGGTCCGTTGTTGATGACGTAACTGACGACCGCGGTCGAAGTACCCGCAAGTCGTGCCACGTCATCCCGAGTCACCTTGGCCACGCGCGGAGTCTACGCGGATGGAACTACCGCTGGGCAGGGCGTACGGCAGCTTCCTTGGGTGCGGACTTCCCGGTGGGCACCCGCGCGGGCGCCGTGTCCTTCGGCGCGCCCTCCGCCTTCGGGGTCGCGGCCTTCGCCGCCGCCTCGTCGGCCTCGCGCTCGACCTTCTCCGGGGTGACGAAGCGGTAACCGACATTCCGGACGGTGCCGATCAGCGACTCGTGCTCGACGCCGAGCTTGGCCCGCAGCCGCCGCACGTGCACGTCGACCGTGCGCGTGCCGCCGAAGTAGTCGTAGCCCCAGACCTCCTGGAGCAGCTGGGCCCGCGTGAAGACCCGGCCCGGGTGCTGTGCCAGGTACTTGATCAGCTCGAACTCCTTGAAGGTCAGGTCGAGGACCCGGCCCTTCAGCTTCGCGCTGTACGTCGCCTCGTCCACGGAGAGGTCGCCGTTGCGGATCTCCATGGGGGAGTCGTCGGCGGTGATCTGCTGGCGGCCCATCGCCAGCCGCAGCCGCGCCTCGACCTCGGCGGGCCCCGCGGTGTCGAGCAGCACGTCGTCGACGCCCCAGTCCGCGGTGACGGCCGCGAGGCCGCCCTCCGTCACGACGAGGACCAGCGGACAGCCCGGTCCGGTGGAGCGCAGCAGCTGACAGAGGCTGCGCACCTGCGGGAGGTCGCGGCGGCCGTCGACGAGGATGACGTCGGCGCCGGGGGTGTCGACGAGGGCGGGGCCCTCCGCCGGGGCGACGCGCACGTGGTGAAGGAGCAGGCCGAGGGCGGGGAGCACCTCCGTCGACGGCTGGAGGGCATTGGTCAGGAGCAGCAGAGAGCTCATCGCGCCCCACCTGCCCGGGTCGTCCATCGTTCGTGCACGGTTCGCTCGCCCATAACGTCGGTTCCTCCTCGGTCCCTGCGAGGACGTTGCGGCACTGCTTCGTACGGGTGCCCTCGGGGCCCGCGCCCGGGGCCGTCGAGCGCCGTCGTATACAGCGCTCCCGAAAGCACGAAAGGACCCGGGGGCTTCGCTGCCCGGATCCTCTGCGCAGCAGAATAGCCGACATGGGTTCCGGTCCGGCAGGTCAAGCGGCGCGATCTTCTGTGCCTCCGATCACTCGGGGGCAGGGTCGCGTTCAGCAGCACGCAATGCTTCGTACAGCCGACGGGGTGGTCGTCGAGGCCGCCCACGACCCCGGGCCCGACCCCGAGGGAGAGGTCGCGATCGTGGTCGCGCACGGGATCACGGGGCATCTGGCGCGACCGCACGTGCGTCGGATCGCGGGCGTCTTCGCCCAGCGTGCGGCCGTGATCACGTTCTCCTTCCGGGGGCACGGCAACTCCGGCGGGCACTCCACGGTCGGCGACCGCGAGGTGCTCGATCTGGCGGCGGCCGTGGAGTGGGCGCGCTCGCTGGGGTACACGCGGGTGGCGACCGTCGGCTTCTCGATGGGCGGCTCGGTGGTGCTGCGGCACGCCGCGTTGCACAGGGGGCGCACGGAAGCGCGCGCCGATTCCGTGGTCGCGGTGAGCGCCCCGGCCCGCTGGTTCTACCGGGGGACCGCGCCGATGCGGCGGATCCACTGGCTCGTGACGCGTCCCGCGGGCCGTGTCGTCGGCCGCTTCGGACTCGGCACGAGAATCCACCCGCACGAGTGGGACCCCGTCCCCCTCTCACCGGTCGGGGCCGTCCCCCTCATCGCCCCGACGCCGCTGCTCGTCGTGCACGGCGACCGGGACCCGTACTTTCCCGTCGATCACCCCCGGATGCTGGCCGCCGCCGCCGACGGCGGGGCGGAGCTGTGGCTGGAGGAGGGCATGGGGCACGCGGAGCACGCGGCCTCCGACGACCTCGTCGGGCGGATCGCCGCGTGGGTCACGGCATCATGGACGTCGGCAACCGCCGAGGAGACATCGGCGACCGCCGACTGAAAGGGGAGTCGCATGGTGAACGGCACCATTCGCTACTGGGCCGCGGCCAAGGCGGCCGCGGGCGTCGCGGAGGAGCCGTACGCCGCGGTGACGCTCGCCGACGCGCTGGAGGCCGCCCGCGAGCGGCACCCCGGCGAGCTCGTCCGCGTCCTGCAGCGCTGCTCGTTCCTCGTCGACGGCGATCCCGTCGGGACCCGCGGGCATGAGACCGTACGGCTGGCCGAGGGCGGCACGGTCGAGGTGCTCCCGCCGTTCGCAGGAGGATGAGCGCCATGTCCAATCAGCCGTACGAGCCGTACGAAGGGTATGACCCGTACCAGCAGCAGTACGGGCAGCAACAGCAGTACGGGCAGCAGCCGTATGGGGAGCAGCCGTACGGGGAGCCCCAGCAGCCGCAGCCGCAGTACGGGGAGAACCCGTACCCCGAGCAGCAGCAGTACGCCGCGCCCTACCCGGACCAGGGGTACTACGCCGAGCCGCAGGCCCAGGGCCACGCACAGCCCCAGCAGTACGCCCAGGACCCCTACGCCCAGCAGTGGCAGGGGCACACGTGGGAGACGTCCGTACAGCCGGCGCCACCCGCGGTGGACGTGACAGAAACCGCCTACCTGCCGACGCAGAACGCCGCGTACGGCCAGTCCCTGCCCCCGGAGACCCCGTCGAACCAGCCGCCGCCCGCCCATCCGGAACCGGCGCGGGCCGCCGCCCCGGACACCGGCGCGGCCTCCGACGGACCCACCTACGGACCCGCCACCACCACCGGAAACCCGCGCATAACGGACGCCCAGCGCGCCCGTGCCGAGGGCCGGTCGCCGATCATCGAGCCCGGGATGCAGCCCGCCGCGCTGACCGCGCTGCTTGCGCTGCTGCTCGCCGGGGGCGCCGCCGTCGGGCAGTTCGCGCTGCTCGTACCGCTGGTGATCCTCCAGGCCGTGACCGCCGCGGGATGGTTCCGGCTGAACGGCATGTGGCCCGCCCGGCAGGGCATCGCCCTCGCCTTCCTCGGCGGTGTCGTCGCCGACGTCGCGCTGCTCGGCGTCGGCAAGGAGCACGCGCCCGCCGCCATCCTCGGCACCCTCGGCGTCTGGGTGCTGCTGGTCCTCGTGCTCCAGCTGCGCAGCCACGCAGGTGCCGACGAGCGGATGTACGGGCTGATGGCCACCGTCGTCTCCGCCGCGCTCGCGATCATCGCGACCGGGCACCTCGCCGCCGCGTCCGACGCCGTGACCGTGGGCGCCGTCGGGGTCGCCGTCGCGATCCTCGCCCGCGCGCTGCCGCTGCCCACGCCGGCCTCCGTGGCCGTCGCGCTGCTCGCGGCGGCCGGTGCCGGTGTCGCCGTCGGCGGCATGACGGACTACGGCAGCAAGGGGGCGCTGCTCGCCCTCGGCGCCGGGGTCTGCGCGGTGATCGGCCACCGGGTCGCCAGTTACGACTACCCGTCCCGGTTCGTGCACATGACGGCGGGCGTCGCCCTGCCGCTCGCCGCCGCCGCCCCGGCCGTCTACGTCCTGGGCCGTGCCATCGGCTGAGCGCCCGCGCGAGCGATCGTCACAGGTGATCGACAGGTCCCCGGCCGACCCCTTCGGCCGGGGACCTGTCCTTTAGGCTCGCGGAACGACAGCCGAAGTCGGGGGAACCAAGGTGGGGGAACACCGGACATGAGCAAGCGCGCCGTACGAATACTGCTGATCGTCGTCGTGATCCTGGGAGGCCTCTTCGTGGCGGCCGACCGGCTCGCCGTGAGCTTCGCCGAGAGCGAGGCGGCGGACAAGCTGCGGTCCAGCGAGGGCCTCGGCGAGACGCCCGACGTCTCGATCAAGGGCTTCCCCTTCCTGACCCAGGTCGTCGGCGGCGAGCTCGACGACGTCGAGGTCGGCATCAAGGACTACGACGCCAGGTCGGGCTCCGACTCGATCCGCATCGCCGACCTGACCGCCCACATGAAGGGCGTGAAGTTCTCCGGCGACTACAGCTCCGCGACCGCCGCGACCGCCTCGGGCACCGCGCGCGTCTCGTACGACGAGCTCCTGAAGGCCAGTGAGTCGGAGCCGGTCGAGCTGCCGCTGGGCGCCAAGGGCAAGGTCGTCGGCCTCTCCGACGGGGGCAACGGCAAGATCAAGGTCGAGGTCGAGGTCAGCAAGGGCGGCGCGAAGCTGCCGAAGCCCGTGCACGTGCTCAGCTCGGTCCGTGTCGAGGGCGACACCATCAAGGTCCACGCCGACCGGATCCCGAAGAACCTGGACGTCCTCGGCGTCTCCATCCCGCTGCCCGAGGGCATGGTCCGCGACGTCACCGACTTCGAGCAGAAGATCGACGACCTGCCGGCCGGGATCCGGCTGGAGAAGGTCGAGGCGGCGCCGGACGGCGTGGACATGTCCGTGACGGGCACGAACGTCAGCCTGACCGGCTGAGGAAGCGGAATCGCCGGGGCACGTCCGCAGTACGAGACGCGGGCGTCCGGCGGGCGGATGTGACGACGGCTACACCGGGCCCGGGGCCCCGCCGGGGCGGCTCCGGGCTTCAACGATTCCCACTATGTGGATGATCGCGTCTCATCATGCGGAGCACCGGTGACACAGCCGCCCCTCCGTCCCTACGATCGGACGCATGCAACGACAGGCGGATCTCACGAAGCGGCGGGCAGTGGACCTGTGCCGCGTCGCCGCCATGCTCTGTCGCACCTTCTAGCGGGAGCTCCCACTCCCGCTTCCCCAGGCCTGTCGATGCCCATCCGACCGGCCGCACCGCGCCGTACGTACGCCACCCGTGCCTCCCCGCACCACCGGCCCGTACCGGCCGCCCCCTCGTGCACCGCAGCACAGCCGCACCGCCGCAACTGCCCCGGAGGAGATCAGCATGAGCCGCAGCGACGTCCTGGTAGACGCCGACTGGGTCGAGGCCCACATCGAGGACCCGAAGGTCGTCATCGTCGAGGTCGACGAGGACACCTCCGCGTACGACAAGAACCACATCAAGAACGCGATCCGCATCGACTGGACCAAGGACCTCCAGGACCCGGTCCGCCGTGACTTCATCGACCAGGAGGGCTTCGAGAAGCTCCTGTCGGCGAAGGGCATCGCGAACGACTCGACCGTCGTCCTCTACGGCGGCAACAACAACTGGTTCGCCTCGTACGCCTTCTGGTACTTCAAGCTCTACGGCCACCAGGACGTGAAGCTCCTCGACGGCGGCCGCAAGAAGTGGGAGCTCGACTCCCGCGACCTGGTCGACGGCGCGCAGGTCCCGAACCGGCCCGCCACCGACTACAAGGCCAAGGCCCAGGACACCTCGATCCGCGCCTTCCGCGACGACGTCGTGGCGGCCATCGGCTCGAAGAACCTGGTCGACGTGCGCTCGCCCGACGAGTTCAGCGGCAAGCTGCTCGCCCCGGCCCACCTCCCGCAGGAGCAGTCGCAGCGTCCGGGCCACGTCCCGTCCGCCCGCAACATCCCGTGGTCGAAGAACGCCAACGACGACGGCACCTTCAAGTCGGACGACGAGCTCAAGGCCCTCTACGAGGACGAGCAGGTCGACCTGGCCAAGGACACCATCGCCTATTGCCGCATCGGTGAGCGTTCGGCCCTGACCTGGTTCGTCCTGCACGAGCTGCTCGGCCAGGCCAACGTCAAGAACTACGACGGCTCCTGGACCGAGTACGGCTCGCTCGTCGGCGTGCCGATCGAGCTCGGTGCCAACAAGTAAGACCGACCGCCCTTTCATCCCCCCGAGGAGTACCCATGTGTGGAGCAAAGGCCGGCGGCCCCGACGCTTCGACGATCAAGCCCGGTGAGACCACGATCCAGGGCCAGGTGACCCGCGACGGCGAGCCCGTCACCGGCTACGTGCGCCTGCTCGACTCGACCGGCGAGTTCACCGCCGAGGTCCCGACCTCGGCCACCGGCCAGTTCCGCTTCTACGCGGCCGAGGGCACCTGGACCGTCCGGGCGCTGATCCCCGGCGGCACCGCCGACCGCACGGTCGTCGCCCAGACGGGCGGCCTCGCGGAGGTCGCGATCGCGGTCTGATCCACCGCCGCGCCGAGAACGGCTGAAGGGCCGCACCCCAGGGGTTGGACGCCACTGGACGGGGTGCGGCCCTTCGGCTGTCCGCTGTCCGCTGTCCGCTGTCCGCTGTCCGCCGTGGGCGCCGCTTCGGCTAACGCCTGCGCTTGCCGTCCAGCTCGTCCCACCACTCGTCGGACTTCGGGTCCCCGCTGGGGTCGTCCCACCAGCGGTCCTCGGGACCGCGCCGGTTCGCCGCCATCGCGGCCAGCGGCGGGATCACCATCGCCACCACGCACATCCCGACGGCCACGGGAATCGACCAGAGCCGCACCACGCCCCAGGCCAGGACGAACAGCGCGATGCACGTGCCCATCATGGCGAAGTACACATGGCGCCTGCGCGCGTACATACATCAAGCGTACGCCGTAAGGCCCCTCACAGAGAGGGACCGGCGCCGCCCGACTACAGTGGGAGCGGCTCTGAATACCTGCCCCAACAGCTCACCGAGGAGCACCCCGTGCTTGAGGCCTTCTTCTCCGCCCTGCTGGTTCTCGTCTGCGTCGGCGTTCTCGCCTTCGCCGGCCTGACCGTGAAGAAGCTGTACCAGGGCCAGCGCTGACCGCCCACCCGTCGCCCGACCACCACCCCTGATGGTGCGCTTCGCGCGCTGCACTCACCCCTCCACAGATCGCCTGAGCATCCCATGATCGAGATTCCGTCCGACCTGAACCCCTCCCTCGTCCCCCTCGCCTTCCTCCTCGGCAACTGGGCGGGCGCGGGCGTCACCGACTTCCCCGGCGCCGAGAAGGCGAATTTCGGCCAGGAGGTCTCCTTCACGCACGACGGCCGGGACTTCATCGAGTACCGCTCGTACACCTGGGTGCTCGACGCCGAGGGCAACAAGGTCAAGCCGCTGGAGTCCGAGTCGGGCTACTGGCGGATCGACGAGAACCGCAAGGTCGAGGTCGTGATGGTCCGCGACGACGGCGTCGTCGAGGTCTGGTACGGCGAGCTGGCCGACCAGAAGCCGCAGATCGACCTGGCCACGGACGCCGTCGCGCGCACCGCGGCCTCCGGCCCCTACACCGGCGGCAAGCGGCTCTACGGCTATGTGAAGGGCGACCTGATGTGGGTCGGCGAGAAGCAGACCCCCGAGGTCCCGCTGCGCCCGTACATGTCGGCGCAGCTCAAGAAGGTCGTCACGCCCGAGGAGGTCGCCGACATGGCGCGGAACCTCGGCGATCTGCCGGACGACGGCATCGCCTTCTTCAAGTAGACCTAGACTCTGAGGTGTGGTGAGCACCGACTGGAAGAGCGACCTGCGGCAGCGCGGCTACCGCCTGACCCCGCAGCGCCAGCTTGTCCTCGAAGCCGTCGACACCCTTGAGCACGCGACCCCCGACGACATCCTCTGCGAAGTGCGGAAGACGGCGTCGGGGGTCAACATTTCCACGGTGTACCGCACCCTGGAGCTCCTGGAGGAGCTGGGCCTGGTCAGCCACGCCCACCTCGGGCACGGCGCCCCGACGTACCACCTGGCGGACCGGCACCACCACCTCCACCTGGTCTGCCGCGACTGCACGAACGTGATCGAGGCCGACACCGAGGTCGCGGCGGACTTCACCGCCAAGCTGCGGGAGACCTTCGGCTTCGACACCGACCTGAAGCACTTCGCGATCTTCGGGCAGTGCGAGGACTGTGCCGCGGGGAAGGCCGACTCGAAGGTCGCCCCGAAGGCCGACCCGGAGACCGCTCCGAAGGCCGCCCAGAAATAAATCCACGCGCTACCGGGTCGTAGTCTTTGTGAACATGAAGAGCCCCCTGCTGTCCCTGCCCGGCGCCGTCCCCGCCGAGGGCGTGGACGAAGGCGTCGCCGCCCACTACGGCGAACTGTTCCGTGAGCAGCGCGCCCTCGCCGAAGGCACCGGTTTCGTCGACCTCTCGCACCGCGGCGTGGTCACGGTCACCGGGTCCGACCGGCTGAGCTGGCTGCACCTGCTGCTCACCCAGCACGTCAGCGAGCTGCCGACGGGACAGGCCACCGAGGCGCTGATCCTCTCCGCCAACGGCCACATCGAGCACCACCTCGCCCTCGTCGACGACGGCGAGACGGTCTGGGCGCACGTCGAGCCCGGCACCCGGGACGCGCTCATCGCGTATCTGGAGAGCATGAAGTTCTTCTACCGCGTGGAAGTCGCCGACCGCACGGACGAGTTCGCCGTGGTCCACCTGCCCGCCGGTTCCATCGCCGCGGCCCCCGAGGGCTCCGTCGTGCGCGAGACGGCGTACGGCCGCGACGTGTTCCTGCCGCGCACCGGCCTGGAGGCCTTCGCCGCGGCGAACGGCCCCGCGGCCGGCCTCCTCGCGTACGAGGCGCTGCGGGTGGAGGCCCACCGGCCCCGCCTCGGCTTCGAGACCGACCACCGCACCATCCCGCACGAGCTGGGCTGGATCGGCACCGCCGTGCACCTGCAGAAGGGCTGCTACCGCGGGCAGGAGACGGTCGCCCGCGTGCAGAACCTGGGCAAGCCGCCGCGCCGCCTGGTCTTCCTGCACCTGGACGGCAGCGAGGTCCACCTGCCGGCCCACGGCACGCCGCTGCACCTCGCGAGCGAGGGCGCCGAGGGCCGCAAGCTCGGCTTCGTCACCACGGCCGTACGCCACCACGAGCTGGGCCCGATCGCCCTCGGCCTGGTCAAGCGCAATGTGCCGGTGGACGCGGAGCTGATCGCCGGCGACACGGCGGCGGCCCAGGAAGTCGTGGTCGAGCCCTGACCG
This sequence comes from Streptomyces sp. NPDC052114, assembly GCF_040680155.1. Taxonomy (NCBI): domain Bacteria; kingdom Bacillati; phylum Actinomycetota; class Actinomycetes; order Kitasatosporales; family Streptomycetaceae; genus Streptomyces; species Streptomyces sp. NPDC052114. The sequence continues at coordinate 41,807 of NZ_JBFAWC010000026.1, read as the reverse complement.
GCCCCGGCCCTCTCCGGCCGGCCCCCGGGGCCCACCCGGCCCCGGGGCTCACATCTCCAGGAGCACCGTGAACGGGCCGTCGTTCGTGAGCCCCACCCGCATCTGGGCGCCGAACCGGCCCGTCGCCACCGTCGCGCCCAGCGAGCGCAGCCGGGCGACCACCTCGTCGACCAAGGGCTCGGCGACATCGCCGGGGGCGGCCGCGTTCCAGGTGGGGCGGCGGCCCTTGCGGGCGTCGCCGTAGAGCGTGAACTGGCTGATGACCAGCAGCGGCGCGTCGATGTCGCTGCACGACCTCTCCTCGGCCAGCATGCGCAACGACCACAGCTTGCGGGCCAGTTGGGCCGCCTTCTCCTTGGTGTCGTCGTGCGTCACGCCCACCAGGACGCACAGGCCCTCGCCGCTGATCTCGCCCACCGTCTCGCCGTCGACCACGACGCTCGCGCCGTCGACGCGCTGTACCACTGCTCGCATACGGCCATCATGCCCTGCCGTCGGAGGCGCCCGGACGGCGTGTTCCGGATGCCCAGGATCCCCCCATCTGGGGCCGATTCCGGGCACTCGTTCACATAGCGGCCACTCGGGGTGGCACCATGCTCACACGCGGTGCTCCGCGTGGGCCGGTCGAGGGGACGGGTAGAACCACATGAGTACACCAAGCACCGGGCAGGCGCCCGGCCGCATCTCGCTGCGCCGTACGCCGGTTCCGCGCCCGCCCGCGCAGCGGACCGGCGAGCGGCTGCTGCCCGACGTGCCCGAGCACGATCTGGCGGCGCTGCGCCTGCCGGAGCTGCGGGAGCTGCGCAGGTCCGCCCAGCAGGACGAGGCGGACCTCAGCTATCTGCGGCGGCTGCTCCAGGGGCGCATCGACATCCTGCGGGCCGAGATCGCGGGCCGCAGGGGGCCGGGGTCGCCGGCGCCGGGGCCCGCGGCGCCGCTCGTGGAGCGCCTCCCGGAGATCCTCACGGACGCCCCGGCCCGGCACCGCTCCTCGGCCCGGCACGTCACGCTCGGCACCCCGCACGGCGAGGAGTACCGCCGTCTCGCCTCGGAGATGCTCGCCGAGGTCGAGCTCTCGGACCTGGCGGCGCGGACGGACGACGAGCTGCACACGGCCATGGGCCGCCTCGTCCGCTACGAGCAGCAGGTGTCCCGGCGCCGCCAGCTGCTCCAGCGGACGACGGACGACTGCAGCGCGGAGATCGCGCGGCGGTACCGCGAGGGCGAGGCGCAGGTCGACGATCTGCTGACGTGAGGCTCCCCGGAGTGCGCGTGACGCCTCTCCGGGTCCGTGCTGCCTCCTGACGAGCCCCGGTCCCCCCGTAGCAGGGGACCGGGGCTCGGTTGGTGACGGCTGGCCGGACTCCCGGCTCCCCTCCGGATGGGAGCCCGGCCAGCCGGGTCTGTCGGTCCCGCCGGTCAGCCCGACTGGGCGAGAAGCAGGATGAGGAGCGCGGCCCCGACGCCGCTGAGCTTGGTGTTCCTGGCCTTGATCCCCACGGTCAGCAGGACGAAGGCGACGATGCCGAGCGGTCCGTACTTCCACTGGACCAGCTGCTCGAAACCGATGGCGAGGGCGGCGACGACGATGGCGATGAGCGGCATGACGTTTCCTCCTTCGGGATCGGGGCTGCGGACCCCGTTGGTCGGTGGCCGACATGGCTGCCACGTACCGGCACTTCGCGGTGGCGGCGGATGGCTGGTGGCCAACCCCGGGAGGGTGTGACCAGGTCGCCAAAGTTGGCTACCAACTTCAACTGACTTATCTCCGCTGAGAGTCGACTCATAACCACCTTTCCTGCAACTCCCCTAAGATGGCGCGAAGTTGTACTGTTTGGTTGTGAGCGCGGAACATGCCGCCGTCAACGGGCGGAAGAGGGCGCAGCGGTCCCACCGTGACGTCGCCGACGTGCTGCGCGACCGGATCAGATCCGGGTCGCTGCGGGCGGGTCAGCGCATGCCCACGCAGGCCGAGCTGGCCGACGAGTTCGGTGTGGAGCGCGGCGCGGTGCGCGAGGCGCTGCGCATACTGCACCGCGAGCATCTGCTGTCCAACGTGTCCAAGGGCAGCCCCGCCACGGTCGCGGAGGCCTCGGAGCGCGCGCTGGCCGGGGCCGGCGCGGTGCGGCCGCAGCCCACGATGGTCGGCCTGGCGCCCCGCATCGCCGCCGCCTTCGAGGTGCCGCACGTGGAGATAGACGCCCTCTGTCTCACCTCTGTCTCCCTCACCATGGCCATCGGCGAGCCACTGCGGCGGATCCACGCGGGGCAGCGGAAACCGGCCAAGGTCGACGTCCGGGTGCTGCTGCCGAGCCGCGACATCGACCTCGCCTTCCCGGCCCCCGTCGACGTGCGGCACGAGGACGGCGGCCAGGTGCACCGGCGCTGGCTCGACCAGCGCAACGCGCAGGGGCAGGTGCTGCGCCACAACCTCCTCGCGCTGCGGGCCTCGCACGGCATCGACGTGTCGGTGCAGTTCCGGGCGCTGCCGTTCACGCCGCCGGTGAAGCTGTACCTGATCAACGGCTCCGAGGCGCTCTTCGCGTACTACACGCTCACCAAGCGCGACGAGGAGATAGGGCAGGCGTCCCTGGAGATGTACGACGCGCAGGGCACGCAGTCGATGCTGTTTCCGTTCCAGCAGGGCGACGGGCTGCGGGACACCACGTTCGTGGAGCAGTCCCACCTCTGGTTCAACGCGCTGTGGAGCACGATCAGCCAGGACCTGGAGCTGGCGCCGGGTTAGGGGGATCCGGTGCCGCGCGGGGGGCCCGCGGGGGGCCAGGGGGAGGAGCCGGCGGAGGGCCGGGGGAGGCGACGGAGGGCCAAGGTCTCCGCCGAGGGGCCTCCGGCACCTCCGCCGACTCGGTCAGCTCGCCGGTCCCGTCATCATCAGGGCGAGGACGGCGGCACCGACGGAGCTGCACGTGGGGCTCTTCGCCTTGACGCCGATGGCCAGCAGCAGGAGGCCGACGATGCCGAGCGGTCCGTACGTCCACCGCACGAGCGGCTCCACGGCGACGGCGGCCAGGGCGGCGAGGAGGGCGAGAACGGGCATGGTGGTTCCTCCTACTGCCATCTTGAGCCAGTTGGCAACCAACTCTCCTTGAGTGGTCCCCACTTGGTATGAGGGCATAAACAACTCACCTTCAACTTCCCTGCAACTCCCGCGAGATGGCGGTCAGTTGTATCGTCTGGTCGTGACTCAGGAGAACGTGGCAGTGAACGGCAGCAGGAAACGCTCACCCCAGGACATCGCCGACACGCTCCGCGAACGCATCCGTGCGGGCGAGCTCAAGGCGGGCGACCGCCTGCCGACCCAGGCCGAACTGGCCGACGAGTTCGGCGTCGAACGCGGCACCGTGCGCCAGGCGATGAAGAGGCTCCAGAGCGAAGGTCTCCTCTCCAACGTGAGCAAGGGGAGCCCGCCGCGGGTCGCGGACTCGGCCCCCGCTCCCGCCGCCGCGAACACGGGCCCGCAGCCCTCGATGGTGGCGCTTGCGCCGCGGCTGGCGGCGGCTTTCGGGGAGGCGGACGTGCGGATCGACGTGGTGTCGTACACCGCGGAGACGCTGATGATCGCCCTGGGGGAGCCGGTGCGGCTCATCCACGAGGGCCGGATCCGCCCCGAGTCCATCAAGGTGCGCATTCTGCTGCCGAGCAGCGACATAGAGCTGGCCTTCCCCGTGCCGATCGAGGAGGACGCCCAGAGCGCGGACCGGCTCCACCGGCGCTGGCTGGCCCAGCGCAACACGCAGGGCCAGGTGCTGCGCCACAACCTCCGTGCCCTGCGTTCCTCGCACGGCATCGACGTCTCCGTGAGCTTCCGCGCCCTGCCGTTCACCACGCCGGTCAAGCTCTATCTCCTGAACGGGCGGGAGGCGCTGCTCGCGTACTACACGATCGGCAGGGACCAGGTGGAGCTGGAGGCGGACGACGCGAGCGAGAGCGAGGTGGTGAACTCCTATGACGCCGGGGGCATCAAGGCGCCGCTGTTCTCGTTCGAGAGGCTCGGTCCCTCCTCGCGCGACGCCATGTTCGTCGAAGAGTCCCAGAAGTGGTTCGACGCACTCTGGGCAACCATCACGACGGACCTGACACTCTCTTAGGTGACCTCAGACTCGACGCACTATGACTCGACATGGCCCGAGATGATCGATGAATCGAGCGAGAAGCTACGCAATCTGATCGAACCCGTTCGCTTCGCGCTCTTCGACTTCGACGGTCCCATCTGCCGTCTCTTCGCGGGCCGCAGGGCCGACGACGTGGCGAAGGACCTGGTGCAGCGGCTGGCGGGGCGGGGCCTGCGCGGCCTGCTCACCCCCGAGGAGCGGGTGGAGGCCGATCCGTACATCGTGCTGCGCGCCGTCGACCGCCGCCATCCCCGCAGCGATCTGGTCGAGGAGCTGGAGAGGTGGCTCACCCAGCAGGAACTGGATGCCGCGGCCTCCGCCTGGCCCACCGCGTACGTCGACCCGCTGATCCGCACCTGGGACGCGATCGACACCCGGCTCGCCGTGACGACCAACAACGCCCCGGGCCCGGTGAATCGTTACCTCGAATCGCGCGGCCTCCTGAAGTGCTTCGCCCCGCACATCTACGGCCGCACGGGCAACCTCAGCCTGCTCAAGCCCCACCCGTACTGCGTGAACCGCGCCCTGAGCGCGATGGGCGCCGACCCGGAGCGCACCCTGATGATCGGCGACGCGCCGTCGGACTACCTCGCGGCCCGGCGCGCGGGCGTCCGCTTCCTGGGTTACGCGCGTAACAAGCGCAAAGCCACCCTGCTGCACGAGGCGGGCGCACGCGAGCTGGTCTCGTCCCTCGAACCCGTCCTGAGGGTCGTCCACGCGGCAGGCGAACACAAGGCGAGGTAGGCGAACACAAGACGGAGAAAAGGAGGGGCCGGACGCGGTAAAACGGCACGCCGATGTCCACATCCTGGCATGTGGCAGGAACGGTTCCGTTGAACGGCTAACCTCTGCGCTCATGCCGTCATCTCCGCCCCGCATTCCCCACGGGGCGCCGAAGAGCGGTCGCCGTGAGTCGTGGATCCGACGCCTCGCCGACACGCACAGGAACCACCCGGACCGCCAAGTGGTGACCGGTCACCACAACATCAACTACGTGGTGCCGCTCGGCTGGTCGCTCGCCTTGCTGTTGCACACGATGCCGTTCCGGGCGCGGGTCAAGTGCCGGATGCCGCGCGAGGCCGTGGAGGTGGTGCCGCGCATCTGGCCGAGCGAGGCGAAGCTCCTCACGGTCGTGAGCCGGCACCTCAAGGAGGTCCCGCGCTGCTTCCGGGACTTCGGGGACTGGTCGCTGCACTCCTACCGGGCGGGCACGGTGCTCTCCGAGGCCCACCCCGAGGGGCCCGTCGGCGAGCAGATCATGGGCCGGTTCGCCGAGTTCTTCGCCAGGACGGCGGCCGTGCCCGAGGAGGAACTGCCGCCCAGACCCGCCGGCTGGCCCGAGAACCGGCAGAGCCAGCGGTTCCTCGACTGGCTGATCGACTTCGCCGAGGACCGTGTGCACGGACCGAACCGCTGGCGGTTCGAGGACCTCTTCACGGCCGTCGGCATCCGCCCGGACATCATGACGGCGTTCCGGGACGACCCGGAACGCCCGCCCCTGACACCGCGCAGCTTCTGTCTCCTCCACACCGATGTGCATCGCGCAAACGTCGTCGTCGACCGCAAACAGATCGCCGTCATCGACTGGGAGGCGGCGATGTACGGCGACCCCGTGCACGACCTCGCCACCCATCTTGTCCGCATGGACTACGCCAAGGAGGAGCAGACCGCGATGACGCGGCTGTGGGCCGAGGCGATGGAGCGGGCGGGCCACCAGGACATGACGGCGGGGCTCGACGCCGATCTGCCGGTCTACCTGGACTTCGAGTACGCCCAGTCCGTCTTCCCCGACGTCATGCGGGCCGCCCTGGGCCTGACCGTGCTGCCGGGTGTGCCGGACGCGGCCGACTACGCGGGCGCGGCCGTCCGGGTCTGCCGGGCGTTGCGGCGCGCGGCCGAACCCCTGAAGCTGGAGGAAGTGCCCGACGAGGGCCGGGCGGCACGGGCCCTGCGGGACTGGTACGAGGGGCCGTTCGGCCGCGCCCTGAGCGACGGGGCGGGGCGCCGGACGGAGAGCGGGACCGGTGACGCCGCCGATGACGCCGACGGACGGGGCCGGAGAGACGTGACGGGTGCCGAGGGGCAGGAGGCGGCCGCCGAGGGGCACGCCGGGGGTGCCGCGGGCCGCGCGGAGCGGGCCTTGACGCATGAACTGCGAGAGGTGCGGCGCCTTTTGGCGGTCCCCGCCGACGGCTGTGTGCTCTTCGACTTCGACGGCCCCCTCTGCCGGCTCTTCCCCGACGGGTCCTCCAAGCGCGTCGCCGACGACCTCAGGGAGCTGGCCCGGCGCCACGGCATCGACGGCGTCCTCACGCCCGAGGAAGAGGGGTCCATCGACCCCCACGACGTACTGCGCGCCATGGACCGGGCCCTTGCGGACCGCGCCCTGCTCGCCGAGTTCGAGACGCTCCTGACGGCGGGCGAGGCGACGGCGGCGCTCACGGCTTTGCCCACCCCCGGCGCCCACCGGCTCGTCCGCGCGCTGCGGGCGCGGGGCACGCGGATCGCCGTCGTCACCAACAACGCGCCGCGCGCCGTCGCCGCCCACCTCCACCGGCACGGCCTCACCGACGCCTTCGGCCCGCACATCTACGGCCGTACGGACCGCCCCGACCTCCTCAAACCGCACCCCGACAGCCTCGAACGCGCCCTGCGCGGGCTGGGTGCCGAGCCCGCCGACGCGCTCATGATCGGCGACACGGCGACCGACCTGGGCGCGGCGCGGGACGCCAAGGTCCTCTTCGTGGGCTACGCCCGCAACGAGGGCAAGGAGTCGGCGCTGCGCGCGGCGGGCGCCGACCTCGTCCTGCGCTCGCTCGAACCGTTGCTCGGGGTGCTGCGCGCACCGAAGGCGCCCTGATCCGTCGGCGCTCTTCCTGACCGCGCGGGCACCGGGCACCATGGCCTGGCTGTTGGGCGTACCGCTCAACTCACCTGACTGCGGGGAGGTTTGGTGATGGCGGGTGGTCGACGTGGGACGCGGCCCACGGAGAGCTGGGCCAGGGCGGAGAGCTTCGTCACCAAGACGGCGCTGCTCGGTGTGTTCGTCCTCGGTCTGGTCGCGCAGTTCGTGCAGCCGGTGGGGGACGCCCTGGAGGGCAAGGCGTTTCTCGGCGGTGCCCTCCTCAGCCTGGTCGCCTTCGTCCTCTACGGCGAGCTGCGGGGGCTCAAGGACGCCCTGAGGCCCGCGGTCAGGGACGAGGTGCCGACCGCGGACCTGGGAGAGTACTTCGACCGTGCGCTGGCGGCGCGGAAGAGGGACAGAAGGACCCGGATCGACGCCGTCGGATTCACCGGTGAGACCGTGCTGTATCCGATCAGCCGCAGCCTGGAGGTCCTCGACGCGGGCGCGCGGCGCGTGGTGACGCTGCGGATCCTCGTGCCGGACTTCACGGCCGAGATGGCGATACCCGGCATGCTGGACGAGCGGGGCAGGGCCGTGGACGACCCGCTGTTCCGCGCCGAACTGCTGCGCAAGGTCCAGCAGTACGAGTCCACGATGAAGGATCTCGCCCGGCGGCTGCGGCACCAGGACCGGGCCGACCTCGACGCGGAGTTCCGCGCCCTGCGCATCACGCCGGGGCTGAAGTTCTGCCTGATCGACCGCGAGGAACTCTTCGACGGCATCTACGACAAGCTGGAGGAGCGGCCGGCCGGCACGGGTCCGGAGCGGCAGGTGCTCGACCTCATGGGCTACCACGCGATCCTCACCCGCTGGCATTCCGCGTCGGGCGCCGCGGGCCGGGAGAAGATCACGCAGCGCCAGGACTACTTCGACGCGCTGTGGGCGGTGTCCTCGCCCCTCCCTACCGGGAACGCCTCCTGAACAGGACGGCGGAGAGGGCGACGGAGACCAGGAGAATGCCCGCGCACCACGTCAGGGCCAGCCACGGGGTGTGGCCCACCGGCTGGTTCAGGAGGAGGCCCCGCAGGGATTCGATGACCGGGGTCACCGGCTGGTGGTCGGCGAAGGCCGCGAGCCACGACGGCATCGTGTCGGTGCGGACGAAGGCGCTGCTGGGGTAGGGCAGGAAGCTCACGAAGAACGTGAAACCGCCCGCCGCCTCGGGGGATTGGGCGAGCAGGCCCACCGTCGCCGAGAGCCACGACAGCGCGAGGACGAAGGCGACGAGCACGGCCGCCGCCGCGAGCCAGCCCGACGGGGTCGCCGCCGGACGGAAGCCGATCGCGTAGGCCACGCCGAGGACGAGGGTCGTCGCGACGAGGTTGCGGGCCGTGGAGGCCAGGACGTGTCCCGTCAGGAACGCGGCCCCGCCGATGTCGAGCGAGCGGAAGCGGTCGACGATCCCGCCCTTGAGGTCCTCGGTCACGGCGATGGCCGTGTTCGCCGAGCCGAAGCCGGCGCAGAGCAGGAGGACTCCGGGGACGACGTACGTGACGTACGCCGTGCCCGTCTCGATCGCCCCGCCGAAGAAGTACACGAAGATCAGGAGCAGCATCACCGGCAGTGCGAGCGCCGTGATCAGTGCGTCGGTGTTGCGGCTGCTCAGCCGCAGGGAGCGGCCGGTCATCGTGAGGGCGTGGGGCAGGGGGAGGCGCAGGGTCTCAGGCATGGGCGGGCTCCTTGGCGGAGTGCGTGGCGGTGGGGCCCGTGAGCGCGAGGAAGACGTCGTCCAGCGTCGCCGTGCGGACCGCGAAGTCCGCGATGTCCGTGCGGTGCGGGTCGAGTTCGTCGAGCAGGGCGCGTACGTGGGGCGCGGTGCCGTCGGTCGGGATGCCGAGGGTGAGCGTGTCGGGGGCGTGGTGGACCGCGCGGTCCGTCAGGCGGAGGTAGGCGGCCTGCGTGGTGAGCGTGAGGTCCACGCGGTGGCCCGCCACGCGTGACTTGAGCGCGTCCGCCGTGCCGTCGGCGACCACCCGGCCCTCGTGGAGCACCGCGATGTGGTCGGCAAGGCGGTCGGCCTCCTCCAGGTACTGGGTGGTGAGGAAGACCGTGGTGCCCTGCGCGGTCAGCTCGCGGACCACCGTCCACATCTCCTGGCGGCTGCGCGGGTCGAGGCCCGTCGTCGGCTCGTCCAGGAAGATCACCTCGGGGTCGCCGACCAGCCCCGCCGCCAGGTCGACGCGGCGGCGCATGCCGCCCGAGTACGTGCCGACCAGGCGGTCGCCCGCGTCGGTGAGCCCGAAGCGGGCGAGGAGCGCGGTGGCGCGGGCGCGGGCCGCGGGGCGGGACAGGCCGGCGAGCCGCGCCATCATCCGGAGGTTCTCGGCGCCGGTCTGCTTCTCGTCGACGGCCGCGTACTGCCCGGTGAGGCTGAGCGCGCGGCGGGCCGCCCGACGGTGCGTGCGGGTGTCGTGCCCCGCGATCCGCGCCGTGCCCGCGTCGGGCTCGGTGAGGGTGGCGAGGATGCGGACGGTGGTGGTCTTGCCCGCGCCGTTCTGGCCGAGCAGGGCGAAGACGGTGCCGGGCGGCACGGACAGGTCGACGCCGCGCAGGACGGAGACGGCGCCGTAGGTCTTGTGGAGGCCGGTGGCCTCGATGGCTGGACGCATGGGTACTCCTCAGCTATTGCGTAAGGCATACGCATTACTGTTTAAGGGTTACGCAGAACTAGGATGTGCGTCAAGCGTGACCGGGGAGAGGGCGAAGGGATCGGGTGTGGCGGGCGACAAGGGTGAAGGCGCGGGGCCGGCCCCGGGGCGTCCTGCCGGGTCCGGCTCCGGGCTGTCCGCCGAGTCCGCCCCCGGGCCGGTCGTGGGCCCCCCTGTCGGATCCACGGGGCTGACCGCCGTGCTCGAAACGGCCTGGGGGCTGCGCGAACGCCCCTCGAAGGGGCCCAGGCCCGGACTCACCCTGGACCGCATCGTCGCCACCGGCATCGCCGTCGCGTCGGGGGAGGGCATCGGGGCGGTGTCCATGGGGCGGATCGCCAAGGAACTCGGCGTCTCGACGATGTCCCTCTACCGGTACGTCTCCGCCAGGGACGAGCTGTACGTCCTGATGCAGGACGAGGCGACGGGGGTGCCGCCGCGGCGTCCGGAGTCCGCGGCGGGCTGGCGCGCGGGCCTCGCGTGGTGGGCCCGGGAGCAGCGCTCCGTCTTCCAGCGGAACCTGTGGCTGCTGCGCATGCCCGTCAGCTCACCGCCCGCGACGCCGCACGGCCTGGAGTGGATGGAGAGCGGCCTCGAAACCCTCGACGGCAGCGGCATGGACGAGGGCTGGATGATCTCCGTACTGATGCTGGTCGGCGGCTACGTCCGCAGCGAGGTCTCCCTCATGGCCGACCTCGACGCCGCGATGCGGGCGGAGGGCCTCGCGCCGGATGAGGTCATGCGGCGCTACGAACGCACGGTCGACGCCCTGACCGCGACCGCCCCCGACCGCTTCCCCATGCTGCGGCGACTGCTCGGGACCGGGGCGCTGGGCGAGGCGGACGCGGCGGACGCGGAGTTCGAGTTCGGGCTCGAACGGGTGCTGGACGGGGTGGCCGTGTCGCTGGAGGGGCCGCGGGGGCGGCGCGAGGGCTGAGCCGGACGGCTCGGGCCCGGCCTGCCACCGCGCCCGCTCACGCGTACCGCGCAAGCCCCGACCGCAGCTGGCCGAACGCCCGGTTCGTCGACGTCACCGCGTCCGCCAGGACCTCGTCCGCCGGCTCGCCCGCCGCGATGCGGCGCCAGTTCTCGCTCGCGAGGACGCGCTGGACGGCGACGATCTGGGCGGCGGCGATGCGGGCCTCCAGCGTGTCGCCGCCGTGGGCGTCCACCAGGGCTGCGGCCAGGGCCTGTTCGGAGCGGTCCTGGTAGCCGTGGAGGCGGGCCACCAGTGACGGGGTGCCGTAGAGGAGGCGGTGGAAGGACAGGACGCCGGGGTGGTCGTTGAGGCCCGTCACCGGGTCGTGGCGCTCCAGGCCGTCGAGGAAGTGCCGCTGAAGTGCGTCGAGCGCGGCGCGCTCGGCCGGGCGGCCGGCGACCACGCGGGCCGCCTCGTCCTCGTGGTCCGCGAAGCGGTGCAGGACCAGGTCCTCCTTCGACGGGAAGTAGCGGAACAGGGTCGGCTTGGAGATCTCGGCCGCCGCCGCCACCTCCGCCACCGACACCTTCTCGAAGCCCTTCTCCAGGAACAGCGCGATCGCCGTCTCCGAGATCACCTCGTACCTGCGCTGCTTCTTGCGTGCCCGCAGCCCCTCCGCCGGAGGGGCTGCGGTGCCGGTGCGCGCACTCGTGTCGACGCTGCCCTTGCCGCTCTCGCTGTCCATGGAGGGAAGTGTAGGCCTCAATGGAACCGGGTTACAAATTTAACTCGGTTACATTATTCTGGTCGGCATGACGACGACGCCCGATGCTCCCGCCGCCCAGCCGACCGACGCCTCCGCCCGGGCCTCCGACGGTCACGCCGCCGACGGCCACGCCCCCGACGCCCTCGCCCAGGAGCGCGGCTACCACGACGCCTGCCGCGCCGCCCTCACCGGCATGATCGAAGGGGTGGAGGAGCGGGTCGTCGGAGGGTCGGACGTCTCCGCGTCCGGCGCCGACGCCGAAGTCCTCGGCTACGAGTTCCGCAGCCAGGCCAAGGTCATGCGCGAGCTGCCCCAAGGGCCGTTGTTCTTCGGCCGGTTGGACTTCGCGGACGGCGGGGCCGAAGGGGCGCGCGCCGGTGATCACCGCGGGCAGCGCTATCACATCGGGCGGCTGCGCGTGACCGAGCACCCCTCCGCCCCGCCCCTGGTCGTCGACTGGCGCGCCCCCGTCTCCCGCGCCTTCTACCAGGCCGGCGCCCGCGACCCCCAAGGCGTCGCCGTACGCCGCCGGTTCGGCTGGGCCCCCGGCAGCAGGGGCGACTCCGCCGACCTCACCGGCATGGAGGACGAGCTCCTGACGGAAGCCGCCCCCACCGCCCACAGCCGCATCCTCGCCGGTGAGATCGAGCGGCCCCGCGTCGGCCCCATGCGCGACATCGCCGCCACCATCCAGCCCGAGCAGGACGACCTCGTCCGCGGCGAACTCGCCGCCTCCGTCTGCGTCCAGGGCGCCCCCGGCACCGGCAAGACCGCCGTGGGCCTGCACCGCGCCGCGTATCTCCTCTACACCCACCCCCAGCGCGTGCAGCGTTCCGGGCTCCTGATCCTCGGACCCAACCGCACCTTCCTCCGCTACATCGCCGAGGTGCTGCCCTCCCTCGGCGAGACCGGCGTACGGCAGTCGACCGTCCAGGACGAGTTCGGGAGCCACCCGGTGCGCGCCCACGACGACGAGGCCACCGCCGCCGTCAAGCACGACGCCCGGACGGCCGAGGTGCTGCGCCGCGCGCTCTACTCCCGGGTGGCGGCGCCCGCCGACTCGCTCGCGGTGCCGGACGGTTCGTACCGCTGGCGGGTGCCGCTCGGGGAACTGGAGCGGATCATCGAGGACGTACGCGAGGAGGAACCGCCCTACGCCGTAGGGCGCGAGCGCGTGCGCAACCGCGTCGTACGGGCCATCCAGGAGCAGGCCGAGCGCCGGTCGGGGCCGCGGAACAACACCTGGCTCCAGAAGATCGGCAGGGCCCGCCCCGTCAGCGCCTTCGTCGACGCCGCCTGGCCCAGGGTCCGGGCGGACGAGGTGCTCGCCGCCCTGTTCACCGACGCGGACGCGCTCGCCGCGGCGGCGGACGGTGTCCTGGACGCCGCGGAGCAGCGGGCGCTCCTGTGGGCGAAGCCCCCGCGCTCGTACAAGTCGGCCAAGTGGAGCGCCGCCGACCTGATCCTGCTCGACGAGGTCGAGGGCCTCCTGGAGCGCCCGGCCGGGTACGGCCACATCGTCGTCGACGAGGCGCAGGACCTCTCGCCCATGGAGTGCCGGGCGATCGCGCGGCGCGCGGACTTCGGCTCGCTGACCGTGCTCGGCGACCTCGCCCAGGCCACCACCCCCTGGGCGGCGCGCAGTTGGTCCGAGCTGCTCGCCCACCTCGGCAAGCCGGACGCCACGGTGACCCCGCTGACCACCGGGTTCCGGGTGCCGCGCGCGATCGTCGCCCTCGCCAACGAACTGCTCGCCCGCCTCGACGTGGACGTGCCGCCCGCCCGTTCGATGCGCGGGGACGGGGAGCTGAGGGTCAGGGAGGTGCCGGACGTGGCCGCCGCCACCGTCGACGCGGTGCGCGGGGCGCTCGGCCGGGAGGGCTCGATCGGGGTCATCGCCGCCGACGCGGACGTCGACCGGCTGCGCGCCGCGCTGGCCGCCGCCGGTGTCGAGACCGCAGGACCGGACGAACTGGGCTCCCGCGTCACGCTGTTGCCCGCCTCCGTCGCCAAGGGGCTGGAGTACGACCACGTCGTGGCCGTCGAACCGGCGGCCGTCGCGGAGGCCGAGGCGCGCGGACTCCACCGGCTGTACGTCGTCCTGACCCGCGCGGTGTCCCGGCTCGACGTCCTGCACAGCCGGCCGCTGCCGTGGCGGGCGTGAGCCCGGGGCCGTACCGCGCTACCGCGACAGCACCGCCTCCATGACCGCCTTCGCGATCGGCGCCCCCAGCTTGCCGCCCGCGATCTCCTCGCGCGCGATGTTCATGTCGGACGGGTCGACGAAGACGGCGACGGCGACGGGCGACTCGCCGTCGTCGTTCTTGGCGTAGGAGACGAACCACGCGTACGGGCGCTCGTCGCTGACGTTCGCGCCGTGCTGGGCCGTGCCGGTCTTGCCGCCGACCGTGACGCCGTCGATCCGCGCCTTGTTGGCCGTGCCGTTCTCGACGGTGTTCTCCATCATGTCCTGCACCGTCTTCGCGGTCTTCTCGGAGACGGCCTGGTTCAGGGTGTCGGGGGAGGCCTTCTCGATCGTCGAGAGGTCGGGGCCGCGCAACTCCTCGACCAGATAGGGCTTCATGACCTTGCCGTCGTTGGCGATGCCCGCCGCGACCATCGCCATCTGCAGCGGGGTGCTGGTCAGGCTGCCCTGGCCCATGCCGGTCAGCGCGGTCTGCGGCTGGTCGAGCTTCTCCGGGTAGCTGCTGGCGACCGCGCGTACGGGAATGAACTGCTCTTCGTTGAAGCCGAACTTCTCCGCCGTCTCGCGCATCTTGTCCTTGCCGAGCTTGTGCGCGAGGTCGAGGAAGACGTTGTTGCAGGACCACTGCATGCCGGTCTTCACGGAGACCTTGTCGCAGTTGGCGTCCGGCACGTCGTTGCCGATGCGGGTGGAGCTGAGGGGCAGCTTGTACGGGGTCGGGGCGCCGGTCGGCTTGTCGACGTCCGTCACCACGCCGTGCTCCAGGGCGGCGGCCGCCGTGAGGATCTTGAAGGTGGAGCCGGGCGGGTAGATCTCGCGCAGCGCGCGGTTGTTGAGCGGCTTGTCCTTGCGCTTGCCCAGCGCCGCGAACTTCTCGCCCTCGGCGGACGAGATGCCCGCGAAGACGGACGGGTCGTACGACGGGGTGCTGGCCAGGGCGAGCACCTTGCCGGAGCGGGGGTCGAGCGCGACGACGGCACCCTTGGCGTCCAGGTTCACCAGGCCGTCGTACGCCGCCTTCTGGGCCTTCGGGTCGATGGTGGTGACGACGTCGCCGCCCTGCTGCTTCTTGCCGGTCAGCATGTCCAGGGTGCGCTTGATGAAGAGCCGGTCGTCGTTGCCGCTGAGGATGCCGTTGTGCACGCCCTCCAGGAAGGTGGCGCCCTGGGCCTGCGAGAAGTAGCCCGTCACCGGCGCGTACATGGGGCCCTGCTTGAAGACCCGCTTGTACGTGAAGTCGGAGCCCGGGGTCTCCTTGGAGCCGGTGATGGACTTGCCGCCGACGATGATGTCGCCGCGGGGGTGGGAGAACGCCTCGATCTGCACGCGGCGGTTGTTCTTGTGGTTCGCCAGCTCGTCGTTCTCCGCGAACTGGACCCACGTCGCGCGCAGCAGCAGGGCGAGCGTGAGGATCCCGCAGAAGACGGCTATGTGCCGCAGCGGACGGTTCATGGATGGCTTCCCCCGGGCCGACGAATCGTTCCGATCCATCCTCTCCGCTCCCGCCGCCGAATGGGGCGTTTTCGGTGATCTTTCTCCGGCGCCCCCGCTCGGTGGCTACTTCGGGGTGGTGCCCCGCAGCACCTCGATCACGCTCGCGTAGCTGTCCCCGCCGTGGCCCGCCGCGGCCGTGCGCTCCATCGTCGCCTTCAGGAGCTCGGGCAGGCCGTTGTCGATGCCGCGTGCCTTCGCGGCGTGGATGAGGTGGTCGATCGCCGCGATCTGTACGTCGACGGTGGCGTCGTCGCCCGGGTACTTCCCGGCGTCGACCTGCGGCGCGTACGTCGACAGGAAGACGTTGACGGCGCCGTTCAGCCAGCGCAGCGCGACCTGCGTGAACGCCTCGGCCGACGTGCCCTGCGAGGTCACCAGGGCGGTGCCGTGCAGCCAGCCGGTGAACGCCGCCCACATCAGGCCGAGCAGCGCGGAGTCGTAGAGCGAGGCGAGGCCCGGCTCCGTGCCGAGGTGCAGCGGGTCGCCGAGCGCGGCGAGGGTGGCGCGGTGGGCCTCGAAGACGGCCTCCGAGCCGCTGTAGAGGAACATCATCTCCGGGCTGCCGACGCCGGGCGGGGTCGTCATGATGCCGCCGTCGAGGTAGTCGGCGCCGTGCGAGGCCGCCCACCGGGCCATCTCCTCGGCCTGCTCCGGCGCGCCGGAGGTGAGGTTGACCAGGGCCTTCCCGGCGAGGCCGCCCGCCTCGGCGACGGGGCCGAGGACGGTGCGCAGGGCGTCGTAGTCGAGGACGCAGGCGAGGACGAGGTCGCTCGCGGCGACGGCCTCCGCGGGGGTGGCGGCGACGCGCGCGCCCCGGGCGGCCAGCGGCCCGGCCTTCTGCGGGGAGCGGTTCCAGACGGTGGTGGGGTGGTCGCGGTCCAGGAGGGCGGACGCGAGGGCGGCGCCCATGAGGCCGAGGCCGATGACGGTGACGGGAGTGGCGTTCTTGCCGGTGGTGGCGTTCATGGGGACCACGTTCGCAGCGGGCGGGCGCCGTCGACAGTGACAGTGGTGACGGCGATCACCAAATTCCTGCCAGCCGTCGACGGCTCTCACCGGACGCGCCGACGACGTACGCTCGGGGAGATGAGCGCTGGTTCCGTCGCGGTCGTCGTGGCCGATGAGATAGGGATCCCATCCTGGGATCTGTACGAACTGAGCATCCCCCTGACGGTGTTCGGCAAGCCGCAGCCCGACCTGTCCGACCACTGGTACGACCTGCGGCTGTGCGCCTCGGGCGAACGGGACGCCAGTGGCGGCGACTTCGGGTTCGGCCTGCGCACCCCCTACGGCCTGGACGGGCTGGTCGGCGCCGACACCGTCGTCGTGACCTCGGTGCCGGACGCCTTTGTCGAGGAGGGCGCGCCGCTGCCGCCGGGGCTCACCGACGCCCTGCGCCGGGCGCACGAGTCGGGCGCCCGCATGGTCTCGCTGTGCACGGGCGCCTTCGCGCTCGCCGAGGCGGGCCTCCTCGACGGGCGCAGGGCCACCGCCCACTGGATGCACACCGCCCAACTGGCCGCCCGCTACCCGAAGGTGACCGTCGACGACTCCGTCCTCTACGTCGACGACGGCGACGTCCTGACCAGCGCCGGGCTCACCGCGGGCCTGGACCTCTGCCTCCACCTGGTCCGCCGCGACCTCGGCGCGCACGTCGCCAACCAGCTGGCCCGGCGCATGGTGGTGCCCGCCCATCGCCCCGGCGGGCAGTCCCAGTTCATCGACCTGTCCGTGCCCGAGACGGACGACGAGGGCCTCGGTCCCGTGCTGGACTGGGCCCGCGCCCGCCTCGACCGGCCGCTCACGGTCGACGACCTCGCGCGCCGCGCGGCCATGAGCCCGCGCACCTTCTACCGCAGGATCCAGGCGGCCACCGGCTCGACGCCCTTGCAGTGGCTGCTCAACCAGCGCCTCGCGCGGGCCCAGAGCCTCCTGGAGTCGACGGACCTGCCGGTGGAGAAGGTGGGCGAGCTCAGCGGACTCGGCACGGCGAACAACCTCCGCCACCACTTCCTCAAGCAGGTCGGGGTGTCGCCGGGGGAGTACCGGCGGGCGTTCTTCAGCCGCCCGGACGCCGGCGCGGACGCCGGTCCCGGCCCCCGCCTGGTGGCCTGAGGAACGAGCGGGCGGCCTGATCAGCCGCCCAGCCGCCGGACCATGCTCATGATCGCGGCGATCTGCCTGCCGCCCTGGTCGGCGTAGTGGGTGTCGCCTCCGTAGCCCCACCAGTTCCAGCAGCCGCGCGGGTTGTCGAGGGAGGTGGTGGCCTGCGGGTACAGGACGATCATGCGGTTGGTGTCGGCGTACTCGTTCAGATACGCCTGGCGCATGAACGCGTCGCCGATCTGGCCGTACGTCTGCTGACAGCCGTGCAGCGCGACCATGAGGCGGCACGGACCTCCGGCGGCGGAGTCGCAGGCCTTCGGCACGTAGGCGAAGCCGTCCCTGCCCATGCTGACGGCCGACGCGCTGCCGCCGGGCGCGTGGCGGTTCTGGTCGAAGCGGACGAGCGTGCCGTCGAGCGGTGCGGTGGTGGCGGGCCGGACCGGGGCGCCGAAGAGGTGCGTGAGCATGGCGCGTTCGGGGTCGTCGCCGCAGTTGTTGAGGTACGGCGACGCGGTGCTCGCGCACGGCACCTGGCCCAGCGGGGAGACCCAGGCGTGGCCCGCCGCCGAGGACGTGTCGTAGGAGACGTTCGCGCCGAAGTCCCGGTGGTACGCGGCGAGATCGTCGTTGACCGCGCGGTCGACGGTCCCGTCGTTGCCGCCGTGGTACAGCCAGACCGGGTCGCCCGACAGGTTCGCCACCGGGTCGACGCGGCCGGCGTCCGCGCGGTCCCGGGTCAGCCGCTCCAGCTGGGCCGGGGTCCTGCGCGGCAGGTACGTGTCCATGCACGCATACAGGGCGGTGTTGACGCTGCCCTGCGCGCAGTCGTACGCCCCGGCGCTGAAGATGCCCGCGCCGTCGAAGGTCGCGGAGTGCGCGACGTGCAGCTGGTCGGCGAGATAGCCGCCGGACGAGACGCCGGAGACGTACGCCGACCCGATGTCGTGGGCGGTCAGTTCACCGGGGATGGGGGAGGGGACGGCGGCGGTGGCGCCGCCCGCGCCGCCGAGGACGAGGGCGAAGGCGGCGGCCGTGCGGGGGAGGGTCTTCCTGAGGGTTCTCGTGAGGGACCTTCCGTACGTCATGAGTACCTCCGCGGGGGTGTGGGGGCCGCCATTCTGGGCGCTCCCCGCCACGGCGGACGAGGTGGGCCGGGGCCACACCGGGGCGGTGCGGGGTGTGGCGCGGAGCCATCGGGGAGGGGCCCGGCCGCCCCGCCGTCAGCGCACCGTCAGCGGTCCCGAAGCACTTCCGAAGCGCTCGCGAGCACAGTCGTCCCTGTCAGCCGAGCACGCGGACGCAGCGCCGCACCGCAGCACAGGGAGTACGTCATGACCACGACCGCCGAAGCGCCCGCCACCGCCACCACCACCGGGGCCGCCCCCGCCACCGTCACCACCTCCCCCCTCCTCCACCCCGCCCACCTCGGTGACCTCCCCCTCCCCAACCGCCTCGTCATGGCCCCCATGACCCGCAACCGCGCCTCCGCCGACGGCGTCCCGCAGCCCGTCATGGCCACCTACTACGCCCAGCGCGCCTCCGCCGGGCTGATCGTCGCCGAGGCGTCGACGCCCAACGCGGTCGGACAGACGTACGCCAACATCACCGCGATGCACAACGACGCGCACGTCGTGGGCTGGCGGCAGGTCACCGACGCCGTGCGCGCCGCGGGCGGCCGGATGTTCCTGCAACTGCAGCACGGCGGCCGGGTCGGGCACCCCGACAACAGTGGCCTGACGCCGGTCGCGCCCTCGCCGGTGCCGCTGCCGGACACCATCCACACGCCGAGCGGCCACCAACCCGCTGTCGAGCCGCGGGAGATGACCGTCGAGGAGATCGACGCGACCGTCGCCGACTTCGCGGCCGCCGCCCGCCGCGCGATCGACGCGGGCTTCGAGGGGGTCGAGGTGCACGCGGCCAACGGCTACCTCCTCCACCAGTTCCTCGCGAAGAACACCAACCGCCGCACCGACGCCTACGGCGGCCCGGTCGCCCACCGCGTCCGCTTCGTCGTCGAGGTCGTCCGCGCGGTCGCCGACGCGATCGGACCCGAGCGGGTCGGCGTACGCATCGCACCCGGCCTCACCGTCAACGGCATCGAGGAGGGCGACACCGACGCCCTCTACCCGGAGCTGATCGACGCCCTCAAGGGCATCCCCGGCGGCCCGCTCGCCTACCTCCACGTCGTCTTCGCCGACCCCGACAGCGCGTTCTTCCGGCGGATCCGCGCGAGCTGGCCGGGCACCCTCGTCGCCAACCCGGTCCTCGGGTGGGGCGGACCGCTGCCCGCCGACGGCGGCCGGCACGCGGGCGAGCGGCTGCTCGCGGCCGGGGCGGACCTCGTCTCGCTGGGCCGCGCGTTCCTCGCCAACCCCGACCTGGTCGAGCGGATGCGCGTCGGCGCACCGCTCAACCCCCTTCAGGACAAGGGCCTGATGTACGTGGGCGGGGCGGCGGGGTACACCGACTACCCGACCCTGAGCGAGGCCGCCGACGCCGGGACCCGTGGGTGACGGGCCCCGTGGGCACACCCCTCAGCGGCGGCCCAGCAGCTCCACGATCCGGGTCGGCCCGTCCGCGCCGTGGCCCTGCCCGATGACGCGGCGGGCCAGGCCCTCGGCGGCGCGCATCACGCCCGCGTCGATGCCGTGCGCCTCGGAGGCGTGGACGACGTGGGCCATCGTCGAGGCCGCCGAGGTGATCGGGTTCTCCGCGCCGGAGTGGCTGCCGTTGTCCACCTCCACCGCGGACTCCTGGAAGGCCCCGGGGAGGATCGCGCCGATGCCGGACGCGAACGGCGCCAGCTCCCGCGCCGATATGCCCTCCGCCTTCGCGAGCGCGAGGGCGTGCATGTAGCCGGTCATGGACGTCCAGAAGATGTCGAGCAGCGCGATGTCGTACGCCGCAGCCCGCCCGATGTCCTCGCCGAGATGGGTGGGGGTGCCGCCCAGGGCGTCGAGGACGGGCCGGTGCTCCTCGTACAGACCGGCGGGGCCGCTGTACAGGAACACGCCGTGCGGGGTGCCGATGGTCGTGGTCGGCGTCATGATCGCGCCGTCCAGGTACCGGACGCCGTGCGCGTCGGCCCACTCCCCGGCGGACCTGGCCCGGTCGGGGGTGTCGGCGCTGAGGTTCACGACCGTGCGGCCCTTGAGCGCGGCGGTGACCGCGTCGCGGCGCAGGACGGCGTCCGAGGCGTCGTAGTTGATGACACAGACGACCGTCAACGGGCTCGCGGAGACGGCCGCTTCGGCCGTGGGGGCGCTGACGGCCCCCTGCTCGACCAGCTCCGCGTCACGGCCGGGCGTGCGGTTCCACACGGTGGTGCGCACCCCGGCGGCCAGGAAGGCGGCGGCGAGGGCGCGCCCCATGGGACCGAGCCCGATGACGGTGACGGCAGACTGTTCCGTGGGTGAGGACATGTTCCAACTCCCGTACAGGCATGAATAAATGGCGATAAAAGGGGATGAGAATGACGCGCAGCCGTGCCCAGGACCCGAACGTGTGCGGCGTGACCGCGGCCATCGCCGTGATCGACGGCAAGTGGAAGACGGCGCTGCTCTGGCCGCTGGAGCGCGGCCCGCACCGCCCCGGCGAGCTGCTCCGGCTGCTGCCGGGGCTGACGGAGAAGGTGCTGACGCAGGCGCTGCGCGAGATGGAGGCGGACGGCCTCGTGCACCGCGAGGTGCACGACGTGCGTCCGCTGAAGACCGTCTACTCCCTCACGGAGTTCGGCCGCGACCTCTGTACGGCCCTGGAGCCGCTGTCGGACTGGGGGCACCGGCGCCTGGACAAGCTGGTGGAGTTCCAGCCGGAATCCCCACGCCCATCAGCATCCTGACGCATCGTCATCCCGTTCCTCTCCGCGCTCCGGCGCCCCGTCGTCCCCACCAGACTGGCCGCCGGAACGCGATCCGCCAAGTACCCACAAAAAAGTGGTTACCCGTGGTCGACGTGGGCGACCACACAGCTGACGTTGTCGGGCCCGCCCCGGAGGTTGGCCAGCTCGACGAGTTCGCGCACGGCCTCCTCGGGGTCGTCGGCCGCCATGACGACCTGCCGCAGCCCGTCGTCGGGGACGACGGCGGACAGGCCGTCGGAGCAGAGCAGATAGCGGTCCCCGGGCAGGGCGTCGTGCAGGCGCAGGTCGGCGGTGGCGCCGTCGGTGAGGGCCCGGGTCAGCAGCGACCGCTGGGGGTGGGAGGAGGCCTCCTCGGGGCTGAGCCGGCCGTCGTCGACCATGGACTGCACCAGCGTGTGGTCGTGGGTGATCCGGCGGAACTCGCCCTCGCGCAGGAGGTAGGCGCGGGAGTCGCCGATGTGGACGAGGGCCAGCTGCGATCCGGTCCAGAGCAGGGCGGTGAGCGTCGTGCCCGCCTCGTCCCGCGGGGCGGGGCCCGCGGCCGAGCGCACGGCGCGCCCCGCGTCCGCGACGACTTCTTCGAGGACGTTGAGGAGCGTGCCCGCGGGGACGCGGCCGAGGCCGTCGGTGTCGAGCTCCAGGCGCCTGAGGGTGTCGACGGCGGCGGCGCTCGCCGGCGCCCCGCCGCGGCCGAACCCGTCGGCGACGGCGAGGAGGCGGGAGTCGGCGTAGGCGGTGTCCTGGTTGCTCGCGCGGACGAGACCGGCGTCGGACAGGGCGGCGCAGCGGATCGCCAGGCGGTGGTCGGCAGCGGACATGTCGGGGTCCTTCCATGACAGATGGCTGACGAGGAAGGTGGCCAGGTCCCGCCGTGCGGCGGTCTCGGCCTCGACCTGGGCCCAGAACGTGCGGACCTCCTGCGCCGCCGCGTCGGCCTCCAGGGCGCAGACGCGGCGGATGCGGGCCAGCGGCATGTCCAGGCGGCGCAGCCAGGCGACCAGGCGGGCCCGGTCGAGCTGTTCCGGGGCGTAGTGGCGGTAGCCGGTGACCGGGTCGACGCGGGCGGGGGTCAGCAGTCCGAGCTCGTCGTACAGCCGCAGTGCCTTCGGCGAGAGCCGCGAGGCCTTCGCGAAGGCCCCGATGGTCAGCAGGCCCATGCCCGATTCCTCCCTCGTGCCGGGCACCTCGCCCGGCACCACCGATGCTGTGGCTTCCCCCGAGGTGAAGGTCAACCGTCCGTCGCGCCGGGGGCGAGCCCGGCCTCCGTGAGGACGTCGGCAGCGACGCCGCGGCCGACCTGGACGAGCCCGGACAGGAGGTCGTCGCAGCCGATGCGCTCGGCGCCGTTCCGCTCGGCGCGGGCCTCGGCGAGGGCCATCGCCTTGCGGGAGTAGGGCGTCCAGGCGATCCGCTCGGCGGCCTGGGAGGCGCCCGTGCTCAGCCGGGCCCCGACGGCGCGGTGCACGGCCTCCGGCGGGACACCGGCGTCGCGCAGCAGGCGGGTGGCGCCGTTGTCCTCGGCGGTCAGCCCCCACAACAGGTGCTCGGTGCCGATGTAGTTGTTGCGGTGCCCCACGGCGGCCTGCTTGACGTGGGCCATCGCCCGGCGCAGCTCGTCGGACATGGTCTCGGGGCCGTAGCGCTTGTGCGGCGCGTGGAAGCGCTGCTGGACCGCCTGCCGGGTCACCCCGAGCGCGCCCCCGATCTCGGCCCACGAGACCCCGTGCATCCGGCAGTGCTCGACGTAGTCCTCGACCAAGTCGTCGGCGAGCGCCTGGAGGTGCCCCGAGACCCGCACGGCGACGGCCAGCAGCGCCAGCCAGTCGGGCTGCTCCTGCCCCTCGTCCCGAAGGGCGCTGTCGCACCGGCGGTCGACTTCCGCGATGAGATCGTCCAGGTCCGGAAGAGTCATGGGGCAAGTACGCCTTGACAGTTGAGGATTGTCAAGGTGCGCTTGCCTCTTTGTGGGCGGGTACGCGAGTGCGCGGGTGGGCGGGTACGCGTGGGCCGTCGCCCGGGAGCCCGGACGCGGTGCCGTCCCGCGTACCGTGTCCCCTCCCTCCGGGAGATCGTTGTCGGGCCATGACCACCACGTATCGCGCCGTCGCCGCCCTGCTCCTGACGCTCGCCGGGGCCGCCGTCCCCGCCGCCGCCCACGGGGCCCCCGCCGACGGCCTGACGGTGAACGGCGCGGGCACGGTCGCCGACGACGGCACCGTCACCCTCTCCGGCACCTACCGCTGCCTGCCCGACGGCACCCCCGGCCCGGTGTTCGTCAGCAGCACCCTGGCGCAGGGGGACAGGACGAACGGGATCGGCGGCACCGCCGCGGTCTGCGACGGCCGCGTGCACGAATGGACCAACAGCAGCCGCCTCAAGGAGGACGCCTACGAACCCGGCGAGGCGGCGGTACGGGCCCACCTGATGAAGCTGTCCACGAAGAGCGGCCTGCCGATGCCGCAGCCGCTGGCCCACGAGGAGGCGCGGGTCGAGCTGTCCGAGGCGTGACGAGGCGGAGGTACCCCTGACCAGTCGTCAGGCGCCGGCGGCGGCCACCAGCTCGCCGGTCGTCACCACCTCGGCGAAGCCCCCGCCGTGCAGCGAGACGGCGCTCGCGCGGGCCAGTTCGCCGGCCGTCAGACGCCAGCCGTTCGGTCCGGTCAGGTCGAAGGTGTGGGTGGCGTCGAGGGCGACCAGCACGTCGTACCCGAGGTTGCCGCCCATGCGGGCGGTGGTCTCCACGCACATGTTGGTCTGGATGCCGGCCAGGACGACCTGGGTGATGCCCGCCGCCTTGAGCCAGCCGTCGAGGTCGGGGGTGCCGTAGAACGCCGAGTTCACGGACTTGGTGACGAGCAGCTCCGGGCCGCCGCCCTTGCCGCGCCGCTCCTCGACGTACTCCTTGAAGTCGTTGCCCTCGTACCCGGGCCGCAGCGGCGAGTCGGGCTTGTCCGAGTCGTGCCGTACGAAGACGACCGGCCGGTCCGTGCCCTGCCAGGCCGCGATCAGCGAGGCGATGTTCCCGTCGGCGGCCGGGTTGTCGCGCGGGCCCCAGAACTCCGCCTCGTCGAAGCCCTTCTGCACGTCCACCACGACCAGCGCCGCGTTCTGTGTGATCTCCATGCCCACGATCCTGCCGCCGGGGCGGGCGCCCGCACAGAAGGCAGGAAGACAGCGGTCGATGGTTTACTGCCAGGATGACCCGCCCCTCCCCGGCCCACCGCGTCGCCCTGCTCGCCTTCCCCGGCATCCGGGCCTTCGACGTCTCGGTGATCACCGAGGTGTGGGGCGCCGACCGCACCGACCGCGGGGTCCCGGCCTTCGACCTGCGCCGGGTGGCCGCGGGCCCCGGACCGGTGCCGATGCGCGGCGGGCTCGCGCTCACGCCGGACCGCACCCTCGCCTGGCTGCCCCGCGCCGAACTGATCCTCGTGCCGGGCCTGGACGACCACGTCACCCCGGCGCCCGCTCCCGTCCTCGCGGCGCTGCGCCGCGCCCACGCCCGGGGCACCACCATCGCCGCGCTGTGCGGCGGCGCGTTCACGCTCGCCCAGGCGGGACTGCTCGACGGGCGCCGGGCCTTGACCCACTGGGCGCTGACCGATCTGCTGCGGGCCCGGCACCCGCGGGTGCGGGTCGAGCCGGACGCCCTGTTCGTCGAGGACGGCAATCTGTGGACGGCCGCGGGGACCGCCGCCGGCATCGACCTGTGCCTGCACCTGGTGCGCGCCGCGCACGGCGCGGAGGCCGCCGCGACCATCGCCCGCTCCATGGTCACCGCGCCCTTCCGGACCGGTACCCAGGCCCAGTTCATCGAACAGCCGACCCCGCAGGCCGACCGCGACGCGGACGCGCTGGCCGAGGTGCGGGCCTTCGCCCTGGCCCGTCTCGACGAGCCGCTCACGGTGGCCGCGCTCGCCGCCCGCGCCGGCATGTCGCCGCGCTCCTTCGCCCGGCACTTCGCGGCGGCCACCGGCACCACCCCGCTGCGCTGGCTCCTGGACCAGCGCGTCGCGGCGGCCCAGAAACTCCTGGAGCGCACCGACCTGTCCATGCCCGAGGTCGCCCGCCGGTCCGGCTTCGGCAGCGAGGTCACCATGCGCCAGCACTTCGCCTCCCGCCTGTCGACCAGCCCGCGCGCCTACCGCACCTCGTTCGCCGCGCGACCGCATGCCGCACAGGGGAGTTGACGGCCCGTCGCCGGGGGAGCCGCGGCCCCGCGTCAGTGGCGTGGCGCACTTTTGCAAGCAGGCGCTTGCAAAAGTTAGCAAGGGTGCTGCACCATCGAGGCATGGCATCACTCAACGTCGGCAATCTCGGTGAGTACCTGCGCGAGCAGCGGCGCAACGCGCAGCTGTCGCTGCGGCAGCTCGCCGACGCCGCCGGGGTGTCCAATCCGTATCTGAGCCAGATCGAGCGCGGCCTGCGCAAGCCGAGCGCGGAGGTCCTGCAGCAGGTCGCCAAGGCCCTGCGGATCTCCGCCGAGACGCTGTACGTACGGGCCGGGATCCTCGACGAGAAGGAGCGGGACGAGCTGGAGACGCGCGCCGTCATCCTCGCCGACCCCTCCATCAACGAGCGCCAGAAACAAGTGCTGTTGCAGATCTACGAGTCGTTCCGCAAGGAGAACGGCTTCGAGACCTCGTCGTACGCGGAGCAGGACACCGCCGTCGAAGGCGCCCGCACGGCCGACGCCGGCGATGCCGAGCCGAAGCAGAACCCCTCAAGCTGACCACGCTCACGCGAAACCGGGAGGACCATCCTCATGGCCATCACCGATGACCTGCGCAAGACCCTCAGCAACCCCACCCCCGCGTACTTCGTCGCCGGGTCCGCGGACCTCGCCTTCCAGCAGGCGAAGAAGGTGCCCGGCCTCGTCGAGCAGCTGATCGCCGAGGCGCCGGCCCGCATCGACGCGGTGCGCAACACCGACCCGAAGGCCGTCCAGGACAAGGCCACCGCCCGCGCCAAGGAGGCGCAGGAGACTCTCCAGGCGAAGGTCACCGAGGTGATCGGCACGCTCGACACCGACCTGAAGAAGCTCGGTGAGACGGCCCAGGACCTCGCCCTGCGCGGCGTCGGCGTGGCCGCCGAGCTCGCGGTCAAGGCGCGCGAGAAGTACGACGAGGTGGCCGAGCACGGCGAGCAGGCCGTGAAGTCCTGGCGCGGCGAGGCCGCCGAGGAGATCTTCGACCTGGCCGAGACCGTCGAGCCCGACGCCGAGCCGGAGACCGCCCCCGCGGCCGGCGAGGCCCAGGAGCCCAAGAGCGTGACGGCCGCCGAGCCCAAGGCCGCCGCCCCGGCGAAGAAGCCGGCCACGAAGAAGACCACGGCCCGCAAGCCGGCCGCGAAGAAGACGACGCCGCCCGCCAAGTAGGCGCGAGGCGGACAGTGGGGCGGGCACTCCCGGCGTGCCCGCCCCGTTGACGGGGTAGCGGGTACCGTGGCCGCGTAATCGATGGTCCGAGACTGGTGGTGGACGTTGTGCTGATGCAGGGGTTCGCGAACTTCATGTGGCTGCTGTCGCTGGCCCTGATCGTTTTCAGCGGATTCGCGCTCATCGACGCCGCGGTCCGGCGCGAGGACGCCTATCGTGCCGCGGACAAGAAGACCAAGCCGTTCTGGCTGATCATCCTCGGGCTCGCCTTCGTGGTGAACCTGCTCTTCCCGATCCTGTCGTTCCTGCCGATCATCGGCCTCGTCGCGACGATCGTGTACATGGTCGACGTGCGCCCGGCGATCCAGCAGATCACCGGTGGCGGCGGCGGCCGTCGCGGCGGCTCCAGCAGCGACGGTCCGTACGGGCCGTACAACGGCGGCCGCTGACCCACGGCGACCCGGCCCCGGGGGCGCTCAGCGGCCCCCGGGCGTCCGGTCGAGCAGCAGGACCGCCACGTCGTCCGTCAGGTCCCCGCCGTTGAGGTCGCGGACCTCGTTCACGGCGGCCTCCAGGAGCTCGTCGCCCTGCAGCCCCGCGGCGATCTGGCGGCGGATCATCTCCACCATGCCCTCCTGCCCCAGGCGCTGATTGCCCTGGCCGATACGGCCCTCGATCAGGCCGTCCGTGTAGAGCATCAGGCTCCACGTCCCGCCCAGCTCCACCTGCTTGCGCGGCCAGCGGGCCCGCGGCAGCAACCCGAGCGCCGGGCCGCTGTCCTCGTACGGCAGCAGATCCGCGAGCCGCCCCTCGCGCGCGATCAGCGGCGACGGGTGCCCGGCCAGGCACAGTCCGGCCCTGCGGCCGTCCGGCGCGATGTCGACCGTGCACAGCGTCGCGAAGATCTCGTCGTCCGCGCGCTCGTGCTCCAGGACCTTCTGCAGCGTGGACAGCAGCTCGTCGCCGCACAGGCCCGCGAAGGTCAGCGCCCGCCAGGCGATGCGCAGCTCCACGCCGAGCGCCGCCTCGTCGGGCCCGTGGCCGCACACGTCGCCGATCATGACGTGCACGGAGCCGTCGGGGGTGCGCACGGTGTCGTAGAAGTCGCCGCCGAGCAGCGCGCGGGAGCGGCCGGGGCGGTAGCGGGCGGCGAACCGCAGCGGTGAGCCCTCCAGGAGCGGTGTCGGCAGCAGGCCGCGCTCCAGGCGGGCGTTCTCCTGGGCGCGCAGCCGCGACTCGGTCAGCTGGCGCTGGGCCGCGTCGGCGCGCTTGCGCTCCACGGCGTACCGGATGGCGCGGCTCAGCAGGCGTCCGTCCAGCTCGTCACGGAAGAGATAGTCCTGGGCGCCGACGCGTACGGCCTCGGCGCCGCGCTCGGAGTCGCCGTTCGCGGTGAGGGCGAGGACGGCGTGCCGGGGCGCGAGGCGCAGCACGTGTCTGAGGGCGGCCAGCTCGTCCGCGCCCGCCTCATCGGCCGCGGAGGCGGCGCCCGGGGCCGTCAGGGCGAGGTCGAGCAGGATGCAGTGCACGTCGTCGGTGAGGAGCCGCTCGGCCTCGGTGAGGTTGCGGGCGGTGCGGATGCGGATGGGCTTGCCCGCGGAGTCGAGGAGCTCGGGCACGCTCAGGGAGCCCGCCGGGTCGTCCTCGATCACCAGCAGGCTGAGTCCGGAGCCGTTGCTGCCGCCGTTGCCTTGGCCGGCCGTGTCTGGGGCGGCCGCGTCATGGGCGGGCGCCGCCGTCCCGTGTCGGGGCGCCGCGTGAGCCTGACCGCCTTCCGCGGCCGGGATCGCTCTCTGCCGCGGTATGGGTACGGGCATCGCTTGGTTCCTTCCCTCCCCCCGAGGGCATGGCGCCGCGCAGGTCGTCGCGGCACCGACGGGGACCTTAGCGGTAGCCGTGCCTCCATTGGAATGCCGGACGGAAAACGGCCACCGTCATATGCCGCATCCAGGAACGCACTTGGGCACGGCGTGGTCCCGCCAGGGATGACGAACATCACGTCGTGAGGGTTGAGCGCCGGGCGGGGGCGTGCGCTGGGTCACACCCGCACCTGCGCGGACGGTCTCTCCCGCCGCCCGCGCGGACGGGTTACACCCGCACCCGGGCGGGCGGACCACACCCGCACCCGCGCGGGCGGCCCTTCCCGTGGGGCCGCCCGCCGCGGAGGCAGCCGTACGGACGGACTACTTGTCCGGCCGTACGACCCCGAGGATCTGCATGGATCCCGCTCCCGCGAGCGTCACGTCCCGGCCGGGGCGCGGCGCGTGCACGATGGCGCCGTCGCCCACGTACAGCCCGACGTGGCTCGCGTCCGAGTGGTAGATGATCAGGTCGCCGGGGCGCATGTTCTTGACGTCGACGCGCGGCAGCTGCTTCCACTGCTCCTGCGAGGTGCGCGGAATGCCCTTCCCCGCCGCGGCCCAGGCCTTGGACGTCAGCCCCGAGCAGTCGTACGAACCCGGGCCCTCGGCACCCCACACGTACGGCTTGCCGATCTGGGCCGTGGCGAACTCGATGGCCTTCTTGCCCGCGGGCGTCGCCTTGCCGCCGATGTCCTTCAGCACGCCCGAACTCACCCACGCCGACTGCTTCTTGAGGGCGGCCGCCTCCTCCAGCTTGCGCAGCCGCTCCCGCTCCTTCTTCTCCAGGCGGGACTCCAGCGCCTCGGCGGCCGCGATCTTCTTCTTTATCCTCTTCTTGGAGGCGGCCCGCTCCTTGCGGTTGGCCTCCAGCTTCTTCCAGCGCGCGGTGGCGTCCTTGGCGTAGATCCGCAGGTCGTCCTGGGTCCGCTCCAGCTCGGTCAGCAGGCCCTTGGTCGCCTTCTCGCCCTGCCGTATGCGCCCGGCGCCGTCCAGGAACTGGCCCGGGTCCTCGCTGAGCATTAGCCGGGCCTCGGCGGGCATGCCGCCGCCGCGGTACTGGGCGCGGGCCGCCGCGCCCGCGCGGGCCTTCAGCTTCTTGACCTTCGCCTGGCCCTCGACGATGTCCTTGGCCAGCTTCACGATCTGCTCGGACTGCTTGTCGGCCTTCTCCTCGGCGGCGTTGTACGCGTCGGTGGCCACGCCCGCGTCGTGGTAGAGCTCCTCGATCTCCTTGCGGACCTGCTCAAGGGACTTGTCCGTACGGGGAGTCGGGTCGGCCGGTGGCTTCGTGGGACTCGCCGGAGCGCTCGGCGGGCTCGCGAAGGCCGTCCCCGGTGCGGTCAGCACCGTCGCCGCGCAGATCAGCGCCACGGCCGTCGCCGTCGAGTATCGCTTGCCAGTCACGCTCCGCCACCCCCAAAGCTGATTTACCGTCAGTAACTTGCGGTCGCCCTCGGGATGGTGCCATGACCGCGCCCAATCCGACAGAGCCCGGCCAACACTTCGATCTCCCCACCCGTCCTGTGTGACGTACGGAACGAGGGGATCGTTCCCCGCAGGTCACAGCGATGCGTTCCACGCGGGGCGGCCGGGATCACGGCGTGGGCACGGGCACATGTGTTCACCCTGTCGGGCGGGGGAGGGGGCTGGGCGGGGCCGGAGTCGGCTCGCGCGCCGGCGCCGGAGTCGGCTCCCGTGCGGGGCTGGAGCCAGCTTGCGCGTGGCGCCGGAGTCAGCTCCCGCATGACGCCGGAGTCATGGCGCCGTAGGTCAGCTCCCGCGCGGCGCCAGCGCCTCCCACCGCACCGTCACTTCCCCCTGCCGCCACCGCGAAGTCCCGTCCGCCACGGGCCAGTCGGCGCTCAGGTCCCGCACCGCCCTGATCCACCGCTGCCGCGCCCCGTACGACGCGTACGGCGCCGCGGCCGCCCAGGCCCGGTCGAAGTCCCGCAGGAACGCGTGCACCGGCTCGCCCGGCACGTTCCGGTGGATCAGCGCCTTCGGCAGTCGCTCGGCCAGGTCGGAGGGCTGCTCCAGGGAGCCGAGGCGCGTCGCGAAGGTCACCGTGCGCGGCCCCTCCGGGCCGAGCGCCACCCACACGTGCCGCCGCCCGATCTCGTCGCAGGTGCCCTCGACCAGCAGCCCGCCGGGGGCCAGGCGCGCGCGGAGCCGCTCCCAGACGGCGGCGACCTGCTCCTCGTCGTACTGCCGCAGGACGTTCGCCGCCCGGATGAGCACCGGACTGCCCGGCAGCGGCACCTCGAAGCCGCCGTGCCGGAAGGCGAGCCCCTCGCGGGCGTAGGGCGCGGCGGCGGCGACCCGGGCCGGGTCGATCTCGATGCCGACCACGCGCGCGCGGGGCGCCGCCGTGCGCAGCCGGAGCAGCAGCTCGACGGCGGTCCAGGGGGAGGCGCCGTAGCCGAGGTCGACGGCGACGGGGTCGTCGGCGCGGCGGAGCGCGGCGCCGTGGACGGCGGCGATCCAGCGGTCCATGCGGCGCAGCCGGTTCGGGTTCGTGGTCCCGCGCGTCACCGTGCCCACGGGGCGGGAGGCGGTGCGTGGGGCCATGAGGAAAGGGTATGCGGGGGCGACGGCCGAGGAGCACGGAGTAACGCTTTGGCAAAAAGGGTCAGTGGGGCACGACAGCGGAAATGGAGCTGAGCCCTCCGGTGTTCCCCCTCTGGAGGACCCGTACGCCCTCCCCGTTGTCATGCCCGTACGCAAGGAGGACCGCCACGTGAGCCAGTACGTGTCCAGGCTCGGGCGTCGCTCCCCGGCGGCACCCTCACGGCTCCGTATCCCCGGGACCCACCGGCGTCCGCGCCGTGTGGCCATGCTCAGCGTGCACACCTCGCCGCTCCACCAGCCCGGCACGGGCGACGCGGGCGGCATGAACGTCTACATCGTCGAGCTCGCCAAGCGCCTCGCGGCGATCAACGTCGAGGTCGAGATCTTCACGCGCGCCACCACCGGCGCGCTCCCGCCCGCCGTGGAGCTGGCGCCCGGCGTCCTCGTGCGCCACGTGGACGCGGGCCCCTACGAAGGCCTCGCCAAGGAAGAGCTCCCGGCCCAGCTGTGCGCCTTCACGCACGGCGTGATGCAGGCCTGGGCGGGCCACCGCCCCGGGTACTACGACCTGGTCCACTCCCACTACTGGCTCTCCGGCCACGTCGGCTGGCTCGCCGCCGAACGCTGGGGCGTCCCCCTCGTCCACGCCATGCACACCATGGCGAAGGTCAAGAACGCGGCGCTCGCCGACGGCGACACCCCCGAGCCGGCCGCCCGCGTGATCGGCGAGACGCAGATCGTGCGCGCCGCCGACCGGCTCATCGCCAACACCTCCGAAGAGGCCGACGAGCTCGTACGCCACTACGAGGCCGACCCCGGGAAGGTCGCCGTCGTCCACCCGGGCGTGAACCTCGACCGCTTCCGCCCCGCCGACGGGCGCGCGGCGGCCCGGCGGCGGCTCGGCCTGCCGCAGGACGCGCTCGTCCCGATCTTCGCGGGCCGCATCCAGCCGCTGAAGGCCCCCGACGTCCTGCTGCGCGCGGTCGCCGTCCTGCTGGCGGAGCGCCCGTCGCTGCGGTCGAACATCGTCGTCCCCATCGTCGGCGGCCCGAGCGGCAGCGGGCTCGCCAAGCCCGAGGGCCTCCAGAAGCTGGCCGCGAAGCTCGGCATCTCCGATGTGGTCCGCTTCCAGCCGCCGGTGGGCCAGGAGCAGCTCGCGGACT
The DNA here is from genome assembly GCF_040680155.1 of Streptomyces sp. NPDC052114. Lineage (NCBI taxonomy): Bacteria > Bacillati > Actinomycetota > Actinomycetes > Kitasatosporales > Streptomycetaceae > Streptomyces > Streptomyces sp. NPDC052114. Next base: position 9,798 of record NZ_JBFAWC010000026.1, on the reverse strand, counting down.
GGTTCAGGGCGGCGTCCGTCCTGGTCATGCCCTCCTACAGCGAGTCCTTCGGCCTCGTCGCCATCGAGGCGCAGGCGGCGGGCACGCCGGTCCTCGCGGCGTCGGTGGGCGGGCTGCCGGTCGCCGTGCGCGACGAGGTGACCGGCTTCCTGGTCCCCGACCACGAACCGGCCCACTACGCGCGCGTGCTGCGCGAATTCGCCGACCGTCCACAGCTTGTGGACCGGATGGGGGCCGCGGCGGCGCGGCACGCGGAGTCCTTCGGCTGGGACACGGCGGCGTCCGCGACGGCGGACGTCTACACCGCGGCGATGCACGACTTCCGGGCCGCGCACCGTCACGTACGCTCGCACCATGGCTGAGCGGGCGGACCAGGCGGACCAGGCGGAGGGGACGGCGCGGGTGGGCGACGACACCGCGTCGATCATCGAGCGGACGCTGGACGACGCCGAGCTGGAGTGGGAGTCGCCCGAGCCGGGCGCGTACGTGGTGAAGCTGCCGGGCACGCGCAAGCTCTCCACGACGCTGTCCCTGAAGGTGGGCAACCACTCCCTCTCCCTGAACGCCTTCGTCATCCGCCACCCCGACGAGAACCACGAGGCGGTGCACCGCTGGCTCCTGGAGCGGAACCTCCGCCTGTACGGGGTGAGTTACGCGATCGACTCCCTCGGCGACATCTACCTCGCCGGCAAGCTGCCGCTGGCCGCGGTGACGCCCGCGGAACTGGACCGCCTCCTCGGCTCGGTGCTCTCCGCCTCGGACGACTCCTTCAACACGCTCCTGGAACTGGGGTTCGCGTCGGCGATCCGCAAGGAGTACGAGTGGCGCGTCGCGCGCGGCGAATCCACGCGCAACCTGGACGCGTTCACGCATCTGACCCAGTCGGGTAGGTAGCCCGCCTGCGTGCCCCTACTCCGGGGGTTCGGTGCGGGGCAAACGGGTGGGTGGGTGGGAAGCATCCGCCGCGCAGCGGCGGCCCAGTACCGTCACCCACCAACCCGCAGGGAAAGCACCCACCCCCACACAGAGGACCCCCCACCCCTTCCGCCCAGCGCAGCGCCATGGCATGCTCCCTGCCCATCGCACACATGAACCTCGTTCACATCCATGCACATGGAAGGCGACGGAACCATGGCGCACCCCACCCGACGCACCCTCCTCACCGTCGCGACGGCCGTCGCGGCCACCCTCACCGGCGCAGGCGGCACCGCCACGGCCGCCCCCACCGGCACCCGGGGCACCGCCACCCCCACCGCCACCGCCACGACGAGGTCGCGTCAAACCCCCACCCTCTGGCGAGAGTTCACCGCAAACCCCTACGCCCACCCGCAGATCCCCTACATCGGAAGAGCCGGCTTCCGTACGGGACGGCACCCCTTCCCCCGCCACCAGCGCCTCATCGACGCCCACGACCACGGCGCCCGCCCCGGCACCGACACCGATTCCGCCCCCGCCATCAACGAGGCCCTCGCCGAAGCCGCCCGCCGAGGCGGCGGCACCGTCGTCCTCCGGCCCGGCACGTACCGCGTCGACGACGTCATCCGCGTCGCCCACGACAACGTCGTCCTCCGCGGCGCCGGCAGCGACCGCACCACCCTCCTCGCCACCAGGAACCTCACCGAACTCATCGGCCCCTACGGCTCCCGCTACGGCGGCGACAAGTCCAGCTGGTCCTGGGCCGGCGGCCTCATCTGGCTGGCCCCGCAGGCCCGTTGGGACTCCCTCACCTCCGCCATCAAGGCCGGCGACTGGCCCTTCGAGGGCTGGACCGGCAACAAGCGCGACGCGTGGGAGACCCTCACCGCCGTCCGCCCCGCCCGCCGCGGCTCCTGGTCGGTGACCGTCGCCGACGCCTCCCGCCTGCGCAAGGGCGACCTCGTCCTCCTGCGCCTCGCCGACGACGCAGGTCACACGCTCCTGGAGCACATGGCGGGCGACGGCGCGGGCGCCCGCGCGTACACCTGGGACGACAAGACGAAGCTCACCTCGTACGTCCCCTACGAGTGGCCCGTACGGATCGCGGCCGTCGCCCGCGACAAGCGCAGGGTCACCTTCGAGCGGCCGCTGCCCCTCGACGTACGCCCGGAATGGGACCCCCGCCTCACCACCCACGTCACCGCCCTGACCGGCTCCGGTGTGGAGGGCCTCACCCTGGAGGCCGTCCAGACCCCGCAGTCCCCGCACCTCCTGGACAAGGGCCACAACGGCGTCACCTTCCAGTGCGCGTACGACTGTTGGGCCGACGACGTCGTCGTACGCCACGTCGACAACGGCTTCGGACTCGTCGCCGCCTCCGCCTGCACCCTGCGCCGCACGCGCGTGGCGGGCCGCGGCTCCCACCACCCGTACTTCTGCCGCGAGGGCTCGCACGACAACCTCGTCGAGGACTTCGTGATCGAGGAACGCACGACTCCCGCCCCCGTCGGCACCCAGCTGCACGGCATCAACGTCGAAGGACTCTCCTCCCACAACGTCTGGTCACGCGGCCGCATGGAGATGGGCACGTTCGACAGCCACCGCGGCATGCCCTTCGCGAACGTACGGACGGACATCACCGTCGACAACAACGGCCGCCACGGCGGCGACGCGAGCGCGGGCCCCCTCTTCGGAGCCCGCTTCACCCACTGGAACATCCGCGTCACCAACGAACGCGCCGGCCTGATGAAGATCGACGGCCTCGCCCCGTCCAGCGCGACCGTCGGCCTCAACACCGTCCGAGAGTTCGACCAGATCGACGTGCCCGACTTCACCGGCGACCTGAACGCGCGCCTGGAGCTGTACGGGACTACGGACGCGGTGCGCCCGCGGAATCTGCACGAGGCGCAGCGGTCTCTGCGGAGCTGACCTCGGCCGGCGCCCCGGACCCAGCCCCGGACCCCGCCCCGGACCCCGCCCCGGACCCCGCTCCGGACCCCGCCTCCGCGACGGAGGAGTCGTCCGGCAGCCCCCGCATCAGCACCCAGTACCCCAGCGCCGCCCCCGTCCCGATCACCGCGCACGCCCCCCACAGCCACGCGGCCCCGAACCGGTCGATCATGAAACCGGACATCAGCGGGGCGACCAGCGCGGCCACGGACCACGACATGGTGTACATGCCCTGGTAGCGCCCGCGCCCGTGGGTGGGGGAGAGGCGGACGACCAGGCCCGTCTGCGTCGGCGCGTTGACGATCTCGGCGAGCGTCCACACGCACACCGTCAGCGCGAAGACCCCGACCGACCCGGCGAACGCGGTGAGCCCGAAGCCGTACCCGGCGATGAGCGAGGAGATGACCAGCAGCCGGCGCGGATCCCGGTGCTCGATGAACCGCGTGACCGGGATCTGCAGGGCGACGATCAGCACGCCGTTCACGGCGATCGCGAGACCGTAGTCGGCGGGCGTGAAGCCCGCCTCGCCCATGGCGACCGGCAGCCCCACGGACCCCTGCTGGAAGATCAGCGCAACAAGGAAGGACAGCCCCACCACACCCATGAACCGCCCGTCCCGCAGCACGGTCCCGAGCCCGACCGCAGGCTCGGCGTCCTTCTCCAGGGCCGTGCGCACCGGCCGCGACTCCGGCAGCTTCACGAAGACGACGATCGCGCAGGCCAGCGTCATGGCGGCCTCGATGAGGAAGCCGGCGCGATAGCTGTACGAGGCGATGAAGCCGGCGCCCGCCGACGAGATCGCGAAGCCGAGGTTGATGGCCCAGTAGTTGAGCGAGAAGGCCCGCACCCGGTCCTCGGGCCGCACGATGTCCGCCATCATCGCCTGCACGGCGGGGCGGGAGGCGTTGCTCGCCATGCCCACGAGGAAGGCGACGCCCGCGATGGCGATCGGGTGCTCCACGAACCCGAGCACCGCCACCGAGACGGCCGTCGAGGCCTGCGAGACGAGCAGCGTGGGCCGCCGCCCGAGCCGGTCGGTCATCACGCCGGCGCCGAGCGAGGAGACGACACCGCCCAGCCCGTGCAGGGCGGCCACGAGCCCCGCGTACGAGGCCGAGTAGCCCCTGTCCAAGGTCAGGTACAAGGCCATGAAAGTCGCGACGAAGGCCCCGAGCCGGTTGACCAGAGTGCTCGTCCACAGCCACCAGAAGGCGCGGGGGAGACCGGAGACGCTCTCGCGCACGGCGCGTCTCATGGCAGCGATCGGCATAGGTTTTCCCCCGGGTGTACGTGACGTTGTAAGTGTCTCTTCCAGTAAGCGCAACTTACGGGTCGGAGGTCCCGCCCCGCCACTCGATTGACGAGAACCGTCAACTGCCGCCCACCCCCTTGTCTCCGCGCCCGCGCGCGCGAGGCGCCCCGGGGTTCGATTACGCTCGGAGTCATGGCCGACGCACCGTACAAGCTGATCCTCCTCCGCCACGGCGAGAGCGAATGGAACGCCAAGAACCTGTTCACCGGCTGGGTGGACGTCAACCTCAACGAGAAGGGCGAGAAGGAGGCGGTCCGCGGCGGTGAGCTGCTGAAGGACGCCGGCCTGCTCCCCGACGTGGTCCACACGTCGCTCCAGAAGCGCGCCATCCGCACCGCGCAGCTCGCCCTGGAATCGGCTGACCGCCACTGGATCCCGGTCCACCGCAGCTGGCGCCTGAACGAGCGCCACTACGGCGCCCTTCAGGGCAAGGACAAGGCCCAGACGCTCGCCGAGTTCGGCGAGGAGCAGTTCATGCTGTGGCGCCGCTCGTACGACACCCCGCCGCCGGCGCTGGACCGCGACGCCGAGTACTCCCAGTTCGACGACCCGCGCTACGCCACGCTCCCGCCCGAGCTGCGCCCCCAGACGGAGTGCCTGAAGGACGTCGTCGTCCGCATGCTCCCGTACTGGTACGACGGCATCGTCCCGGACCTCAAGTCCGGCAAGACGGTCCTGGTCGCCGCCCACGGCAACAGCCTCCGCGCCCTGGTCAAGCACCTGGACGGCATCTCGGACGCCGACATCGCGGGCCTGAACATCCCCACGGGCATCCCGCTCTCGTACGAACTGGACGCCGACTTCAAGCCGGTCAACCCGGGCGGCACCTACCTCGACCCGGAGGCCGCGAAGGCGGCGATCGAGGCGGTCAAGAACCAGGGCAAGAAGAAGTAGCCCCGACGCCTCAGGCGTGTTGCTCTTTGGCCCCCTACTTGCGGATCTCTGCAGGTAGGGGGCCTCTTCTTGTGGCCTCTTGGGGTCAGGTTGCCGGGAGCTGGTAGGCCAGGACGTAGGCGTCGGCGGCCATGACGGTGTCGCAGACCTCGACGGCTCTCCCTCCGGTGTCGAATGCGGTGCGGATCAGGCTGATGACCGGCACGCCGGAAGCCAGCCGCAGCGTCCGCACCTCAGCGGGCGAGGGCATCCGCGCACGGATCTCCTCCTCGAAGTGGTCGAGGTGGTGACCCAGTTCTTCGAGGCGGGCGTAGATGCCGCCGGGGCCGGGGTTGGGCTCGGCGATCTGCGTACCGCGCGCGATGTCGAGCGGGAGGTAGGAGCTGGCGAACTCGACCGGCCGGCCGTCGAGCAGATACCGGCGCCGACGAGCGAGCACCCTTCGCACGGACCCGAGCCGGGTGGCGATGTCCTGGTCGGCCTTCTCCTCTTTGACCTCCAGGCTGTCCACCTCGGGGTGGCCGCCTGCCGCGTCGGCCTCGACGATGAACGCGGACTTGCCCTGTTCGCGGTGGCGCCGGGCGAAGCGGTCGGAGGCGAGCCGCCGCACGGGTGGCCGCGTCCGCACGAAGACGCCCCTGCCGTGCTCGGCATGGACCAAGCCCTCACCTTGAAGTACGGAGAAGGAGTTCCGGACGGTCATCCGGGAGACACCGTAGTGATCGACGAGTTCGGCCTCCGAGGGCAGCTTCTCACCCTCCGCGAAACGCCCACTGTCGATGGCCTCGCGCAGCTGATCGGCGATCTGCCGGAAGACCGCACGATCACTGGTCGGGTCCACGGCGCCGAGCCGCCCCGGAAGTGAGCTCACGAGTACTCCTTTAGATATCTAGACAAGTGCATGAGTCGCGTTGCTACGGTGTGGAGCCTAGCCATCCGAGGGCGCGCCCAGGGAGCCGAGGAGGACTGTGAGCACTGACCGTCCGCACTCCGTGAGCGTTGCCGGAGTCATCGTCGACGACCAGGACCGGGCTCTTCTGATCAAGCGCCGTGACAACGGCCATTGGGAACCCCCGGGCGGCATCCTCGAACGCGAGGAAACCATCCCCGAGGCCCTGCAGCGCGAAGTCCTCGAAGAGACCGGCATCAAGATCGCGCTTCCCGCGACCCTCACCGGCATCTACAAGAACATGACGGGCTTGATCGTCTCCATGGTCTTCCGCTGCGAAGCCGCCGACGGTACGCCCACGACCGGCGCCGAGACCCGTGCTCTGCGCTGGGCCACCCGCGAAGAAGTCACCGAACTCGCCGACGAGGCGTACGCGATCCGCGTCCTGGACGCACTCGACGCGGCATCCCCACCGGCCATCCGCGCCCACGACGGCGTGAAACTCGTCTAGCTCGAACCCGCTGCACATGGCGGCCCACCAGCACGAAGGAACTTGTATGCACGAGTATACGAGCACTGCCCGAGTCTGGGGCCTCACTTGCCCAGGTTTCCCGGAAGAGGTCAGCAGAGCCCGCCGCTGGACCCGCGACATCCTCGCGGGATCGCCCCTGGCTGAGGACGCCGAACTGATCGTCAGCGAACTGAGCGCGAACGCGATCCTGCACACGGCGAGCGGCAAGGAGTCGGGGAGCTTCCACCTGGCGGTGGCCATATCTCCGCGAGTGGTATCGGTCTCGGTCACAGATGACGGGGGCGCGGAGACGGCTCCGGAGATCGAGCGCCCAGCCGAGGAGGAGACGCACGGCAGAGGCCTGGACATCGTGAGCGCTCTCGCACACCGGGTGTTAGTCCACGACAGCCTCGCCGGCCACACGGTCACGGCGGAACTCTTCTTGGGTCCGCAACTGGGAGAGTTCTCATGCTGACCGCAGAGCTCACCCGCGGGTTCTGGTGCGAATGCTGGACGGAGGACGCCAGAGCCCCAAGGGCAGGGACAGCGCACGAGCACGCAGGGCGGCCTTCGGGGCGCAGTCGGCAGCACAGGCGGACGGCTGGCTCTCGACGACGCTGGGAAGTATCGGGAGAGAACTCAACCAGTGGGCACCCACCGAGACTCGGGAGGGCGCCGACGAGGGCCGCATCGACACGCGAAGAGCCCTGCTCCGGCCGAGCCCTGCACAGCATCAATGACCAGCGCCCGCACACGGATCGCATGGGCGATCCGCCCAGTCCTCTTCCTGCCGCTCGCAGACGACAGTGAGGCAGAACTCATAGCCTGTGCAGACGACTTCAGCTTCCAGGCGACCGACTGACTTACAACTCTCTCTACTGATTCAAGGCGGCGCGCTCCGCTCCCCGCGCGCGGCCCGGCTCCCCGGGCCGCCGCTCCTGTCTCCGCCCCGCTCCGGCCCGGTCCACCAGGCCGCGCGACGGGAGCTAGCGGCCAACTGGTCTCAAAGAAGGGGTACATCGTGGCTGGGGCGGCCGGCTCCACGGCTTTAGGCCGCCATTTTGGGGCGAGCCTCTAAGATCATGGCCCCAACGTCGTGCTTTACCGGGCAGGTCCACAGACTGCCCGACGCGCCGGAAGCTTACGGGGCCATGATCACTCGCCCCCAAGCAGCTCCAGCCCAAACTCGCTCAACCGACCCGGATTGTTTACTTCGCCTGAGAATCCAGCTCCTTCAGTACAGTCACAATGTCGTCGCACACCTCATCTGCGTGGAAGCAAGATGCTACCGATGCGGCAGATACGTTGAGTTTCTTGAGGATCTCTTTGGCGCGGAGATCCAAAATCGCTGACGGTGCGTGCGTTAGACGGAAAGTTTCACCGACTGCGATGCCGAATTCATCGCGAAGTATATCCACTACGTTGTCCTCTGGCAGTCCTGCCGCTTCGGCAAGGGCGCGCGGATATATCAAGTACCCTTCAACGTACCGTCTACGCCACTTTCTGGCCATAAAGTTATCTGGGGGCGTGAACCCTTTGTCTTCAAGGTTGGGTCCGACAGTCCCGAGAGTCTCATCGTCTCGGTCTCTCAGGCTGTAGGCAGTCAAGCCTGAGACTTCGTCTCCAATCGCCCTAAATATGTGACTTCTATCTTTGTGAGAGACTGTCGACTGCCACGGAACCCAATCGGCATGCCATTCAATGCCGAGCACTTGTGCGAAATTCTCAAGAACGGAAAGGTCAGATGGGCCTTCAGTGAAAAGGATCCTCTTGCTTCTGCGCACGCGGTCTAGTTTTGGTGCATAATCTGATCCGATTCCTGCAAGAAGCCCTACTTTCTGATGGTCTTCTTGGAGGTACCCTGCACCATTTCTTCTGACCTGGAAGATTTTCTGGTGATCGACGGTCTTGAGGATCTCGCTTGAGTGTGTGGCGAGCAGAACCTGTTTGTTCTTCTTTGATGCCAGAACTTCCAGTTGCTCCACCATCTGCGCTTGCAGAGTTGGGTGAAGGTGGGCATCGGGCTCGTCCAAGAGTAGAACGTCAACATCGTCTGCTGTGGCGAGGGTGAAGACGCTCAGCCATTGCAGGAATCCGCTACCTTCCACCATTAGATCCTTGGGGTTGTACTTTGGCCAGCGGGTGAGCTTGTACCCGTCGACGCCCCCCTTGGCAACCTGCACGTTGATGTAAGAGTGGTACTCCTCACGGAAGTCGCCGATTATCAATTCGGCGGAGAATGTCTTCCGGAGTGCATCCTGGAGCAGCTCCCACGGATCCGTCTCGCGAAGCCGTCGCAGGTCGCTGTCAGAGATTTTAGACCTTCCTCCCCGTAAGCGTTCACGCTCACGAAGGTTAGCCTGGTACATGTCGAGTAGTAGATTTCGAAGGACTGCTCCAGCTAGCCCTTCGCCAATCCTGCGACGTCGAAGAGCGCCAACAATGCGAGCTTCGCGCGCAGAAATTCCGGCGAATGGTGGAAGTAGGGCAGCTGTGGGTACGTGATCTCCAGCTTGGAGATTACTGGAAACGGGCTTGATGAAGAGCCTGTCATTTGCGAGCGACAGGGCGAATTCGAGATGCTTCTCTTTGGTTGAATCGTCCCACTCGCATCGGATCTTCAGCGTGTAACCGTCGGGGTCTGTGTCACTTTTTGCTGTCTTTAGGTTGGTCCACAGATGCTTCAAAGAGGGAAGATTGATGGGTGAAAATTCGTCGTCCCCCAGCCCGAACCCCTGCCGGCCTTCAGCCACGGCGAGGAATGCATCTTCTCCTCGTTCCATGAGTGAAGCAATTTTACAGAACTCCCATACCGCTAGTCCGTGCAGTATGGATGACTTACCAGAATTATTTCCACCCCCTAGGAAGGTGACGTTCGATGGCCGGAAGTCGAAGGATGCGTGATCAAATTGCTTAAATCGAGTGAATTGCACCTTCTTGATCAATTTACCCTGCCCCATCGCTCTCGTTGCTGTTTCTGTGTATGTGAGCATAAACGTCCGAACCGGAGTTGTCCCCATGGTTGCTGTATTTGCGTGGAGCGCGAGGAGATGTAGCTGCTACCGGCGCACGCCTTGCTTCAACGGGACGGGTTGGCTAGCTATCTGCAGCCGCATGGGGAGCCGATCAGGCGGACCGTGCGTGGAGTCCTGGGGCGCGATCGAGCACCTGGCCCTCGCCGTTGCTTCTCAGCGCGGCACTAACAGCGCGACGTGGACTGCACAGGCTTGGTCCTAAGACGTCATTTCAGTTGGTGAGTCTGCGGTGGCATATGAGGGTTGCTGCGATGGCGGTGAACGCGAGGAAGTGTTCGGGCTTGCGTTCGTA
>NZ_JBFAWC010000025.1:0-104301 GCF_040680155.1 Streptomyces sp. NPDC052114 | reverse complement strand
CAGGGAGCCGGCAGCGGTCAGAGCCCGGATCCGCGCGATGAACTCGGGCCCGGGAAGCGGCAGTTCCACGTCGTCGTCCACGAACTTCACGGCGGAGACGACGTAGTCCATCACCGCGCCGATCACCGGCTGACGGGTGCGCAGCCGACGGTCGGGCCTGAGTCTGCTCAGGATCCGCAGCGTGGTCGGCAGACTCGCCGGCCGCCGGATGGGGGGAAGCCGTCCGGGCACCGCCCGCACCTGCTCGTCGGGCTCGGAGGCGCCGGGAATCTGCTCGAACCACCAGGCGGCGGCGGCCTCTTCCCCCAGCGAGCGGTGCTGGAGGGCGAGGCAGTACGAGGAAGGGTGGTCACCGGCACCCGCGGCGAACTGCCACCAGAAACGCGCCGCGTCCGGTACGTCGCCGAGGTGGAGGATGCAGCCCAGCACCCGGGCGGCGGCCGGTTCGGCGGGCAGGGTCTGGGTGAGGAAGCCACGGCTCAGCGAGTCGACGGCCGCGCGGGTGACGACGGTCTCGCACAGGGTGCGCAGATCCCAGGCGGCGTCCCTCGCCCGGCTGTCCCGTCCGCGCCGCCGGGCCGGCCCGTGGGGGCGGGGCATCGAGGCGAGCGGTGCCGAGATCTCGTCGACGGCGCGAGCGGCGGGGACGGTGTCGACGAGGCGGGCTCTGGCGAGTAGGTGATCAATGGGTGAGGTCACCATGGTCCCTCCTGGGTGGGGCGGTCGGGGAAGAGGCAGTTGGTCAGACTGCGTTTGGCGTGCCGCTCCGTGGAGCGGACCAGGCCGAGGGAGAGGCCCAGGACGTCGGCCACGTCGACGTCCCGCATGCCGCGCAGATGCATCAGGACGATGACGTCCAGCTGATCGGGCGGCAGTCGGCGGACCGCCCCGAACAGGTTCATGGACTCCTCGACCTGGTGCAGCTCGGCGGCGCTGTCGTGGGCCCGGCGCAGCGCGACGGAGTCGAACGCTGCCTCCACCAGGGCCGGATAGCCCTCCCGGTGCGGCGTGCGTTCCAGGACGGTGTCGCGCAGCATGCGCCAGGCGAAACGTTTCGGGTTCGCGCTGGACAGCGCCTCCTCCCACACGATGAAGAGCAGGGTGAACACCGCGTCGACGGCGCGGCGCGCCTCGGCCTGGCTGCGCAGGAACGTATGGGCGTAACTGAAGTAGGTGCCGTAGTAAAGATCCTGGAAGGCGCTGAGATGCACGGGCCGCTCGCTGTCCGGGATGTCCTTGGCCACGCAGCCGTTGATCCACCCGGTGCGCTTGTTCGCCTCGATCGCGGCCAGCACCCAGCGGCTGCGCAGGGTGACGACCGACTCCTCGGGCAGTCCGAGGGCGAAGAGCAGCGCGCGCAGGCACTCCCAGCGCGGGTAGCGGCCCACCGCGCGCAGCAGCTCGCTGATCTTGGAGCGGGGCCAGCCCGTGCTGCGCTCCAGTTGTTCGATGGTCATGCCGCTGGCCCGGTAGGCCTCGCGCAGCGGCTGCAGCCAGGCCCGGTGGGCCGGGGAGGCCTCCTTGGTGATCGGGCCCAGCTTGCGGCCCGGCCTGGTCTGCGCCGGGCCCCGTGGCCCGGTCGGCGGCATCGGCATCGTCACCGCGGACGCTCCTCACCGTCGCGCGGGCCGGGGGCGGCCGTGCGACCGGCTTCGGTGGTCCACTTCAGGCACAGGGTGACGAGTAACACGAGGGCCGTTGTGACAACGGCCGTTCTGCCTATCATGCGTTTCCTTTGACTGCGGTTCCGAGTCCGTGGTGGGGCGGCTCCTCGGACGTTTGCCGCGTCCCCCTGTTCGAGAAGCCAGGCCCCAGCATGGGGTGTCGGCGACCGCGCTGACCGGCCGATCGGCGATCCGGGAACAATGCGAGCGTTCAACGACCGGGCAGAGTGGGCCATTTCGGTGTCGTCTTTCGCGCGAAGCTGCACACTGTGGCCCGCAAAGGGCGATGTTCCCCGTTCCGCTTGCGCCGTCCGGCCGCCCCGGCGCCCAATGGGCGGCGAAGGGCACCTCGCCGTGCCCCGTGCGGGATCCCTGTCCGGGAGACGGCCCCCTCGTTTGCCGCGAGGGGGCCACCGGCTGTTTGCCGCGAGGGGCCACCGGCGCGTGGCGCCAGGGCCCCGGAAGTGCCGTGCCTACTCGCCCGCGCAGAGGGCGTTGTCGATGAGACCGCGCATCGCGTCCTCCTGACGGGCCGCCGCGTCGGGGTCCGCCGGGCGGCTGTGGGCGGAGACGGTGAGGGTGCGGCGCCCGTCGACCGTGACGGCGCCCCGCATGACGTACCCGAACCCGCTTCCCCCGTGCCCGAGGTACCCGCCACCGCAGGACAGCGGGGTGAGGAACAGCCCCAGCCCGTCCCCGGTGCCCGCGGGGTGACCGTGGCCCTCGGGCACCGGGACGGTGGTCCGCATCGCGGCGAGCGAGGCGGGCTTCAGCAGCCGCCCGCGGGCCAGGGCGGAGAGGAAGCGGTTCAGGTCACGCGCCGTCCCGGTCATGGAGCCGTCGGCTCCGTTGTCGAAGGGGAGGTAGGGGACCGTGGTGTCGACGAACGGCCCGCCCGGGGCGAACTGCTGATAGTCGGCCGCGTAGGGCCGGGGCAGGAGCGGCGAGACACCGGGGGCCTTCGTGTGCCGCAGCTTGAGGGGCCGCACGATGCGCTCGTGCACCTGCTGCTCCCAGGAACGACCGGTGACCTTCTCGATGATCATCCCGGCGAGTACGTAGTTCGTGTTGGAGTACGCCCAGTCCGTGCCCGGCGCGAAGTCCGGCTCGTGACGCATGGCCAGGGCGACCAGCTGCGCGGGCCGGTAGGTGCGGCCGCGGTTGGCGAAGTACGTCTCGGCGTTCTGCTCGGGGAAGACATCCCCGGTGTAGTCGTGCAGACCGCTGGTGTGGCGCAGCAGATCGCGGACGGTGATGGCGCTTCCGTCGTTCCCCGCGCCGGCGACGACCCCGGGCAACACCTCCTCCACCGTCTGATCGAGTGTCAGCCGCTTCTCGTCGACGAGCTGGAGCACGACGGTCGCGACGAACGTCTTGGTGATACTGCCGAGACGGAGATGACCGTTCTCGGGAACGGGGCGGCCGCTGTCCAGATCGCCGACTCCGGAGCGAGCGGTGAGGCTCCCGTGTGGCGTGTCCACCCGGACGGAGACACCCGTGACCCCGGCATCGCGCAACGCGTCGGCGTCACGCTGCAACGACCGTTCTGCGGGGGCGGACGGAGAGGGCGCGCCCGCGGACTCCGCGGCAGCCGCGGCGTCCCCGACCGGCAGAGCGGACACGACCAGCGCGAGAGCGGCGGAGGACAGCCAAACACGACGAATGATCATGCTCCGAGGCTAGAAAGCGCCACATCGGTCGGCGATCCGGCCGACCCCCTGACGTAGCGGGTGCTACCCGTATGGACATCACCCCACGAGCGCATGCACTCCATCCCGCGCCCCCACCGGCCGGCACCGCGGGGGCGCGCCGCGATGAAGCGTTCCCTCAGCTGCCGCGCATGACAGGGGGACGATGCGTGGGACAGTCACGCCTCGGCGAGGGCACGCGGGCGTGGTCCGGTCGGAGCGGCAGGGACCACGCCGTGCGGATGTCGTCGATCACGGGGCGGGCGCTGTAGGCGGAGATGCCGAGCTCCCGCCGGGCCTGGGCCAAGCGGTCCGGTTCGCCGTCCGGGCCTTGTTCCACCGCCAGAGCGGCGCGTTCCGTGAGGCGCTTGACCGTGAAGATGTCGAGCAGCGTGAGCGAGAAGTGGGCGTACGCGGAGGCCTCGTCGATGAGGTGCAGCGCTTCTGGCGCCAATGGCCCGGCGACGGCGGGGGAGAGGCGTTCGCTGGCGGGCCGGAACGCGAACTCCTCCAGGATCGACCGGATCTTCTCCTGGGTGCAGGGGCAGGGATCCTGTTCGCTCAGATAGGTGTCCAGCGTGCCGAACGCACGCAGGATGTCGCTGGTCTCGTGGCTCCACTGATGCCTGCTCAGCAGCGTCCTGAAACCGGCGAGGGTCTCGCACAGCTCCTCCAGGACGAGGTGCCGGGAGATGTCGGTCAGTTCGTGGCTCCGTGACTTCTCCTGCATCTCGCTGATCTGGATTCCGTAGCGCAGCAGGTCCCGCGGAATTCCGCCGGACAGGGCGTGGGCGAGCATCATGTAGGGGTCGGTGAGCCGGTCCGTACGCTTGGCGAGGATCTTCCGCGATTCCTCGAACGTGCTGGGCTGCACGTACACGATGTCGTCCAGCGAACTGTCCGTCACGCCCCGGTGCGGCAGGCCCCGGCGCACGAAGGTGGCGCCGACGTCCTCGGCCACCGAGATGAGGTAGTACACGTAGGGGACCCCGAGGACGGCCTTGATCTCGCCGAGGAAGGCCAGGGCCTCGGTGTCCGAGCCCAGCCGGTCGACCTCGTCGACGGCGATCACCACGGTCTTGTTCCTCCCGGCGTACGCGGCCCCGATCCGGGTCAGCAAGTCCCTGAGACTGTCGACCAGTTCGGGGAAATTGGGCGGAATCGTGGACACGGACGTGGCGTGGGAGCCGCCGAGGGACAGGAGCTGCGCGGTTCCCGTGGCGTTGAAGGTGTTGCTGGACGTCTGGATGGTCTGGAGCCGGTAGAGGTGGTCGCGGCAGCGGGTCACCAGCTCCGGTACGTCCGGGCGCGGCTTCCGGTCACCGAGCTTCGCCATGACCAGGCCGGCCACGAAGCCGGTCATCCGCAGCGGATTGTCCTCGTCGGCGAGCAGGGGGTGGATCTCAGGGCTGTCGACCAAGTAGAGGACCAGGCAGCAGGCGGCCCCAGCCGCGACCGGCTGGAACAGGCGCCGCAGGTCGACGCGCCGGCGGCCCAGCGAGAACCCGACCCCGGAGTCGCGGACACCGGCGCAGATCCTCCACCCGAGGAAGAGCAGGCCGCCCGTCATGAGGGTCCCGGGGCTCACGGCTGTGGTGAGCCTCGCGATCTGGTCGTCGAAGACCAGGCTGACGAGCGACACGAACATCAGGAGGAAGCCCAGGTGGACGCAGGCCTGCCGCCAGCTCGCCCCGACCATCCGGGGCAGCCAGGCCGCGTGCCGCGACCGCCACCACACCACGCCGGCCGCGGTGACGAGCAGGCTCCCCACTACGGCGTGTCCCTCCCAGATCCCCACGGCGCGCCCGCGGAGGGAGTCGCCCTGCTCGCGGGCGGTGTCGCCCAGGGAGTCGGCGTACAGCGCGTACAGAGAACGGGCCGACGCCGACACGCCGAGCACCACCAAGGCGGCGGCGGGCAGCGCGAACGCGCTCCACCGGCCCAGCCGCCGCGCGCCCGCCCGGAGACGACCCAGCATCCGCCGGGCGGGCGAGAGCCGGGTGAACTCCGGTACGTCGTACCCCTCTTCGCGTACGTACGCCTCGCACAGCCGCACCGACAGCGAGAGCAGGAAGTCGTGCGGAGCATAGGTCGCCGGAGCCTGGGCCAGCAGCCCCAAGTCGGCTTCCTCCACGCAGTGTTCGAGGAGCGTCGTCTTGCCGGAGCCGCGCGGCCCGCACACCGCGATGGTTCCGTACTCGACCTGCGCGAGCTTGCGCTGCAACTGGGACTTGGCCCGGTTGTCCACGACGTGCTCGGGCGATCGGGGCGTGCGCAGCCCCGAGGAACGGTCCGGGAGGAAGAGCGCGTCGGGCTCGTCCCCGATCAGGCGGCGGACGGTGTCCGGAACGGCGGGCAGTGTCCCCTCGACCAGCAGCGTCCTGCCCCACCGCAGCGCCTTCACCCCGACGATCGCGCGCCAGAGCACCCACGCGGCGGCGAGCGCGGCGCCCCGCAGCGCGTCCGCCCCGTGATCACTGACGGCCGAGCGGCGCAGGAACAGCACGCACCACACCGCGGCCAGGGCCGCCACCGCGCCACCCAGCCAGAGCGGACCTCCGATGAGGAGCACCACGAACATCCCGCCGACGAGCAGGGCGACGGCTGCCCGCCAGTCCCACCGGGACCCGCTCGCAAGAGTGCGCCGATCCTCCTCCAGGTCCTCCAGGAACTCGTACGCGTAGCGATACTCGGTGTACGCGCTGCCCCGGCACCGCTCGACGACGAGCTGCTTGGTGCGCGGTCGGAGCATGTCCCGCTCGGCCTCGGTCCACGACAGGTCATGCGTGGCGAGCAGCCGTTTGGTCCCGGGGTCGTACAGCGCCTCGCTCACGCACCGTTGGTAGATGTGCTCCTGGTCCGGCCGCGTGAAGTCCGCGAACTTCAGGCGCTGCAGGTCGCGCCAGACTCTGAACGGCATCATCCGCGTACGTCTCCTCAGCCCAGATTGCGGGACCTGCGGATGTTAGCGATCTTGAGGGGGGTCCGCGCAACGCGCGCCGTACATCCCTTACGCGACAGGGGAGTTGTCGGGCTGAGCGGTCCCGAGGTCCCTGCGTCGCAGCAGTCGCGCGCCGAGCTGGACGCCGCAGGCCGCGACGGTCAGCAGTCCGCCGACGAGGAACGTGCCCCGTACGTCGGCCAGTGACAGGGTGAGTGCCCCGAGCGCCGCGCCCGCCGCGATCCCCGCGTTGTACGCGCCCGAGTTCGCCGCGAGCGCGATGTCCGTGCGGCCCGGCGCGCAGTGCAGCATCGCGTTCTGCGTGGTCATGAACACCGGCCCGAGCGCACTGCCCATCACCATCAGGAACACGACCGACGCCACCGGATCGCCGCCGACCGCGTACAGGCCCAGCATGCCCACCGCCTGAGTGACCACGGCAGCGGTCAGCGCGGACTGCGGGAAACGGTCCAGGAACGCCCCGGTGACGCTCACGCCGGCCAGGCACGCGACGCCGAAGCCCACGAGGAGCGCGCTCACCGCGCCGGGCGAGAACCCGCTCACGTCCCCCAGGAACTTCACGATGTAGGTGTATCCCGTGAACGCCCCCGTCGCGGACAGCGCCCCGGCCGCCAGCACCGTCGCGAACCGCCGGATGTCGGGACGGGTTCCGTAGGCGGCGGACTCCTCCTCCGGCCGTGTCGTGGGCAGCAGGGCGGCGATCGTCACCAGAGCGGCGAGCCCGAGTGCCGCGAGCACGGCCAGGGGAACACGCCAGCCGCTGTGCTGTCCCAGCCACGTCCCGGCGGGCACCCCGAGCACCAGAGCGAGCGAACCGGCCACGGACAGCGCACCGACCACACGCCCACGGACCTCGGGCGCGAACAGGCCCACCGCGACCGGCCCCATCACCGCCCAGAACAGCGCCTGGGCGAGCGCCGTCAGCAGCCGCGCCACCAGGAGCTGCCAGTAGGAACCCGCGAGCGACGCGGCCAGACTGGAGATGACGAGTGCGGCCAGCAGCGCCGTGAGGACATGGCGCCGGGGGACGGCCCGCACGGCATGCGCGAGCGGCACGGACGCGACGGCCACGGTCACGCCGTACCCGGTCACCAGGAGGCCGACCGCGGAGAGGGACACCCGGAGGCTCTCGGAGATCAGCTCCAGGAGGCCGACAGGCAGGTTCTCCGCGGTGTTGAAGGCGAACGCGGCCAGCATCAGCGCCGCGAGCACCGCCGGCCCGCGCCATCGGGCCGGTCGCCCCGCGCTCGCACGGTCCGCTCCCGCCGTCACCCGCCGTGTCCGCTCCATGGCACCGTCCATGGAGGTACCTCACCGGCCCCGTCGGTCCCACCGCAAGCGATTTCGCGGTCGGCCGGAACCAGTTCAGGCCCCACCGCAAGCGACTACTGGGGCGCGCTCGCCTTCAGCCAGTCGTCGACGGTGACGACGTCCGCCCACTGCGGGAACAGCCGCTCGACGAGTACCCGGTGCACTTCCGGGTCGGGGTCCAGGCAGGCGTCGGCGAGGACGGTGAGGCCGAAGTCGAGGTCGTTCGCCTGGCACAGGGTGGACAGCACCACGGCGCTGGTGGCGATGCCCGTGAGGACGAGACGGTCGATGCCGCGCGCCCTCAGCACGACGTCGAGGTCGCTGCCCGAGAACGCGCTCGCCCGTCTCTTGGTGACGATCACGTCGCCCGGCAGGGGCGCGATGTCGGGGTGGATCTCGGTTCCGGGGGCGCCCTCGACGTAGAGCCCGTTCTCCGCGATGGCGGCGAGGGGCTTGTTGTGTGCGCCGACCTCCGGGAAGCCCGGACGCAGCGCGATGACCACGTAGATCACCGGCATGTCCGCCGCCCGCGCACCGTCGATCGCCCTGCGCACGCGCGGCAGGTATCCGGAGCCGTCGTCGACGGCGTCCACGATGGCCTGCTGGACGTCCATCACGAGAAGAGCGCTGCTCATGCCGCCTCCAGGGTCGATGCCAATTCGGCCTTGCGGAGGCCGGGTTGATCTGGTGTTCGGATCCTATGCGGCTCAGGCTCCGGCTCCAGTTCCGGCTCCGGCCCTGGATCCGGCCCCGGCCCTGGATCCGGCTTCCGGCCTCCCGCCCGTCCTCGTCCTCGGCCTGCCTCGGTCTGCCCTCGGCCTCGACCAGGGGGCATCAGGACAACCGTGGACGCCCCAGTTTCCCGATACCCCACCGGGTACCCGGCCGGTGGGGGAGGTGATGCCGATTCGTGCCGCGAAACCCTCTTGAATACCCCCCTGGGTATACCTGTTACTGTGGAGCACAGATACCCCCCGGGGTACACCGATTACCCCCGCGGGTAGACCGACTCAAGTGGAGGAGCCGTAGCCGTGTTCTTCGCCGACACCCTGGAACTCGAAGGCCTGGGCAACCGCAGCTACCTGGCCGGCGGCGCCCGTGGCGCGGTCGTCATCGACCCGCCGCGCGACATCGACCAGGTGATCGCCGCCGCGGCGAGGCGCGGGGTGCGCATCGCGTACGTGGCGGAGACCCATGTGCACAACGACTACGTCACCGGAGGGCTGGAGCTGGCCCGCGTCAGCGGCGCGGTCTACCTGGTGCCGGCCGCCGCCCAGGTGTCCTTCGCCCGCACTCCGGTCGCCGACGGCGACACCGTCGAGGTGGACGAGGGCCTGCTGCTGCGCGCGGTGGCCACTCCCGGTCACACCCCGCACCACACGTCCTACGTCCTGGAAGAGGACGGCCGCGGTGTGGCCGCGTTCACCGGCGGATCTCTGCTGATCGGCACGGTGGGCCGCCCCGACCTGGTGGAGCCACGGCTGACCGAGCAGCTGGCCCGCGCCCAGCACGCCTCCGCCCACCGCCTCGCGGCCGAGCTCGACGACGACGTGCCGGTGCTGCCCACGCACGGGTTCGGCAGTTTCTGCTCCTCCTCCCAGGCCGAGGGGGACGCGACCACGATCGGCAAGGAGCGCGCCACCAACGACGCGCTCACGCTGGACGTGGACACCTTCGTCGCACAGATGCTGGCCGGACTGGAGGACGTGCCCGCCTACTACGCGCACATGGGGCCCGCCAACGCCGCCGGGCCCGCGCCACTCGACCTGACCCCGCCCGAGCGGGCCGACGCGGAGCAGATCGCCCGGCGGCTCGCCGCGGGGGAGTGGGTGGTCGACCTGCGCAGCCGGGTCGCTTTCGCCGAGGGGCATGTCGCCGGGTCGTTCAACTTCGAGGGCGAGGGCAAACTCGCCACGTATCTGGCCTGGTTGATCCCGTGGGGCAAGCCGGTCACCCTGCTCGCCGACACCCCGGAACACATCGCCGACGCGCAGCGTGAACTGGCCCGGGTGGGCATCGACCGCCCGGCTGCCGCCGCTTCCGGCGATCCGGCCGCGTGGCTCCGCGAGGGCGAGGAACTCCGCTCGTTCCCCCGAGCGACCTTCGCCGACCTTGCCCGGGTGCGCGAGAGGGGTGACCGGGGAGCGCGGGGACCGCAGGTGGTGGTGCTCGACGTGCGCCGTGACTCGGAACGCGCCACGGGGTACGTCGAGGGATCCGTGCACATCCCGATCCACGAACTGCACGGCCGGACCGCCGAGGTGCCGCCCGGCACGGTGTGGGTGCACTGTGCGGGCGGGATGCGGGCGGCGATCGCCGCGTCCCTGCTGGACGCGGTGGGGCGCGACGTGGTGGCGG
The DNA here is from genome assembly GCF_040680155.1 of Streptomyces sp. NPDC052114. Classification (NCBI taxonomy): domain Bacteria; kingdom Bacillati; phylum Actinomycetota; class Actinomycetes; order Kitasatosporales; family Streptomycetaceae; genus Streptomyces; species Streptomyces sp. NPDC052114. The sequence continues at coordinate 94,318 of NZ_JBFAWC010000025.1, read as the reverse complement.
TGGACGACGGGTTCGACGCGGCGACGGAGGCGGGGCTGACGGTGGCTCGCGGCTGACCGTCGATCTGGTCCTGCGGCGCCTGATGGCCGCGCGCTGCCCCATGGCTGACTGGTGCCCCATCGCCGTGCGGCGCCCGATGGGCGTGTGACGCCTGAGGGCCGCGTAGCGCCTGATGGCCGTGTGGCACCCGATCACCCATCCGTTCACCCGAGTGAGAGCACGTCATGTTCCTTTTCCAGGCCTCTGCCTGTGCCCCTGCCTCTCCCTTCGCCCCCGCCCTCGGCGGTGCGAGTGCCTGGTCGAGGGCCGGTCTGCCGGTCGTCGACGAGCGCGGGCAAGAGGAGCACGCCGTATGAGCGCGCTGATCCTGGCCCTGAGCGCGGGAGCCGTGGTGGGCCTGGCGCTCGGCGCGCTCGGCGGCGGAGGCAGCGTCCTGGCGGTGCCCGCGCTGATCTACCTGCTCGGCTTCACCCCCGCGGCGGCCACCACGGCAAGCCTGATCATCGTCACCGCCACTTCGCTGACCGCCCTGTACGCCCATGCCCGTGCGGGGAACGTGCGATGGAAGGCCGGGGCGGCGTTCGCGGCGGCGGGGCTCCTTCCGGCGGCGCTTGCCGGAGCGGCGGCGGCCCGCCTGCCCCAGACCGCCCTCACCGTGGCGTTCGCGGCCATCGCCGCCCTCGCCGCGGCCAGGATGCTCCGACCGGCCCGCACGGCCGACGCCGCGAGCGACGGCGTACGCCCGGTCAAGGCGGCCGGAGCCGGGGCGGGCCTGGGCGCGCTGACCGGACTCCTGGGGGTGGGCGGCGGCTTCCTCGCCGTCCCGGCCCTGGTCACCGTTCTGGCCTTCGACATGCAGGCCGCGGTCGGCACCAGCCTGCTGGTCATCACGGCCAACTCGCTGGCCTCCCTGGCCACACGCTCCGGCTCCGCCGTCTCGCTCGACTGGGCGGTGATCGGCCCCTTCATAGCCGCTGCCGTCCTCGGCGCCTGGGACGGCAAACGCCTGTCGTCCAAGGTCTCCGGCCCACGACTGCAACGCGTCTTCGCGGTCGCGCTGCTGGCCGTGGCGGCTTTCATGCTCGCGGACGCGGTCGCATGAGACACCGGCACCGGCACCGGCACCGGCTTCGGCATCGGCGCAGGCCATCGGCGGGCAGGCTCACGCCAACGACAGGAAGAGCTTCTCCAGACGGGCCCGCATCTGATCCCGGTCGCCCGCCGCCTCCCCGCCCTCGGCCATGCAGTGCTGCAACCCCGTGGCGATGATCGCGAACCCGGCCCGGTCCAGCGCCCGCGAGACCGCCGCGAGCTGCGTGATCACGTCCTCGCAGTCCCGCCCGTCCTCGATCATCTTGATGATTCCCGCGATCTGCCCCTGCGCCCGCCGCAGCCGGTTGAGCACGCTCTTCAGCTCGTCGGCAGCCATCTCCAGCTCCACACTTCCTCCTCCGTAGATACCCCCTAGGGTATGCTATTCGGCTCGGGACGCCCCGGCCGAGGACGCGGAGGGCATCGGCACAGAGAAACGAAAGGCCACCGCCCCGAATGAACACCCCTGCCGTCACCACCGTCACCACGCCCGTCTCGATCGACCCGGCGGAGGCCGCCGAGCACCTGAGTGCCTACACCGTCATCGACGTCCGCACTCCCGGCGAGTACGCCGGCGGCCACGTCCCCGGCGCGCACAACATCCCGCTCGACCACCTGCACACCGCCCTGCCGGTCCTCAAGGCCGCGGCGGCCCGCGGCGACCTGCTGATCGTCTGCGCCTCCGGCAATCGTTCCGCCGCGGCCCGCGCCCAACTCGCCGCCGCCGACATATCCGCCGTCGACCTCGACGGCGGCACCGCCGCGTGGACCGCCGAGGGCCACCGCGTGGACCGCGACGAGACCGTCAGGCCCGTCTGGCCCATGGAGCGCCAGGTCCGCCTGGCCGCGGGGGCGCTGGTCGTCACCGGTCTGGCGCTCGGCACCCGCTACCGGACCGCGCGCTGGCTGTCCGCCGCGATCGGAAGCGGCCTGGTCTTCTCGGCCGTCACCAACACCTGCGGCATGGCGGCCGTCCTCGCCAGGCTCCCGCACAACCAGCCGCGCGCCGCCGACCTCGACGCGACCCTGCGGGCGCTGTCCGAAGAGCCGTAGGCCGTCTCGGAGCCGTGCGGCATGCTGGGGCCGACACACGGAGACGACCACGGGGTGGGGAGATCGTTTTGATCGTCTGGGTGAACGGTTCGTTCGGAAGCGGGAAGACCACGCTGGTGGACACGTTGCGTGGCCGTCGGCCGGATGCGCTGGTGTTCGACCCCGAGATGGTCGGGAGCCTGCTGGGCCGGATCGTGGAGTTCCCTACCGGCGACTTCCAGGATCTGACGCTGTGGCGGCGGCAGGTCGCCGACCTGGCGGTGGGGCTGGTAGAGGAGTATCGCCGTCCGGTTCTCGTTCCCATGACCCTGGTCGACTCCGTGTACGTCGATGAGATCTTCGGCGTACTGAAGAAGGCCGGCATCCCCGTCCACCACTTCTTCCTCAAGGTGCCCCGAGAGGTACTGGAACGGCGCATCGACGGCCGGAGCTTCTACCCCGACGCCCCCGAGAAGGACGAGGACGTCCGGCGTTGGTGCAAGGGCAGGATCGAAGCCTGCACGGCCGCCGTGGACACCCTGCCCGGTGACACCGTGTTCCTGGACGGCGAGTCGACTCCGGAGGAACTGGCCGAGCAGGTCCTGGCCCGGATCGGCGAGACTCCGGCCTGACGCCACCGAGCCCCCTCCGGGCCGCCACCGCCACCTTCACCCCCACCGCCGTCAGCGTCCTGTCGAGCCGTCGATCAGCTCACGCAGGATGTCGGCGTGACCGGCGTGGCGGCCCGTCTCCTCGATCATGTGGGTGAGCGCCCAGCGGACGGAGGGGGCGGGCTTCCCCGGCCGGGAGCGGGGGAGTTCCGCGCCGAGATCGGCGCACTCGTCGAGCACCTCGTCGGCCAGCGTGACCGCCGCCCGGTAGCGGGCCACCACGTCGGACACGGTGTCCGCCGGTGCGGCCCGGAACGTCGCCTGCCAGTCGGTGACGTTCTCCCCGAGGAACAGCGCGCGTTCGACGCAGGTGAGGTGGTGGAGCAGACCGAGCAGGTTCGTGCCCGACGGCACCGCGGCCGTGCGGACCTGCGGTTCGGGCGCACCCTCGACCTTCGCGGCGATCGAGGCGCGGAGGTAGTCGAGGAATCCGCGCAGCACCTCGGTCTCGTTGTTCGCGGTGCGGGGCGGCGGGGTGTCGCGGCGGCGGCCGGGGCGCGTGGGGGCGGGCATGACGGTCTCCTTTCAGGGGAGTCAGGTTTCAGGAGAGGTCGGGTTTCAGGGGAGGTCGGGTTTCAGGGGAGTCAGGCGACTTTCAGGGGCATCAGCCGACGCGGCGGACGACCAGGACGTGGTCGGTGACCTCGGCGGTGCGCCCGTCCGGTCCCGTCGCGGTGCGGGTCAGGGCGTCGGTCCGTTCGACCGTCCAGTCGCCCGGGTCCAGGTCCATGTCCGCCGCGACCTCCTGCGGGCTCGGGTACCGGACGTCCGTGCCCGCGGTCCACGACCACGGCGCGGTCGAGCCGTGGTCGACGACCAGCAGCCGCCCGCCCGGGCGCAGCGCGTGCGCGGCCGAGCGCAGGACGGCCGACCTGTCGAGAGCGAAGGGGGTGTGCAGATAGTGGGCGCAGACCAGGTCGAACGCGCCGTCCGGGAACGACGTACGCAGGTCGTGCCGCACGGCGGTGACCCGGCCGCCGAGCCCGTGCGAGCGCGCGAGAGCGGCGAGCCGTTCGACCGCCACGGCCGAGATGTCCGTCGCCGTGACGTGCCACCCCTGGCCGGCGAGCCACAGGGCGTCGCCGCCGTTGCCGCACCCGAGGTCGAGCGCGTCGCCGGGCGTCAGACCCGTGACGGTCTCGGTGAGGCGGACATTGGGCCGCGGTGCGTCGGCCGCGGGCCGGTCCGCGTAGACGCCGTCCCAGAACGTCGCCGGATCGTTGGTGGTCGTGTCGCCGGTGCGCGGATCGGTGATGCCGGGGCCGTCGATGCTCATCAGGAGCCTCCTTCTGTCGGTGTGCGCCAAGCCTCACCGGACCTCCCGGGATCTGGCACGGAATCTTGCGGTTATGGCAAGGTGGGCCCGTGGATCACCGGACGGACGACGAGGTGCTGGACGCGGTCGGCCCGCGGCTCCGCGCGCTGCGTCGCGACCGAGGCATCACCCTCGCCTACCTCGCGACGGCGACCGGAGTGTCGGAGAGCACGCTGTCCCGACTGGAGAGCGGCCAGCGCAGGCCGAGCCTGGAGCTGTTGCTTCCGCTGGCCCGCATCTACGACGTACCGCTCGACGACCTGGTCGGCGCGCCGCGCACCGGCGATCCCCGGATCCATCTGAAGCCGATCCGACGATTCGGGATGACCTTCGTCCCCCTGTCGCGGCGCCCCGGCGGCGTGCACGCCTTCAAGATGATCATCCCCGCGAGGCCGGAACCGCTCGATCCGACCCCGCAGACCCACGAAGGCTTCGAATGGCTCTACGTCCTGAGCGGCCGCCTGCGGCTCGTGCTCGGTGAGCGGGACCTGACCTTGTCGCCCGGCGAGGCGGCGGAGTTCGACACGTCGCTGCCGCACTGGCTGGGCAGCGCCGACGGCGGAGCGGTCGAGGTGCTGATCCTGTTCGGCCAGCAAGGGGTACGTACGCATCTGCGGACGTCGGCCGACGGGTCGTCAAACGACAGCAGCCACCAGTGAACGCGGCCTGCCGAAAGGTGACTTGAGCTCGAACGCCGTCACGACGACCGCCACTGGACCGCTGCTGGGGCTGCCGCTGAGGCCGCCACGACGGCGACGCCCTACGCGGCGTCTTCCGGGAGCTCGACGGGGTACTGCTCGCCGAAGTCGGCGGAGAGGGACACCGCCTGCCAGGCTTCGGCCTCGGCGATCTGTCGGCGCGAGTGGTCGAGCGCCATCCGGGCCGCGTTCGTGCCCAGGGGCAGGTGGGTGGGCAGGTGGTCGCGCTTTGCTACGCGTACGAGGATCTCGGCGGCGCGGTCCGGGTCGCCGGCGTTGCGGCTGTCGCGTGAGCGGTCGTTGAAGGCGCCGACGGTCTCCTTGTACTCCTGCGGGACGTCCTGGACGTCCATGGAGGAACCGGCCCAGTCGGTGGCGAAGCCGCTGGGCTCCACGACCAGGTAGCGGATGCCGAACGGCGCGGTCTCGGTGGCCAGTACGCGGGTGAGACCGTCGATGGCGAACTTGGCCGCCTGGTAGGAGCCGAGGCCGGCGCTGCCGCCGACGCGTCCTCCGATGGAGGAGAACTGCACGACGATGCCGCCGCCCTGCGCCTTGAGCAGGGGCAGCGCTGCCTTGGATACGTTGTACACGCCCCAGAAGTTGGTCTCGAACTGGCGGCGGAAGTCGTCCTCCGGGGCCGTCTCGACGGGGGCGACGTTCGCGTAGCCGGCGTTGTTGACGACCACGTCGATGCGGCCGAAGCGGTCGCGGGCGGCGTCGAGCGCGGCGGAGGCCGCGGCGGCGTCGGTCACGTCGAGCGCGACCGGCAGTACCTGGTCGCCGAATCGCTCGACCAGGTCGGCCAGCTGTTCCGGCTTGCGGGCCGTGGCGACGACCCGATCGCCCGCCGCGAGGGCGGCGATCGCGAGGGAGCGGCCGAAGCCGCGGGAGGAACCGGTGATGAACCACGTCTGAGTCTGGGTTGCCATGGCGTTAGCAAAACACGGTTGCGTTAATAGTGCAACCTGGTTGCGTTAGAATTCCGGCATGGCGAGCCGAAGTCAGTCCAGTCGGAGTGGTCAGCCCGTACGCGCCCGGAGCCCCGAGGCCAAGCGGGCCCGCGAGGCCGCCATCCTGGAGGCGGCGACGCGGCTGGCGACGGAGCGCGGCATCCGGTCGGTGACCTTGACGGACATCGCGGCGGAGGTCGGCATGCACAAGTCGGCGATGCTCCGCTACTTCGAGACGCGGGAGGAGATCTTCCTCCGCCTGGCCGCGGCCGGGTGGGTGGAGTGGTCTCGGGCGGTACGTGAGGATCTCGCCGCCGCGGATCCCGCCGAGCCCGCGGGCCGCCCAGCCGCGGAGGGTGTCGGGAGGAAACCCGGAGTGCGTGCCCTGCACGCGATCGCAGGTGTCCTCGCCCAGTCCCTGGTCGCGCGCCCCGTCTTCTGCGACCTGCTCGCCCACACGCCGATGAACCTGGAGCGCAACGTCTCCCTGGAAAGCGTCCGTTCCTTCAAAGTGACCGCCCTCGCGGAGGTCGCGGCGGTGAGCGAGGCGCTGTGCGGGGCGGCCGGGCTGAGCCCGGAGCAGGCGGGCAACGTCGTCGCCACGGCCACGTCGATGGCCGGAGCCCTGTGGCAGATGGCCGCCCCGGGAACCGAACTGCGCCGCCTCTACGAGTCGGACCCCGACCTGGCGCACGCCGTGGTCGACGTCGCCCCCCGGCTGACCGACATCCTCAGTGCCCTGCTTCAGGGTTACAGGGCCACGGGCGAAGAGGTGCTGTCGTAGAAGGCGGGGCCGGGGAGGGCGCGCTACCTCAGAAGTTGGCGCAGGCGGCCCCCTGAGGTCCCGTCACGAGCCAGTCGAAGACCTTCCGCGTCTTGGGGCCGTAGAGCCCGTCGACGGGGGAGACGCCCTTGGACCGCTGCACCTTGGCGACGGCCGCCTTGGTCTGGGGTCCGTAGATGCCGTCGACCGTGTCGAGGGGCGCCGAGTTGCAGCGCCGCAGGGAATTCTGGAGGGCCTTGACCGCGGGGCTGCTGTTGCCCACGCCCAACTGGCAGTCGAGGGAACCGTTGGCCGCGGCGGCCACGGGCCCGGAGAACCCACCGCTCGACTTGGTCACGGTCTTCGTGCAGACCGGCGCGGCGGCGTGGGCCTGACCGGCGCTCAGGGCCAGGGCCCCGGACGCGAGGAGAGCCGAGCCGACGCCGACGGCGGCGAAGCGCCGGATGCCTGTGGTGATGGACATGAGTACCCCCGTACTGGTGCGTATTGATGCGTAGGGATGTTGGTGCACTTGGTCGGTGTGCACAGAGGCGCGCCGGTATGTGCAGAGACACAAGGCGGTCGAGCCAGAGCCAGCATGGGTGACGTTCCGGGGTGTGTCGTCCAACGAGGTGGGTAGCGCGAGTAAACCCTCGTGGTAGCGGAAACCGAACGGGCGGCCACAGCTGAGGGTTCCGTTCGGCTGGCGATGGCTGCGGTCGAGTACCGGTGCCGGCTGGTGCGACGACATTCGCTGCCCAGCGCCAAGCTGCACACCAGGCTGCGCGCGCCCGCGAGTTCCTCGCGCCGGAGGCCTGACCGTCGCTGTTCCGGCCGCCGATCGCCGGGAGTTGTCCGCGAACGCTCCCGGAATTGTCCGTGATCGGTAACAGAGGGATCCCTTTGACGCCGAGCCCCGTCCTGTCAGGTGGTCACAAGGTGACCGGAGATCGGCGAGGAACTGCGCAAAGGGGCGGACATGGCACGGCACAGCGGTGGGCGGGGCTGGTACGGCAAGACGATCGGGGCGGCGGTCGGCGTGACGATGCTCGCCGTGGGTGCCTCGGTGTGGACCGCGCAGGCCGGCGACGCGTCGTCGCAGGAAGCCCCGTCGCCCGCGCCTACCAGTTCCGTCAAGCCCGTCTCGGCGACCATCGCGCACGCCTCGGACGCGGGGAAGCGCGGCGTCAACATCACCATCGACGACGGCCCCGACCCCAAGTGGACGCCCCAAGTGCTGGCCCTGCTCGAGGAGTACGAGGTGAAGGCCACGTTCTGCATGGTGGGGACGCAGGCGCAGGCCCACCCGGACCTCGTGAAGAAGGTCGTCGCGGCGGGGCACCGGCTGTGCGACCACTCCGTGTCGCACGACACCGGCATGGACAAGAAGTCCGACGCCTACCAGTCGAAGCAGATACTCGACGCCGAACGCATGATCACCAAGGCGTCCGGCGGTGTCCGGCCGATGTACTACCGGGCGCCCGGCGGCGCCTTCACCCCCCACAGCCGCAAGCTCGCCTCGTCCCGCGGCATGCGCCCGCTGGGCTGGAACGTCGACACCAAGGACTTCGAACGCCCGGGCACGGACGCCATCGTCGCCACCGTCGAGCGGGAACTGCCCAACGGACCGACCCTCCTCTTCCATGACGCCGGCGGCGACCGCACCCAGACCGTCGAGGCCCTGCGCATTCTTCTCCCTCGGCTCAAGGAGCAGGGCTACTCCTTCGGCTTCCCGGTGCGTTGAACACCTGTGTGCGGCAGGTGTTCACATGTTGCTGCCCAGGCGAGGGGCGTCCTTGGGCAGCCGAGGCGGCCGCTGCCATGATGGGGGAGTGCTGATCCCCAGGGCGGTCGCTGTTGTCGTTGACAGGCAACGGGTGTTGGTCATGAGGCGCTTCCTCAAAAGGGAGGCGTCTTCGGACTGTGTGATGTGCCAGTACGTCGGCTGGGGCGGGCCGAGCTGTCCGGGTCACCACTACTCGATCCTGCCCGGTGGACACGTCGAGGCCGGCGAGAGCACGGAGCGGGCGGCACTGCGGGAGCTCTGGGAAGAGACGACGCTGGAGGCCCGGATCGATCGCCTCCTGTGGACCGGCCGACACAACCGCCGGCCGGCCACCTACTACCTCATGAAGGACGTGCAGGGGAGCGCGCTCCTGTCCGGCGAAGAGGCCGAGGCGAACGCACCTGACAACAGCTACGCGTTGGCATGGGTGACGTCCGAACAGTTCCAAGGCCTGAACCTCATACCGGAAGACATCCGCGAGCCGCTGGCGCTGCTGCTGGGTGGCTGATCGGCCGTGCGGCCAGCCCTGCGGTGCCAGGGTGCGCAGGACGGTGGTCCCGGTGGTGCGCGGCCTCGCGGTGAGGCTCCGTTGTCAGTGCCTCCCTCTAGTGTGAATACATCACTCGGGGACCTTTGGAGGGGGAGCACAAACATGTCCGCAAACAGGATCCAGCACAAGGTGAATCACGTGGCGCTGGTGGTGGACTGCTCGGGCTCGATGCGTCCGCACCAGGAGCAACTCATACGTGTGGTGGACGAGTTCGTGGCGGGTCTGAAGGCGGAATCGGACAGCCTGGGTCACGAGACCCGGATCAGTCTCTATTCCTTCGACCACAGGGTGGAAAACCTGGTCTGGGACATGGACGTGAAGCACCTGCCGTCAATGCGGGGCCTGTATCGGGTCAACAATGGCGCGACGGCCCTCATCGAGGCTTCGGTGAAGTCCCTGGAAGACCTCGGCCACATCTGGGAGGAGTACGGCGAGCACAGCTTCCTCCAGATCGTGGTGACGGACGGCGAGGAGAACGCCTCCGGCGGGGACAGGCGGCACGACGGCGACATGACGATCCTCGGCCCCTGGCTCGACCGGATCACGGCGAAGATGGGCGGCCTTCCGGGCCACTGGACGTCCGCGATCCTCGTCCCGAACTCGCTGGCCAAGCGCACGGCTCAGAACTACGGCTTCCCGGCGGGGAACATCGCGATCTGGGACGCGGATTCCCAGAAGGGCGTCGAGGAGGCGATCGGCACGGTGCGGGCCGCGGCGACGAGCTTCCTGCGCGGCCGTGAGCAGGGCGTGCGCGGCACGAAGAACCTCTTCGCCGTCGGCCAGGACATATCGGTGGACGAGGTGCGGGCGAATCTCGAACCGATTCCGGCCGACAAGTACCGGCTCCTGAAGGTCGACCAGGAAATCGAGATCCGCCCCTTCGTCGATTCCCACCCGGGCGTCACCTATGAACGCGGATCGTGCTACTACCAGTTGGGCGCACGGGCCCAGGTGCAGCAGAACAAGGAAGTCGTCGTGGTCGAAAAGGACACCGACCGCGCCTACACCGGAGACGCGGCGCGCAGCCTTCTCTTCGGTACGGGAATTCAGGGAACGGTCTCGGTGAAGGCGGGCAACAACCCCAAGTTGGAGGTATACGTGCAGAGCCGCTCGGTGAACCGAAAGCTCAAGCCGAATACGCGGCTGCTGATCATGCTCTGACGCCGATGTGCGGGCCGTGCAGACGGCCCGCACATCCCGCTACGAGAGGAGCCGGAACCCAGGCAGGCCGGCGCGGCGCACGACTCGCCGCCTACCTGCGGAAGGTCCACGGCCGTGCCATCCGTACTGGCGCACCACGGGAACCTACGCGGTCGTGGCGATGCCGCCGTCGACGGGGATCACGGCGCCCGTCAGGTATGCGCCTGCCCGGCTGGCGAGGAACACGGCGACACCCGCCATGTCGTCGTCGCGGCCGATCCGGCGCAGTGGGGCGGACGCCGCGATCGCCTCGCCGAGCTCATCGAGGGTTGCAGCCATCATCGCCGACGGGAACGGTCCCGGCGCCACGGCGTTCACGGTGACGTGCTGCGGTCCCAGCTCCCTGGCGAGCACCCTGGTGAGTTGATGCAGTGCGGCCTTGCTGCTGGAGTACGAGTAGTTGGGCCGCTGGGGGACGTGGATGGCGGCGATGCTTCCGATGTTGATGATCCGCGCGGGATCGTCGGCGGTGCCCGCTTTGCGAAGTGCGGGCAGCAGCGCCTGGACCAGCCAGAACGGCGACTTCAGGTTGAGGTCGACGACCGTGTCCCAGGCCGCGTCCGGGAACGTGGCCAGCGGCTCGTCCCACATGGCGCCCGCGTTGTTGACGAGGATGTCGAGACGCTCCGAGTCGGCGGTGACGAGGTCGGACAGCCGCCGACACTCGTCGTGTCGGGACAGGTCGGCGGGGATGGCCCGCACCTCACCAAATCTGGACAGCCGTTCCTGCGCCTGAGCGCACGCTTCCGCGTTGCGTGAGCTGATGACCACGCGGACGCCCGCCTGGAGAAGGCCACGCGCGATCATCATCCCGATGCCTCGGGTGCCACCGGTGACGAGCGCGCGCTTTCCGCTCAGATCGAAGAGTTCTGTATGCGCTGTGAATTGGTTGTCCACGACTTGGCGCCTTTCCGCTGTGTCGCTGTGTCGCTGTGTCCCGGCCATGGAACCCGCGTCCGTGCGAGGGTGGGAGTGACTGCTCTTCCGGGTAACGGCAGTACCTCCCAGCACACCGCCGCACGACCTACGGTGGTGAGGTGACCGACAGCGAGAGGCATGAGCAGGCCGACCAGGTGCGGGAGTTCCTCAGCACCCGTCGCGCCCGCATGTCGCCCCAGCGGGCAGGGCTGCCCGTCTTCGGCGGCAATCGACGTGTGACCGGGCTGCGCCGGGAGGAGGTGGCACTGCTGGCCGGGATGAGCGTCGACTACTACATCCGCCTCGAGCGCGGGAACTTGAGGGGCGCCTCGGACTCGGTACTGGACTCCTTGTCCCACGCGCTCCAGCTCGACGATGCCGAGCGGGCCCACCTCTACGACCTGGCCCGCGCGGCCACCGCGTCCCAGCGCCGGTCACCTACTGCGCCGGGGCGGATCCGACCGGTGGTTCTGCGGGTGCTCGACGCGATGACCGACCTACCGGCCTACATCCGTAACGGCCGGTTCGACATTCTCGCCGCCAACTCTCTCGGCCAGGCTCTGTATGCCCCGGTCTACGATTCCCCGTTGTTCGCGCAGCGTGGTCCGGTCAACACCGCGCGGTTCCTGTTCCTCGACCCTGGTTCTGCCGATTTCTGGCCCGACCGGGAGAAGGCCGCCAACGACTCGGTCGCCTTCCTGCGCACCGAGACCGGCCGCTCGCCGCAAGACAAGGGGCTGATGGACCTGATCGGCGAGCTCTGCACAAAGAGCGACGAGTTCGCCCAGCGGTGGGCCAGGCATGACGTGAAGTTCCAACGCTCCGGCGTGAAGCAACTCCGCCACCCCCTCGTCGGGGACCTGGCCCTGCCCTACGAAGCCTTCGACCTGCCCGCTGACCCCGGGCTCCATATGACCGTCTACTCACCCGAGCCCGACTCGCCCGAACGCCAGGCACTCGGTCTTCTGGCCAGCTGGACCGGCTCGACCCCACTTGAGCGCTAACATTGGCACCCACACGTGTCAGCGCGCTCGGCCGCTGAGGTGATCGCGTGGGCCGGGGCGGAGAACTGTCAGGCCGCAGTCACGCAGGCACGCCAGACGCCCCGACTCACTCGACCGCCCCCGGCGCCCGCCTCCGCGGCCCCGCGCCCGTCCCGGGCTACCGTTCCGCCATGGCCGACTACCGCATCGAGACCGTACGCAATGGCGAACGCGACTGGACCGCCCGCAACGACCGCGGCGCCGAGGTCCGTATCGCCGCCGCCGACAACCCCGACGCCCAGCCCTCCTTCACCCCCGTCGAACTCCTCCTCGCCGCGCTCGGCGGCTGCGGGGGACTCGTCGTGGACCGCACGGCCCGCACCGTCGAACACGACGGACTGCGCATCGTCGTCGATTCGGTGTCCCGGCCCGAGGACGACGGCCGTGTCGGCGTCGTCCGGGTCTCCTACGAACTCGAACTGCCCGAAGACGACGACAAGGCCGCCGAGACGCTGGAGCGCGCCATCCGCCTGACCCACGAGAAGTACTGCACCGTCAGCCGCACGGTCGAACATGGCGCGCGCGTCGAGGCGCAGGGGCCCGACGGGACCACTCTCTTCGCCGGCGGATGAGCAGGCAAAGCCCCTGCCGACGACCCGCGAGTCGTCGGCAGGGGCAGAGGGAGGGGCAGAGGGAGGGGCTCACGCAAGCGCAGCGCCCCCCCCGGAAAGCCGTCAGGGCAGCGGCTTCACCCACACATCGCGGAAGCGAACCTTGTTGCCGTGGTCCTGGAGCCGAAGGGCACCGGCCGCCGCCGACTCCGGATCACCCGCACCCGTCGGACCGTCGACGGCCACGTCGTCGTGCACCTTCTTGCCGTTCCAGACGACCGTGACCCGCGCGTCCGACGTCTTCTTGCCGTCCGTGTCGAAGCGCGCGGCGCGGAAAGTGATGTCGTACGTCTGCCAGGTCTCCGGCGCCGTGGACGCGTTGAGGTCGGCGGCCTTCTTCTGGTAGATCGCCCCCGCCTCGTTGTTCGCGAGCTTCTCCACGCCGTACGAGTCCAGGATCTGCACCTCGTAGCGCTCCTGGAGATAGACCCCGCTGTTGCCGCGGTCCTGCCCGGTGACGTCGTCCGGGAGCTTCGGGACCCGGAACTCGACGTGCAGCTCGAAGTCCTTGAAGTGCTGCTTGGTGCGCAGGTCGCCGCAGCAGACCTCCATCGACTTCTCGGCGGTGTGCGGCCATGCCGCGCTGCGGCCGTCGGAGTGCTGCCACGCGGTGGAGATGCTGCCGCCCGAGAACAGGTCGATCCGGGCACCGGGCCTGCGCACGTCGATCGCGTCGAGGTTCACATGGCCGGTGTCCTCGGCCCCGACGGCGTAGGTGATCGTATTGCGGCCCTTGCGCAGGTCGAGCCGCTCGGTCTCGGTGGACCAGCGTTTCCACTCGCCGGTGGACGGCAGGCTCGTCTGCTTCGCCGCGCCGCCGTTGACGCTGACCCCGATCGTCTTGGTTCCGGGCGAGGGGTGCGGGCCGTTCGCGTACCGCAGGCCCACGTCGTACGCGCCCGCCTTGTCGACCACGACGTCGAAGCGGGCCTTCGCGCCCTTGTCGCCGAAGCCGTCGACGAAGCCGCCGCCGGTGTAGCCGGCGTGCTCGGTGTCGATGCCCGCTCCGCCGGACAGGTGGGCGGACTCCGCGTCGTACGTGGTGACGGGCTCCTGCGGACCGGGCTTGGCGTTCAGGGTGTACCAGGCCTCGGTGGACCACAGCTGCTCGCCCTCGGCGGACGAGAACGGGCGGGGCGAACGCACGTGGACCACACGGTCGGACTTCAGGCCGGGGATGGCCAGTCGCACCTTGCGCCGGTCCTCGGAGAGCGTCGCCGAGGACACCGGCAGCGACTCCTCGTCGACCTTCGGGCCGCCGTACGCGGGCGTCGGTACGTAACGCCACTGCTCGACGGAGTACGCACCCTTGGTCAGCTTGGCCGCGGTCTCCTCCGACAGGGGCTTGGTGTAGGTGAGTTCGAAACCGTCGCGGGTGGCACGCATCGTCTTGATGTCGAAGGCCGTCTTGCCGCTCGGTGTCAGTTTCTGCAGACCGAAGCGGAGCTTGCCCGCCTGGCCCCAGTTCCCGTCGGCACCCAGGCCCCCGGTGTAGATCGCGCCGTCGGGACCCTCGCTGATGCGCGTGATCCCCGACTCCAGGCCCTGCGTGTGCCGGAACACCGCGCCCTGGTACTCGCCGCCGACCTTCTCCAGGTCGGCACGTTGCAGACCGCCGTAGGTCACGTCGCCGAAGACCATCTGACCGGCGAACGGCCCCTTCTTCAGCTGCATGGGCGTGCTCGGTGAGTTGGCGATCTCGTTCTGCGGCAGCCAGAGCGCCGGTTTGGTGACCGGCTGGTCGTCGTACGGTCCGTCCGGATTCATGTAGTGGTTGAAGAACCGGTCCTGCTTGATGTGGACCAGCTTGGACGCGGGCAGCCAGCCCCCCTGGTTGTCCGCCACGAACAGGTCACCGCCAGGACCGCGCCCGATGCCGTTCGGGGTGCGCAGCCCCCCGGCGAGATAACTGACCTTGCCCGTCGCCTTGTTGACCTTGATGGTCGTGCCGCGGTTCGGCGCCGGCTGCGGATCGGTGGTGGCGCCGCCGTAGTTGATCGCGACCGACAGGTTCAGATAGAAGTCGCCCTTGTCGTAGAGCAGACCGAAGGCGAACTCGTGGAAGTTCCCGCCATAGGGCCACTCGGCGATCTTGCGCTTCTCGTCGGTGACGTCGTCGCCGTTCTTGTCGTTCAACTCGGTCAGTTGGTGCTTCTCCGACACATACAGCTTCCCGTCCACGTACTTGATGCCCATGGGCTCCTTGAGCCCGTCGGCGATCTTCTTGTACGTGACCTTGTCGGGTCCGGTATCGCCGGTGACGTTGTCGAGGAGGTACACCTCACCCTTCGTCTCCGTGCTGCCGCCCCACGTGGAGATCGCCAGCCGCCCGTCGGGCAGCCAGTCCATGGCGGACACCTGCGGCTCGAATCCCTTGGGGCGCAGGTCGGTCAGCTTGTAGCCGGGGTTCACCTCGGTGAGCGGCAGGCCGTCCCCCGGGGTGTCGAGCGTCCCTTCGCACTCCTTGCGGCCGGGCGCCGTGACCCGTACGACATCGGCGTCCGTGCTGAGCACGGAGTCGGGCACCGTGGTGAATCCGTCGGCTCCCGGCGGCTTCCACTGGAGGGTGACCTGCTGGTCGCCGCCCGCGTCGAAGTGGTCGATGCGCAGCGGTTGGTAGCCGGCGTTGAGCGTGACCGAGCCGTCCTTGGGCTCGGCGCCGTGCAGCCCGTCGTGGTCGATGACCCGCCGGTCGCCGAGGAACAGCCGGGAGCCGTCGTCGCTGATCAGCCGGAAGTCGTACGAGCCGGCCTCGGGCACGTTCAGGTTGCCGATGATCTGCGAGACGAAGTTGTCGCTGAACCCGAAGCCGTCGGTGGACTTCCAGTCGGCCGTCGGGATCAGCTTGTCGACATTGGGGGTCTGCGCGGGCTTGAGGTCGCACAGCTTCTTGAGCGGGGTCTGGACGTCGAACACCCGTAAGGTGACGCCGGGTTCCTGCGGCGGCAGGTCCGCGAACGGCCGCGGATCGTCCTTGGCGGCCGCGGCGGGGGAGAGCAGTCCGCCGGTGAGCAGTCCACAGCCGAGGACGGCGGTGAAAAGCGCGCCTGCGGATCTCCTGCCTCTGCCGAATCCGGTGGCTTTCCGAGTTCCGCCGAATCCGGCGGCCCTTCGGGTCCCGCTGGACCCGGTGGCTCTTCGAGTTCTGCGGCGGGGGGAGCCGGACATCGGCCCGGGACGTGGCTTCACTCTTCCTCCTGCGTGGTTCCGGTGTTCCGGCATGGGTTACGCAGATCTCTGTGGCAAAGCGACGCTCAGCGTAGGGACGACTTCGGAGCGCGTCCATACTTTGTCCACAGAAAGGAAGAACTGGGTTGCGTCGAAGGCGGGCCGGGGCCGACGGGCTACGGCACGGCACCGGCCGGACCGGCGTACGGAGCCGCCCTGGCCCTGGTCACGAGGCGGAAGCTACCTCCCCAGCGCGCGCGTGCCCGGAGCGCAGCTCTGCCTCAGCTCCTCGAACTCGGCGCCCGTCAGCTGCTTCGCCGCGGCACCACGACGGCTGTCGTCCAGTTGGGCGCACGCGCCGTCCAGCCACCGCGGGGACGGCTCGACCCCGACGAACGAGGCGAGGCGGGCGAGTTCCTCGCGGGGAGCGTCGAGGAGGTCCTCGTACGCGAGCGACATGCGCTGATCGCCCGGCAGGCCGTCGATGAACCGGGTGCCCTGGACGACGAGTTCGGACCACAGGTCGCCGAACCGCCGCAGGGGGAAGTCCCGGTCGCGTACGAGAGCGGGGTCGAAGCGGTCGGCGAGCAGCGCCGCCAACTCCGGCGGCAGCGACAGCACCTGTTTCTCCGTCAGGTCGCCGAAGCTCTCGACACCCGTCCGCTCCCTGATCTCCCGCATCGACGTGATCACGCGATAGCCGATGTGACGGCTCATGGACAGGGCGCAGTCCGGCCCGTCACGGAAGAGGTGCACGAACTTCGCGTAGGGGAAGGTCTCGCGCAGCCCCGGCGCCCAGCCCGTCGAGTACCCGGAACGCTCCACGACGGCGGTGCGCCCGAACCGCGCGCCGAGCAGCGCGAAGAGCGCCGTGTGATGCTCGGCGGCGGCACGCGCGGGCCAGCCGACGACCGCCGCGCGGATCTCGTCGAGGAGGCCGTCGGGGTCGTCGGTGAGATGGGGCAGCACCATGAGCGAGAGCGCGGGGATGCCGGTGGCCTCGGCCGTGTACCGGCCCGGACGGCGGGTGTAGAGGAACTCCGGCATCAGCAGCCCATTGCGGATCATGCTCGCGAAGTACGGGGTGGGCCTGAAGAGGACCTCCCAGAACTCCGCGCCCGACATCCGCCCCTCGGGGAAGGCGGTGTCACCGACCGAGGCCATGTACTCGTTGAGGCTGAGCACGTCCGGGTGGGCGTTGAGGATGCGGGACAGCGCGGTGGACCCGCTGCGGCCCGTACCGATGACGAAGGTCAAGCTGCGCAAGGTCACTCTCCGAGGGCACAGGGCGGGTGTTCCGGGGCTCCGTGCACCTCAGCACACTCGCGCCGAGCGCACCAGGTGGCACCAGGACACGCATGCCCCGATGCATCCCTGATGCTCTTCGAACCGCTCGACCGCTCGACCGCTCGACCGCTCGACCGCTCGACCGCTCGTGCCACTCATGCCGTTCGTGCCGCTCGACCGCTCATGCCGTGCGCGAGCGCCATCCATCTCATGCCTCGCCGCGCAGCCGCCCCGGATCGGTCAGCTCCAGCGCCGCCGTCGCCTCCAGCCGCCGGCCCGTCTCGTACGCCTCGGCGAAGCACGCGTCGCCGAGCGCGGCCCTGGCGCCGGCGCTCAGCGCAAGGACCTGCGGATCGGTACGGTCGTGGGCGCCGCGCAGACGGGCCGCCGCGCCAAGGACCGACGCGACGTCCCGGTGCCGCCCGTGCAGCGCGGCGAGGCCGGCCACGGTCACCGCCACCGTCGCCACGAACGGCAGGTCCCCGCTGGCGACCGCCGCCGTGTACGCCCGGACCAGCGCTTCCTCGGCGCCCGGCCCGTCGCCGAGTTCGAGACAGAGCGCACCGCGCACCGCGGCGACCAGCGCGTGCCCGTGCTCGTTCCCGGACGACAGCGGGCGCCCGGACAGCCAGGCCTCGGCCGACTCGACCAGGGCGCGCGCCCGGTTCGTCTCACCGGTCCGGATCCGCAGCGCGGCCTCCCGCGCGTCGAGCAGAACCGCCATCTCCGGCGACGCCGAGCCCAGCGCGTGCTCCCGGGCCGCGGTGATCGTCTCGACCGCCCGTGCGGTCTCGTCGAGCCGCACGTGTACGTCGATCCGGCGCAGGTCGATGTAGACCTCGTCGCTGGGGCCGAGCGACCCGAACGCGCGCGCCAGCCGTTTGGCCTCGTCCAGGTCGGCCAGCGCGCCCCCGAGGTCGCCGTCGTACTGCCGGAGCAGCGCGCGCAGCGGCAGGACCTTGGCCAGGCCCCATCGGTCGCCCACCCGCTCGTAGCAGTCCAGGGAGGCGATCAAGTGGCCTCGTGCACGGTCGAGATCGCCCTCGTTCTCGGCGAAGTGGGCCAGGAACATGCGGGCGAGCCCCGCCAGCCACACGTCCGGCCCGTCGGCAAGGCGCTGGATGGCCGTCGACGACGCGTCGTTCTGCTCCAGGGTGGCCAGCCTGATCGCGATCAGCGCGCCGCCGAAGCCCGGCAGCTCCGGATGCCTCCGCAGCCGGTCGAGGAGTATCCGCACCTCCGTGCACCGTGCCTCGGCCGAGAGATCGGGGGGCGTGCTCGGGATGGGCAGGATGCCGAGCAGCAGCGCCCCCTCGGCGATGTCACGTTCCACGCTCGGCCGCACGGCGGGCAGGGCGACCGTCTCGCCGAGCCAGTGGGCCGAGTCGACGTCCCGGCCCAGCATGTGCCAGTACCAGATCAGGTTCACCGCGAGCGCGAGCGCGGCGTCGGTGTCGCCGGTCTCGTGGTGGTGGCGCAGCGCGGCCAGCACGTTGTCGTACTCGGTGCGCAGCACGTGGAGTGCGTCGAGCTGCCCTGAGCCGCGGAGCAACGGGTCCTGGCGGGCGACCAGTTCGGCGAAATGGCGCGCGGCGAGCTCCCGTACGCCGGTCAGGGCGCCCCGCTCGGCCAGGCGCTCCAGGCCGTACGCGCGGATGGTCTCCAGCATCCGATACCGGCCGGAATCCGGCGCGAGCTGGAGCAACGACCGGTCGACCAGGTCCGCGAGCAGTTCCCGGACCTCAGCGGCCGATACCTCGGTCCCGGCACAGACGGCGGCGGCCGAGGCCGGCGTGACGCCGCCCGGCAGCACGGCGATCCGCTCCGCGACCGCGCGCTGGTCCGCGCCGAGCAGGTCCCAGCTCCAGGCGATGACCGCGTGCAGCGTGCGGTGCCGGGAGAAGGCGGTCCGGCTGCCGTTGGTGAGCAGGCGGAACCGGTCCGAGAGGCCGGTGGCCAGATCGGGCAGCGAGAAGGTGCGCAGACGGGCCGCGGCGAGTTCGAGCGCGAGCGGCAGGCCGTCCAGGCTGCGCACGATGCGCAGGACGTCACCGAGGTTGTGCCCGCCGACGTCGAACCCGGGCCGCACGGCCGCCGCCCGTTCGATGAACAGCAGCGTCGACGGCGCTCTGCGCGCCTGGTCGACGTCCGCGTGCGGTGGGGGCAGGGGGAGCGGCCCGAGCGGGACGAGCGTCTCGCCGTCGATCGCCAGCGGCTCCCGGCTGGTGGCCAGCACCCGCAGTCCGGCGCAGCGGGCCAGCAGTGCCGCGACCAGATGGGCCACGGCGTCGATGAGGTGCTCGCAGTTGTCGACCACGAGCAGGGCCTCGCGACCCTCCAACTCCGCGGCCAAAGCGTCCAGTTCATCGGTCGAATTGCCGCGGGGCCGCCCGGCCGAGGCCTCGAACAGTGCCGAGCCGCGCAGCCCGATCGCGGCCGGCAGCGCCGCGCCGATCTTGGCGGGATCGGTGACCGATGCGAGGTCGATCAGCCAGGCGCCGTCGCGGTACGCGTGCCGGTGGCGGCGGGCGGCCTCGACGGCGAGTCGCGTCTTCCCCGCGCCGCCGGGGCCGAGCACGGTCACCAGGCGCGCGGAGGCGAGCAGGGTCTCGATGCGGGCGAGGTCGTCGGCACGGCCGATGAGCCTGGTCAGCGGCGCGGGCAGGTTGCTCGACCTCGCCCGTGGGGTCGACGGTGCGGGCTGGTCGGCGCGCAGCAGGCGCAGATGGCGCTCGCGCAGGGCGGCGCCCGGATCGGCGCCGAGGCCGTCGGCCAGGGCTTCGCGGACCTGCTCGTACCGGGCGAGGGCCTCGGCCTGGCGCCCTTGGGCGGCGAGCGCGTCCATGTGCAGCGCGGCGGCATGCTCGTGGGCGGGGTGCTCGGCGAGGAGCGCGGACAGGCGTGCGGCGGCCATGTCCGCCTGCCCCAGGGCCAGTTCGGCATCGGCGAGGTCGACGACGGTCTGTACGCGGACGTGGGCCAGCCGGGTCGCGACGGCGGGCGCCACTGCGGCGACGACCGGGGGTTCGGCGCCGGGGCTCTCGCCCCACAGCGCCACGGCCTCGCCGAGTGCGGCCACTGCGGCAGTCGGGTCGCCCGTACGCAAGCGGTGACGGCCGTCGGCGGCGAGCCCCTCGAACCGTGACGCGTCCACGTCGACGGTCTCCACGGCCATCCGGTAACCGCCCGCGCACCGCGTGACGGCGTCGGCCGAGCCGAGGGCCCGGCGAAGCCGTGAGACGAGGGCCTGGAGAGCGTGGGCGGGGTCGGCCGGCGGATCCTCGGCCCAGATCGCGTCGACGAGGCCGCTCTGCTCGACCGCGTGCCCGCCGGCGAGGGCGAGGCGTACGACCAGGGCCCGCAACCGGACGCCCGGTACGGGCAGGGCCGTGTCACCACGAGACACCTGAAAGGCGCCGAGCAGTGTGACACGAAGCGGCGCACTCCCGTCCATCTCCCGAGCTTCGCACACGTATGGCGGGCGCCTCACACCAGGGGATCACCGGTGCGCCCCCGTGTCAGTGTCGACGAGCTCCGTGTCAGCGCCGTGTGCGTGCCGTGTGAGGGGGCCTCGGCACTGTGGGCGCATCGCGGAGAACCGGCTCCTGGCACGCCGCCGGGAACCGGCTTCGGAACGGTTACTCATGAAGGGGTTCTCATGCACGACGTAGTGATCGTGGGCGCAGGCCCGGTCGGTCTCTTCCTCGCCTGCGAGCTCGGCCTCGCGGGCAGCTCGGTCCTGGTGCTGGAGCGGGAGGCCGAACCCGGCTCACCGTGGCGGGCGGCACCGTTCGGCATGCGGGGCCTGTTCGCGGCTTCGCTCGGGGCGTTCCACCGCCGAGGCATGCTCCATCCGCTGCTCACCGCGTCGGGGGTCCACGACGAGCCCGGCGCGGATCTCGACGCCGACGGGCCGCAGACCCTGCGTGGTGGCGTGGGGCATTTCGCGGGCATGGTGCTCGACCCGGCCAAGGTCGACGTCGCCGCACTGCCGTACCGCCTTCCCACGGCGTCCCCGGACGCGCTGTTGACCTACCTCGCCGTGATCGAGTCGGTGTTGTCCGAGCGGGCCGCCAAGCTCGGCGTGGAGATCAGGCGTGGCGTCACGGTCACCGACGTCACTCAGGACGACGACGGCGTGGTCGTGCGAGCGGGCGAGGAAGCGTACGCGGCGCGCTGGGCCGTCGGCTGCGACGGCGGACGCAGCCAGGTGCGGCGGCTTGCAGGCTTCGCATTCGTCGGCTCGGAGCCGCAGTTCACCGGATACCTCATGCTCGCGGACCTCGCCGACCCCGAGAAGCTGAGCCCGGGGATCAATCCGACGCCGACCGGCACGTACATCCAGATGCAGGCCGAAGGGCACATCGGCGTGATGGACTTCGACGGCGGCGCGTTCGATCGCACGCGGCAGCCGACCCGCGAGCACCTCCAGGCGGTGCTGCGCCGCGTGTCCGGCACCGACGTGACGCTGAGCGACGTCCGCCTCGCGTCGACCTTCACCGACCGGGCGATGCAGGCGACGACCTACCGGAAGGGCCGTGTCCTGCTCGCGGGCGACGCCGCGCACATCCACTCGCCGCTGGGCGGCCAGGGACTCAACACCGGACTGGGCGACGCCCTGAATCTGGGGTGGAAGCTCGCGGCGACCGTGCGGGGCCACGCGCCTGACGGGCTTTTGGACACGTACACCCGCGAACGCCACCCCGTCGGTGCGCGGGTCCTGGACTGGACGCGCGTCCAGTCGGCGGTCATGCGGCCGAGCCCGCACGGCCGGGCGCTCCAGGCCCTGATCGGCGACCTGATCGACACCCAGGACGTGACGACCTACATGTTCGGAATGATCTCCGGATCGGCGGTCCGCTACGACCTCGGGGACGAGCATCCCCTGGTCGGCCGCGTCGCCCCCGACTTCCGCCTCACGGACGGCACATGCCTCGCCGACCTGATGCAGGACGGCCGGGGTGTCGTCCTCGACTTCGGCACCGGCGGCCGCCTGCGGGACGCGGCGACGCTCCGGCAGAGCGTGCTGCGGTACGCGAACGGGGCGGCGCGGAACGACCTCGGCCTGGGCGCCGCACTCGTACGGCCGGACGGAGTCGTCGCCTGGGTGGGTGAGCGAGACGCGGACCTGAAGGCGTTCGAGCGCGCGGCCGACCAGTGGTTCGGCCACACCGAGATCTGAGCCGCCCAACGGTGCCTCGACGAACCACTCCTTGCCCCACCTCACCTATGAAGGAGCACCTATGACTGAAGGAGCACCTATGACGATCACCCTCCGTCCGGGAACCACCGTCATGTTCACCGGCGACTCGATCACCGACAGCCAGCGGCTGCGCAGCGAGGACGGCCTCGGGTTCGGCTATCCGCTGCGTATCGCGGGGGAGTGGGCCTTCCGGCACCCGGACCGACCCGTGACCTGGCTGAACACCGGAGTCGGAGGCCACAAGGTGAGTGACCTGGAGGCCCGTTGGCAGACGGACGTGCTCGACGCGCGTCCGGACGTGGTGTCGATCCTCGTCGGCGTCAACGACATGGGCTGGCACACGTTGTCCCCGGACGGCCGCGTGATCCCCGCGGAAGAATTCGCGGCAGGCTACGACCGCCTGCTCGCGCCGCTGGCCGAGGCGGGCACGGAACTGATCCTCGTCGAGCCGTTCCTTCTCCCGATCAGCGGCACCATCGAGGCGGGCGCCGGCCACGCGCTGATCGACACGCAAGTACGGAAGGAATGGCGGGCCGACCTCGATCCGAAGATCCAGGTCGTGCGCGACCTCGCCCGGACGTACGGCGCACTCCTGCTGGCCGCGGACGACATGTTCGCCGGACTCGCCGCGACGACCGGGCCGGAGCACTGGTCCGAGGACGGCGTACACCCCACACCGGCGGGCCATGCCGCGCTCGCGGCGGCCTGGCTGGACCTGGTCGAATGACGCGGCCGCACGGCGAGGGGCATCGGACCGCTCCAGGGGCGTCACGTGGCTTGAGGAACCCGGCACGGTGTGAGCAACACCAGCGGGGCCGAGGTGCCTCGGACTGGTCGTGTGCTGTCTGTTCACGGTTGGAGGAAACGCCCATAAGCTGAGCGGCCTTCACGTCCTGGGGGGTCTCGTGAACGGTCTCCGTGCGGTCCTCGTCTGCCTTGTGCTCGCCTGTGCCGCGGTGCTGTCGCCGACCGCGGCGGCAGCACCGTCCGATGCGGCCAAGCCGCCGCGGTGGTCGGCGCTCCCGGTGCCACCGACGACCTCTCCGGCGACGGTCTCCGATCTCGCCGCCCGCGGACCGCGCGAGGCCTGGGCGACCGGCTACGAGCAGGCCGCCGACGGACCGCGGCCGATGCTGTACCGATGGGACGGCACGGCGTGGAGCCGGGACACGACCTTCCCCGGCGCCGGGGAACCGGGCCGGCTCGGCAAGGTGCAGTTCGTCGGCGACGAGGTGTGGATCTTCCACAACCGCGAGGGGAAGGGAGAGATCCTGCGCCGGTCGTCGGCCGGTTGGACAGTCATCCCCCTGCCCCGAACCCTCTGGGTCTACCAGGACTTCGCGGCGGTGCCGGGCGCCGCCTGGGTGGTCGGTGAGGACGACACCGGACTCACGGTGTTGCACTACGACGGATCCGGCTGGACCACCCAGGCGCCCCCGGACGGCGTGCTGTTCCTGATGGGGATCACCGCGCGTACGGCCACCGACGCCTGGGCCTGGGCGGACCGGAGCACCGGTGGGACCGCGATCCTGCGCTGGGACGGCACGGCGTGGCGGGACGCGGAGGTGCCGCTGCCGCCGAACAGCAACGTACACACGACTCTGCTCGAACCCTCCGGGCGGGTCACGATCGGCGGCAGCCAGTACGTCGACGGCGTCGCAGGCACCTACCTGATGACCTTCAACGGACACACCTGGCGCACCACTCACCCACCGTTGGGCGATACCTACACCGAAGGCATGGTGCGCGGACCCGACGGCGCGCTGTGGCTGCCGATGGTCAGCGACCACGCGTTCCAGTCGAAGTACGCGCGCGTGGACGGCTCCCGCACCACTTTCTCCTACGGCCCGGAACGTACGCACGCGATCGACGTCGGACCGACCGCGCTGACGAGGACCGGTTCCTCACTGCTCTCCTTCGGGACCGTCGAGATCTACGGCTCGAAACCCCACCTCATGAGCGAGCGGCGGGGAGGCTGATCATGGCGCGCAGACTTCTCGTCGCGGCCATCGCCGCCGTTCTGACCCTCATGACCGTCGTGGCTTCCACGGCGGCGGAACCCCGGTCCTGGGACCACGTTCCGGTCCCGTCACAGGTGCGCCCGCAGGCCGGGCTGAACGACGCCGTGGCGTTCGGGCCGGACCGGGCCTGGGCGGTGGGCACCGACGCCGTCGGCCGCCAAGCGCCGGGCTTCCCGCTGCTGCTGCGCTGGGACGGAACCGCGTGGAAGCGCCACGACCTGGCCGGCATCCGCTGGCAGGGAGAGCTGCTGTCCGTCGCCGCGACCTCACCGACCGCGGTCTGGGCGGTCGGCCACGACGCGGCCGGTGGTTCCCACCTGCTGCGCTACGACGGCACCGCCTGGCGCGAGAGCAAGGTGCCGCGCGATGTCGTGCTGGACAAGGCAGTCACCGGCGGCGGTGAGACCTGGCTGATCGGGGCACGGGACGGCGGTCAGGCACTGCTGCGCCGGAACGGGCAGGGCTGGCAGGACATGCCGGTGCCGCCGGGAGCCGTGTACGGCCTGCACGTCCTGTCGGCCGACGACGTCTGGGCCGCGGGCGCGGCCCACTCCAGCGCGGCGGTGTCGCACTGGAACGGCCAGGAGTGGCAGCAGACGAACGTGGACGGTTTCCCGAGGTCGTCCGTGAGCAGCGTGCTGGCGGTCTCGCCGACGGAGGTGTGGGCGGGCGGCTCGGCCGGTTTCGTCGGCGGACCTCCGGGCCGGCCGATCCCGCCCCTGCTCGTCCGCTTCGACGGCCTGTCCTGGAACAAGGTGAGCGTGCCCGCGGACTTCGGCGCGGTCACCTCACTGGCGCCCGGCACCTCCGGTGAGCTGGCCTGGGTCTCGGTGGCCCGCTCCCTGAAGTGGGCCCCACCGGGCGGCAACCCACCGCTCGTCCCCGGCCCGGACTTCCTCGCCTGGAACGGCCGGTCGTTCACCGAGTACAGCGAACCGGCGGTGGCAGGGGAGGGCGACTCCAGGACGCTGCGGCTGATTCCGGTTCCGGGGACGCCGACGGTGTGGTCGGTCGGCCGGGCCGACGGCCCAGAGGGCACGTTCGCGCCGCGCATTCTGCGCTATGGCTGAGTGGCGGGCTTGCTGAGCTCCTGAGGGGATGCGCCCCCGCTCCGACCTCTACGCCTTTACGCCCCTTCGCGCCGGTGACGCGCGCTCTTTACTCCCTCTTTTGGATACGCAGAGTGACTAATATTGCACGCACAGTGCGTATCGGGGCGGTGTGGGCTGGACATCGCCCGGGCGAAGGGAGACCCCACAAGTGGCGTTCATCAAGGCACAGCGCGCGGTATGGGCGGCGGCTCTGGCCGTCTGTGCCGCACTCGGCACCTCGGAGGCGGCGAGCGCCGCGCCTCCCCGAGAGGACTCCATCCAGTGCAACCCGCCGTCGGTGACCGAGGACGGGCATCGGTTCACGATCCGCTGCTACCGAGGCCCGGGCAGCGGCTTCTACGCGAGCGTGAGCGTCTGCGGCCCCGGGAGCTGCACCCGGCAGGGAACCAACGTCGTCCCCTACGGCGAGTACTCGACCGCATGGTCTCCCGGCTACTTCAGTGACCGTCACTACCAGTTGTTCTCCGTGTAGTCACGGCGCTCTCCGCGCAGTTCGAGCCCATCGCAGTTCGAGCCCCATCGCGGTGCGAGTCCTGTCGCGCTGCGAGCCCTGTCGCGGTGCGAAACCCATCCCGGAAGAGAGACCCTCATGATCGGCAAGAAGACGCTCGGCCTGAGCGCCGCGGCCGCCTCGGCGCTGCTGGTGGTCACCAGCGGTACGGCACACGCCGAAGGCGCGTTCATCGCGAAGGCGTACAACCAGAGCATCGTGAACGTGCACTGGGGCGACAGCTGCGACAACGAAGAACTGGCCATCGACATCCCGAACGACGCGCTTCAGGCGACCTTCGAGGGGAATTGGGACGGCCCGAGCGCCCACGTCGACAGAGTCACGTTCATCAACAACACGGACTTCAACCACGGGTTCACCCGCGGCGAGTTCTCCATCGAGGACAACGGCCAGACCCCGACATGGCGCGTCGCGGACATGCCCGGCCACTCCACCCAGACGATCGAACTCAACTACACGTCGGCGGGCACCAAGACGCTCGGATTCACCTACCCCTACATCGGCGCGATGGGCGAGATCGGCAGCTGCAACCTTACGTATGTGGGGGTGGAGCAATGAGCCTGTGCGGTGGCGCGCGCTGACTACGTGATCGCCTCGACGTGGAGGAGCGTCGCGTACGCCGGGTGGTTCCGTTCACCTGCTCAGCGCCGTACTGACGAGGCAGCGCGCTCCCCCCGGTCTCGCTAGCAGGACCCGACTAGCAGGTTCCGTCGGCCTGTTCGGCGCTTGACCGCCTCCCGAGCGAGCGGAAAGCTGACCCGCGCTCTCCTGCGGCAGACCACGATTCTGGGGGCACCGCCGCAGCCTCGCGAGGCAGCGCCGCGGTGAGTGGATCAAGCCGGCAGGGCGACTACGGGCCCGCCACGAGGCGGGTCGTCCGTGACGCGATGCCGTCTCTGGCCGGACCCTCCAGCGGCATGGCGCCTGCTTATGAAGGAGAACCCCATGGGTTCGACGATCGCGGGTCCACAGGCTTCCGGTCGTGACAGCCACGCGCAGTTCGACGATCCGTCCTTCGCGGCCGACTATGCCGCTTCGTATCAGGGCTCGGGGCCCGCTGAACGGTACTTCTCCTCCAGACTCCACGCGGTGGGCGAGATCCTGGATAGCTGCCCCGGTGGCGATCTTCTCGACGTCGGCTGCGGGCCGGGGATGTTCGTCCGGCGTGTGCTCGACACACGCCCCGGCGATTTCCGGATTACCGCCGTCGACCGGGCGCCCGCCATGATCGCGGAGGTATCGGGCCGTACGGCGGACGCCGAGGTCGCCAAGGTCGTCGGGGAGGCGGAGGCGCTGCCGTTCCCGGAGGCGAGTTTCGACGTCGTGGTCGCGATGGGACTGCTGGAGTACTGCGACGCTTCTGTGGTGCTGCGGGAACTCGAACGCGTCGTGCGTCGGGGCGGGCTCGTTCTCGTCACGATGCTGAACCCGCTGAGCCCGTACCGCCTGTTCGAATGGGGGGTGTACTGGCCGTTGCTTCGACTGCTCGGCCACGTCGAGGGCCTGCTCGGCCGGCCCCCGGAGCGCAGGCACGGCGCGCCGAAGTCCGGCATCCGGGCGCTCTCGTCCAGACGGTTGCGGCGACGGATGCGGGAATCCGGGCTCATTCCCGTCGATGTCGTCCACTACGACCTGACGCCCTGCGTCCCGCCGTTCGACCGGCTCGTGAGCCGCTGGACACGTCGGCACGAACGACCGGCGGACACGGCCAGCCAAGGCCGCTGCCGCTGGCCGGGGACGGCCTACGTGGTCGCCGCCACCCGCATCCGATGACCACGTCGCCCAGGTGGGGCGGGGGTCGGACGGCCGCTCCGGCCTCGTTGGGGAGGCTCTGAGCCTACGAACGGCCTCGAGACCCTCATCACTTGGCCAGCCGCCACCCTCATGACCCGTTGCATCACCCGCTGGCCAAGGGCTCTCCGTCACCGCACCAATCGCCCAACGGTGCTCCGAAGAAGGGGAGATCAGAAGGAACTTCTTACCGGTGCCGAAGCAGACCCCGCCATCCCCTCGGGCGGGTCTGCGGGTTTGAATCCGTCGGACCGTTTCGCCGACGTAGCAGCCCAGACCGAACAGGCGAGGTCCGAGGTCAACAGCCAATAGGCCACCATCCACCGCAGTACCAGACCGGCTGTGCTCGGTCATGAATCGCTCGACATCCTGCAGACTGCCAGGGGAGAAGCCCGCTTGGTATGCCGACTGGCTGAGAGCAGAAGCGATCCAATCCGCACTCGCACGCACGTCATCCAGTAGTGAAGTCACCGACAGATCATGCCTACTGCCACTGACAACACCTTGGTCTTCCGCATCCAGTAGTCCCATGGCTTGCGCACAGACAGTCGTGAGGACTCCCGGGACGGGCAGAAGGCGCCGGTTGACGGTAGCGATGCCGAAAGTCGGGAAGAAGCGCGATCCAGGTGCTGTCAGGGATCTCACGGGCGCTGACGAGTTCAATCAGGTCGGCGGCGTCGAAGAACTCGGTGCTGCGCCCGCTGTACTCGAAGCCGACGCAGGGGCTGGAAGCCCCGTCTGGCGCAAAATCCGGCTGGCCATCGAGAAGGACACTCGGACGGCCCGCCTGGTCGTGGCTGTATACGCTGCAACGGTCACCGCGTTGTGCGGGCCTGGGCGACGTGG
The DNA here is from genome assembly GCF_040680155.1 of Streptomyces sp. NPDC052114. Lineage (NCBI taxonomy): Bacteria > Bacillati > Actinomycetota > Actinomycetes > Kitasatosporales > Streptomycetaceae > Streptomyces > Streptomyces sp. NPDC052114. The sequence continues at coordinate 65,747 of NZ_JBFAWC010000025.1, read as the reverse complement.
GTCGATAGCCGTCCGGGACCGGAAGGCGCGTGGGCGTCGGTGGGACCTCCCGCCCGGAGAACTCCCACAGGTCATCCAGAGCCATCCGCTCAGCGAGGAAGTCATCGCCCGGACTGCCGCAAGATCACACCAAACGAAATGGGCTCGAGTACTCCAGTGCGGTTTCGTGATCTATCCAGCGGGCTCGTCGGTGGCCCGTCGTCGGCAGTGGCTGCGTCGGGCTGTTGCCTGGTGGTGTCTGCGCCAGGTGGACCAGCGCAGCAACTTGGCCACTGACAGGGCCGGTGGGTGGAAAGCGGCGGCAAGCAGGTGGCGGTGCCGGTGCCAAGAGGTCCAGTTGCGGACCTGGTAGTGGTCGAGTCCGATCTGGCCCTTGGCGGCCTGGAAGCATTCCTCCACGCTCCACCGGATGCCGGCGACGCGGACCAGTTCGGACAGGGGCACCTGGGCGGGTGACCAGCACAGGTAGAAGGCGAGTTCGCCGGTGGTCCGGCAGCCCGGCGGTGCTCGGGATCGGTGCATCAGGAGTGCTCGGGCAGGTAGAGCCGACGGTCGATCAACGCCCGTCCCCGGCGGGTGGCATAGGCGAGGAACACACCGACCTGGCTGTTCTCGATGCGTCCGGCGGTGCCGGTGTACTGCCGTTGCACGCCCGCCGAGGCGGACCCCTTCTTCACGAAGCCGGTCTCGTCCACGACCAGGACACCGCCGTCGGTGCCGAGGTGTTCGGCGGCATAGGCGCGCAGGTCGTCGCGGACGGCATCGGCGTCCCAGCGGGCGTAGCGCAGCAGGCGCTGCATCGGCCCGGGCCGGGCGTGACCGGCTTGTTCGGCCGGCTGCCAGCAGTTCTTCCGCTCAACGCCCGACAGCAGCCCGAGCAGATAGGCGCGGGCCGTCCTCCGCGGCCCAACCCGCTCGAACCGGCCCGCGATCCGGGCCGTGACCCGGTCGAACATCGCCCACCAGCGGACAGGGTCTACGCTATGGCCCGCAGCCACCGCACGATCTTCAGGAGTCCACACAACCCCCGATGATCACGCGGTGGCCGTACCCGTTCCCGGCCGGGTCCGCGACAAGATCGCGAAGCCAGACTGGAGTCCTAACCCCGAGCGACCTCAGCGGTGTGTGCGGGGGTGTAGCGCTCGCCCTTCACCTGGTCGCCCAGCGGGTCCAGCGCGGCCAGTGCCTCGGCGTCCAGGGTGAGTTCCAGCGCGGTCGCGTTCTGCTCCAGCCGGGCAGGGCTGCGGGTGCCCGGAATGGTCGCCACCGCCACCCCGAGCCGCTCGGTCTGGGCGTACACCCAGGCCAGCGCCACCTGGGCCGGGGTGGCACCCAGCCGGTCGGCCACCTCGCGCACGGTCTGCGCGATCTTCTCGTTGGCCTCGCCCGCCTCGCCGGCGAAGCGGGGGTTGGTGCGCCGGAAGTCCTTCTCGCCCAGTGCGGAGCGGTCCAGGGTGCCGGTCAGGAACCCCCGCCCCAGCGGCGAGTACGGCACCAGCCCGACCCCCAGCTCGGCCATCACCGGGGTGACCGCCTCGACGTCGCGGGTCCACAGCGAGTACTCGCTCTGCACCGCGGTGATCGGGTGCACCGCGTGCGCCCGGCGCAGCAGCTCGCCGTCGACCTCGGACAGGCCCAGATGGCGGACCTTGCCCGCCTCGACCAGCTCGGCCATCGCCCCGACGGTCTCCTCGATCTCCACGTCCTGGGGCGGGCGGTGGGCGTAGTACAGGTCGATCACCTCGACGCCCAGCCGCAGCAGCGAGGCGTCGCAGGAGCGCAGTACGTAGTCCCGGGCACCGCGGATGCGGCGTGCCCGGTCGCCGGCGCTGCGGTCGATGCCGAACTTGGTGGCCAGCTGCACCTGGTCCCGGCGGCCGTGGATGGCCCGGCCCACCAGCACCTCGTTGTGCCCGGTGCCGTAGGCGTCGGCGGTGTCCAGGAACGTGATGCCCAGCTCCAGGGCCCGGTCGATGGTGGCCAGTCCGCCGTCCCAGTCGGCGGCGCCGTAGCTCTCGCTCATCCCCATGCACCCCAGGCCCATCGCGCTGACGGTGAGACCGGGCGAGCCAAGCGTGGTTCGGGTGATCATGCGCTGATACTCCTCCTGCCCGGCGGACCGGGCGGCACCTCGAGGGCTGACGAATGCCTCCGACGCTAGGACTTGGAGCGCGCTCCAAGTCAAGCCGGAGGTCCGGCCCCCGCCGGCGGGTCAGGCGCGGCGGGAGCGGGTGAGGGCGAAGCGGTCCACCGGCAGCAGGTCGCCACAGGGCCCGGACACCGCGTATTTCCCGGCTGTCTTCACCAGTGGGTGCAGCGGCCCAGCGGCCGAACCCGTTCCCAGCAGGGTCAGCGACAAGATCGCGAAGTCAGACTGGAGTACTAGGTTGGGTGCGTGACAGATGACTGGAAGACGGACCGTATAGGAGCCGCGCTGCGCGGTGAGAACCCGACCGTCATGCGGCGTCTCGCCTCGGGCTTCGCGGCGATCGGTGACGTGCAGTTCTTGCCGGGGTACTCGGTTCTCCTGGCGGACGATCCGCGTGCGCGGCGGCTGTCGGATCTTCCGAGGTCGAATCGGCTGACGTTCCTGTCCGACATGGATCTGCTGGGAGAGGCGGTCGAGCGGGCCTGCCGACGCCTCGACCCGGAATTCCGGCGCGTCAACCTGGAGATCCTGGGAAACACGGACCCGTTCCTGCACGCGCATGTCTGGCCTCGATTCGAGTGGGAGCCGACTGAGTTGGTGGGGAAACCTGTGTGGCTGTACCCGCAGGACCGGTGGCGTGACGAGCGGTTCGGGCTGGGGCCGAAGCATGGCCTGATACGGGAGGCGATCGGGAACGAGCTGGATCGGTTGCGGTCAAGGTCCTGACGGAACGGAGAGCGGCGATCAGATATTCGGTTGCCTTCCCGCGCCGGTGGCGGATGCAATGTCCCGCGTGATCACTCAGGCGTGTCCGTCGCGGCGGGACAAGACGAACGGCTGCGGCCGGTCCCAGCCGCTGTGCGCCCCGGGCACGCCGCAGCCGACTCGCCACAGGGGAGACGCCACCGCATGAAGACGCCACCACCGTCCTCTGAAGCGGGGCCGACTGACGGCCCGTCCGTCCGCATCGGCGCTCTCGTCCCGTTGACCCGACCGGGCTGGACCGAGGCCGGTCGGCACCTCCTCGCCGGCCTCGAGCTGGCCGTTCGCGATGTCAACGACACCGGCGGGATCGGCGGGAGGCCCCTCGAACTGGTGGTCCGGGACACCGCGGCCGATCCGCGGAAGGCCGAGGCGGCCGTCGACGAACTGGCCGGCCTGGGCGTGGCCGCGCTGGCGGGGGAGTACCACAGTGTCGTCGCCCGCGCCGCAGCCGCCAGGGCCGACAACTTGAACCTGCCGTTCCTGTGCTCGTCAGCGGTTCTCGACGCGCTCACCGAGCAGCCGACCGACTGGGTCGCGCGCCTGGCCCCGCCGCAGTCCCGCGGCTGGCGGCTCTACGCCGACTTCCTCCGCACGTCAGGCCACAGCCGCATCGCCGTGGCAGCCCAGCCGAGCGTGTACTGGGCGACGGGCACCCGCATCCTGCGGGACCACCTCACGCCTCACGGCGCCACCGTCACCGAACTCGACATGAGCACACTCACGCCCGAGGCCGTGTGCGACGCCCTCGTCGAGCATCGTGCGACCGCTCTGCTCCTTCTGGTCGGCCATCCGGAGCCGGCGGTACCGCTCGTCCGGTCCGTCCGCCGCGACCCGCGCCTCGCCGAAATCCTGATCGGTGCTCCCGCAGGGCAGCCGGAGTTCACCGAATGGGCGACGCTGCTCGGCGCGGACGGCGCGGCGGTCCCGTTCCTGCGTTACCTGCCCCCGCGCTTCACCCCCCTCGGCGCCCGCGTCGAGACCGCCCTCCACGAACGGCTGGACCAGGCCCCCTCCTTCGTCGCCTTCGAGGGCTACGACACGATCACGGTCCTCGCCGACGTACTGCGTACCCACGGCACGACCTGGGCCCGCATCGCCCGGTCCTGGCCGCAGGTGTCCGTCGAAGGGACGCGCGGACAGATCCAGTTCTCCCGCGTGCCGGGCATCGGCGTATGGCAGTGGGGTGCACCACCCCTCCAGATCGTCGACCGCGATCCGGCGGAGCCCGATCGCTTCCGGGTCCTCCACGTCGGCTGAGAGCACACCGCGCCGCGAAGCCCGGACACGATGCTGTGCACCGGCCGGCCTTCGCGTCCCTGCCAACCCGCTGTCAATCCCGAAGCGGCGACAGGAAGTTGGGGAGAAAACTCAGCGTCATCCCTGCCGCGCCGATCCACAGCGTGGTCGTCGCTCCGAGTACGGAACCCAACGCCCCGCCCAGAAGTCCGCCGAGGGGGATCCCGCCCCAGGAGACGAACCGGGCGGTCGCGCTCATACGCCCGAGGAGCCCATCCGGCGTGAGCGCCTGTTGCAGGCTCGACTGAGCCACGACCCGGATGACTCCTCCCAGGGACAGGGCGGCCAGCCCGGCGGCGGCCACGTACATGCTCCATCCCGGTGCGGCCAAGGGCATCAGGGCGGTCAGCGGGCAGGTCGTCAGGGAAGCGAGCCAGATGACCGGGCCCTGCCCGATCCGCCGCGCGACCGCGCCCGCCACCAGCGCCCCGAGCAAGGCGCCACAGCCCATCCCCGACAGAACGAGACCGATACCGAAGGGCTGGAGGCCCATCTCCCGTTCCAGGAAGACCAGGAGCATGGCTTGATACGTCGCCAGGGACACGCTGAAGATGGCGTCGGCCAGCATGATTCCCCTGAGCGCGGGATGCCGGAGGACGAACTGGAGCCCCTCCTTGATCTCCCGCCCCAGCTGCGGGCGCCCGCTCGGCTCCGGCTTCGCCTCGTGCTTGCGGATCGAGAGCGCGAGCAGCCCCGACAGGGCCATCCCGCCCGAACTCGCCAGGAGTGTCGTCGGGGCTCCGACCAGCCCGACCAGCGGACCGGCCGCCGCGGGCCCGCCGATGCTGGTCACCGAGCGTATCGCCGAGAGTTTCGAGTTCCCCTCCACGAGGCTGCCGCGCCCCACCAGATGCGGCAGGTAACTGACGTAGGCGACATCGAAGAAGACCGTCAGGACCCCATGGATCAAGGCGGCGGCGTAGAGCCACCAGATGGTGAGACGGTCCGCCCACCAGGCCAGCGGTATGGCCATCAGGACCAGCGCACGGACAAGATCAGCGGGGACCATGACCGGTCGCTTCCGCATGCGGTCCACCCAGGCACCTGCCGGCAGGCCGACCAGGAGCGATCCGGCCGTGGTCATCGCGGCCAGCAGCCCGACCTGGAACTCGTCACCGTGCAGGGCGGCGATGGCGACGAGGGGCAGGGCCAGAAAGATAATGCGGTCGCCCAGCTGCCCCAGGGCGGTAGCGGCGAACAACAGCCCGAAGTCCCGTTCCTTCAGGAGTCCGAGCCGGGAGGATGAGGACATGAGTGCGGTGACTCCCGATACTGAAGTGACAAAGGGGCGAAACGGCCGTTGGGGCTGAGGGCTCTAGCGGCGGTCGACGCCGAATTCGTAGACCACTTCCCGGCGCGCATCGGGAATGACCATGTCGGCGGTTTCCACGGGGCGTCCGCTCGCGTCATGGATCGTGCGCTCGATCTGCAGGACGAGGTCTCCGACGCTGATGCCCAGAAGGTTGGCCTGTGCCTGAGTGGCGCGGGCCGGGCGGGGCACCTCGACGACGGTCTCGACGATCACGCCGATGGAGCGCATGCGCTCGACGACTCCCGTCCCGGCCAAGGGGCCCTCCTCGGGCAGCACGATCAGCGTGCCCTCCGTGATGGCCATGGGTTCCCACGACGCGGACAACTGGACCGGCTGCCCGTCGGCGAGGAACTCGTAGTGCGTATGGACGCAGAGTTCGCCGGGTGCGATGCCCAGCCGCTGCGCTATCGCGTCAGGGGCCGGGACACGTACGCGACTGTCCGCATCCCAGGCGTCGGCCCTGCCCCGCTCCCTCAACACGGCCTCGGTAGGAGGACCACTGCGTTCGCGGTGCCGTGAACGGACCAGTCGGAGGCGCTCGCGAGGTGTGCGGACGTAGGTCCCCGAGCCGGCGCGCCCTTCGAGGAGGCCGTCGACGATGAGCCGCTCCACGGCTCGCTGTACGACGTTGCGCCCGACCTCGTACTCCTCGGCGAGCCGTGCCCGGGACGGGAGGCGCTGTCCGATCTCCCATTCACCGGCGAGGATCCGGGCGCGCAGCAGCTCGGCCACTGCGAGATACGGCGCCTCTCGGGGCATGGGCGGTCCTCCGGTGTTCGTGCTGCGTACAGGCCTCAGCCGGGCGGCTGTCGACTGGCGTTGGCAAGCTACTGCACCGGGCGAAAGCTGCTGGATTAGCTGCAGTCCGGCCTCCGCGCCCTTACGAGACATCGCACGGCCCGACGGTGCGGCGACATACCGCCGCCTGGCGCATGCTATGTTTGATCATGAGCAGCCCGCCGGACTACCGGTGGCTGAACGCGCGTTGGTGGTCCAAGGAAAGACGCCCCGCTTCCTGCGGGGAAATGCAGGTGCAAGGCCTGCCCGGCGCTCTGAAACGAGTCCCACCCCATGGAGACGGGGTGGGACTCGTGCGTTATGCCCGCAGGGTGTTTCCTGCGATTCGCATTCGGGCCTTGGCACGGTGTGCATACAGGCCTCGGCCAAGCAAGATACGGAACAGCAGATGATGCCCGGGGTGGTTGGACCATGTCCGTCGAAACCGAACCGCGCAAGGTATGGCGAGTGGCCATGCCCGTCAGAGTGGCCGCCGCCTGTGTGGCATCGGGGTTTCTTGTCCTGGCCGTATGCATCGTCTGGCCATTGCTGAGAGGCGCACCCGCAGCCGGATATATGCAGGCGTCCCTCTTCTTCTTCGGTGGAGCGATCGTGGGCTTCTTGTATGCCTTCGCAACGTCGGTCGCGATGACTGACGACAAGCTGGTCGTGCGAAATCTGGGACTTGTCGACTGGATTCCGCTCCAGGACATCAAGGCCGTCGAGGGTGGATACAGCGGGCTGACGATCACGGCGCACGACGGGAGAGTGCTGCGCGGGCGCGCGGTGGAGGAGCCGAACTATGCGCTTTGGCTGGGCCGGCGGACGCGTTCGGACCGTGTCGTGGCCGACATCCGGGCCGCTTCCCGTCGCGCGGCCGAGGACGCGGAGGGCTTCGTCTCCAGGTAGTTCCGGTCCAGGATTCGCGGAAGCCGGGTGGGACCGGCGCCACATGACGGAGGCCGGGCGGGGCCGGTGCCACATGTACGGGGTCGTCAGTCCGCCCGGATCACGAACCGCTGATCCGCCGCGCCGGAGCAGCGTTCCTCGATCGCCTCGGTGCCCACGGCGGTGTCGTTGTCGACCATGCCGATGCACCCGTCGCTGGTGGCCGGGCGCAGCCGGAAGGCCCCGGCAGCGGGTTCCAGGCGGAAGAGGGTGCCCTGCGCGCAATTCCTGCGGGGTTCGAGCATGCCCTTGATCTGGTCCTCGCCCATGACCGTCAGACACCCTTTCCCCATCTGGGGATGGTGCCACTGGATGCGGTAGAGCCCCTCGCCCGTCGGTTCGAGGTAGGTGCGCGGCACAGGCGCCTGGGCGCAGGGGAGTTGGACGGCGACGGCGCTGTCGTAGGCGCGGTCGCGGTCGCGGCCGTCGGTCAGGCAGAGATCGGGCGTGCGGGCGGGGCGGATGGTGACCCAGCCGTGGTCGGGAGAAGCCGGTTCCCCCGGCTCGGCGGAGTCGCCGGAGAGCACCCACCAGGTGGCCAGGGTCAGGAGCGCGACCGCGAGCGCCGCGCCGACGACTGCGGGGCCCTTGGACCGGCGGCGCAGCGCGATCGCGGCCGATCCGGTCTGCGGTTGAAGCTCGGTTGCGTCGTGCGCCAGGGCGGGTGGCGCTGGGACGGGTGGCACCGGGACGGGTGGCACCACGACCGCGCGTGCGGCGGCGAGCCGCTCTCTGGTGGCCAGCCAGACGTCGACCCGCTCACCGTCCCCGCAGGCGCGGACGAACGTGGCCAGGACGTCGGGGCGCGGCAGGCTCGTCCGGCGCAGTACGTCGGCGAGCGTGCTGCGTGCCAGGACGTCACCCCTGCGGGCGGCTCGCTCCTCCAACTCGCGGTACGTCAGGCCCGACCGCTCCTTGAGCCGCCGCATCGACCTAATGAAGCCGGCGTCGTCCCGGATCTCGTGCAGAGCCTCGTCCCCGTACGGTGGTAACTCCCCGAGGTTGCCCATGAGCGCCATCTTGCGGCGCCCCTGTCACAGGGGCAACGGCGTATTCCGTCATCTCCGCCTGTCCGGGACGCAGTTCGGACGGGCCTGCGACCAGCCCGGACAGCCCGTGTCTGTCCGGGACACGGACTCTCACTGTGCTGCCGCTCCGGCGCCCGTGAACCTGTTCCCCGTCCAAGCGCTCACATTGCGGCGCGCGGCTCACACACGTCACACAAGGGAGCAGCAGTGAAGAAGACAGGTTTGGCGTCACGAACGGGAAAGGCGGGTGTCGGGGTGGCCTTGGCCGCCGTGGCCACCATCGCCTTCTCGGGCACGGCGCAGGCGGCCAGTGTCTACGGCGAGAGCACCAACGGCTGTTCGGACGCCGGCGGCACCTACAGCTACGCCTGGACCGGCAGCGCGCAAGGGCGTGACACCTACAACGCCTACTTCAACATCGAGGTCCGGGACAGGTGCTCGGGCGACGGCTGGGCAGGCGGCCTCTACCTCAGCTACTGGAAGTACCAGAACGGTCAGTGGAGCTGGATCTCCGGGAAGCGGGTCAAGGTCAACGGAACGTACACGACCCCGCTCACCAACGTGGAGGGCGTGCAGATCAACGTGTGCAACTACTACCCGGAGAAGGCCCCCTCCGGTTGCAGCCGCGTCAAGTGACCTCTTCTCCCACCGGGGCGTACGAGCCGTGCGCCCCGGTGGGGGTGGGCCCGGCGCCGTTCGAGGGCGTTCCGGCGGGAGGGGGAGCAGTGACACGGGAAGCCGCTGTTGCAAGACGGTGACATTGGTGGGGCAACGCGAAGTGGTAAACGGCTGTCTTTTCAGGCGTGATTGACCCCAATGGGAAATAGCGCACCTTCTGCGTGAACCCCTCATGTCCTCACGGGCCTCGCGTCCTCAGGGACCTCATGTCCTCATGGAAAGGCACCTTCATGATCGTCACCAAGCGGCACTCGCTTCGCATCGCCGCCGTAGGCGTCATCAGCGCTGTCTCCGTCGCCATGGCGGGCACCGCCGCCATGGCCGCCACGCCGGCCACGCCCCCTGCCTCCGCCCCGCAGAAGGCCGTTGCCGCGGCGGCGAAGATCACCGCGAAGCCGTCGGTGAACTCCGTCAAGGCGTGGCAGCTCTTCCGCGTCACCGGCACCACGACCGGCCTGAAGCCGGGCAGCAAGGTCACGCTGCAGCAGAAGCAGCGCGGCCACTGGGTCGCCCTGCCCGCCTCCGCGCCCATCGCCCGCAACGGCGCCTACTCCTTGGGCGTCAAGCTCGGCCTCAAGGGCAAGAACGAACTGCGTATCGTCAACGGCTCCACGGCCTCGCCCGTGTTCACCGTGACCGTGCGCTGAAGGTGCGGGTGATGCGGACGGCCGCCGCGCAGGGGCCGTCCGCATCGCCCACCGTGCGCCCACTGTCCGTCAGATGCCCGCCGAGGCCATCTCGATGATCGAACGGTAGTGGGCCGCGGCGGACACCACGCAGGCCCGGTACGTACGGTTCTCCTTGACGACCAGGAAGTAGTCCCTGATTTGCTTCCAGTACTGGCGCAGATAGCTCAGTCCGGGCATGAACGCCGGCGGCCTGGGGACCAGGGCGAAGGCCTCGGAGCACTTCAGGATGCCGCCGGTCACCTCCGACAGGACGTCCGCCACATCGGCGTTCATGTTCCAGCCCGCCGCCAGCTCCGGGGTCCAGATCGACCCCGCGATCTCACGGAGCCGCTCCTGCTCCTCCGGTGTGGGATCGCTCTGGATCGTCACCGCGGTGCCGGCCGCGCGAGCGGCGGTGGGTTCCGTCGCCTGCGCCGTCCCCACGGCGCCGACCACGGTCATCGTCCCGGCGGCGACCAGCGCCACCGCCGAGAGTCTGAGCGAACGTACCGTCATCCTTGTCCTCCCCTGACTGCATGAACTCCTCTGCCGTACTGGCGCGTTGACGGTCACACGCGCTCTTGGAACGGTCAACGAGCGCCGGCAGGCCATGGCCGGATTGCTGTACAGGAGACCCGCGCCGGAACGTCAGAGCGCGGTGAGAACGCAGAACTCGTTGCCCTCGGGATCGGCCAGCACCGTCCACGGGACGTCGCCCTGTCCGATGTCGATGGCGGTGGCACCCAGAGCCCGCAGCCGCTTCACCTCCGCCTCCAGGTCGTCGCCGGGATAGGGGCGCAGGTCGAGATGGACGCGGTTCCGCACGGTCTTCGCGTCTGGGGTGCGGATGAACTCCAGATACGGCCCGACGCCCTCGGACGAGCGCAGCACCGCCTGATCATCGGTCACCTGGTGCACGGTCCAGTCCATCGCCTCGCCCCAGAACCCGGCCATCGCCCGCGGATCCGCGGAGTCGACCACCACCGCGGCCATGGGCCCGGTGTCCCGGTAGGTCTCCCTCGGCTCCAGCACGCAGAACTCGTTGCCCTCGGGGTCGGCGAGGACCGTCCAGGGCACGTTGCCCTGGCCCACGTCGACGGGCGTCGCGCCGAGCCCCTGGAGCCGTGCGACCAGTTCGGCCTGGTGGGCCGGGGAGGTGGTGGCGAGGTCGACGTGGACGCGGTTCTTCACCGTCTTGGGGTTCGGGTCGGAGACGACGTCGATGTACAGGGCGGCCGGGTCGGGATAGGTGAGTCCCTCGGGTTCGAGGTTGGTGACGCCGGGCCCTTCGCTGGACATGCCCCAGCCGAGCGTCTGTGCCCAGAACCGGCCGAGCGCCGCGTCGTCCCCGGCCTTCATGTGAATCTGCACGAGCCTTGTTGCCATGGTGTGGATCATATGTGCGGGGGTGTGGCGTCGGGCGGGCGGCGCGTATGTGCCGTGCGGGCCCCGCCTCGTGGGCGATCATGGCGCTCTGGCGTTCTGACGTTTGGCGTCTAGCGTTCTGGCGTCTGGGGATCCATCGCTCTGGCGGCTGGTGTGCGGCGTCGTCGGCGTGACCCGTCGGCTTGAGCGGTGGGCGCGGCACGGGTGAGCACCCATGCGCGTTCAGAGAGCGTTTCGTTGCGTGTTTGGCTGAGCGTTTCGATTAGGGTGCAGGTGGAGGTGGATTCTGTGTCTGCTGGGGATCAGCTGTTCAGTGCGGTGGATGCGCTGCTGGAGCAGGTCGCGCAAGAGGATCTGCCCGCTCCTGCCGAGCGCAAGAGGCTGCGGGAGGCGGCCGGCCTGAGCCAGACTCAGATCGCCAAGGCGCTGGACGCCCGCCGTGAAGCGGTGGGGAACTGGGAGAGCGGGAAGACCGAGCCGCGACCGCCGAAGCGGGCCGCCTACGCGCGTCTGTTGGAGGGCCTCGCCGTGCGGTTTCCCGCCCAGGCCTCCGATCCGCCGGAGCAGCCGGAGCCCACTCCGGCGCCCGCGCCCGCGCCCGCCCCGGCACCCGCAATCCCGGCTGCGACGGCGACCTCGTCCCGCCCGCCGACGAGCGTCCCCGAGCCGGCAGCGAGCGCCCCCAAGCCGGCATCGAGTACCACTGAGCCCGCGCCGTCGCGGCGCCCGGCCACGAGGAAGGCAGCGAAGAAGCCGACCGCAGCGGCGACGGCGGCGGACCCCCGGTTCGAGAACGGCCCCTTGGCCGTGATCGACGCCGACGACGACGGGCAGGCCTTCGCGTACTGCGTAGGCGGTCTGGTCCTGGACGTACCGGCGAAATCGCTGCCGTCTCTGATCGAGTGGACGTTGGCCGAGGCGAGGCTCGGACAGGCCCGCCTCCACCGCCACGGCCGTGACGCCGACCCGGTCCTCGTCCTGACTCCGGCCGCGCTGGAGCGTTACGGTCTGCCCGCCGCTCTGGCCGAGGAGGAGCAGCGCGCCGGGCGGCTCGCCGACAGCCACAAGGTGGTCAGACAGCTCGGCAAGGCGGACTGGCAGCTCACCCGGCGCGGGTTCGGTCCGTGGGCGCGGATCTACCGCCCGGCCGAGGGATCGAGGCGCAACTGCGTCCAGCTGTGCATTCCGGCGTGGAACGCCCTGGACGTGCGCGAGTGGGACCGCAGGGACGACCCGGTCCTGCCGACGATGCACCCGGCCGATCTCGCCCGGTACCTCGGCACCTACGCGGAGCGGGTGATGACGCCGCGCGGCACCACGGCGGTCACCGGCCTGGAGCTGATGGTCGCGCTGCGTCCGCCGACCCGCGCGGAGAAGGACCAGGCCACCGGCGAGTTCAAGCGTGCGTTCAACGCCGACGCGCTGACCGCCGTGTACGACGTGGTGGAGTGCGAGGTCCCCGACGAACATCCGCTGCTGAAGGGCAGGTTCGCCCGGCATCACCTGCGCACCCCGGCGGAGATGCTGATGGAGGAGCCCTACGACTGGTGCCGGCCGCTGACCGACGCCGAGTGCGTGAACCCCTTCCTGGTCGCGGTCGACATCAACATGAGCTTCGCCGCGGCCGCGAACGGGCTCACCGTCGGGCTGGACGGTCCGACCCACCTGAGCGGTGATCCGGCCTTCGATCCGTCCCTGCCGGGTTCGTGGCTGGTCGACCTGTCCCACGTGGACCTGTCCCGGGTGGAGATCAACGGCCGGACGGTGGACGGCGACCGGCTCCCCAGCCCGTTCACGCCGAGGGGTGACCATCCCGCCGGTCCGGCCTGGTACGCCACGCCCACCGTGCAGTACGCGGTGGAGCTCGGCTTCGAGGTCGCGCCGCTGGAGGCGTATGTGCGTACGCAGACGGGCCGTTACCTGGACGGCTGGTACAAGCGGCTGCGCGACGCGTACGTCGCCACGATGGCCGACCTCGGTGTGACCACCGACCTGGGCGGGAGCGAATTCTTGGGGGCGATGGCCCGCTCCAAGGAGGTGGACCCGACGATGGCGCTGCTGGCGGGTGCGATCAAGGCGACGGCGAAGGGCGGCATCGGCAAGCTGCGGCAGCGCAACCGGGGGCAGGTGGCGTACTACGAGCCGTGGCCGGCCCTCGCCCGGGAGACGTGGCGGCCCGACATCCGGGCGGCCGTGCTCGCCAACCAGCGCATCGGCCTGCACCGCAAGCTGATGAAGACCGCCGCGGCGGCCGACCTGTACCCGGTCGCGATCGGCACGGACGCCATCGTCTATCCCTCGCCGGGCCCGTCCCCGCTGGACGCCCTGCCGCACACCGACGAGGGCAAGCCGGTGCCGGGCGGCTTCCGGCTCGGCGTCTCGCCGGGCATGGTCAAGCACCAGGGCACGCAGACCGTGCTGTGGGCCGAGGAGCAGTTCGAGGAGCAGGGCGGTGTCTTCAACGTGGCCAACCTGATCAAGAACGATCCGACGGCCGGAGAGGGGGAGTAGCCGGTCATGGCGGATTCGCTGGGCGACGGCCTGGACCGCGCGCTGGAGGGGGCGTTCACCCGCCGCATCCCGCAGAGCGCGCAGGCGCAGATGAAGTACCTGGTCAAGCAGCTCAAGGGCACCCGGGCCGTCGCGCAGGCGCTCGGGGTGTCGCAGCGGACGGTGGAGCGGTACGTGGCCGGGAAGCTGAAGCGGCCCCGTCAGGAGTTGCGCGGCCGACTGGAGCGCGAGGTCAAGAAGCGGTGGCAGCCGCAGGTGCGGGCCAGGGCGAGGAAGAAGGCGGCCTCCACCGACGGTCTGGTCGTCTCCACCCGTGCGCGGTTCGGGTTCACCGCCGCGCCGGGCACGACCGACGACGCCCGGATCCGTGACATCACCCAGGCCCTGCCCCCCGAGTTCGCGGACCGGCTGTTCACCGCGCGGGAGCAGGGCGCTGACGAAGGCCGGCTCCAGCAGATCGCGGCCGAGGGCCTCGCGCAGATGTACTTCCGCGCCAACGACACCCGCGCGCACGGCCTGGGAGTGGAGTTCACCGACGTGGAGCACATCGACATCGAGCTGTAGGGGCAATCCGCTGATGTCGGCGGGTGTGCGTGCCCTCGGTGCTGCCCTCCCGTACCTCGTCCGTTCACCGCTGCCGCTCTAGGCTCGCGGACATCGACCGGAAGGACGAGAAGAGCATGCGCGAGCAACGGAGAGCCGCGGAGGCGCAGACGACGACGCAGGCCGCCGCCGGGCGTCGGGTGCCCCTCACGGGTGTGGCCGCGCTCCAGCAGCGCGCGGGGAACGCGGCGGTGACGCATTGGGTGCAGCGTCAGGCGGGCGCCCTGAACGAGCACTACGCCACGAGGCCCACGGAACACCCCGAGTGGGGGACGTACCAGGAACTCACCAAGGCCGCGGGCATTCCCCAGGCCGATGCCGACGACGCCTGGCAACTCCTGCTCGGCGGGATCGACTCGCAGGGCGCGCTGAACGACGAGGCCGCGGCCAGGACGAGCGACCGCCAGGAGCAGCGCGAGATCCGCGCGACGAACTCCTGGTACCAGGAGTTCGTCCAGCTCATGACCAAGCATCTGGAGATCAAGACGCCCACCATGGCCTTATGGGCCGGCGGGATCGAGGTCAACGATTACGCGTACGAGAAGGGCCACACACCGCTGGCGCGGACCCGGATCGGCAGCGTGCTCAACGTCCTGGAAATGCATCCGGACTGGAAGCTGACGGGGCCGATGTGGAGCATTCTGTCCAAGGCCTTCGTGTCCCTCGCCACCGGCCCCGTGCACATCTTCGTGCGCGCCTACTCTCCCGACAGCATCCTCATCAGGCTCGAAGTCCCACAACTCCAACTGGTCCAGCGGCTGAACCCGAACGTGAAGCTGATCTGGCACCCCTTGTACACCGGTCCCGACGGGCGGACGAGGGAGATCTCCAAGGATTTCCGCCTCGTCGACGACGCGGAGTACGACGGACGCGACACGTGCGTGGGCACCCTCATCCAGTACCTCAGGCTCTTCCACGACGAGAGCAACGCCGAAGCCGCCCCCGCCCACAAGAGCATGGAGCAGCTGCTCGCCGCGAACGGTCACAAGGACGGCGTCTGAAGCGGGCGACCGGTTGAGCGCGGGCCGCGCGGTGGGAGGCGGCAACGTCTCGGGAGAACCGCGCACGGTCCGCCCGGCGTCCTGGCCGGGAAACGGAACCGGAACGTACAGAAGGCTCCCCCCACATGCCCCAACAGCACGACCGCACGACGTCACCGACGAGCGGGAACCGGGAACGTGGTGTCGCTGCGACCGCGTTCATCGCCCTGCGGCGGCATCGGCGCACTCTGGCGAGCGCGACGGCACGCGTCGTCGGCCTGTCCGGACTGGCCGGGCTCCTGATGACGGCCGCGATATTCGCGTGCGCCTGGCCCCTCTTCACCCACATGCGGAACCAACGCGCCTGGTACCACCACCTCGAGGACCCCTACCTCCACGACCACTCCGACCTGGGACTGGTCGCCCTCTACACGCTCCCGCTCTTCCTGGTCCTGCTCGGCATCGGTGGCGCGGCCCTTCAGGTCGCTTGCTCCCGGGCGGTCGCAGAGGTGGGGACGCAGGGCCCTGCACCGGCGGAGCGCATACGCGGCTCCCTCGTCGCGCGCCTACGACCGCTGCTCGCCGTGTACGCGCTGCGCGGCCTGATCGTATGGCCCCTGCCGCTGCTCGTCATGGCCGTGGCGAACAGCCTCACCGGTGACCACCTCGACACTCCGCAGCCCTTGGAACGCGGATCGTGGCCCTACACCCTCGTCGCCGCCTCACCCGCGGTGGCGGTGTTCATCGCCGTGCTGCTGCGCCTGGCGCTCACCCTTGCCCCGGCCGCCGTGGCCGACGGCCTCGGCCCGCGCGCGGCCTTGCGGCGTTCCTGGCAACTGACGTGGACCCGCGCCGGGCTGCCCCGCGTGCTCGTTCTGGCCGTCCCTTCGGCCGCCCTCATCGCCGGATTGATCCGGCTGGCGACACAACTCGCCCTTCCACTGCGCCCCCTCGTCCGATCCGCCCTCGAACAGGCCACGGGGAACTTCTTCGCCGCGTACTACGCCGGCATTCTCGCGCCCGTCATCGTTGGCCTCCTGGTCGCGGCGGCCGTGATGCTCCCCCTCACATTCACGGCTTTCGCGGCTCTTTACGACCGCCTGTACTCGCTGCGCATTACGTCCCGGCGTGCCGAGGACGAATGCGTCGCGAGGGCCCTGTGCAGCAGGGGGTGAGGGTCCAACCGGCGTCAGGACCCGTGCGCACTCGTCGGCATGGACCGGCCGAAGTACTGGTAGGGGTCCTGCGACAGGCCCGCCGTGGCCGCCGAGAAACTGACCGCGTGCGTGGGGGGCACGCCGGCCGCGGAGCCGCGCAGGCTCCACAGCGCGCCGTTGCTCGTGTTCTCCATGGGGGCGCCCACCGCCAGGTCGGCGTTGCCGTCGCGGTTGGTGTCGGTGAGGCGGACGGCGGATCCGAAGCGGTCGTAGGGCTCGTTCGCGCCCGGCACGCCCTCCGTGTCCTGGTGCACGACCTGTGCGCCGATACCGGTGAGCCCGTCGGCCGAGCCGCGCAGGACGGTGACCGAGCCGGCGTTGGGCACCGAACCGACGGTCTCGTACTCGGCACCCACGGCCACGTCGTCGTATCCGTCGCCGTCCACGTCACCCGCAGCGACCCCTTCCCCGAAGAAGTCCGAGGGTTCGGTCGCGCCGGGGACACCCGGGCTGTCCTGGGTGAGCGTGCGCCGTGCGGACGCCCGGAGCCCCTCCGTGCCGCCGGAGTAGGCCGTGACCGCGTTGTCGTCGGGGGATCCGAGGAGCAGGTCGTCGCGGCCGTCGCCGTCGAAGTCGCCCGAGGCGGCCACCGGCGCCTCGTCGGGGAGGTCGGTGTACGTGCCGCTCGCCCCGGGGTAGACAAGGGCGGCGCCGTCGTAGCTGCCGTCCTTGTCGTAGCGGCCGCCGACGACGAGCTCGTCCGAGCCGTCACCATCGAAGTCCCCGGCCGTCAGGGAGCGGTAGTAGTCCGAACTGTCCGGTGCGATCGCGGTGCTCAGCTCACGGTGGGACCCGGCGCCCGCCGTCGAGAGACCGTCGAAGATCCAGACGCTGTTGTCGCTGGTGCCGACGGCCAGCTCGGGGCGTCGATCGCCGTTGAAGTCGCCGACGGCGAGGCGATCGCCGAAGCGGTCGTGGGCGGTGGGCGCCGGGTCGGGGATCGTGGTGCCGCCGTCGAGTCCGGACTTCGCACCCCACAGGACGGTGACGGTACCGCCGTCCACGTCATCGCCGACCTTCTCCTGGGGCGTTCCGGCCACGACGTCGGTGTAGCCGTCGCCGTTCAGGTCGCCGGTGGCGAGCGCCGAGCCGAACCGGTCGTCCGCCTCCGAGGCGCCGGGCACCCCCGCAGAGTTCTGCGAGACGATCTGAGTCCGCCCGGCCGATATCCCACTGGACGAACCGGTGTTCACGACGATCGCGCCGGCGCCCTTGGCGCCCGACACGGTGGCCTCGGAAGCGGTGACGAGGTCGCCGTAGCCATCGCCGTTCACGTCGCTCTGCCCCTTGGGGGCGGCGGCAGGGGCGGCGTGAGCCGGTGCCGCGGCAAGCAGCCCAGCGGCGACAGCGGCCGCGGCGAGAGCGGGGGCGGTGCGGGAGAGGTAGCGCATGATGCCGTTCATGTCCTTAAGGAAGACGTACTGCTGGCGGAGGTCTCTGGGCATGCCGGAGTCGGCACAGACGAGACCTACGGCGGGATCGAAGGGTTGTACGAACGATGGACATGCGGTGATTCCCCTCAGTGCGTCAGGAAGCCTTAGCGCCTCAGGAAGCCTCAGTGACTCAGGAAGGGCGCTGTAGCGAGGGTGGGGTGCGCAGTGGCATCGCCTTGTCCGGCGCCCGGCGGGCTCGTCCGGCGCTCCGTCACCGCGCCGCCACCGGTGTGATGCTCAGGGCGCGGACGAGGGCGTCCTCGGTTTCCGTGCTGAAGAACCCCGAGATGCCGCGCAGGAGCTGGAGTGCGGTCCGTACGCCCACAGGGAGTGGGACGGGCATGCCTGTGGTCGGCACGACGTGCTTGTCCGGGGCGGTCCGCGCCGCCTCCAGGTGGGCCTGGGCCCGGCTCAGATCTCCGCTGCCCGCGTGCAGGACGGCGCATGTCAGGTCGTGCGAGGCGCTGCGCGAGAGGTCGAGGAGTGCTTGGAGGGCGGAGGTTTCCGCGTCGTCGGGGCGTGCGGGCGCCAGGGCGGGGTCGTGTACCGCGGCGCTCAGGTGGTTTCCGGCCCGGTCGAGGATCTTCGCGATGGCGGACAGCCGGCCCGCCTCCAGGAGTGCCTGAGGTGCCATGCCGAATCCTTTCATCACCTCGTTCTCCGATGTCGTAACTCAAGCGTTATCACCGGGCTCGGCGCGCTGCGAACCTCTGTACGGGGGCGCACTGCACGCGCAGAGGGAGGCTCCGCTGCGCAGGGGCGGAAGTTGAGGCATGCGGCGGCGCACATGCGGTCGGTGCCAAGGGCCGTGCCCTAAGTGCCCCCGACGAGGGAGGCGGCGTCAGCTGGGGCCGCCTCCGAGGCTGATCTCGTTGCCGTCCGCGTCCCGGTAGATCACCTTGGTCACGCCACCATACGTCTCGCGCTTCGCCGGCTCGATGCCCCGCCGGGCGAGTTCGGTGACGCGGTCGGCGAGGTCGTCGACGAACGACAGAACCAGGGCGTTCCCCGCCCGTTCCGGGTCCTCCACGATGTAGACGTAACGATGCTCCGCCACCTCCCACACCGCCTCGATGTCATTCGGCAGGAACGACGGCTGCCCGCCGAAGAACTGAGCCTTTTCCAAGCTCAAGTTGAAGCGTGGTTAAGGATGAGGGCTGCCTGGACCATCGTGGTGATGCGATGCCACCCGTCGGAGTGAGCGCGCCCCGGGCCGCTGCCGGACATCACGCGCCCCGTGGCCCGGCGACGCCACCACAGTCGCCCAGGGTTCGTGGCCCCGAAGACAGGCGTCGCCCTGTCGATGATGGCCGGCGTCTTCGGCTCCACGAGTCACGACTTCATCTCCGTCAGTGAGTGGGGCCGCCTACATCTGACGCGGCCCCATGACATGTGCGCATCGCGCGAGTGGTCACCTCTGGACCGCACCGCCGCTCCGCCCCGTCCCCGGTGCGTACGCGGACCATCGGCCCGGAGATTGCGCAGAGCGGGTCGAGTGGGGAAGGTTTACTGCCATGGGCACTTGGGGGCGGAAGGCGTCGGCTGTGGTCGGCGCGATCGTGCTGCTGTCGGTCGTGGTCTACTTGGTCCGTCCAGCGCTGCGGGAGGGCTTTGGCGACGTTGACCCGGGCGGGCTGGCCATCGCATCCGTGGGACTGGCCGTCGCCCTCGTCGGGCTGTGGATTGCGCGGCGCCGGTACGACCCGGTCGAGGTGGCCGCAGACTTGGCGCGGAAGGTCGTACGAGTGGAACAGGGTGCGTTCAAGCAGTTGCTGGGCGGTGATGTGAACGGGGTGATCGACCTGTCGTTCACCGCTGACATGACCGGGCGGGTGCGCGGGGCGACCGCGACAGGTCGGCTGGATGACGTGGTGTCTTTCTACCGGGGTCTGACGCCGGGCCGGGTGGTGATGACCGGTACCCCTGCGCCGCCCGGGGCGGGTGTTGTGGGGGATGCCGGTGCGGGCAAGACGCTGACCGCGCTGAAGCTGGTGGTCGACCTGGCCCAGGCGCGTGCCGACGGGGAACTGGTGCAGGTGCCGGTCCGGCTGACCGCGACTTCCTGGCCCGGCGGCACGATCGAGGACTGGCTCGCCCGCGAGCTGGAGCAGGCTTGGGAGCAGGAGCGCGCGAAGGCCCGACTGCTGCTGGAGGCCCAGCTGGTGCTGCCGGTCATCGACGGTGTGGACGAGCTGGACCCGGGCGATGCGCCCGGTCCCGGCTCCCGCGCCGCGGCGCTGATGGCCGAGGTGAACCGCTACCAGCTCGGCACCGCGCCCGCGCCCGTGGTGCTGACCTGCCGGCGCCTGCAGTACGAGGCGCTGGAGCACGGCCAGGTCTCGGCTCGGACGGTGGCCCTGGTGCGGCTGGACCGCGTTTCCCCCGCGCAGGCCCGGGCGTTCTTGGAACACCGCGTGGCAGACACCGCCGTGGGGCGCGCGGCCTGGCAGCCGGTCCTGGACGCGCTCGACCCGCCGGTCTCCGCCGGACTGACGGCCGTACGGCCCGAGGCAAATGCCCTGCGGCGGGCCCTGGACACTCCCTGGCGCCTGACCCTGGCCGCGACCGTCTACCACCCCGCGACCGGCCGTCAGCCCGCGGAGCTGCTAACGCGAGCTGGCAACGGCACCCTGCACCGTCAGCTGCTCGCGCATTACATCGATGCCGCAGTGACGGCGGCTCCTGGCCCGGGAGCGGCCGCTGTGCCAGCCCTCGATCCGGCCAAAACCCGCCGGGTGCTGACGGTACTCGCTTGCTACCTGCACGCCAACGCGGTCGGCCGCACCGAGCAGGGCCGGGCCCTGTCCTCCAGCGACCTCGTCCTGCACGACCTGTGGCCGCTCGCCAAACCACGAGACATCCGTTTACAGGACATGCTCCTGACAGTCCTGCTGAACTGCGGCGCGTTGCTCGCCTTCGGCTGGGCACTGCCCGAGCAGCCCTCCAGGTCGTGGTTGATCCTTACCGGCGCTCTCCTCCTCGTGATAGCCCTGTCGCGCACGGGGGAAATTGGGTGGCCGGTCCCACGCCCGTTGCGCATGCCCCGGCTGAGCACCGTTGCCGGGCTGCGGAGCCTCGCGGAAGAGCCGGCCTTGGCGCTCTTGGGGACCCCTCTCTTGGGAGCCGTGGGCGGGGCCTACTTCGCGGCAAAGGGCGAGATGCGCTCGGGGCCCCTGGCCGGGGCGGGCTACGGTGGCGCGGTCGGCCTTGCGTACGGGCTGGTGTTCGCCCTGATCCTGTGCCTGTCCATCAACAGCCATGTACCCAGAACCGATCCGGGCTCCCCGCTGCGAGGCGACCTGGCGGGCGGACTTGTCGCGGGAGCGCTGTTCGGCACGACGACCGGACTGGTCTACAGGCTCGTCGCCGATCCAGGGGCGGCCCTGACGGTCGGGCTGGCGTCCGGCCTCGCATTCGGCCTCGGGGGCCAGGCCTGGACGCGCTACACCATCTTCCGCCTGAACGTACGGGGGCGACTCCCCTGGAGACTGGCCAGCTTCCTCCGGAGGTGCCAGCAGGCCGGCCTACTGCGCACGGCCGGACAGGGCTGGCAATTCCGCCACAGGGAGATCCAGGAGCACCTGGCCGTAGCTCCGCCACCCTGACGCGCGGACACGGGGCGCTCCTGCCGAAGTGGTTGAGTGGGTCAGTGAGCAGGAGGCGTTCGCCGGGGTCGGTGTGCTGGTCTGCGGGAGCAGTGTCTCCACGGCGATCGCGGTCCCGGCGCGGCCAGAAGCTGGGACGGCAGGGACGTCGGTAGTGATCGCGGCGACGACGGTCTCCTCCACGATTTTCATCATCGCTTCCGTGCGCTGCTGGCTGGTCGTTTCAGAATGAGGTTCGGAGGCGGCGGAGGCATATGAGGCTGCAGGCCAGTTCGAGCAGTCCCTGGTAGAGGTCGGCTCTGCGTTCGTAGCGGGTGCGGAGTCGTTTGAACTGGTGGAGCCAGGCGAAGGTGCGCTCAACGACCCAGCGCACCTTGCCTAGTCCGGAGCCGTGGGCGACGCCGCGTCGGGCGATCAGCGGTTTGATGCCGCGCTTCCACAGCAGGCGGCCGTACCTGTCGAAGTCGTAGCCCCGGTCGGCGTACAGGCGCCGGGGCCTACTGCGACGATGTCCACGCAGGCCCCGGATCGGCGGGACGGCGTCGAGCAGCGGCAGGAGCTGGGTGATGTCGTGGCGGTTGCCGCCGGTGAGGGTAACGGCGAGGGGTGTGCCGTGCCGGTCGACACTCAGGTGGTGCTTGGAGCCGGGACGGGCGCGGTCGACAGGCGAGGGGCCGACGTGGTCCCCCCTTTGAGGGCACGGACGTGGGAGCCGTCCACGGCGCAGTCGTCCAGGTCCAGCGAGTCCGCGCGGCGCAGTTCGGCCAGCGCACCGTTCTCGAACCGGCATACGAAGATGTCAAAACTCATGGAGCTTTTTCTCAGCTCAGGTTGAGGCGTGGTGAAGGACGACGATAGCGTGCACGATGTTGGTGATCCGGTTGGTGCTGCAGCGGAGTTTTCGTAGAACGCGCCAGCCCTTCAGGGTGGCTATGGCCTGTTCGCCGAGACAGCGGATTCTGGCATGGGTGCTGTTGTGCCGCCGCTTCCAGCGTTTGAGCCGACGGCCCCTGAACGGCACCCGGACAGGGTGCCCGGCGCCCTGGTATGCCTTGTCCGCCCAGCACTTCACGTCGGCCTCGGCGAGCGCCTCGATGATGCCGTGGCGCCGGGCGGCGGTCAGGTCATGGGTCGATCCGTGCAATGCCGGTGAGGCCCACAGCAGTTGGCCGAACGGGTCAGTGAGAACCTGGACGTTCATGCCGTGGCGTTTGTGTTTCCCGGAATAGTACGGGGTGTCGGCGGCGATCCGGTCGATAGGCAGCAGGGTGCCGTCCAGGATCACGAAGGCTTTCGCCCGTACGGTCTTCATCGCCTCGGTCAGGGCCGGAGTGGTGGCGCCAGGATGTCGATCACCTCACGTATGTATCGGTACACGGTCGCGACGCCGATGCCGAACTCGGCGGCGAGCCGCGCGTAGGTGTCCCCGCACCGCAGGTGGGCGAGGACGAGCAGCGCCTGACGGCCGACAGGCAGCCGCCGCCACCGGGTCCCGATCTCTCGCTGCCGGGCACGCAGCCGTGTGGCCAGGAAGCGCAGGGTGCGGCTGGACAGATCGATCGACGACGGGTGGACGAGCACACGAAACTCCTGACGGACACGGGCGATCTTGGTCGAGAACTCGTCTACCAGGAGCTTCGTGTTCCGTACAGCTGGCAGCCTCCAACACCTCACCACCGCAGTCAGGTTAGAAAAGGCTCACTGTTCGTACCAGGGCAGCGCCGTTGCGTAGTCGGTGACGGGAATGCCGGCGAAGAGATCCAGGGCCATGCCGCGCTCCTCAGGAAGTCGATGCGTTGTGTGTGCTGACTCCGGCAGCGCTCAGAAATCATCGGGTTTCCACTTGGACGACGAGCCGAGCCTATGGACGGCTTGCCGGCCCCGGATCGTCAGAGACGTCGTGGCGCTGTTGAGGCGGGAGGTTGTTCAGCAGCGTTTCCGGGCCGAAGGAGACGATGGACTCGGGTTCGCCCGACGTCCACACGGCGTCGCATGCCGTGCACAGGAAGCGGTTGGAGAGCCCGTCTGCGTAGCAGCCACAGACCGGGCAGGGTTCGGTGGAGAAATACGTTCCCGTGATCAGCACCCTTCTCTTCAAGCTCTTCAGCGGCCCGCCGTTGAGCCGGCGGTCATGCCTCCTATTCCGCACCAGGTGGGTGAATACGAGTCCGGTTCTGTCGGACAACTCCTCAGGAACAAGTTGCCCGACAGCGCAGCGAAGAGCACGTCCCCATTACCGGCGCCGCATCCCTTTGTCGCCCAAGATGCCCCGGCGGCCTCGCCGGTAGAACTCCTGGACGATGGCGAGGCCCTCGGGCAGGCATGCCACGATCAGTCGCTGCGCAATGTGGGTGGGGACATGATCGTAGACGGGTCGGGGCGTCGGCGACTAGGGCTATTGCTTCGCTCCGGCCGGGCAGGGCAATTCCGCACAGGCCGCACGGACGGCGTGATCGTGCGCGATGTCAGCGCAGCCACTGGTCCTGGTCGGCGGGACGGTACAGCGTGACCGCCTTGTGGACTTTGTCGAGGGTCAGGCGGCGGTAGGGGACGTCCGTGACCTCGCCGTCGTACGCGAAGTGCGGTTCACCCCGCAGTACTTCCAGCTCAAGGCCGCGCACCTGGGCGGTCGTCAGCACCCGGGAACTGTGCAGCGTCCCGGTCAGAACGGCCAGGAGCAGCCGGGTTCGGGCCAGCGGAGTTCCGGCCTCCACCGCACGGACGTCGAGCAGCCCGTCGTCGAGCTGGGTGCGGTACGTCGGGGCGAACCCGGCCGGATGGTAGATGCCGTTGCCCGCGAACAGGAGCCAGATCCGGCGGGGGCGGCCGTTGATGACCACCGAGAGCGGGCTGCCGGTCGCCAGGACCCTGGCCAGCCCCACGGCCAGCGCGGGCCATTTGCCGATGCGCTTCTCCAGGCGTTCCCTCACGTGGACGAGCTCGGAGTACACGCCGATGCTGAAGGTGTTGAGGAAGAACTGGTGCCCGCCGCCGTATGAGCCGGACCGGGCTTCTTCTTGGGGGTTCTCGTCCGGGTTCTCCGGCCATGCCGCCCGGCCCACATCGGCGGTGACCGCGTCACCGGCCTCGATCGCTCGGGCGACGTCCTCCATCGTCTCGTTGCCGAGGTCCACGGCGAAGTGGTTGAACGTACCGCCGGGGAAGACCGCGAGGGGCACGTGGTGACGGGCCGCCGTCGCGCTCGCCGCGTTCACCGTGCCGTCGCCTCCGCACACGCCCAGGGCCCCGCCGGCCGCGACGGCGCGCGAGGCCGCGTCCTCGAGCTGCGCGACAAGGTCGTCGCCCGGCTCGAAGAGGGTGATCTCGGCCTGGGGCAGCAGGGTGCGCAGCGTGTCGGCGGTGTCCTTGGACCAGGCGACGCCGGACGACGGATTGACCACCAGGTGCAGTCCCTTGCCCCCCTCCAGCGCCGGAGCGGGCCTGCGCGGCCGGGAGGCCGCGGCCGCGGACTCCGGCTTCACCGGCCACCATCGGCAGGTCAGCAGTGCGGCACCCACTCCCGCGATCAGCCCTGCGGCGGCGCGACCCCGGTGATCGAGAGTCCCACGGCTCCGCGCATAGGCCAGGCCGGCGGCCACCGGTACGACGCCGAGGCCGTACCGGGGCGACTCCAGTGCCACGCCGGCGCTGAACGCGGCGGCCGACGCCATCGCGTTGGAGGGCAGGGACGCGGCCTCGGGCCGGGGAAAGACTCCGGGCAGGGCGTCCAGAACGGGGCGGGCGCTACGCGCGGCCGGCTTGGCCAGCGTGTGGTTGATGACCGCGACGATGGCCACGGACCCGAGGCCGCGCAGCGCGGCCCTGCGGGCATTCCTGCCTCCCGTGACGCCCAGCACGGTCGCGGCCCCGAGCCATACGGCGTCGTGCCCGGCGGCCTTGCGCAGCAGGTCCCTCGTGGAGGATCCCCTCGCGGGACGCATCATGCCGAGGGACGCGGCCAGGCGCCCTCGCGGCGCGAATATCTTCCCCAGCCGTCCAGGTCGCTTCATACGCCCCTCACACCCCTGCCCCTCAAGATCCACCGCGCGCGACCGGACCGCAGCGCCGCCCCACCCTACCCGCGCGCCGTTCGCCCGAAGCCGTCCGCCGCGAGAACCGGACCGCCTCAGTCGATGCAGAACTCGTTGCCCTCGATGTCCAGCATCGGGATGCACGCGTCGTTGCCGTCGTACAGCGTTCGCACGTGGACCGCGCCGAGCGGGACCAGCCGTGCGCGTTCGGCGTCGAGCGCGGCGAGGCGCTCTTCGCCCACGAGTCCGGTGCCGACCCGCACATCAAGATGCACGCGGTTCTTGGCGGCCTTTCCCTCGGGGACGCGCTGGAAGAACAGCCGCGGGCCCACGCCTGAGGGATCGATGCAGGCGAACCATGAATCCCGCTCCTCAGGCGCCTGCGAGCCCTTGAAGTCGTCCCAAGTGGCGAAGCCTTCCGGCGGTGGCGGAACGACGTACCCCAACACCTCGCACCAGAAGCGGGCGAGGCGCTCGGGTTCCGCGCAGTCGAAGGTGACTTGGAACTTCTTGATCGATGCCATCGGCCCACCCTATGGACGCGTGCCGGTCACCGAGATCCCGGGGTCGTGTATCGCGCGCGTATCAGAAATCGCATACGCCTCCGCAACGCTCTCCTGCCTTCCATGGAGGCACGGACCACAGCGGTCCGTGCCGAGGGCATCGTGCCCCGGCTTCGGAAGGTGATCACGGAACGGAGCGTGCCGTGCCTCATGAGAACGTTCGTCCGCCGCTGAAGAGGGCCGGTCTGGCCTTCGGTGTCGTCATGCTGATGATGGCCCATGCCGCGCCCGCCGACGCCGCCCCGGCGCCGGCCGGGAACGTGCAGAAGGCCATGGAGGAACTGGCCGGGGTTCCTGGGGTGGTGGGGGTTGTCGGCGGGGCCTACGTCGACGGGAGAGCCGTCGGGCTGGGCAGCGCGGGCTCGCGGCTGCTGGACGGCGAGGGCGGGAGAATACCCGCGAACGCCCGCTTCCCGATCTGGTCGCAGACCAAGCAGATGGTGGCCACCGTGGTGCTGCAACTGGTCGAGGAGGGCCAGTTGGGTGTGGACGACAAGCTCGGCGACCTGCTGCCGGTGGTCGTGCGGGAGGATCTGGTGGCGCGGGCCGACGAGATCACGGTACGGCAGATGCTCCAGCACACCTCCGGCATCCCCGACTGGTGGGCCGGCGAGCCGAACCCGGACGGGAGCGAGGGCGACCCCGCGTTCGACGTGTTCGACTTCACGACCCACTACCGGCCGCTGGATCTGGTGCGCTGGAGCAGGGAGCGGCCCCGGACCGGGGAGCCGGGCGAGAAGTGGTCGTACTCCAACACCAACTACACCCTGCTCGGCATGATCGTCGAGAAGGTGACC
Source organism: Streptomyces sp. NPDC052114 (assembly GCF_040680155.1). NCBI lineage: Bacteria > Bacillati > Actinomycetota > Actinomycetes > Kitasatosporales > Streptomycetaceae > Streptomyces > Streptomyces sp. NPDC052114. The sequence continues at coordinate 39,000 of NZ_JBFAWC010000025.1, read as the reverse complement.
GGTCACGACCTGGCCACCGAGTTGCGGACGCGCCTGTTCGAGCCGCTCGGGATGACCAAGAGCTACCTCAGGGTCAAGCCGCCCGAGGGCATCAAGGGGCCCCACGGACACGGCTATTACCCCGACGCCGACGGCAAGGTGCGCGACGTGGACCGGTTCAACGCCAGCCTCGCGGGCGCGGGGGCCGGAGGGGTGGTCTCCACCGCGCACGACGTGAGCGCCTTCAACCGGGCGTTCACGCAAGGCAGACTGCTGCCGCCGGAACTCCAGCGCATCCTGACCGACCGGCCGCCCGGTGACCGAAAGGCCCGTGGCGAAGGCGGAGACCGCTGCGGCGACGACTTCTACATCGCGGGCGGGCTGGCCCCCGGTTCCCTCGCCCTGACCTCCTACTCGGCGGACGGCCGTCGCCAGCTCGCGATGTCGGTCACCCTGAGCGTCAAGCCCAGCGCCGTGGAGCTCGACGTGAGCAAGGCCGTGGAGTCCGTCTTCTGTCCGTCCTCCTGAGCGGCGGCAGGTAGCACCCCTGATCCCGGCCGGCCGCGGTGGCCTCGGCCGGTCCTGAGGCCGCATCAGTCGGCCCGCGCGCCGCCGGAATCGCGCGGGCCGCGGGGCGCGCGACCCGACAGCCGGATCGGCCAGTAGATCTGCCGCAGCTCAGCCAGGAAGAAGGCGTGGAAGCGGGCGAGCGTCGCCGCGGAGTGCCCACCCGTCGTACGGAAGGTGGTGAGCTGGCGAAGAAAGTCGGGCAGGGAGATGCGCAGCGTTCCGGCGGCGACGACATCCGCCTCGCGGTCGTCCTCGGCCCGGGCCGGATGGCCGTCCAGGAGGACGTACGGCAGCGTGGTGGTGGCCGGCCACAGCCTCGTGATGCTTGCCGGAGCGAGCTCCTTGACGCCGATCATGGTGCGGGCTGTTCCTGCGCCGTCGGTGAGGAACAGCCGGTAGCGCAGCTCCCGATGGTCCGGTGTCCGGCCGTTGCCGAAGAAGTGGAACGTGCCGTCGGTCACCGGACGCCGTCCGCCCAGACCGCGCGCCTCGATCCAGCCGTCGGCGCGGGCGGGGTGCTCGGGGCGTGCCAGGAAGTCGTCGATGTCGTCGATGGTGAGGGTGAGCCGGGCGCGGAGAGGTTCGCGTGCGGGGGACCGCCGGGCGGCGGGCGGGTCACTCAGCCCCAGCGCGACGCTGCCCTTCAGCGTCTCGGTGAACTGCACCGAGCTGTGCTGCGTATAGGTGACCGGGGGCCGCGAGGCCGCGCCGGACGAGGCGGGCGCGTTCGAGTCGCCCTTCTCCAGGAGCCGGGTGCACGCCCGGTCGGCCAGTGCGGCCACGGTCAGGGCCGGGTTGGTGCCGACCGGGCCCGGCAGCGCCGCGGCGTCCATGACGTACAGGCCCGGATGGCCGTGGACCTCCCCGAACCCGTCGCAGACGCCCTCCACGTGGTTCCTCCCCATGGGAGCGCCGCCGCACGGGTGGACGGTGATGATCCGCTTGAGGAGCCAGTGCGGGCTGTCCGCGTAGCGCCCGTCGAGCGCCTCGGACACGGCACGCAGGGCGGCACGCAGTCGTGCGTAGTGCTGGGCGCTCCCGGCGGTGGACCATTCCGCGTCCAGGACGCCGCGCCGCAGCACCAGTACCCCGTCCGGCGTGTCCCGGCCCATGCCCAGCAGCGGCAGGGAACTGTCCGACAAGGCGCCGTCGGCGAGGAGACCGGAGAGTGAGGCGGACACGGCGCCCGGGTCTCCCACGGTGTGCGCGGCGAGCTGGCGCAGCAGGAAGCGTCCCGCCCGCCCCGCGTCCTGGGGCAGGCCGGCCGCCTCGACCAGCCAGGCGACGAAGCCCGGATAGCCGCCGTCCTGGATGTACGCGCCCCGCCCCGGCGGAGAGAAACCGCCGTGGGCCTGTCCGTCGAGATCGTCGGGCAGGCGGATGGCACTGGTGATGACCGGTCCGCGGCTCGGGTCCACGCTGGACGGACGGGCACCGTGACCGTCCCTGGTGCGGACGGCGAACGACAGGATGTCGCCGTTGCCGGAGAAACGGGTCCCCAGCGCCGCCCCGATCCCCGGGAGCTGTCGACGGCTGCGCAGCAGGAGGTACGAGGTGCCGTAGGTGCCCGCGGCGAGGACCAGCCGGTCGCAGCTGAGGGTGCGGACCGGCAAGCGATCGGCGGGCAGGCCCGCCTGGGCCGGATCGTGCCGCACATAGTCGACCTCGTAGCCACCGCGGGCAGCTGGGCGGACCGTGCGTACCTCGTGACCCGTACGCAGATCGGCGCCGTGCCGGCGGGCCGTGGAGAGGTAGGTGAAGTCGAGGCTGTTCTTGGCGCCCTCGTTGCAGCCGATGTTGCACTCCCCGCACAGCCGGCAGGTCCGGCGGGTGGCACCGTGCAGGTTGCCACCGTCCGGTTCGACGACTGGCAGGCCGATGCCGGGCCGACCACCGGGCTCGGGGGCGAAACTGACGGCGAGCGGCGGGAGAAGGTGCTCCAGGCCCAGCCGGTCGGCAGCGGTGCGCATCGCCCGGACCTTGGGTACGTCGTCGTATCCGGGCTGGTCCAGGGGATAGGGAGCGGGGGTCAGCACCCGCTCGACCGCGTCGTAGTGGGGGTCGAGGTCCGCTCGGGTCACGGGCCAGGTCTCGTAGCCCCCGCCGGGCAGCTGCTCCCGGTCGACGAACCAGTGCTCGTCCTTGCGCAGGAGCACGTTGGCGTAGATGAGGGAGCCGCCGCCGAGCCCGCTGGCGACGACCGAGTCGAAGTGGCGGAAACCCCGCACGTCGAACAGGCCGTAGGAGCCTGCCTCTGGCGCCCAGAAGACACGCGATGCCTGGGCGGGCGTGCGGGCGAAGCTCCCCGGCGGGTAGTCCCGGCCGCGCTCCATGACCACCACGTCGAGACCTGCCTGCGCCAGCCTGCAGGCGGCGACCGAGCCGCCGAACCCGGAGCCGACGACCAGGACGTCCACGTGCTCGGGCGCGGTCCTGTCCCTGGCCATGTCAGACCGCCTGCCGTCGGAAGAAGTCCGCGATCAGCGGAAAGACGTCGAGGTGGGCCTTCTTGCCGATGATCGGGTCGAGATAGCCGTAGCCGGGCAGCACCGCCAACTCGTGCCGGTCGGGCGCGTCCTGGGAGAGGATCTCGTGACAGACGACGTTGGAGTCGGCGAAGACGTGGTTGTTCTGGCCGGTCATGAAGAGGATCGGGGTCTTGATGTCGGCGGCGTGCGCGAGGTAGTCGTCGGGCAGGGCCGCGTAACGGCGGTCGCCGGGGGCGTACTTGACCGCGTGCCCCGCCCGCACCATCTTGCGGATGTGCCGGTAGTAGTGCAGGCCGGTGGGGCCCAGCAGATCGGCGATCCGGTCGTGCGTCTCGGGCTCCAGGTTGGCGTGGCTGTAGAGGGCGGGCCAACCGGCCCCCCACATCAGGCTCACCAGATGACATGCGGGGTTGTCGCACTCCGGATGTCCGAGCGACACCAGCTTCGACAGCGCCCAGGAACGTGTGAACGGCGCGGAGGCCCCCATCCTGGGGTCGATGGCCGACAGCCCCAGTACGTGTTCGAGCAGCGTCGGGGCGAACTCGATCTTCCACCGTGACCAGCCCGGCACCTTGACGACCAGGCCCACGCTCTGCGCGACCATGCTGGTGATCCCGGTGACCGTGCCCGCGGCCAGGCTCATGGAGAACGACGCCGCGCCCAGGCAGTGGGCGACGACATGGACGCGCCGCTGCCCGATGTGCCGACGCAGCTCGGCGAGCATGGCCGGATGGTCGTGGAGGACGACGTCGTCGATGGAGGAGTCACCGGGTTCCGTGTTGTACGGATACCTGTTGCTCAACCGCAGGTCGACGGTCCACACGTCGGGGAATCCGTGGTCGAGGAGATAGGTCGCCATGTTGTAGTGCTCGGGCATGATGAACAGGTCGCTCGACGCGGTCAGACCGTGCATCAGGAGTACGACGTCGTCGCCGTCACCCCGCTGAAAGCGGGTCAGGTCCAGGGCCAGCCCGTCCGCGGTGGTGAACGGATGCGTCGAGATCCGCGCGTCGGGCACCCCCTTGAGCGTGTGCCGCGCAATGCCGTGCCGCATGGTTCAGTCCCCGTCTCCGCGTCGCCCTCAGGCAGAGTGGAAACGGTAGACGCCTGGACCAAGTGCCCACATCCGACGGTCGGTTGATCTGTTCCTAGGCCCCTGGCTGTAGGGATGCGCCGGTTCCAACCGTTGAGGTAGGAGGGCGTAACCCGGTGGTATGAGAACTCCCTGCTCGTGCGGCTTCGGTGTCGGCCCTCGCATGCCGAGGCGGGCGGCCCCTAAGGAGCCGCCCGCCCAGTTCTCCGCGCCGCCCGTCGTGACCACGACGGGCGGCGCGGGGTGCCACCTAGGAGGCGTTGCGCACCCGCCCGGTGAACACCGGTCCCCGGTGCTCGTTCCAGTTCTCGTCGTAGGTGTAGAGCCGCAGCCGCACCGACTCCTGGCCCTCGCGCACCCGGTCCTTCACGGTGGGGATGCTCAGCTCCGCGCTGCGCTTGCCCGCCTTGACCTCCATCGAGAGGTAGGGGTACGCCGACACCTTGGACAGCCGGCGGGCCGGGTCCGGCTTGCTGTCGAAGTTCCGCTTGAGCCACGCCTTGTCGACGTCCTTGGTGGACAGTTCCTTGCCACCGCTGACGCGCTCGATGCGGAACGCGACGTACGTCTCGACGTCCGCGGCCTCGGACAGCGAGACGCGCCACTTGAGCGGCTTGCCCTCGGTGACCTTGGCCGCCACCGGCTTCACGCTGACCTTGGGCATCGGGTCGTCCTCGCGGACGAAGACCCCGCCGTGGTGCGAGCCGACGACCGCACCGCTGATGGTCTTGGCGAACACCTCCTGCGCGCTCGAACCGCCGTAGCGCTTGTTGCCCTTGACCTCGAACGGCACGCCGATGGACGTGTCGCCGGGGCGCACCGTGACCGTCTTGGTGACGTACTTGTCCGGGGTGGTGCCCGGCACGAAGAGCCGCACCTTGCCGGTGCCGTCACCGGTCACCCGTACCGGAGCGCGGTACGTACGGACCCCGGAGTCGCCCTCGTCGACCCGCAGCCGTCCGACGTCGACACGCGCCAGCTGCGACGGGCGCACCTCGGCCGTGCCGGGGCGCCAGCCCCAGGCGTCCATCAGCCAGGCCTTGCCGGAAGCGGTACGAGAGGTCAGCTCCAGGGACTGGATCTGCTTGAGGTCGAGCCCGGCGCTCGCGGCGGCCTTCAGCGGCACGCGCAGCTCCTGGCCCCAGTACGAGGCCAGGTACCCGCTGCCCGGCAGCCCGTCGGCACGCACCTGGCCGAGCCTGGCCCGGTGCCCCGAGGCGTCGACGGCCGTCACGTCCAGCTTGGTGCCCTTGGTGTTGGGCGGGACGATCACGCGCAGCGCGAGCGAATCGGAACCCTCGAGGGAGACGGGACGCGCGTTCTTGACGGCCATCGTGGACCCGGTCCGCGACCAGTTCATCGCGAGGGCGTAGCGACCGGGGTCGGGGGACACCTCGAAGCTCGCGAAGTGCGGGGACTGGCCCTTGGCGCCGGCCGTGAGGCAGCCTCGCGCCCCGGACGCGGTCTGGTCGCACAGCGTGCCACCGGTCACGTCGAGCGAGCGGCCGGGGAGGACGGCGGGCGTGCGCCGCCCGCCGACGGCGTGGGTGAGCACGCGGGCCGGGTTCGCCGAGGGCGCGCCCTTGCCGGAGCCGTCGAGGAGCGGGCGCACCTCGTCGTCGTTCTCGACGAAGAGCCGGGCGGCGGCCGCGATGTAGGTCGAGCCCGCCTTCTGCTGCTGCTTGGCCTTCAGCCGCGGGCCGTGGCCCGGCGAGCACACCGGGTCGGGCCGTGAGCCGGAGGAGAAGTCGTCGTCGGCGGGCGCCTGCGCCTGCCCCGGCGTCCACTCGGTGTTGAAGAAGTTGTGGTTGGCGCCGACCATGTACACCGCGCTGTGCAGCGCGGAACCGTTGCCCACGCGCCGGGTGTTGTCCAGGTAGAGCTGGCCCTGGAGGTCGGAGACGTCGCCGTCGCAGCCCGGCAGGAGCGTCATGGACGGCACGTCCGGGTCCGGGTTCTGCCCGAAGATCGTGGGGCCGATGAGGACCGTGCCACGGATCTGCCAGCGTGCCTTGTGCGGGTAGCCGTCCTCGTCCGCCGGCGGCTGGTAGCGGCTGTCGAAGGCCGCGCGGTTGACGCCCTCGCCGCCGCGGGAGTGCCCCACGAGCATGACGCGGTCGAGATCGACCGGCGAGGTCCCGCGGACGGCGCCGGGCGCCTTCGTCGGGTCGGCGGCCCAGTCGGCGAAGCGGCCGAGGTGCTGGCGCACGAGGGACGAGCGGGCCTGTGCGCCGCCGTCGGCGGCGCTGTCGTCCTGGCCGTTGATGCCGTTCGCGGAGATCGACACCGTCACATAGCCCTGGGAGGCCAGGAGCTTCTGGTCGTGCAGATAGCCCTGGTGGCTCGGGATCGGCTTCCAGCCGGACTTGCAGGGCCAACTGCCGTCGGCCTGACCGCCCTTGTAGCAGGTGCTGTGGCGGCCGTGCAGGAACAGGGCCAGGGGCCGCTTGCCCGGTGCGTCGACGGGGCCGACCACCGTGGCCCGCATCTCCACCTTCTTGGGGAAGTCGGGCAGCTTGACGGACTCCAGGTCGTACTCGCCCTTGACGGTGCGGTACTTGCCCGGCTTGCCGGGGTCGACCTCGCCCGCGGGCAACTGGGCGGGGGCGGGCGCCGTGCCCTGGGGCGGCGCGGCGGATTCGGGCTTGTCGATGCGGCGGCCGCCCGCGAGCGCCTGGAGGTCGCCGTTCCCCAGGGCGTCCTTCGCGGCGACGCCGCTCTCGTCGAGCTTCAGCCGGAACGTCCGCTGGTCGTCGGTGGCCGTCGGCCGACCGAGCAGCCGGTCGCCCGCGTAGAACTCGACGCGGGCGTTCCCCATCGGCACCGGCTTCGGCGCGCGCCACACCAGGTGCTGATCGGCGCCGTCGCCGGTGAGCTCCCAGCCAGGCGGGAGCCGGTCTCCGGGGCCGTCCGAACGGCCGGGCGATATGAGGTCGTCGGAGCGCGGCGCGCGCGGCTGGTCAGGCGACGCGTGCGCGAGTTCCGGCAAGCCCACTGCCAGTGCGAGTGCCGTGACAGCGGCAGTCGCCAAGCGCGGGACACGGATCAAGACAGATCTCCTCGTCACTTGCTCCCCCGAGAGCCCGTACGGCACAGGGCTCCTTCGGAGCAGGAGAGGGCAACGAGGGCCCCAGGGTTGCCTCGTGAGCGCGGTAATTCAGGCAAGATGCGGCGAATTGGCGGCGCATATCGGTCAGGAGCGGGCGAAGGTAATCAAGTCGCGCCCGTCGTCAGCGTGCGAACTTCTCGATGGCCGCCGGCGTGACAGGGGTGAAGAAGTTGACGAGATTGCCGTCGGGGTCGCGGAACAGGAGCGACCGGTTGCCCCAGGGCATCGTGGTGGGCCCGTTGACGAAGTCGGTGACGAAGCCGGTCAGGTTCTGGTGCACGCGGTCCACGTCGTCGACGAGGAACTCGGTGATCACGCTGTGGTTGTCCGCCGGACGGGCGGAGCCGGGGGCGAACAGGGGGACGGTGCGGGTGCCGGCGATGGCGAGGGTGGCGCCCGCGGTGCTGAGTTCGGCGAAGTCCTCGGTGGCCCACGTCGCCCGCGCTCCCGTGGCTCGCTCGTAGAAGTCGACGAGGCCCGCCACGTCGCTGGTGATGATGCGGATCGAGACGAAGTTCATGGGGATCTCCTTGGCTGTGCGGGGGAGCGTGCTCACCGCAGGCTAGGAGAGATACCGGACAGAACACGTCCTGTATGCGAGATAGTCTGCGGACATGCCTCGACCCACCGGCCGCGTACTGACACTCCTGGAACTGCTGCAGTCGGGCGGGACGCGAACGGTGGCCGAACTCGCCGACCGGCTCGGCGTGGAGGGGCGCACGGTGCGGCGGTACGTGGCCCAGCTGATCGATCTGGACGTGCCCGTGGAATCGGTGCGCGGCCGCTACGGCGGGTACCGGCTGTCTCCCGGATACCGTCTGCCTCCGCTCATGTTCAGCGACGACGAGGCGCTGGCCGTGCTGCTGGGCCTGGTCGCGGGCCGCCGGGCGGGGCTGACGACGGCGCAGCTCACGGCGAGCGAGACGGCGTCGGCGAAGATCCGGCGCGTGCTGCCCCGGCACATCGCCCGCCGTCTCGACGCACTCCTGGATGCTCTCGCCTTCACGGACCGGACCGGTGAGGGCGGGGCCCCGGACGCCGACGTCCTGCTCACGCTCGCCGACGCGGTACGCCGCCGTCGGCCGGTCGCGATCCGGTACACCGACCGCGAGGGGCGGCGCAGTGAACGCACGCTGTACGCCGACGGGCTCGTCGCCCACGCGGGCCGGTGGTACGTCACGGGCACGGACCCCCGGATCGATGAGGACCGCACCTTCCGCCTCGATCGCATCGCGGACGCCCGGACCCTGCCCGGCGCGTTCGAGACGCCCGCGGGGACCGATCGTGCCGATCCGGCGGAGCGCCTGCTGTCGGCCTTCGCCGCGGCCGAGTACCGGCATGAGGTGACGTTGCGGATCCACGGGACGGTCGAGCAGCTCCGCGCCCGCTTTCCCGCCGGGGCCGCGATCCTGGAGGACCACGACCGTACGCCCGCCGTGGGCGAGGGCGGGGCGGCCGAGCGCTGGCTTCGGGTCGAGCTGCGGGTGGAGCGGCTGGACTGGTTGCCCGCGGTGCTCGCCTCGCTCGATCGGCCGTTCGTCATCGAGCGCCCTGCCGAGTTGCGCGATCAGGTCGTGGCGTTCGCCGATCGCCTCGCGTCCCGTGCCCGTCACGTGTGAGTGGAACGGGGGCACGTCCTGCGGCGGGCAGCGGGGCATCCGGCACCACCGCGGCAGGATCATGAGACTGCTTGACTCTCCCACGAAGGGAGAGTCAAGAGTGGAGCACATGCGTATGGACGACGACGCGTCGAGGCCCACGTGGAGCATCGGGGCCGTGGCGCGACAGATCGGGCTGCCGGTGAAAGTGGTCAGGCACTGGTCGGATGCGGGTGTCGTGACACCGGTCGGCCGGACCGCCGGCGGCTACCGCCGCTACGACACCGCCGGCGTCGCCCGGCTGCACCTGGCCCGCACGCTGCGGGACCTGGGCATGGGGCTCGGTGAGATCCGGGCCGCCCTGGATAGCGAGGACGGGCTCACCGAGGTGGCGGCTGCCCACGTCGAGGCTCTGGAGGTCCAGGTCCGCCGCCTGCGGACCCATCAGGCGGTCCTGCGCACCGTCACACGTCGCACCACACATGAAGGACTCGCGCTGATGACCCGTCATGCCCGGATGTCTCCCGACGAACGCCGCAAGCTGGTCCACGACTTCTTGACCGGCACGCTCGGGGATCTGGAGGTACCCCACTTCCGCGAGGGGCTCCTCGCGGCCGGCTCCGACCTGCCGGAAGATCCCACCGATGAGCAGGTCGAAGCGTGGCTGGAACTCGGCGAGCTGGTCGCGGCGGGGGAGTTGCGTCTCGCCATGCGGCGCGTCGCGGCGTACACCGCCCGTCACGGGCGAGGAGCGCAGGACTCCGCCGTGGCGGAGGAGATGCGGGCCCTCACCGACGCCTGGACCGCACGCGTCCGCGCGGCGATGCGGGCCGGCACCGCGGCGGACTCCCCGGCCGCCGACCAGGTCGTCGCGGACGTCGTCGCCGCGTGGCTGCCCAGCCGCGCGAACACCGCCTTTGCCGTGACCTCCGACGGCGTCGAGGCGCGCAGACTCCTGCACGAGCAGCTCACCGCCGCGTCCGAGCCCGCCGTCGAGCGCTTCTGGCAACTCCTGTGCGTCCTCGCCGGCCGCGCCGCACCCGCCGGGATCGCCGAGGAAGGACGGTGGCTGACCACCGCGCTGCGTGCCAACCCCGCGCCCGGCGCGGGCAACGCCCGGCTCGAAGCCCTCTACACGGACGACAGCGACCCCTGGCCGGGTGGTGTCCTGGACGCGTTCACACGCGTCCAGGACAGAGTCGCCACGATCGTGCGCGGGGCGGCTCCGGACCAGTTCGGCCTGCCGACCCCCTGCGAGGACTGGACCGTACGGGATCTGCTCGACCATCTGGTGTGGGAGAACATCATGTGGGGCGGCCTGGCGCGGGGCACGCCCCCCACCGACGGCCACACGGCGGACCACCTCGGTGACGACCACATCGCCGCCTTCGATGCCGCCGCCTCAACGGCTCGCGGTGCCTTCCGGCAGCCGGGCATGCTGGACCGCTCCTTCGGCCCGGCCCCCGGCCGTCGCGTGGTCGAACAACTCCTCGTCGAACTGCTCGTGCACGGCTGGGACCTCGCGACCGCGCTCGGCCGCGACCGCGACCTGGAGCCCGACATCGCGTGCGCCGCCCTGCCGGTCGTCCGGGAGATCTACGGAGACCTGCCCCGCACCGCCGGCGGTTCCTTCGCCCCGGCGCGGCCCGTACCCGAGCGCGCCCCGGCCCTTGACCATGTGGCCGCGTTCCTCGGCCGCCGCCTCCCGGAGTGATCCGGCGCGAGCCGATCCCGCGTGGGATCAGCGGGACAGGGCGAGCAGTTCGTCGACCGCCTGCTCGGGACCGCCGTATGTGAGGTGCGCGATGGCCGTCATGGGTGCGATCACCCGGCTCCAGGCGTACAACCGGTCCCCGTCGAGCGCGCACGCGGTCGCCACCCGCTGGCAACGGTCCTCGACACCTTCCAGACCGGCACCGGCCACCACGTAGTCGACGGCGTCGAAGCACGGGTCGCCGACGCAGGCCTTGGGATCGATCGCGATCAGACCGCGCGCCGGGCCGCCGTCCAGGGCGTTGCCGAGGTGCAGGTCGCCGTGCAGCAACACGCGCCGGGTCCGGCTGTCCAGCAACGTCTCACAGCGCCCTGCCGCCCGCTGCCACGCGGCCCGGTCGATCCGTGCCCCGATGGCAGGGTCGGCCAGCCGTCGGCCGATCCGGACGAAGGCCTCCTCGCACCGGCCGCGCAGATCCAGTGGCCAGTGCGCGGGTGGAGGCACGGCGTGCAGTGCGGCGAGCAGCTCTCCCCACTGCCGCGGCAAGGACGCCTGCGGCATGTCCTCGGCCTCGGTGCCGGGCTGGACCCCTTCCAGCACCATCGCGCCGGCCTCCGCGTCGGCAGCCAGCACGGCCGGTACCCGACCCGAGGGGGCGAACACGCGCAGCATCTCCACCTGGCTGGTCAACAGGTCCCGATCCGGACTGAGTTTGAGGACCGCCGGCGTCCCGTCCGACCACTGACAGCGCAGGGCGACAGCGGAGGCGCCGCTCTCGAACAGCTCACCGAGCACGCACCCCCACCGCGCGGCCAGCCGTGCGGCGAGGTCCGGAACCCCGGCGAGCCAGTCCTCTGCCCCGGGACCGAATCGATCCACCAACCGCGCGCCCACCGCTTCTCTCTTCACTCCCGTAGCTTGTGCTCCCGAAGCCGGACCTCCAAGGTCTTTTCAGGACGTGCGGGCCGGACGCTCACCGGGCCTCTCCGGTGAGCGTGCCGTCGAACAGGTGGGTGAGCAGGGCCTTCTGGGCGTGCAGGCGGTTCTCGGCCTGCTGGAAGATCCTCGACCGGGGGCCGTCCTTGACCTCGGCGTCGACCTCCTCGCCCCGGTTGGTGGGCATGCAGTCGAGGAACACCGCGTCCTCGCCCGCCAGGTCCATCAGCGGGGCGGTGACGCGCCAGCGGTCCGCCAGGCGTGTCCGCGCCTGGATCTCGTCCTGCCCGGTCAGCGTCGGGGACTTCCAGCTCAGGGTGTAGACGGCGGCGCTGCCGCGTACGGCCTCCTCCAGGTCCTCGGTGAGCTCGACGCGCGCGCCGGTGCGGGCCGCGACGTCCCGGGCGGCCCGCGTCACCCGTTCCTCGGGCGCGAAGCCCGGCGGGTGTGCGACCGTGACGTGGTGGCCGAGCAGGGCCGCGGCCATCATCGAGGAGTGCAGCACGCCGGGGGTCTTCTGCCGGGGGGAGTAGGACCAGGCGTACACGACCCGCCGGGCCGGTACGTCGCCGCCGTACAGCTCGCGCAGCGTGAGGAGGTCGGCGAGGACCTGACAGGGGTGTTCCTCGTCGTCGAGCGCGTTGATGACGGGAATCGTCGCGAGCTCGGCCATCGTGCGCAGCCTACGGTGTCCGGCGCCGGGGTCCCGCATGTCGTACCAGCGCACCACCAGCGCGTCGAGATAGCGGTTGAGTACGCCGATGGTGTCCTCGATCGACTCCCGGTTGGCGAGCCGCAGTTCCTCCACTCCGTACGGGAAACTGTCGGCGCCCAGTTGGGACGCGGCGACCTGGAAGGAGACGCGGGTCCGGGTCGAGGGGACGTTGAAGAGCAGCCCGACGCAGCGTCCCGTGAGATGGGGGCGGGTGTCGTCGCCCCTTTTCATCGCCTCGGCGAGGTCGAGCAGAGAGGAGATCTCCTTGGCGGAGAGGTCCTGGATCCGGAGGACGTGTCGCACGGTCACGTGAGTATCCCTTCGTTCGATGGGGTGACGCGCCGGCGCAGCCACCGCTCGGCGACGACGGAGACGAGCAGCATGGCCAGGGCGATGACGACGCTGAAGCCGAAGAACGGCAGCATGGCGAGGGTGGCCGCGACGACCGCGAGGTTCATGTACGCGACCGGGCCGCGGGGCAGCAGCCGGGCGGCGGAGACGAACGCCATCAGGAAGATCAGCACGTAGGTGGCGGACGACGCCTTGATGAGGGCCGCCTCGCTGGAGTCGGTGACGAGCAGGGCGACGACCGACACGGCATAGCCGGGAAGCAGGGCGAGGACGGCGCGCACCGGGAGGTGCCGGTGCGGGTCGAGCCGACTGAGCGCGCGCGGCAGGATGCCGTCGCGGGCCAGGGCGAAGACGACGCGGGACGTGCCCAGGCACCAGGCGTTCGTGGTCAGGAACAGCAGCACCCCGGCCAGGAGATATCCACCGCTCCGCAGTCCGGCCCCGGTGGCGACGTCGAGTAGCCGCACGAACGCCGTCAGGTCCGACTGGTCGCCGTCCGTGTCGGGCAGCGCCACGGCGACGGTGAAGGCCATCGCGAAGTAGAGCACGCCGACGCAGCTGACCGCGTACAGAATGCCGCGGGGAAAAGTGCGTTCGGGATCGCGGACCTCCTCGGCCACCGGAGCGGCGTTCTCCCATCCGATGAACCCGAAGAAGCAGATGAGGAGGGCGCTGCCGAGCGCGCCCCAGCCGTGCGGCGCGACCGGCGTGAGGCGGGCGTAGTCCCCTTTCGGCAGGGCCAGACAGATGACCACGACAAGAAGCAGCACCACGGTGGCGAGGACCACCATCTGCACGCGCGTACTCACCTTGATCCCGAGGAGGTTGACCAGGACGCAGCAGACGATGACCGCGGCGCCCGCGAGCAGGGCCGCGCGGTTGGACGCCCCGGGGTCGACCGCCGCCAGCAGATAGCGGCCGGCCGCGAGACCCAGGACGGGGTTCCCGGCCAGCAGCGTGATGAGCAGGAAGACGGCGGCGATCCGGCCCGCGCGCCGGCCGAACGCCGCTTCCACGAACCGGGCGACGCCCTTGCTCGTGGGGTGGAGCGTGGAGAGCCGCGCGAAGATCAGCGCGAAGGGGAAGCTGTAGAGGATCAGCAGCCCCCAGGCGAGCAGGGACAGCGGTCCCGCGACCCGCCAGGCGAGGGCGGGGATGAGCAGGACGCCCGCGCCCATCACGGACGTGACGTAATGGACGACGAGCCCCGAGGTGCCCAACCTGCGCCGCAGGAGCGGCGGTCTTGACGAGTCCGGCGGAGCCCCCTCGACCGCTGTCACGCGGTCTGTCCCTCGCGCGATCCGTTCCAGAGGGTGTCCATGGTCTCGTGGCTGATCCGCTTGTCCAGGTCGGCCCGGGACGCGTACCCCATGTTGATGATCAGCCGGCGGCCCCCGCTCAGGGGGTAGACACGGTGCAGAGTGGTGTCCGTGCGCAGGAAGTACAGGTCGCCCGGGTGGAGTTCGAAGGAGTGGATGGGCCGGTCGACGAACTGCCGGTGCAACTGCGGGTCCTGCTTGTTCCAGCGGGTGCGCGGCACGCACTGCACGAAGCCGCCGTGTTCGATCGGAGGGCACGCGACGACCCAGACGAGCGCGAAGCTGTAGTCGTCCCAGTGCCAGCCATGGGTGTCGCCGGACTGTTCGAGCTCCGTGATGACATAGCGCTCCGGTTCATAGGGGCACTCGAGGACCGGCTCGCCCGCGACCTTCCCCAATGCCTCCCGGAATTCCTCTGACGCGTACACCTCGGGAATGAGGGATCCGTACCTGCTGATTTCATGGTGGCGGACATTGCGCATCAGGCGTGGTGTGTGGCCGGTCTCCTTGAAGCTCATTTCGCGGCGGACACCGTGCTCCGCGACCAGTGCCTCTATTTCGTCCGCGATCGCGGCCTTGGCGCCCTCGGGAGCCAGGAAAGGCACCTTGACGAAGCCGAGACCGAGGAAGTCCCGGCGGGCCCGCTCCCATTGTTTCTCGTCGACATCGTGGACCAGGTGTTTCGACAGGGACTGAACGAGGCCCCCGATCCGCTCGTCCGGTCGCATGACAGACTCCCAACATCATCTGCAGGGGAATGGCGTTCGCTGACACTTTTCGAGAACGAAACCCTACAAGGTCCGGTGACCGCGACCAAGGGAGAGACTTTCGAAGGGAAGAATTCCGGCCATGCGAAGTCGGTGTCATGGGCATTGTGTGCAGAAGAATGCGCTCCGTTTTACATGATCCATCGAAGGTTTCGCATGATCCACCGACGAGTGTGTTCCGGTATTTGACGCTCCTCCTCCTTTCGTCCACGAAAGCGCCACGATTCCACGGCATCGTCGTGATGCGGTACGACGGCGAACCCTGTCGCCGAGAACCTTGAGGGGCATTGGCGCGCCCGAGAACTGTTCCTCGTGCTCCCTGTGTCTGCCGGATGACCCGGGGCGCCCGAAACGCGGCCTTCCGCTGTGGTGTGCACCCTTGACACGTGCGTGTGGTTTCGCGACCTTTAAGCCTCGCAGGGCCGGGGAACGGGGGGAGCGGTCAGCCATGACATCCGTCAGATCCAGGAGTGCAACGACGCCCACGGACACGTCCTTCGCGGATCCCGCGGAAGGGCGGTCGATCTGAGATGGACATAACGATCCAGGACCTCGACGACGTCAGCGCGGCACTGCGCGGGGCCTGGCACCGGACCATGGACGCGTCGCCCCAGTACGCCAACCCTTTCCTCGCACCGGAGTTCGCGATGGGGGTCGCCCGCCATCGCGGCGGCGCGCGGCTCGCGGTCCTGCGCGAGGGCGGGGAGCCCGTCGGCTTCCTGCCCTACGAACGCAACGCCTTCGGCGTCGGCCGGGCCATCGGGCTCGGTCTCTCCGACTGCCAGGCCCTCGTGCATCGGCCCGGCATCACCTGGGACACCCGCGAACTGCTGCGCGCCTGCGCCCTCTCCGTCTTCGAGTTCGACCACCTCGTCGAGGAGCAGCGGCCCTTCGGCGATTACGTGACCGGGACGTTCGCCTCGCCCGTGCTCGATCTGAAGGTCGGCGAGGAGAGCTACGCGGAGTGGCTGCGCGGAGCGTACCCGGGACTGGCCAAGACGACGCTGAAGAAGGAGCGGCGCCTCGGGCGCGACGCGGGCGAGGTGCGGTTCGTCTACGACGAGCGCGACCCGAGGGTCCTGCGCACCCTCATGCGCTGGAAATCCGCCCAGTACCGCAGGACGGGACGCATGGACCGGTTCGCGCGGCCCTGGATCGTCGAATTGGTCGACGACCTCTTCCGGGTGCGCGAAGGGCACTTCACCGGAGTGCTGTCCGTGGTGTACGCCGGTGACAGGCCGGTCGCCGCCCACTTCGGGCCGACCTCCAGCACGGTGTTCGCGGCCTGGTTCACCGCGTACGACCCGGAGTTCCGCTACTACTCGCCCGGACTGCTGATGCATCTGCGGATGGCCGAGGCCGCCGGCCGCGAGGGTGTGCGGATCATGGACATGGGGCGTGGCGACAAGGAGTACAAGGACTGGCTCAAGACCCGCGAGCTGCGCGTGGGCGAAGGGTTCGCCACCCGGCCGCACCCGGTGGCCGCGGCGCACCGGCTGTGGCGCAGACCCGTGCGCGGTCTGCGGAACACGGTCCTGGCGCACCCCGGACTGCGGGAGCCCGCCGACCGGCTCCTGAAGGCCGTCGGCGGGCTGCGCACGTCTGGGCGCGCGGGCTCGTCGGGTCGCGCGGGCTCCGGCAGCCCCGCACGCGGCGCCTCCGGCTCCGGCGGAGCGACTCCCCGGCCACGCTGAGCGGACCTCCCGCCCCGGGCCCTGCCCGCGCCTTCCCCGACCATCCATGTCACCGGACACATCAATGTCAGGCGCATGCGCCGTGCCGTCGACGCCCCACACCGGCAGCCGACCGCGGCGACCCATCAACACTTCGGCGATTCTTCGAGACCCTCGACACCCTTCGACGGGAGACGTTCGGATGCCGTACGGATCGCGGCTCGCCGCGGCGATGTCACGACGACTGGGACGCGAGTGCGTCTACACGCCCTCGGCGCGGCTGGCCCTGTATCTGGCGCTGCGGCACTGGTGCAGGCCCGGCGCGCGCGTCCTGATGTCCCCGGTGAACGACGACGTGATCCTCTTCGTGGTCCTCGCGGCGGGGCTGCGCCCCGTGCAGGCCCCGGTGTCCCTCAAGGACGGCAACATCGATCCGGCCGCGGTGCCGGAGTCGACCTGGCGGAACGTGGACGCCGTGCTGACCACGAGCCTGTACGGCATGCCCGACCGCATCGTCGAACTCCGGTCCCGCTGCGAGCAGTTGGGGATTCCCCTGTTCGAGGACGCGGCCCACGCGATCGGCACGCGGGTGGACGGTCTGCCGATCGGGACCTTCGGCACGGCGGCGGCCTTCAGCCTGTCCAAGCACGTGGCGGCGGCGGCCGGCGGCTTCCTCGCCGTCGAGGACGCCCGCACCCGCCGGGAACTGGAGCGGCGGCGCGACGAACTCCTCGCGCCGCGCAGCCTGCGCGCCGATCTGACGGCCACGCTGCGCCCCCTGGCGCGCTCGGGCGTCCGCACCCTGCGTCTGGTGCGTCCGGTGTGGCGGACGATGCAGCGTCTCGGGATGCTGGAGCGCGACGAATACCGCATGGACCTGCACGCTCCCCGCCTCGCCGAGTGCGCGTCCCGGGCGCCGGGCCTGACCGCGTACGAACCGTGGATACGCGTCGATCTGCACGGCTTCCGTACCCGTCACGGAGCGCTGGTGCGCGGGCAGTTGAAGATGCGGATGGACCGGATCGACGGCGACCTCGCCCGGCGCAGGGACGGGGTCGCGCTGCTCTCGGGCACCGACTGGGCCTCCCCGGCGCTTCGCGGCCGCCCGGCGGGGGAGGGGCCGGCGGGGGAGGGTCCACACCCTCTGTTCAGGGTCCCGCTTCTGGTCCACGACCGGGACGTGCTCATCGACCGTCTGGTGCGGCACGGTGTCGTTGCCGGGTATGTCTACGACCCGCCGCTCGACGACTACGCGGGCGCGGAGTTCGTCGAACCGTCGCCCGACCCGGCGGCCGCCCGCTGGTTCGCCTCCCATGTGCTGCCGGCCGATCCGCTCGCGGCGCGCAGGATCATCGAGGCGCTGACGAAGGAGCAGGCGGTGACGGCGGATCCGCCGAGAGCCAGGGTCGCCAGGGAGGCCCGGGCCTCGACCCCGCTGACCCCCTAGGGACTTCAGGGCGTACGGGGTCTCAGTCGCGGGGCCAGGGGCGGCCGTCGAGCCGCTCGATGTCGCGGTTGAGACGGGCGAGACAGTCCGCGAGCTGGGCCGCCTCCGCCGGTGTCCAGTCGGCCAGGACCTTGCCGAGGCCGGTCAGGTTCTCGGCGCGGTCCGCGTCGAGCCTGCGCCGGCCCTCGTCGGTGATGGCGAACTTGCGGGCGATGCCGCCCTCGGGGTCGGGGATGCGCTCGACGACACCCGCGCGCAGCATGGCGGCGGTCTGCCGGTTGAGCGTGGAGGTGTCCAGGCCGAAGGCCTCTCTGAGCTGCCCGATGGACATCGGCCCCTGCGCCAGGATGCGGCTGAGCAGGATGTAGGCGCTGCGGTCCAGGCGCCCGCCGCCCCGCGAGGTCAGCAGGCTCATGTGGCGGCCGAGCAGCATGGTCTCGAACTCGACCCGGTCCAGCGGCTTGTCCATGCGAGGTTCCCTTCGGCTCCAGGGCTTGCCTCACGGGCGAGACGGCCACATCGCAGCAGATATATCACGGATTGTGTGCATCTAGCACATCGCGTGCATGGCGCATATGACATGCATGATGCACATCTCGTGTACGGTGCACATCGATCCCGTGGTGTCGTGCCACGGCACGACACCACAACAGGAGAACCTGTGGACAGTGCGCAACCGGAAACCCGACCGGGTGCCGTCGTCGGCATCCTCGCCTTCGCGGGCATCGTGGCCGCGATCACGCAGACCCTGGTGGTGCCGCTCATCGCGGAACTCCCCGTGCTGCTCGACACCTCCGCGTCCAACGCGTCCTGGGTCATCACCGCCACCCTGCTGGCCGCCGCCGTGGCGACGCCCGTCGCGGGCCGCCTCGGCGACATGTTCGGCAAGCGCCGCATGCTGCTCGTGTCCCTGCTCCCGCTCGTCGCCGGCTCCGTGGTCTGCGCGGTGTCGTCCTCCGTCGTCCCGATGATCGCGGGCCGCGGTCTGCAGGGCATGGGCATGGGCGTCGTACCGCTCGGGATCAGCCTGCTGCGGGACGTCGTCCCCAGGGAGCGGCTCGGCTCGTCCATCGCCATCATGAGCGCGTCCATGGGCGTGGGCGGCGCGCTCGGCCTCCCGTTCGCTGCCGCGATCGCCGAGAACGTCAGCTGGCGCGTGCTGTTCTGGGTGGTCGCCGCCCTGGCGCTGGCCGTCGGCGCCCTGATCAGGACCCTCGTGCCCGCGGACCACGAGAACACCGCGCGCGGCGGCTTCGACCTGCTCGGTGCCGTCGGCCTGGGCGCCGGTCTGATCTGTCTGCTGCTCGCCGTCTCCAAGGGCGCCGACTGGGGCTGGGGAAGTGCCACGACGCTGGGCCTGTTCGCCGCCGCGGTCGTCGTCCTGCTGGTCTGGGCCTGGTGGGAACTGCGGCTGACCGACCCGCTGGTCGACCTGCGCGTGACCGCCCGCCCCCAGGTCCTGACGACGAACGCCGCCTCGATCCTGGTCGGGTTCTCCATGTACGCCCAGTCCCTGGTCGTGCCCCAGCTGCTCCAGCTGCCCGAGGCCACGGGCTACGGCCTCGGGCAGTCGATGGTCGCCATGGGTCTGTGGATGGCGCCGGCGGGCCTGATGATGATGGCGATGTCGCCCCTGGGTGCCAAGCTCTCCGCCGCGCGGGGCCCGAAGGTCACCCTCGCCGTGGGCAGCCTGGTCATCGCCGTGGGCTACGGCCTCGGCCTGCCGCTGATCAGCTCCGGCTCCACCTGGGGCCTGCTGGTCGTCACGATCGTCTGCAACACGGGGGTCGGCTTCGCGTACGGCGCGATGCCCGCGCTCATCATGAGCGCCGTGCCCCCCTCCGAGACGGCGTCGGCCAACAGCTTCAACACCCTGATGCGTTCGATCGGCAGCTCGGTCTCGGCCGCTGTCATCGGCGTGGTCCTGGCTCAGATGACCACCGACTTCGGCGGCTACGCCCTGCCCTCCGAAGGGGGCTTCCGCGTCGCCATGGCGATCGGCTGCGGTGTGGGCCTGGCGGCGGCAGCACTCGCCGCGGTCATCCCCGTACGCCCCGCGGCCGGCCTCGAAGCGGCCGCTGTTGCGGCCCCCGCCGCCGCGTCCGAGGTGCCGCAGAAGCGGTCCTGACCGGCCACCGGACGACGCGCGCGGACGGCTGATCAGGTGTGGGGGCGCAGGGGCCTTTCGGCCACAGGCGCTAGAGGGGGTGGGACGCGATCATGGATCGGGTAGGCCTTCGATCATGCTGCTGAACGGACCCTCCCCTTCCGCCTCCGGTACGCGCGCTCCGGCCGTCGCCATGCTGCGCCTGCTCGGTGGCTTCCAGATCTCCCAGGCCCTGTACGTCGTGGCCCGCGCGGGCGTGGCCGACCATCTGGCCCACGGGCCACGTCCGCTGGCCGAGGCCGCCGAGGCCGCCGGACTCCGCGTCGACCTGCTGCGGCGGCTGGTACGCGGCCTCGCCGGCGAACGGGTCTTCGTCTTCGACGCGGACCGCGACACGGTGGGCCTCGGCCCGCTGGGCCACACTCTGCGCAGCGACACCGGGGACTCGCTGCGCGAGGTCGCCGTGATGTGGATGGACACCCACTACCGGCCCTTCGCCCGCCTCTGGTCCACCATGCACGACGGAGTGCCCGCCGCCGAACGGGAGTTGGGCAAGCCGTTCTTCGACTGGATCGCCGAGGAACCGGAGCGGGTCGCGGGCTTCAGCGCCGCCATGGGCAACATGATGGCCGCGCTGCGCCAGGACGCCCTCGACAGCCTGGAGCTGGGCGGGGTACGCCACCTCGTCGACATCGGCGGCGCCGACGGCACCGCGCTGGCCGGGCTCGCCCGGCGCAACGAGCACCTGCGCGGCACCGTCTTCGACCTGCCCCACGTCGTCGAGGGCGCCGGCCCGGTGCTCCGCAAGGCCGGCGTCGCCGACCGCGTCGGCACCCGGGGCGGCGACTTCTTCGAGGGCGTGCCCGGTGACGCCGACGCCTATCTGGCCTGCTTCATCCTCCACGACTGGAACGACGAGCAGTGCGGCACGCTCCTCGACCGCGTCCACGAGGCCGCGCCCGCCGGGGCCCGGCTCTTCCTCGTCGAGACGGTGCTCGGCGAGGGCGTGGCCCCCGAGGTCGCGACGCTCCTGGACCTCACCATGATGGGCATGCTCGACGGCAGGGAACGCAGCCGCGAGGACTGGCGCACCCTGCTGTCGGGATCGGGCTTCCACCTCGACCGCGTCGTGGAGACGGCGGGCCCGATGTGCGTCATCGAGGCGAGCAGAGTGGGCGACTGACCCCGGGGAGACGACGGGCCCCTCGGGGCCCCGCGGCTCGGGGTCAGCGACGCGCCGCGCCCGACGACCCCACCTCGGACAGCGAACCGCCCTCCGCGAGCCGCGCCCGCACCGTCACCTCGGCGTCCTTGGGCGCCCGTACGGCCAGGGTGCGGCCGCGCTTGTCGGCCGTGACGTCCCCGGTGACCGTGATGCCGGTGACGTCACGGCTGCCCGCCGCGAGGAGGTAGCGGTGCCCGGAACCCGCCGTCCAGCCGGTGCCGGCCACCACGTGCTGGCCGAACCGGCTGCAGGAAGCGGTCGCCTTGGCCCGCCCCACCACCTTCGCCGGTGATGTCGGGGCCTCGGCGGACGTACGGAACTGGACCATCACGTCACCGTCGCCGCGCCACGTCGAGGCGCGCGTGCAGGACCACACGGCCCGACCGCCGCTCTCGGGCAGGTCCTGGTCGGCGAAGTCCCACTGATTGACGGACCGCACGCCGCTCCCGCGCAGCTCGGGCAGCCGGCACGCGCCGCGGGCCCAGGCCTGCAGGGCCGTGCTGCTGGTGGCCTCGCGCGGCTGGCGGGACGGGGCCCCGGTGTCGGGCAGCGGCGTGTAGCTGAGGTGCACGGGGGTGAGACCGCCGAGGTCGGCCACGAGGAAGGCGTGCTTCTCCACGATCTTGTCGGACGAGCGCAGTTGCAGCACGGGCATGCTGTCGCACGAGCCACCGGCCGACGGCGCGTCGACCGGCTTGGTGAGTCCCTCGTCGGACACGTCGAGCGGGCGGCCCGGAGCGTTGGGCCGGAGCAGGTCGCGCGTCTGGGCCTCCGCGATCCACGGGGCGGTGAGGTAGCGGACCTTGCCGCCCTCGTGCCCCACCGCGAGCGCCGCCGCCGTCGTCACGTCGGAGTCGTCGGCGCGCGCGAAGGACAGCGTGGCGGGCTCCGAGGGGGACGCGGGCTCGCCGTAGCGGATCACGCGGCGGCCGTCGTGGAACAGCACGACCGTCTCGCCGCCCACGACACCGGCGTACAGCAACTGCGTGGTGTCGGGCGGCGGTTGGGTGGAGGTGGCCCGCGTCGCGGTGACGCGTGTGCCGCGCGGCGGATCGGTCCAGGCGGACAGCGCGCGCCTGAGCAGGGCGCGGTCGCCGGTGCGGGCGCCGCGCGCGGGCCACGCCGTGAAGTCGACCCGCGAGGTGTCGGCCCACACGGCGGGCTTGGTGCGCAGCAGCGCGTCGACACTGAGCGCCGAGTAGCTGCCCGTGGGCCGCGTCCGCTCGGAGTCGTGGTTCACGGTCTGGTCGACCGCCGTGAGCGCCGTGCCGCCGAGAGCGGCGACCCCGACCGCGCACCAGGCGAGCCGGACCCGGCGCCTGCGGCGCACCAGATCGGTGGGCCGCGTCTGCACGGAACAGGCGTCGAACTCCTGCGACTCCAGGAGTGCCGAGGCCGCTTCGCCCACGTCCTGGCGCACCTTGTCGGCGGTCCGCATGGCCTGCCGGGGGTCCGGCACGCCCGCGGCGGCGAGCAGCTCCACCACCTCGGCGCGCGGCAGCCCGTCCAGGGCGCACAGCACGAATGCCGCGCGGGCCGGTGCGGTGAGCCGCGAGAGGAGCTGCGCCAGCTCTATCTCCTCGGTGCCCCCGGCGCGGGGGAAGAGGCGCAGCCCCCAGACGGTGGGGAGCGTGGGGTGCAGTTCACGCGGCGCCGGCAGCCGCTTCGGCCAGCCGCGCGGCCGACGGTCGTGGGCCAGTGCCGCGCCCAGTACGCGCGCCGTGAGCCAGGCGGCCTCCGCGCGGCCCGCCTCGCCCGCCCGGGGTGCCGGGATCTTCGGCAGCGTCCGCCGTGCCCGGAAACCGGGCAGGGCGCGCTGTACCAGGGCGTGGGCGACGAGAACGCGCCGGTGGCGGCTCAGCGTGCCGGGGAGTGTGAGGTAGGCGAGGCGTACGAGCCGGGTGTAGCGGTCGACGATGACCGCCTCCGCCTGGTCGAGGGCGATGCTTTCTGGCGCTTTTGTCCGGCGTCGTTGCGATGTGCTCATCGATCAAGGAGCCTTCCGAAGGCTGACGACGTTCCATCCTGACCTCCTTCAAACGAGTGAATCGTGCGATGGTCACAGGCCTCGTCACCCGGCTTGACGGGGGTCACCGGGAAGGGTGGCGGCGCACCGCCCGTACCCCTGTTGCCGTTCGGTGACATGGGAGACGGAGCTGTGACAGAGGCGAGGGCAACGGGCGCCGGTGGTCACGGGTCGTATGAGGCGAGGTGTACAGGGGCGATGGTTTTCGCCCCAACTGACAGGCCTATCAAGTGACATGGGGGAAAAGTGGAGATGACCATGCGTGTGAACAAGGGACTGCTCGCCGTGGGTGCCGCGGTGGCTTCGGCGGTCGTCGTGGGCACCGCGGTGCCCGCCGGAGCGGCCGGCTCGCCGAAGTTCCTGGCGCCGTCCGAGCTGCCGCCGCACTCGGCGTCGGCCTGGACCGCGGGACCGGTCACGGCCGGGCAGCCCGACCCGCTGCCGATGTGCGTCGGCGAGGCGCTGCCGTCGACCTCCGTGCACCGCGCCTACCGCACCGACTACGACACCGGCGCCCTGCAGGTGACCGTGGTCGAGCGCAGCGAGCAGCGGGCCAAGGACTTCGCGGCGCTGCTGCGCAAGAAGCTGGACGGCTGCGCGGAGACGGTGATGAAGCTGGACCCGGGCACCACCGCGAAGCAGAAGTACTACGGCGAGCTCGCCGTCGAGGAGGGGGCGCACGTGTACGGGGTGCACACCGTGACCGAGTGGGGCGCCTCCGACATCAACATGTTCTCGGTGGGCCGTGACGGCACCACGGTGACGCTCGTGCAGTGGGGGCAGATGGGCGGCTTCGCCGACGCCCAGGTCGCCGACTTCAAGAAGACGACCACCACGGCCGTGAACAAGCTGTACTGACCTCCCCGCTGCCGGGACCGACCTCGGCATCCCCCGGCCGGGGTGGGAGAATCGGCCGACGGACCGCACGGAGTTCCCGCAGGGGAGCGCCTGTTCCGTCGCACGAGGACTCGGCCGGGGAGAGGCCGGGGGCCGGGCGCGTGCCCGGCCCCCGGCGATGGGGAGGAAACCGACGGTGGTGGAGTGGCGGTACATCGCCAAGGGCGCAAGGGCCGTTCCCGAACCCATGGCCACGCCGTTCGTGTGGACGGCGGCGGGCTGGGGCTCCCTGGTGCTGGTGGGCGTGCTCGATCTGCTCGGCGCGCTCGACCGCACCGGCCTCGCCCTCGCCGTCCTGTCGGTGCTGGCCGCCCTCCTCGGCACGCTCGGCCGCTTCGCCGCGGCACCGGGCACGGCCCTGCTGTGCTGGGCCCTGCTGAACGTCTTCGCCGCCCATCCCACGGGAGAGCTCTCCTGGGCCGGGCACCGGGACCCGGGCTGGGTGGCGTGCCTGCTGGCAGCGGCGCTCATCGGCACCGCGGTCGCCCGCGTGCGGTACGCGCGCGCCGCGTACCGCCGCGTCACCCCCTATGACGGGGCCGCCTGACCGGTCGGCTGCCTGTCCTGGCGGCCGTCGTCGGTCGCTGGGCGTAGGTCCGGCGCCCCATGTGCGGACGCGCCGCGCGGCCTAGGGTCGGTGCCCATGCAGAACTCGGAGATCACCCGCCGTGACGTGCGGGAACGCAGGCGCGACACCCTGGAGCGGCTCGCCGGTGAGCGGGACGTCTGGGTGTCGACGGCGCATCCCGACCACGGCCCGCACCAGGTGCCCCTGTGGTTCTCGTGGCACGAAGGTGCCCTGTGGATGTGCACCACCGCGTCCTCCGCGACCGTGCGCAACGTGCGTGAGGAACCGCGCGTACGTCTGTCGCTGCCCGACACCTTCGACGTGGTGCTCCTGCAAGGGGAGGCGGAGTGCTTCCCGGCCGGGCGCGTGCCGACGGCGCCCGCGGACGCGTTCACCGCCAAGTTCGGCTGGGACCCGCGCAAGGAGGAGGGCTCCTATGTGTACGTGCGGGTGGTGCCGACGACCGTGCGGGCCTGGCGCGGCGAGAGGGAGCTGCGCGGCCGGGTCGTCATGCGCGACGGAGCGTGGCTGGAGTAGCGCACGGGCCAGTCCGGGGACCAGGGACCGGAGCCCGGTGTCAGAGGTGAGGGGAAAGGCAGCACCAAACCGTCTTTGCATGACCATGCGAGATGATGCATACTCTTCCTATGTCTAAGGTCCTCACCTCCCTCCCCGCCGGCGAGCGCGTCGGCATCGCCTTCTCGGGCGGTCTCGACACCTCCGTCGCGGTCGCGTGGATGCGCGACAAGGGCGCCGTCCCGTGCACCTACACCGCTGATATCGGCCAGTACGACGAGCCCGACATCGAGTCGGTGCCGGGCCGCGCCAAGGCGTACGGCGCCGAGATCGCGCGCCTGGTCGACTGCCGCGCCGCGCTGGTCGAAGAGGGCCTTGCCGCGCTGACCTGCGGTGCGTTCCACATCCGCTCGGGGGGCCGCGCGTACTTCAACACGACGCCGCTCGGCCGCGCGGTCACCGGCACCCTGCTGGTCCGGGCGATGCTCGAGGACGACGTACAGATCTGGGGCGACGGGTCGACCTTCAAGGGCAACGACATCGAGCGGTTCTACCGGTACGGCCTGCTCGCCAACCCGAACCTGCGGATCTACAAGCCCTGGCTGGACGCGGACTTCGTGACCGAGCTCGGCGGGCGCAAGGAAATGTCGGAGTGGCTCCTCGCCCACGACCTGCCCTACCGGGACAGCACGGAGAAGGCGTACTCCACCGACGCCAACATCTGGGGCGCCACCCACGAGGCCAAGACGCTGGAGCACCTGGACACGGGTGTCGAGACCGTCGAGCCGATCATGGGTGTGAAGTTCTGGGACCCGTCGGTCGAGATCGCCGCCGAGGACGTGACGATCGGCTTCGACCAGGGCCGCCCGGTCACGATCAACGGCAAGGAGTTCGCCTCCGCCGTCGACCTGGTGATGGAGGCCAACGCCATCGGCGGCCGCCACGGCATGGGCATGTCCGACCAGATCGAGAACCGGATCATCGAGGCCAAGAGCCGGGGCATCTACGAGGCCCCGGGCATGGCCCTGCTGCACGCCGCCTACGAGCGGCTCGTCAACGCGATCCACAACGAGGACACCCTCGCGCAGTACCACAACGAGGGCCGGCGGCTCGGCCGTCTCATGTACGAGGGGCGCTGGCTGGACCCGCAGGCGCTGATGGTCCGTGAGTCGCTCCAGCGCTGGGTCGGCGCCGCCGTCACCGGCGAGGTCACCCTGCGGCTGCGGCGCGGCGAGGACTACTCGATCCTCGACACGACCGGCCCCGCGTTCAGCTACCACCCGGACAAGCTGTCCATGGAGCGCACCGAGGACTCGGCCTTCGGCCCGGTGGACCGGATCGGCCAGCTCACCATGCGCAACCTCGACATCGCCGACTCCCGCGCCAAGCTGGAGCAGTACGCCGGCATCGGCCTGATCGGTGCCGCGGGCCCCGCCATCGGCGCCGCCCAGGCCGCCGCGACCGGGCTGATCGGCGCCATGCCGGAGGGCGGCGCCGAGGCGATCGCCTCCCGCGGCGAGGCCGCCGGCGACGACGAGATGCTGGACCGCGCCGCGATGGAGTTCGGCACGGACTGACCCGGCCGCCCGGCCACGCACCATCCCGAGGACCGGACCGACGCCCCGCAACGGCGTCGGTCCGGTCCTTCGCCGTGTGCGGACGACGTCCGCGAGGCGCCCGCTCGGGGACCTGCTCAGCCGCTCCTGCGGGGGACTTGAGCAGGCGGCTTTGTCATTCTTTTACGATGTGGGTGAGGAGGGCACACCCGCCTTCCCGCCGACGAGGGCCCCGAGGCCCTCCCGAAGAAGAAGGGGCCCAAGACCCGCGATGGGCGAGCCTCCCAGTACCAGCCGTGCCATTCCCTGCCCGGAAGCCGTGCGTGAGGGAACGGGGGTGGCGCGGTGACCGAGCTCCTGCTGCTGTTCCTCGCCCTGCTCCTCACGCTCGCCTGTGCCGTGTTCGTCGCGGCCGAGTTCTCCCTGACGACGGTCGAACGCGGTGAGCTGGAGCGCGCCGCCGACGCGGGGGAGCGGGGCGCGGGCGGCGCCCTGAAGGCCGTACGGCGACTGACCTTCCAGCTGTCCGGCGCCCAACTCGGCATCACCGTCACCTCCCTGGTCATCGGCATGCTCGCCGAACCGTCGCTCGCCACGCTGCTGCGCGGACCGCTGACGGCGGCCGGGCTCGGCGGGGCCGCGTCGTCCGTGGCGAGTGTCCTCGGCGTCGTCGCCTCCACCGTCGTCCTGATGGTCATCGGAGAGTTGGTCCCGAAGAACTGGGCGATCTCCCGGCCGCTGGCCGTCGCCAAGGTGGTCGCCGCGCCGCAGCGAGGCTTCACCGCCTCCTTCGCGCCCTTCATCCGGCACCTCAACAACACCGCCAACCGCGTCGTACGCCGCTTCGGCCTGGAACCCGCGGAGGAACTGGCCTCCGCACGCAGCCCCGAGGAACTGGTCGCCCTCGCCCAGCGGTCGGCCGCCGAGGGCGCCATCGAGGCCGACTCCGCCGAACTCTTCGTCCGCACCCTGCACCTGGGCGAGCTGACCGCCCAGAGCGTGATGACCCCGCGCGTCGACGTACGCGCCCTGGAGGCGCACGCCACGGCCGCCGACGCCGCGAACCTCACCTACGCCACGGGCCTGTCCCGCTTCCCCGTCTACCGCGACAGCCTCGACGACGTCATCGGCACCGTCCACATCCGTGACGTCCTCGCCCTGGAGCCCGCGAAGCGGACCGTCACGCCGGTCACCGACCTGGCCACCGACCCCCTCCTCGTCCCCGACAGCCTGCCCGCGGACCGCCTGTTGGAGAGGCTGCGGGCCACCCGCACCATGGCGGTGATCATCGACGAGTACGGCGGCACCGCGGGCGTCGCCACCGTCGAGGACATCGTGGAGGAGGTCGTCGGCGAGGTCCGCGACGAGCACGACCCGATGGAAGTGCCCGACCTGCTGCCCGCCGAGGCGGCCGACGGCGGCCGCGCGGCGTGGCGCGCCGACGGCAGCGTCCGCGTCGACCGGCTCACCGGCATCGGCCTGCGGGCCCCCGAAGGCCCCTACGAAACCGTGGCCGGACTGGTCGCGACCCTGCTCTCCCGCATCCCCGCCGAGGGCGACCGCCTCGAACTCGACGGCGGCTGGCGCCTGGACGTCCTCGACGTCGCACACCACCGCGCCGACCGGGTGCTCCTCACCGCGCCCCCCGCCCTGCTCCCGGCGCAGCACGCGGACGACAGCAGGCACCCGCACGACGACCAGCGCCGGGAGGCGGTCCGATGACCACCGTGCAACTCGTCATCGGGGCCCTGACCCTGCTGACCAACGCCTTCTTCGTCGGCGCCGAGTTCGCGCTGATCTCCGTGCGCCGCAGCCAGATCGAGCCCCGCGCCGCCGAGGGCGACCGGCGCGCCCGCGTCACCCTGTGGGGCATCGAGCACATCTCCGCGATGATGGCGACCGCCCAGCTCGGCATCACCGCGTCCTCGCTCGTGCTCGGCGCGGTCGCCGAACCGGCCATCGCCCACCTCCTGGAGCCCGCCTTCGAGGCCGCTCGCGTGCCGGACGCGCTGGTCCACCCCATCGCCTTCGTCATCGCGCTGACCGTGGCGACGTATCTGCACATGCTGATCGGCGAGATGATCCCCAAGAACATCGCGCTGGCCGCACCGACGCAGACGGCGCTGCTCCTCGGCCCGTGGCTCGTCGCCCTCACTCGCGCCCTGAGGCCGCTGGTCTTCGGCATCAACGCCTTCGCCAACACCCTCCTGAAACTGCTGCGGGTGGAGCCCAAGGACGAGGTCGAGTCGGTCTTCACCGACGACCAGCTCGCCCGCATGGTCCTCGACTCCAGCCAGGCCGGGCTGCTCTCGGCCGCCGACGGGGAGCGCCTGCGCGACGCCCTGGAGCTCGGCACCCGGCCGGTCGGCGAGATCATCGTCCCCGCGGCCCGGATGCGCACGGTCGAACACACCGTCACCCCGGCCGAGTTGGAGCGGGTGGCCGCCGAGGCCGGATACTCCCGCTTCCCGGTCACCGGCCCCCGGGGCACGCTGCTCGGCTACCTCCACATCAAGGACACCCTCGGCGTCGCCGACCGCGACCGGCCCTTCCCCGCCGGTGCGCCGCACCCCGTCACCCGGGTCAGGATCGACACCCCGCTGGACGACACCCTCACCGCACTGCGGGCCGAGGACAGCCATCTGGCCGCGGTCACCGGCGCGTCGGGCGCCGTACTGGGCTTCGTCACCATGGAGGACGTCCTGAGCGAACTGGTCGGGCCCGCCCCGGCCGCCGTGTGATCCCACCCCGCACGCACTCACCCCCCGGCGCGGCTCGAAAGAGCGGCGCCGGGGGGTGAGAAGCGAGCGGGAAGAGCTACTTCTTCCACTGGATGTCGGTGGCGCGGAGCGCGTACACGCCGCACTTGCCCTCGAACTTCCAGTAGCCCTTGCCGACCCAGTCGCCGTAGTGCGTCTTGTTGGCGCACACGGTGACCGTGCGGGCCTTGCCGCGCGTGACATGGCAGTCGGCGGACCAGGAGGAGCTGCCGGTCTTCCAGTTCTTGCAGCTGTAGCCGTAGTCGTTGGCGGCCGCGGTGCCCGGCAGGGCGAAGATCAGGCCTCCGGCGACGACGGTGGTGGCGGCAGCGGCTCCCAGGCCGCGTATGACGCGCTTCATGTGCTCTCCAGTGTCAACTGCTCATGTGCAAACGGCACAGCACAGGCAGGCGAAACCCCCCGTACCGGCCGAAGTGATCTTATGTAACGGCTTTCGGAGCACTTCGCGCGGGTCCTGAGATGTCGCCCCGGACGCGGGGAAACGGCCCGGACGGCATCAGAGTTCGAAGTCGACGCGGCCGAGCAGCCCGACGCGCAGCGCGAAGCAGTCGGCGTGCACGAGACGCCGGGCCGCCGACACCGCCGCACCTCCCGCCGTGACCGTGTCCGTGGCCGTGTCCTGGTCGGCGCGGTACAGCTCGTACTCCTGCACCAGCAGGCGGTACGAGGTGAGCACCTGCCCGTCGGGCGCCTCGATCCCACCGGTCCAGACGAAGCCGCCGCCGTCGGCCGCGCACGTCAACTCGACCGGCGCGCCCAGCTGTTTCCAGTCCATCTCGTCCTCCCGCAGCTCGGCCCGGCTCTGCAGAGTCACGACGACCCGGCGACTCGCGGCCGCCGCGGTCGCTCCGGCGCCGCTGAGCCCACCGAGTTCGTTGAACGGCGCGGGACCGGCGAGCCGGACGGTGAGGAGGCCGCCCTCGCGGCGGCCGGTGACCGAACGCGGCGGGACGAGCTGGGCGAACTCCGCGCGCTCCACTGTCGAGAGGTGCAACGGATCGACCGAGTAGGGCTGGTAGCGGGCCAACGCGAGGCGCACGTACGGGAAGTACGTCGTCCCGAGCGCCGACGCGTCGCCGAAGTCCACGTCGACGTCGACGAACCAGAGCCCGCGCTCCTCGTGGAACTCCGGCGCGAAGGCCACCGCGTCGACGCTCACCGGAGCCGCGTCGGGGGACTCCGCGAGGCGCAGTCCGGTCAGGCGCTTCGCCGCGTTCGGGAAGTGCGCGGCCGACGGGCCCGGCAGGACCGTGGTGTCGGACCAGACCGGGTCGACGCCCCAGCGCGTGACGAAGGTGTCCGGCAGGTCCGCGCCGTCCGGCGCCAGGATCACCGCGAGCATCTCGTCGTCCCCGGAGGAGAACCACGGCCGGTTCAGGTGGACGCGCAGACCGGCGGAGCCGCGGTGGTGCGTGACCGTCCTCCGCTCCTCGTCGACCGTGCGCCGGTGGCGGAACGTCGGCACGGCGTAGGCCACCGACGGGGGCTCGGGCCGGCGTGAACTGGGCACCGGCACGGCGGCGGCGGCCGGGCCGACGCGGGTGATGCCCGCCCGGTCCTCGGTGAGGGTGGGGTGGAAGTACTCGCGGAAGCGGGTGACGGCGGTCGGCGTGTAGCGGACGTCGCGGTGCCGGGTGTCGCCGAACTCGTGGGTGCGGGCAACCCGTTCCTCGTCCGCGGTGTAGTCGAGCGTGACGTCCTCCAGGTGCGTGTGGCCAGAGATCCGGATGGGCGCGGGCCGCGTGACGTCGTCCAGCCACTCCCGCCAGTGGCCGTCCAGCTCGACGTGCCCGCTGCTCTCCGCGTGGCTGGTCAGCAGGCCGGTGAGGCGCGCCGAGGTCTGCTCGGCCGTACGCGCGCAGGCCAGCTCGGCGAGCTCCGGCGGGCGCACGGGCTTCTCCACCGCGTGCACCAGGGTCAGCTCCACCCACGGCGTGAGCATCCAGTTCTCGCCGTCGGCGCTGGCCCGCGTCACGAAGGCCCGGTCGTCGGCGGAGAGCCCCGCCCAGAACGGCGAGGCCGTCAGCAGGGCCCACTGCCGCAGCAGGGGCAGCTTCCGCGCGTCGAGGTAGCAGCTCAGCCGGACGGTGGCGATCTCGCCCTTCGTCAGGAACACCTCCAGGACCCGCTCCAGGGGACCGTCGTGCCAGTGCGGCTCGCCGTCGCCCTCCTTGACGCGCAGCTTGAACGGCTTGGCCTGCGGCCACGGCCCGGGGAAGGGGATCCTGCGGTTCTCGGTGTCGCCGGGCAGGCCGCGCAGCATGACGCCCTCCGCCAGCACGTCCGGGAGGTAGGGCAGGCGCAGCTGGTCGGCGCTGTGCACGACGAACTCGCCCTGGCGCAGCCCCGCGCCGCGCCGGGGCAGCGGGAGCCGGGTCAGCGGCAATGGGTCGTGCACGTCGTGCTTGGCGACGTGGATCTCGCCCCGCCGCAGCAGATCGTGCTCCCGGTGGGGCCACTCGGGGTCGCGCACCTTGGTGTCCAGGAAGGAGCCGGACTCGCGGGACGCCGTCGCGACGTACTCCTCGCGCGCCTGGTCGGACGCGCCCGGACCGAAGACGGCGTCGAACACGCCGTGCTCCTCGGCCATCTGCAGGGCGGTCTTCGGCGGTGCCACGTGCCGCTCCGCGACGGGCTTGTACCGCCGGTCGAGATCGTCCACCGCCGAGTGGGCCTCGTGGTCGGGGACGTCGGAACGCCACAGCGCGTACTCGTCGGCGGAGATGTCCCGTCCCTCGTCGGTGACGGTGCTGCGGATGACGAGCCGCTCGGCGGACTCGCCTTCGTTGAACGGCAGGAGCGGCACCACCACCGGCTGCGGCACCGGCTCCCAGCGCCCGTAGGTGATCGCTTCGGAGTGGACGGCGTCCGGCGTGTCGGCGGTGTGGTCCGGGCCGTTGCCCGCCAGGTCGACGAGCCGGACGCGCATCCGGTAGGTCAGTCCGAAGCGCAGCGCCGGCAGCGAGCCGGGCTCCACAGCGGTCTTGGTGTCCAGGGGCACGTCCGGTGACACCGGCGGGGCGGGGGCCTCCGGCCGGTCGTCCAGGCCGATGACGCGGCCGGGGCGGGGCGCCGCGAGACTCCAGCCGTGCCAGCCGAGCACCGCCTGATGCCCGTACAGCTGGCGGTCGTCGGCGGCGTCGGTGGTGACCGCGCTGGCGCGCACGAGGCCCTCGTCGGGGCGGACCGGGATCTCGACGGGCGGCTGCCCGGGCCGGCGGATGACATGGCGTCCCCGGCGGCGCAGCAGCGACCGCCACTGACCGACGCGTCCGGTGGCCGGGTCGACGACACCGATGTCCACGCGATAGCCGCGCAGCAGGTCGGCGGCGGTCAGCACCACCTCGTCGGACGTCACCCGGCGGTCCAGGTCGACGCCGATCCGCCCGGCCAGATGCCCGTCGCGGTCGGTGCGCAGCAGGGTGATCCCGGCGCCGCGGGCCGCGGGGGTGCCGGTGCCCGAGACCTGCTGGGCCACCGAGTCGACGCCCGAGGGCAGGGTGCCGTCGCTCAGGGTGCCGACGGTGCGGGCGTAGTCGATGTGCTTGAGGGCCGCGCCGTCCACGTCGAGTTCGGTCAGATGCCAGGTCTCGGGGTCGGAGAGGTCGAGCATGCGGCCCTGGAGCAGCCCGTCCTCCCCGGGGGCGGCCTCGAACACGGTGCCCCGGGTGAACCGGATCCGCGTCCAGGGACGGCAGGCCACGGCGTTGAGCCGGTCCGCCTCGGCCAGCCGGTCGTCGAAGAGCACACGGACCCGCGCGCCGTCGGCCACCCCGGCGGGCACGGCGAAGCTCAGGTCGAGGACGAGACCGAACCTGCGCTGCAGCTCCGGATGGTCGCCGAGGAGCCCGCACGCCTCGTGGAAGTCGATCCGGTGCGACGGCTCCTCGGCGAACGGGGCGGGCTCCTTGCCGCGGTCGTAGAACCGCGCGGCCTCGGCCAGCGGCAGCATCCGGCTGTTCTCGCCCGTGTACACCGCGCTCGTACGGTCCATGCTGCGTGGTGTGTTGCTCGTGGCGGCCGCGTCGGCGAAGACGCCCGCGCCGGGGTGCAGGGCGCTCTCCAGGATCTCGAACCCGGCCGCGAGGTCCTTGCCGAGATCGAGCACCGGCCGGGAGATCATGTCGGTGACCCGGTACAGCGCGGGCAGCTCCCAGCCGCGGTGGTCGGTGGGCGGCTCCTCGCACAACAGCCGCTCCTCGCGCGCCCATTCCGTACGCAGCCTGCTCCGGGTCGTGTACACCGCGACCGCCTCGTACAGCCCGGTGACCTCGTCGTGCACGAGCTTGCCCGGGTAGGACCGCAGCGTGCGCCGCTCCTCTGCCGTCAGGGCGGTGGGCGGCTGTGGCGGGCGTACGAAGGTGTCGTCGGTGAACAACGCCCGCCACAGGACGGGATCGGCGGACGGGTGGCGGCCCGTCGGCCGGAGCTCTTTCACGACCGTGCCCTGAGGGCTGTCGAACTCCAGCCACAGCGACGGCAGCAGCGCGGCGAGCCGCTCCGGCCAGTGCGCGAAGTACTCCGACCGGCCCAGCGTGCTGATGCCGGTGAGGGTGGGGCCGACGAGCACGGACACGCGTACGGTGTCCGCGTCGACGACACCGTCGGGGAGCACGGTCCATCGGATGCTGTCCATGGTCAGCCCACCTCCGCGAAGGCCGTGCAGTAGTCGAGGACGGGGTCGACGCGGGCGCCGGTCACCGGATCGTCGTACGGCGACATGAGGTCGGCGAACGACGGCGGGCTGATGGCGGGGACGTCGTCGGTCGCGGCGAACGCGGCGGCATCGGCCCCGCTGCCGGCGAACCTCTTCTCGCAGCTGATCGTCACCGACGTCTCGAAGAAGCCGATCTCGATGCTGATGGTCAGGGTGGCCCGGCCGACCGCGTAGCCGTCCTTGTAGCCCAGCTCCATGTACAGCTCGATGGAGGCGGAGACGATGCCGAGGACGTCGACCTCGCCGCGCGCCCGCAGATACCCGACGAGCGTGACGCTGTTCCGGGAGAGGTCGAGGCGGAAGTAGATCCCGGCCATCACCGACAGGCTGCCGCTGGCCACCCCGAAGTTCATGGACACGGCGGCCCCGAATTCCAGGGCGGCGTCCAGGACGGCGATCTGCCGGGGATTCAGGACGATCCCGAAGTAGCCGCCTCCGCCCAGCATCGACACCGTCAGCCGGAAGGGCGCCTCCCGACGGCAGAACGCGAATCCGGCCTGCAACGGGGTGTCGCCGATGAACGGCACCGAGATCCCGGCGTTGAGCGAGAGGTTCTCCAGGCTGAACACGCCGACTGCGGCGTTCGGCAGCTGCATGGAGTAGTTCGCGTGGATGCCGGAGCCGTCGACCGTGATCGCCGGTGGGTCGCTGAAGCCGTCGAGCGGGATGATGGTGCGCAGGGTCTGGACGAAGTCGAGGTTGCCGACGAAGTCGACGCCGCCGAACTTCACCTCGACGTCGGGCTTCTGCCCGGCGCGCATGCTGAACCTGATCTGCTCGAAGTGCAGCACGACCGCGTCGAATCCGGGCACCATGCGCAGGTCGAATCTGCCGAGGGTGCAGGTGACGTCCGCGGCCTGGGGCACGTCCGGGCGCAGCGAGCCGCGCAGGTCGGTGACCAGCGTCAGCTTGCCCGTCGGCCAGAACACGGCGTGCTCGGGGCTCGTTGGCGTCGGCTCGCCCGGCGTCCAGGGCCTGATGTCGGGCTGCCATTGCAGCCGGGAGTGCACGACGTCGGGCAACTTGGCGCCGAGAGCGGCCATTTCGACGGCCTTCTTGAGCGCCAGCGCCTCCCCGACCGTGCTGTCCCAGGTGGCGGTCGCCTCGGCGATCCGGCCGAGCACCTGACGTACGCCCGAGTCCACCGCGGCGGGCAGGCCGAGGCGCAGCGCGGCGAGCGCGTCGGAGAACGCGGTGAAGGCGCTCTCCACTTCCTCGATGGTGGTCGGGTCCGGCGAGCCCTCCAACTGGCCGGTGAGATAGGCGACCAGGGTCTGCGCGAAGGATTCCGCGGCGTCGGTCGCGCGCAGGACCAGGTCCACCGTCTCGGGGAACTGCTCCTGGACCGAGACGAGCAGGTCGCGCAGTGCGGGGAGATCGTTCAGCAGTCCGGTGACCGCGTCGACCGTCGCGGTGAGGAAACGCGGCGCCTTGAGCTTGTCGAGGCCGATCTCGCTCAGGATCTCGGTGAGCGGGAACATCCCGAAGAGCTTGGCTCCGGCCAGCTCGCCGAAGTAGTCGAGCGGGTTGAACCTGCCCTGGGCGAGCTTGGCCCACTTGTCGAAGGGCTCGGCAGCGGTGCCGGTGCCCGCCGTGAGGGGGCGGGCCGGACTCGCCGCGACCGGTCCGGTGAGCCGGGAGAGGCCCGCGACGGGGAAGTTGGGCTGGGCCAGCGCCCCGGCGGCCTGGCCGCCGTCACGGAAGCTGAGGTCGACGGGCGCGGCCAGCTCGATGAACACCTCCCCCTTGTTCGCCTCGGAGAAGGCGTCCCGCACGTACGGCTCCGGGTAGAACACCGACTGCGCCTGATCGCCGCCGAAGCCGCCGCCGAACCGGGCGAGCGCGGGGACCACGGCCCGCGCCCAGCGCACCGTGGGCAGGAAGCGGGGGTGGTCGGTGGGATCCAGGGCGAGGATGGACTCGCTGGTCACGGCGCCCCAGATCAGCTGCCCCGTGGAGAGCGTCGTGTCGTCGGGCCTGCGGCTCGGCGCGTAGGCGACGGACTGCCCGCGCACGTCCGCGACGACGCGCCGGACGCCCGGATCGCCGAGATCCGGCGGCTCGGGCGCGGGCCCGGACACCAGGCCGCGGTAGTGCTCGGCGATCGCCCGCACATCGCCCTTGTTCTCGTGCACCAGCTTGCCGACGAAGGCCATCGGCGTACGGAACTCCACGAGGCGGCCGTCGAGGTCGACCATGCTCACCTGGAACGGGAAGGGGTCCTCGGCGGCGGAGACCGGGAAGAAGGCGAGCTTCTCGTCGGGGTCGCCGCTGATCGACGACAGTCCCGGAATGGGCACCGGCTTCTGGAGGTCCGGAGTGACCAGCGTGAGCAGCCGGACGCTGGTGAACGGGAACAGCCTGCGCAGCCGCCGCTGGTCGTCGTTGTCCTCCGGCGCGCCATAGGCGCGCACCGGTTCGCGCACCATGATGAAGAACCGCTGGTTGAGGTAGGCGGCGTGGTCCGGGCGGTCGTGGTCGAACTTCCGCTCGGTGACCTTCACCAGGTCGGCCAGATGCCCGAACGGCCAGAGCCTGCCTCGGTACATGACGCGCACGTAGTGGTCGCGGCCGAGCGCGGCGCGATGGCGCCACTGGGTGACGTCGAAGCCGGCCGGCGGCCTGTCCCACCGGCCGGACGAGTCGAGCCAGCCGCCCAGCGCGGACAGGATCAGCCGGTCGACGGCGAGCGGCGCGGGAGAGAAGCCGTCCGGCAGCCGCTGATCGCAGCTCAGGTGCACCACCGAGGACCGGTCCTTGCGGTCCAGGGCCATCGTGAAGTCGTTGCCGCCGGCGTCCAGCGGGCGCGGGACGGCCGGGTCGAAGCCGGGGTCGCGGGTCCATACGGC
Source organism: Streptomyces sp. NPDC052114 (assembly GCF_040680155.1). Lineage (NCBI taxonomy): Bacteria > Bacillati > Actinomycetota > Actinomycetes > Kitasatosporales > Streptomycetaceae > Streptomyces > Streptomyces sp. NPDC052114. Next base: position 1,999 of record NZ_JBFAWC010000025.1, on the reverse strand, counting down.
GCGGGCGGTGCCCGTCGCCCGCATCCGGGTGTGCCAGAGCTCGACCCGGTCGTCGGGATCCGGGTCCGGGAGGTCGGTGGTGTGGGACCAGGCGGCCGTCTGGGGCGGGGAGAGGAGCAGGCGGTAAGGGAGTTCGATGCCGGTCCGGGGGTTGGCGGCGTCCGCCAGGGGGTTCTCCGGTCCGGGCGCGGGGCCCACGGCGGGCGCGGCGGACGGGGGAGCGGGAGCGGCCCGCAAGCCGGCGGCCGTGGGGCCGGCAGGGCCGTGGCGCGCGGTCAGTTCGGCCGCTGTCCTGGCCAGGCGCAATGCCTGGAAGACGTCGTGGGGCGCGGCGCCGGATGTCCGGGGGAGCCGGACCGGTGCCGGGTCCGGTTCGCGGGCCGCGTCCACCACGTGCAGCGGGAGCGTCCGCATGGCGGAGAGCATGCCGGACTCGCTGTACTCGATGACGTCGTCGGCGGCGACGGCGAAGACGAGCAGACTGCGGCCGCCGACGCGGGAGGCGACCGGTGGTGGCTTGTGCGGCTCGCTGCCGGACGGCCGCGCCGTCCCCGCGACGGGCGTCCCCGGCTCGGGGAGGCCGGGGCTCACCTCGAAGAAGGCCTGTTCGGCGATGTGCTGCGGACCGAAGGCGACCACGAGAAGGCCCGGTCGGGCGGGGTCCGCGCGGACCAGTCGGCGCGGACCGGTCAGGGGGCGTTCGAGGCGCAGCCCCAGGAAGGTGACGTGCAGATCCAGCAGATCGGTCGCCCGCAGCAGGCGGTACGGCTCGGGTGACGACGAGGAGCCTGAGGAGGAGGGAGGCGAAGAGGAGGAGGGGGACGCGGCCATGTGTCTCTCCCGTCGAGCGGGTCAGGAAACTGTTGGAGCGTGGATCCGTCCCTCGACGACCGGCGCGGCGGCAGCGCACGCGGCCGTGCAGGGGCCGTGTACGCGGCAGCGCGCCGCGTGCTCCGGCGCGAGGTGAACGGACCGTCCCGTGCGGCGTGGTGGCGACCCTCAGCGGTGGCGCCGGGGCCCGGAGGCTTCACGTATCAGCGGATCCCCGAAGCTCAAGGCGACCGCGTTCCCCATGCCTGCCCCCCCTGCCCTCGACCCCGGGCGCGCACGCACGCACCACGACTCCCGTCCAGGCTCCCGAATGATCACGAGGAATCGTGCGGATGATCCCCGTTGCCACCCGATCGAGTGAAGTGACCCGCCGAGGTGGTGCGGTGCGCGGAATAGCCGCCGGGGAAAGGGGAGTTGACCATCACGTCGGGGCGAGCGACACGTGAGAACGTCCCTGACGACATCGGACAACGGACATCGAGCACCGGACAAGGAGATCCTCATGCCCCTGAGTGTCGAAGAGCGCCAACTGTTCCTGGCCGAGCCCCGCATCGGCGCGATCGCCGTGGACGCGGGGGAGGGACGGGCGCCGCTGACGCTGCCGATCTGGTACCAGTACACGCCGGGCGGCGAGCTGTGGGTGCTGACCGCCCGCGACTCCAAGAAGGCCGAGCTGATCTCGGCCGCGGGGCGCTTCTCGCTGATGGTGGAGCGCCTGGAGCCCACCATTCGCTACGTCTCCGTGGAGGGCGCGGTGGTCCGGCAGGAGGACGCGACCGCCGAGCAGGTGCGGGAGATGGCGGCGCGCTACCTCCCGGCCGAGAAGGTCGCTTCGTACGTGGAGTTCTCGCTCAAGGAACACGGCGAGCAGCTCGCCTACCACCTGCGGCCCGAGCGCTGGTACTCGGCGGACCTCGGCACGGTCTGACCCGCCCGGCCGTCGGGTCGGACCCGCCTCACGTGTCAGGGCGTCACGCCTTGCGGGCGAGACCGCCGTGCTCGCCGATGGGCTGCGCGGCGGGCGCGCCTGGCTCCGGCCGCCAGAAGGGCACCGAGACCACGCCGGGCTCCAGGAGTTCCAGGCCGTCGAAGAACGCCGTGATCTGGTCGACGGGCCGCAGGAAGTAGGGGATGGCGCCGGACGCGTTGTAGCTGTCCTGGGCCTGCT
>NZ_JBFAWC010000024.1:0-116989 GCF_040680155.1 Streptomyces sp. NPDC052114 | reverse complement strand
TGTGCGAACGGAGCACTGAGCGGGCGATGGCGTCTTTGGACTTGGGGCGGGGCGCAGGGATGGCGAGTACGCACATACCCCCGCGGCCCCGCCCCCGAGACGGACAGAAGGCGCACCGTCCGAGGCGCCCCCGCCAGCGACTAGCGGCCCACCGCGTACCCCTGCATCCCCCGTGCGTTCGCCGCAGCGGACAGGACCCCCGTCCAGGGATCCCGCGACACCGCGCACAGGCGGCCCTCCGACCACGCGCCTCCCACCGTCACCTCGTGCCCCCGGCTCCGCAGCCCGTCCACCACTGCGGGGTCCGTCCGCGATTCGACCGTCACGCTCCCCGCCCGCATCTCGCGCGGATGGAACGACCCGGGAAAGGCGTCCGTGTGCCAGTTGGGCGCGTCGATCGCCCCCTGGAGGTCGAGGCCGCCCCGGACCGCGTCCCGCAGCACCACCCCCAGGAAGAAGTGCACCTGCCACTGGTCCTGCTGATCGCCGCCCGGGGTGCCGAAGGCCATGACGGGCACCCCGTCCTTGAGCGCCAGCGACGGCGTCAGCGTCGTCCGGGGCCGCCGCCCCGGCGTCAGCGAGTTCGGCAGTCCCTCCTCCACCCACGCCATCTGAAGCCTCGTACCGAGCGGAAAGCCCAGCTCGGGCACGACGGGGTTGGACTGGAGCCACCCGCCGCTGGGCGTGGCGGAGACCATGTTGCCCCAGCGGTCGACGACGTCGAGGTGGCAGGTGTCGCCCCGCGTGCCGCCGTCCCCGGCCACGGTCGGCTCCCCGGCCCCCAGCGCCGCGCCGAGACCACGGTTCGCGTCACCCGCCGCCGACCCCGGCTCCCCCGAAGCGACCGCCGTCGCATGCGCGGAGAGCCGGGGCCCGCGCCCGCCCGGCGCCCCGGGCCGCAGCTCGTACGACGCCTTCTCCCCTATGAGCCCCCGCCGCAGCGCGTTGTACTCGGCGGAGAGCAGCTCGCGCACCGGCACGTCCTCGGCCGCCCCCGCCCCCGCGTCCCCGTACCAGGCCTCCCGGTCGGCCATCGCCAACTTGCAGCCCTCGACGAGGAGATGGACGTACGCAGCGGACCCGTACGCGGGCAGATCGGCGAGGTCCTCCGGCAGCAGCGCGAGTTGCTGGAGGAGGACGGGTCCCTGGCTCCAGGGCCCGGCCTTGCACAGGGTCCAGCCGTTCCAGTCGTACGTGACGGGGTCCTCGTAGGAGGCGGACCAGCCGCGCAGGTCGTCCGCGTGGAGCGTCCCCACGTGCCGCGTCCCGCTCGTGTCCAGGGTGGGCCGCCCGGCCTGCCGCACGAGCGCCTCGGCGACGAACCCGCCGCGCCACACCTCGCGCGCGGCCTCGATCTGCGCGACGCGCACGGCGTCGCCCCCCGCCACGGCTTCCGCCGTCGTCTCCGCCTGCGCCTCCGACTCCGCCAGCAACCGCCGCCACGTGGCCGCGAGCGCGGGATTGCGGAACGGTTCCCCGGGCCGCGGCGGCCGTCCTCCGGGGAGGTAGACCTCGGCGGACGAGGGCCACTCCCGCTCGAAGAGCTCCCGTACCGTCTCCACCGTCTCGCAGACCCGCTCGACGGGCGGGTGCCCGTCCTCCGCGTACCCGATGGCGTACTTGAGGACGTCGGCGAGGGACTTCGTGCCGTGGTCCCGCAGGAGCAGCATCCACGCGTCGAACGCGCCGGGCACGGCGGCGGCGAGCGGTCCGGTGCCGGGCACCAGGTCGAGGCCCAGGGAACGGTAGTGGGCCACGGTGGCACCGGCGGGCGCGCCGCCCTGGCCGCAGAGCACGCGCACCTCGCCTGCGGCGGGCGCGAGGATGATCGGGACCTCGCCCGCGGGGCCGTTGAGGTGCGGTTCGACCACGTGCAGGACGAACCCCGCGGCGACCGCGGCGTCGAAGGCGTTGCCCCCGTCCTCCAGTACGGCCATCGCGGACTGGGAGGCGAGCCAGTGGGTGGACGACACCATGCCGAAGGTGCCCTGCAGGGTGGGACGCGTCGTGAACATGATCCGCAGGCTAGCTCCGCGGGCCACGCACGTCAGCAGTCGCCCGGCACCTCAGCAGTCGCCCGACACCTCGACCACCGCCCGAACCCACCGCCCGAACCCGCCACCCGCGCCCACCGCCTGCGCCCGCCGCCTGCGCCCGCGGCCCACGCCAACCGCCCGCACCCGCCGTCGGCGGCCCACCGGCCACAGGACGAGTCCCCTCAAGCCACCAGCAACGACTCGATCCGGTCCGCCGCAGTCCGCAGACCGGTCAGGCGCTCCACCCCCGGCCCGTACCCGTCCGCCGCCATCGTCCAGCCGGGGCCCGCGACCAGGACGACGGGGTGCGTGCGGGCGCCGCGTACGCCGCGTTCCACCCGGGCCACGAGGTGGACCAGCGCGCGGTCGGCGGTGCCGCGCGAGTGCGCCCAGAGGACGACCACCGCGGGGCCGATGCGCCGCACCGCCTCGTACAGCGCTTCCGCGGGCAGCGCGGCGCCGAACATCCGTGTGGGCAGGCCCCGTTCGCGCAGCACCGCGCCGAGCGCCTCCAGCGGGAGCGTGTGCTGTTCGCCGGGCGCGCAGGTCAGCAGCACGGGCGGAACGGCCGACGGGGAGGCGGCGGGCGGGGCGGCGGCGCAGGTGCCGGGGGCGTGGCGCAGGGCGGAGGAGACGTGCCAGGAGAGCAGGTGCTCGACCTCGACGTAACGCTCCCCGGACGAGGCCCACTTGCGTCCGATGGCGTGCAGCGCCGGTGCCATGACCTCCTCCCACCCCGTGGTGAAGCCGTGCTCGCCGATCGTCGCCCGCAACTGCGCCTCGACGGCGGGCCCGTCGAGGCGGACCGCCGCCCGCGCCAGGCCGCGGCACTCCTGGCGGACGTTGCCGAGGGGAAGGGTTCCGGGGTCGCCGCCGTGGCGTTCCCGCGACGAGGCCTCCGCCACGGCCTGCTGCAGGGCGACGCGCGCGGCTTCGGCGGGCGGCACGCCGAGCGCGGTCAGGCGGCACATCTCCTCCACCCGTCCCACGTCCACGGCGGTCCAGCGCCGGTGCCGACCCTCCTCGCGGTGGACGGGTCCGATGCCGTAACGCCGTTCCCACGAGCGCAGCGTGGTCGGCGCGACGCCGAGTCTGCGGGCGACGGATCCGGTGGTCAGCGCGGCATCGGCATCGCTCTGCCAGGAGGGTCCGGGGATCCGGGAAGCACTCATCCGGCGACCATACGACGCACAAACGCTGCGAGTTGCCGCCTCTCACTGACTGTCACCAATCTGAGCGGACAACGGCCACAGTACGAGGGGTGAGGGTATGGCAGTGGTCAACTCCGGTGCTCGCGCGGGCTTTCGGCAGCGCGAATGTCCCGAGGACCTGCTCGGGGAGGCGCAGCTCGCGGCCGGCTTCGCCGCGGGGGACGAACGCTGCCTCGCGGCGGTCTACCGGCGCTGGGGACGGCTCGTGCTCGGGGTGGCGGGGCGTGCCCTGGGCGACGGCCCGGACGCCGAGGACGTGACGCAGCTGGTGTTCCTCGCCGCCTGGCGCGGCAGACAGGGCTACCGGCCCGGCGCGGGCGGTCTGAGCGGCTGGCTGATGGGCATCACCCGCCACAAGATCGCCGACGCGCTCGCCGCGCGGAGCAAACGGGCCCTGATCGTGGCCGCCGTGGGCGCCCGTCAGGAGACGGCTCCCACGGTCGGACCGGTCACCGAGCAGGCCCTGGACCGGCTCGTCGTCCAGCGCCACCTGGCGGACCTGCCGTCCTCGCAGCAGCTGGTGCTGCGGCTGGCGTTCTACGCGGACCTGACGCAGGCGCAGATCTCGGAGCGGACCGGCCTGCCGCTGGGCACGGTCAAGAGCCATACGCGGCGCGGGCTGCGGGCCCTGCGCGACGGCCTGGACCCGGCCGAGGGCCGCCGCCCCCGCCGTCCCGGAACGGCTGACCGCGCCGCGTCATGAAAGTGCCGCCGCGGTCGCCATAGAGGTGTCCCTGTAGAGGTGTCCCTGTAGAGGTGCCCCTTCCGTCGATGCGGACGTGTCCCGGCGGAGGTGTCCCGCCGGACGTGTCCCTCAGTCGATGCCCCGCGCCTGCTTGAACCGGCTGAGTCCGTCGGCCAGTTCGACGAGCGGGTCCGGGTAGTCGTAACGGGCCCGCTCCAGGCCCTCCAGCTTCCACGGCTCGTGCACCGCGGCGCCCTTGAGGCCGTCCAGTTCGGGTACCCACCGGCGTACGTAGGTGCCGTCCGGGTCGTAGCGCTTGGCCTGGAGGACGGGGTTGAGCACGCGGTTGGGCCGGCTGTCCGTGCCGGTGCCCGCCATCCACTGCCAGTTGAGCTGGTTGTTGGCGACGTCCCCGTCGACCAGGAGCCGCTGGAAATGGCGGGCGCCCACCCGCCAGTCGACGTAGAGCGTCTTGGCCAGGAAGCTGGCGGTCAGCAGCCGGCCGCGGTTGTGCATCCAGCCCTCGTGCAGCAGCTGGCGCATCGCGGCGTCGACGACCGGATAGCCGGTGCGTCCCTCCTGCCACGCGCGGATCTCGTCGGCCGCCGACTTCTCCGAGCGCCACCGGTCGCCGCGCGTGCGGTAGTCGGCCTCGGCCGCCTTCGGCCGGGCCGCGAGCACCTGGTGGTGGAAGTCGCGCCAGCACAGCTGCCGGATGAAGTCCCCCGCTCCCTCGGAGCCGCGGGCGCGGGCGCCGTGGACGAGTTCGGTGGCCGACAGCGTGCCGAAGTGCAGATGCGGCGAGAGCTTCGAGGTGAGGTCGCCCGCCAGGTCGTCGTGGTGGTCGCTGTAGCCGTCGATGCCGTCGCGCAGCCACGCCTTCCACTGCTTGCGGCCGGCGCTCTCGCCGCCGCGCGCGAGCCCGGGTGAGACGTCCTCGACGTCGTCGCGCGCGGGCAGCGGGTCCGAGCGCACGTGGTCCGGTACGCGCACGGTGCGCGGCGCGTCGAGCACCGCCCGCACGCCCTGGTCGGACCAGCGGCGGTAGTACGGCGTGAAGACGGCGAAGTGGTCGGAGTTGGCCGGGGTCACGGCGCCGGGCGGCACCACGGTGACCACGGCCTCGTGGACGTACAGCCGCCGCCCGTCCCACTCCAGGGCCTCGCGCAGCCGGCGCTCGCGGTCGTGCGCGTACCGGCTGACGCCGGCCGCCATGTGGACCTCGTCGGCGTCCGTCGCCGCCACGACGGCCCGCACCTGCTCGACGAGGTCGCCGGTGCGCAGCACCAGACGGCCGCCGCGGTCGCGCAGCTGCCGGTCGAGGTCGGTCAGGCAGTCGGCGAGGAACGCCTGCCGGTTCGGCCCCACCGTGCCCGTGCCCTCGATGGCCCGGTCACGCACGAACAGCGGGACCACGGCGTCGGAGCCCGAGACGGCGGCGCGCAGCGGCGGATGGTCGTGCACCCGCAGGTCGGAGGTGAACAGGACGACCGAGACGTTCATCGTGGGACTCCAAAAGCTGTGCCGGCGCGGACAGGACTCACTGTCAGTTCGCACTGCCAGCTCGGCTGCCTCTTCTCACCCTTCTTCGGCCGGTCGGCCCCGCAGGGATGCACTCCCGGGTGGCCGCTCCCGCACCCCACCGGACATTCCGGGGCTCGGCTAGCGTTGGGGGACGATTCGGAACATCGAGCCGAGGGCGCTGCGCCCCTGGGGCATGGAGGAAGCACGGTGCACGGTGAGTACAAGGTCCCCGGCGGCAAGCTCGTCGTGGTGGACCTGGACGTCGAGGGCGGCGAGCTGCGGCACACGCGTGTGGCCGGTGACTTCTTCCTCGAACCGGACGAGGCGCTCGACGCGATCAACGGCGCCCTCGACGGCGCCCCCGCCGACACGGACGCGGCGGGGCTTGCCGCCCGCATCGACGCCGCGCTCCCCGAAGGCACCGTCATGTACGGCCTGACGTCGGAGGGGATCGGCGTCGCCGTGCGCCGCGCCCTCGCGCACGCGACGGACTGGACCGACTACGACTGGCAGCTGGTGCACGAGGGACCGCAGCCGCCCGCGCTGCACATGGCGCTCGACGAGGTGCTGACCCAGGAGGTGGCGGCGGGGCGGCGCCCGCCGACGCTGCGCGTGTGGGAGTGGGCGTCGCCCTCCGTGATCATCGGCAGCTTCCAGTCGCTGGCCAACGAGGTCGACCCGGAGGGCGCGGCCCGGCACGGCATCGACGTCGTGCGGCGGATCTCCGGCGGTGGCGCGATGTTCGTGGAGCCCGGCAACACCATCACGTATTCGTTGTCCGTGCCCGACGCCCTCGTCCAGGGCCTCTCCTTCCAGGACAGCTACGCCTACCTCGACGACTGGGTGCTCGGCGCGCTCGCCGACATGGGGATCAAGGCGTGGTACCAGCCGCTCAACGACATCGCGACGGAGGCGGGGAAGATCGCGGGCGCCGCGCAGAAGCGCACGGTGGCGCCCGGGGGCGCGGCGGGCGCGGTGCTGCACCACGTGACGATGTCGTACGACATCGACGCGGACAAGATGCTGGAGGTGCTGCGCATCGGCAAGGAGAAGCTGTCCGACAAGGGCACGAAGAGCGCCAAGAAGCGCGTCGACCCGCTGCGCCGCCAGACGGGGCTGCCGCGCGAGGCGGTCATCGACCGCATGATCGACTCGTTCCGGGGGCGCTACGGCCTGACGCCGGGCAAGGTCACCGACGAGGAGATGGCGCGCGCCCAGGAGCTCGTGCGGACCAAGTTCTCGACCGCCGAGTGGACGGCGCGGGTGCCCTGAAGCCACGGCGGTGGGGCGGCGTTGGAGCCCTGAGCCACGACGGTGGGGCGGCGCGGGGCCCTGAGCCATGGTGGTAGGGCGGCGCTGGGGCCTCAGGGCCGGGTGGCGCCGTCCCGCCCGGTGTCGTCCGAGGGGCTCTTCTGCCAGGCGGTCGTGCCGAGCATGCCCGTCTCGCCGATGTCGAGGCCGCCGTCCGGCTCGATGGTCCGGCGCGGCGCGCCCTTGGCGGTGCCGATCTCCACGTAGACACCGCTGCCGCTCCTGGTGGCCGCATCCACGGCGGAGTACCGCCACACCAGCGAGGTGTACGCGGACTCGCCCGGCTCCAGCTCGACGCGGCGCGGGCCCGGGTCGTCCATGGTGGTGACCGGCTCCGTCCCCTTGAGCACCGTCACGTCGAACAGCTGTCGGTCCACGCCGCGCACGCGGATGTCGGGGTAGCCGTTGAGTACGCGCACGTCCTTGCCGCAGTTGGTCACGGTCACCGACATCGCGCGCAGCCCCATGGCCGCGGTGACCATTCCCGGCGCCGTCGTGACGCCCGACCTCGGGCAGCCCCCGGCGGTGGGCGAGGGCGCGCCGGGCCCGCGGGAGGCGTCGCCCGGCAGGCCCGCCCCGGGGTCCGTCGGCGTCGGGTCCGGCCGCGTGGCCACGGGCGCCGGCGTGCGCTCCGGATTCGCCTCGCGGTCCAGCTCCTCGGAGAGTCCGCATCCGGCCAGGAGCAGGGCGGTCGCCGTCAGGGCCCCGGCGCGTCTGAGCGATCTCGGTACGACGGTCACTCGGAGATCATGCCATGGCCATGATGTGAACCGTTTACGGCCAATCGCCGCCACGGCCACGGCCCGCCGCCGCACGCGGCCACCAGCCCCGACCCGCACGCGCGGACGGCCAACCAGCGCCATGGCGGCGCCGGTTGGGCGTCCGTGCTACCGATCAGAACGGAAGACGGCTAGCCTCGGTTCCAACGGCACAGGCGCGCGCCCCACGTGCAGCGCGCCGACTACAACTTGCCGACTCCCAGCCCTTGAGTCGCGGACACGCGCTCGACCACAGGCCCGCCGGGGCTGCACGCCGACGTCGCAGCCTCGGCCCCTGTTCTCTGCCCGTTCCGGCAGGGGGATTCCCGCGTCCCCGCCCGGCCGCAGAGGACACCCCGCGCGACGAGGCCCGAAGAGGGGAGTTGTCGCCTCTCGCGCTCTGGACGGTCGCCGCCGGACCGACCTCCGGCGGCGGTCGTCCACCCCTCGCGCCCCCCGGCCCGTTCTCCCGGTACCCCTCACTGGCACGGCACCGGAGCGTCGCAGTAACATACATACATGAATGTAGGTGCCCAGCGCGTCACCCAGGCCGAGCGCCGCGCCCGCACGCGCGACGCCCTGCTGGCCTCGGCCACCCGGGGCCTGTCCCGGTACGGCTACGGCAATCTGGCGCTCGAACAGGTCGCGCGCGAGGCCGGATACACCCGCGGGGCCCTCTACCACCAGTTCAAGGACAAGCAGGATCTGACGCTCGCGGTGATCCAGTGGGTCGGCGAGACCTGGGCGCGCGAGGTGGAGCCGCTCATCGAGCGCGAGCCCGAAGCGGTCCCGGCCCTGCTCGCCCTGGCGCGCGGCCACGCCCTCTACTGCCGGCGCAACGGCGCGCGCGTGGCGACCGCGCTGCGGCTGGAGTTCAGCGGACAGGACCACCCCGTCGGGCATGAGATCGAGCGAGCGTACGAACTTCTCGTCACGCGCTGCGAACGGCTCATCGGCGCCGGCCGCGCGGCGGGCACGATCCCGCAGGGGCCGCCGGTCCGCACCCTCGCGCTCGCGTTCGTCGGCGCGCTCGACGGCACCGTGACCGCCCTGGCGGGACAGGAGCCGCACGACGAGTGGCTCACCGTCCGCGCCGTCACGGGCGTCCTCGGCCTCGCCCCCTCCGCGTACCCCGGGCCCGCGGACGCCCCCTCCCCCGCCTCCCCCTCTTCTCCCGCCACAAGTAGTCCCTCTGGTCCCGCACACGACTGACGGAGGTCCACGCATGAGGCTCCCGAACACCGCGCACACCTCGCGGCCCTGGCGGATACACGAGATCACCCCGGACTTCCGCCTCTACGACGTGTGGGCGCTGCCGACACCGGGCGGGCCCGACGACTTCCCGCTCCTGATCGAGGACACGGCCGGCGGCGACACCTCCCGCTCCCCGTCCTGGATCGCCCGCACCCTCTTCTCGATCCGCTGGAAGCTGGGGAGGCTGCTCGGCTGGGACGATCCCGACGCGGGCGTCGGCCGCCGTGTCCCCACGCTGCGCGACCGGCTCCCCGCCGATCTGCGCGAGGGCCCGCGGGGCCCGGAGTTCCCCACGCTGCCGTTCACGTCGGTCTACCGCACGGACGACGAGTGGGCCTCGGAGATGGCCAACCGCACCGTGCACGGCGTGATGCACATGAGCTGGGTCCCCGACGGCAAGGGGGGATACCGCGGGCAGATGGCCGTCCTGGTGAAGCCGAACGGCCTCTTCGGCAAGGCGTACATGGCCGCGATCGGCCCCTTCCGCCATCTGCTCGTGTACCCGCCGCTGATGCGGGAGATCAGCCGGACCTGGCAGGCGCACGCGCGCTAGGTCCGGCCCCGGCTCCCGCGCGGCCCGGTCAGGCCGCCTGCGCGTGCGTCAGGCGGGCCAGCAGGTCGTCGAGCGTGACCATGCCGGTGAGCCGGCCGTCCCCGTCGCGGACGACGGCGAGCGAGGCCCGGCGTTCGCGCAGCTGCTCGATGGCGTGGCCGACCGTGTCCCGCGCGGCCAGCTCCGGCACCGGGCGGGCCAGGTCGCGCGCGGTGGCCGTCCGGCCCCGGGCACGGGCGATCAGCGCGTCGCGCGCGTGCACGGAGCCCGCGACCACCGTGCCGTCGAACACGAGCAGGCGGCTGCGGTCGTGCGCGGCGGCCGTGGCGAGGACGTCGTCGATGCCCGCCTGCGCCCGCACGGAGGTGATCGTCTCGGCGGGCGTCTGGAGGTCGCCGACCGGGGTGTACGGCTCGGTGAGGGAGTTGGTGATCAGCTCCGAGTCGGCCTCGCTGATCAGGCCGAGCCGCTCGGACTCCTCGACGAGATGGGTCAGTTGCTCGCGGTTGTGCACTGAGGCCAGCTCGTCGCGCGGGGTGACCCTGCACAGCCGTACCAGCGCGTTGCTGACCTTGTTCAGGAGCAGGATCAGCGGGCGCACGACCTTCACCACCGCGCGGAAGGGCGGGGCGAGCAGCATCGCCGAGCGCTCCGGGTGGGCGATGGCCCAGGACTTGGGGGCCATCTCGCCGACGACCATGTGCAGGAACACCACGACGATCATCGCGAGGGCGAAGGAGACGCCGTAGCTGACGCCGCTGGGCAGGCCCAGCTCGTGCAGCAGCGGGTCGAGTTCGTGCGAGATCGCGGGCTTGGACAGCGAGCCGAGGCCCAGGGTGCAGACGGTGATGCCGAGCTGGGCGCCCGCGAGCATCAGGGACAGCTCCCGCATGCCGGAGAGCGCGGCCTTGGCGCCGCGCTGTCCGTCGGCCGCCGCCTTCTCCATGCGGTGGCGTTTGGCGGCGACGAGCGCGAACTCGGCGGCCACGAAGAAGCCGCTGCCGATCAGCAGCAGGACGGTGACGAAGAGGGCCATGGGGAAGCTCATGCGTGCGGCTCCTCCGCGTCGTGCGCCACGGCCCCTGCGATGCGCTCGACGCGCACCCGCTCGGCGACGTGACGGTCCAGTGTGCGTACGTCGATGAGCGCGCCGCTGCCGTCGGCCAGTTCGACGGTGACGCGGTCGCCGACCGAGGGGAAGCGGCCGAGCCGGTCGACGATCAGGCCCGAGACGGTGTCGTAGTCGTCCTCCTCGGGCAGCTCGATGCCGGTGGCCTCGGCCACCTCGTCCAGGCGGCGCCCGGCGTCCACCAGCCAGCCGCGGCCGTCGGGGACGGCGAGCTCGACGACGGTGTCGCTCTCGTCGGCGATGTCACCGACGAGTTCCTCGGCGATGTCCTCGTACGTGACGATGCCCGCCACGCCGCCGTGCTCGTCGAGGACGACGGCGAACTCGTCGTCGCGCTCCCGCATCTGCCGCACGGCGTCGGGCAGTTCGAGGGTGTCGGGCAGGAGCAGCGGGGGTCTGGCGACCGTGCCCGCGGGGGTGCCGGACAGGCGGTCGGCGGGCAGCCGGGTCAGCTCGCGCACGCCGAGGACGCCGCCGACGTCGTCGGGATGGTCGCCGAGGACGGGGTAGTTGGAGTGGCCGTGCTTGGCGATCAGCTCGATCGCGTCGGCCGCGCTGGCTTCCTTGCGGACGAAGACGGCGTCCGCGCGGGGCACCATCACCTCGTCCAGGGTGCGCTCGGAGAACTCCAGGGCGTGGTCGAGGAGCGCGGCGGTGTCCTTGGGGAGCTCGCCCTGCTCGTGGGACTCGCCGATGAGGTGGCCGAGCTCCTCCAGGGTCGCGCCGTGGTGCAGCTCCTCGACCGGCTCGATGCCGACGCGCCGCAGCAGCCGGTTGGCGGCGCTGTCGAAGATCCGTACGACCGGTCCGACCACCTTCAGATACGCGAGGGTGGAGGCGGCCAGCGACTTGGCGAGGCGCTCGGGCACGGCCAGGGCGAGGTTCTTCGGCGCGAGCTCGCCGAGGACCATCTGGACGACGGTGGCGAGCACGAAGGCGAGCACCACGGAGATGCCGCCGACGGCACCCTCGGGCACGCCCATGCCGGTCAGGGCGGGCCTGAGCAGCGCGGACACCGACGGCTCGGCGATGAAGCCGACGACCAGGCCGGTGACGGTGATGCCGAGCTGGGCGCCCGACAGCATGAAGGACAGCCGCCCCAGCACCTTCAGGGCGCGGGCGGCCCGCTTGTCGCCCGCCTCGGCCTCGCGGGCCAGGGCGAGGCGGTCCGCGGAGACGTACGCGAATTCCTGGGCGACGAAGTAGCCGGTGCCCGCCGTGAGGACGAAGACGGCGAGCAGTCCCAGTGCGGCACTCATCGAACACCACCCCGCCGCGTGCCGCGATCAGTCCGGCTGATCAAGATCTGGCGGGATGGTCGGGGACTGTGCCCCGGTGGGTCCGTCGGTCTGGCGGACAAGGTGCTGCTCCTCAGGGTGGGTGTGTCAGGACAACGGTCTGGGCGGGGCTGGAGTTCCCCGTCCTCACAGGTCAGCGCACCATGTGCGGACAGCGCACGCCACTGGGCGGGAACGGGACGTCCGTCTCCTCGGCCATCGCGGCGAAGAAGCGCCTCCCCTGGGCGGACTGCCGCGAGGTGGACCAGGTGTAGCCGGGGCACGGCGCGAGGACGGTGTGCAGGGCGTGGCGCGCCAGGCCCTGCCCCTGCCAGTGGGCGGCGACGGCGATGTCGCCGATGTGGCCGAGGCGGCAGTCGTGGCAGACCTGGTAGGCGAGCCGTCCCACCGCCCGGTCGGCGGAGTCCAGTATCAGGACGGCCCGGTGGCCCGCGGGCGGCGTCTCGGCGACGCACGCGAAGTGGACGGCGGGCGACCGGGCCGGGCGGCTCACTCGGGTCTGCCCGCGCGCCCGGCGCCCTTGGCGAGGGCGGCCGCGTCCCGTTTGAACGCCCACTCCATCCGCGGCTCCATCGCGAACCGGAAGGCCCGCTGCACGGGCGGCGTACAGAGCAGGGTGATCACGGTTCCCGCGATCAGGGTCACGGTGATCTCGCCCAGCGGCCGGTGCAGCCAGTCGGCCTCGTACCAGTCCCAGAACCGGGAGCCCTTGGCGAGGAAGCCGTGCAGCAGGTAGCCGTAGAGCGTCCCGGCGCCCAGCGCCGTGAACCACAGCCTGCGGCCCGGCACCCAGGCGAAGAAGCAGGCGACGAGCACCATCGAGCAGCCGAACATGGCGAGCGTCATGACGCCGCCCGCCCAGCCGGGCGCGGCCAGCTCCTGGGCGCTGTCGCGGCGGTAGAACCAGGCCGCGTTCATCCGCGGGGCCGCCCAGTACGCGAAGACCAGCGCCGCCGCGAACACGGGCAGGGCCAGGATCCGGGCCTCCTTGCGCCGCACCAGCTGGAAGTGGGCGGGCTTCAGGACGAGCCCGAGGACGAAGAAGGGCAGGAACTGCAGGACGCGCTGGAGGTCGAGGTCGTCGCCGATGTCCGGGGAGACGGAGGCGAGGACGGCGATGGCGAGCGCGATCGGAAGCGGCCACCGCACGACCTTCCACAGCGGGGTCGTCAGCCGCCAGATGAACAGCGCCACCAGGAACCACGTCAGGTACCAGGGATCGAGCAGGCTGATGGGGTACGTCGGGTCGTCGCCCGCCCACCGTTTGAAGAACGTGTACGCGACCTCGAAGATCACGTACGGCACGGCGACCCCCGTGACCAGGCGCTTGAGGCGGCCGGGGCTCGCGTCGAAACTCCGCGAGAAGTAGCCGGAGATGACGATGAACGCCGGCATGTGGAACGTATAGACGGTGATGTACAGCGCGGCCGCGGCCCGGCTGTCGCCGCGCAGGGGTTCCCACGCGTGTCCCATCGCCACCAGGACGATCGCCAGGTACTTGGCGTTGTCGAAGAACGCGTCCCGGCCCTTGGCCGGGGGTGCGGCCCGCGCCGCGCCGCCCGGGGCCGCCGCGCGGCCCCCGTGGGCCTTCGCGGCCCTTTCCGGCTCCTTCTCCGCGGCGGAGAGGGGCCGTTGGGGCGGAAGCGGCAGGGCGTGACGTCCGGTCGACCGGACGGTTTCGCTCACGATGCCTCCCACAGGGAACCTCGGCCCGCGAGATCACGTCTTACCGGAAATGTGGGTGTCGCGTCGTCGCAGAACATCGCGAGCACACTAGCCACACTTCTACAGTCGCGTAAAACCCCACTGGTAGTGAGCCTTCCCATAGGACACCGGCGCACCCTCGGCACCCCTATGCTTCTACTCGCCTGTAGAGGAAGTGAGGGCGGTCACGCCCGTCCCTCGCGCTCACACGTACATCCACGTGCATCACGTACATAAGGAGTGAACGCCACGATGGTGTTCAAACGGCTGCTCGGCTCGCTCGGGGTGGGCGGTCCCACGGTGGACACGGTCCTCGACCCGGGCGGCGCCCTGTCGGGCCAGGTCCACCTCCAGGGCGGCAGCGCCGACGTCGACATCGAGCACATCGGCCTCGAACTGCTCGCCAGGGTCGAGGCCGAGCACGAGGGCGGGGAGAGCGAAGGCGCCGTCGCCTTCGAACGGTTCACCGTGGGCGGCGGGTTCCGCCTGGCCGAGGGCGAGCGGCGCAGCGTCCCGTTCAGCGTGACCCTGCCCTGGGAGACCCCGGTCACCGAGCTGTACGGCCAGCCGCTCGGCATCGTGCTCGGCGTGCGGACCGAGCTCGCGGTGGCGGGCGCCAAGGACAAGGGCGACCTGGACCCGCTGACCGTGCGCCCGCTGCCGGTGCAGGAGGCGGTCCTTGAGGCGCTCGGACAGCTGGACTTCGGCTTCCGCTCCGCCGACCTGGAGCTGGGCCGCATCGGCGGGACCGGGCAGCAGCTCCCCTTCTACCAGGAGATCGAGCTCACCCCGGCGCCGCGGTACGCCCACGCCGTCAACGAGATCGAGCTGACGTTCCTCGCCCATCCGGGCGGCATGGAGGTCGTCCTGGAGGCCGACAAGCGCGGCGGCTTCCTCTCCGAGGGCCACGACGCGGTCACCCGCTTCTCCGTCGGCCACGACGGGGTCGGGCACCAGGACTGGAACGCGCTGGTCGACGGCTGGGTCCAGCAGCTGGTGGAGCACCGCGCGGCCTACGGCACGCACGCCTCGTACGGCCATCACGACCCCTACGCGGGCGGCCACGGCCACGACGACCACCACGGCCACCACCGCTCGGGCCCCGGCGTGGGCACGGCGGTCGCCGCGGGCGCGGCCGGTCTCGCCGTCGGCGTCGTCGGGGGCATGGTCGCGGCCGAGGTGGTCGACGAGGTGGGCGACTTCTTCGAGGGGGACGAGGAGGAGGACGCGGAGGAGTAGCCTCCACCGCCCTCCGCGGGGTCCGTGGCTCTTCGTGGCCGCGGACCCGTCGGCGCGCCGCGGCCCCGCGTCAGCGGATCCCCTCGAAGTCCTTGCCCACGACCAGCGTCACCGTGCCGCTCACCGCCCCGGCGTCCGGTTTCGCCCGGACACCCGGCAGGCGGGAGGCGAGCGCCTTGCCCTGGCGGTCCTGGCCCTGCGCGTACGTGACCCCGGTGTCGCGCGAGCCACCCCGCACGTTGTCCGTGCCCACGACGGTGTAGCCCTCGGCGCGCAGTTCCTCGGCGACGGCGGCGGCCCGCCCGGTCTCGCCGGAGCCGTTGAGGACCTGGACGCGTACGCGTGAGGCGTACACCGGGTCCTTGCCGCTCGCCTTCAGCTCGTCCTTGTCGACCTCCTTGTCCCTGGCCAGGGAGTCGAAGAGCCGGGCGGCCTGCGGGAACTGCCAGACCACGTTGGCCTTGTCGGTGGGGACGTCGGCCTCGCGCGGGTAGTTCGGCACGGTCAGGAAGGAGAGCCGGTCGCCCGGGATCCCCTTGACCTCGGAGGCGAGGTCGTACACCGGCTTGATGCCGGCGAGGTCGTCGTCGGTCGTCAGCGACTTGGTGGCCGACTGGAGGAAGCCGTAGAGCGCCTTGGGACTGGTGAGCTTGGACTGCGCCTTCGCCACCAGGGCCTCCATGAACTCCTGCTGGCGGCCGATGCGTCCGAGGTCGGAGCCGTCGCCGACGCTGTAGCGGGTGCGTACGTAGCCGAGCGCCTTCTCGCCCTTGACCGTCTGGCACCCGGCCGCCATGTCGAGGTGGGCCTTCTTGTCGTGGATCGCGGTCTTCGGGCAGACCTCGATGCCGCCCAGCGCGTCGACCATGCCCTTGAACCCCTGGAAGTCGACGGACATGAAGTGGTCGATGCGCAGGCCGGTGTTCGCCTCGATCGTTCTTATGGTGCAGGCCGCCGCCCCGGCGACGTCACCGCTGGTGCCGCCGATCGCGAACGCTTCGTTGATCTTGAAGTGGTGGGCGGTCGACTTGCTGCCGTCCCCCTTGTCGCAGGCCGGGATCTCCACCCGGGAGTCCCGCGGGAAGGACACGATCGAGGCCCACTTCCGGTCGGCGGCGACGTGCATCACCATCAGCGTGTCCGACTGCATCGTCGTCAGGCCCTTGCCGTACTCGGCGTTGGCGCCGTCGCGGCTGTCCGAGCCGACGACGAGGATGTTCTTGGAGCCGGGACTGAGGTTGTCGGGGCGGTCACCGCCCAGCTTGCCGTCGACGTCCGCCCCGTGGATGTTGCCGTCGAGGTCGGTGTATATCCAGGCGCCGACCCCGGCGACCGCGAGGATCAGCACCGAGAACGTCCCCGCGATCCAGAGCAGGACCCTGCCCCGCCGGGTCAGCCGGGTCGTCCTGCCGCCGCCCGGGGCGCGCCGCCGCTTTCCTTTGCCGCTCACCGGCGCTCACTCCTCCGCCCGCATGGTCGTGCAGTCCGTCCGTAGGGTCACGAATGCGGGAACTCTACAGTGCTGTAGAAGTTGCCGGACCGCCGCCGACCCGACTCCGAGAACAAGGTCATGACCGCATTCGTCGCACTGTAGACGCTCGGATCCGGCCCGGAGGGCGAAAGCCGGACGGAGGGTACGACATCCAAACAACTCGCTTCCCTGCGTGGCCGGTTCGGCACCGTACGCAGCCATGACGGACCCCCGCGGGCCTCTACAGTGCTGTAGATTCCTCGCGGGTCCGCGCCGCGGGCCGCAGCGGCACCCCCGGCTCGCGCCGCACCCGGCCCGACCACGACACAGACAGGACCGAAGTGTTCGGACTGAGCGAGATCGCGATCATCCTCATCGTCGTCATCGTCGTCTTCGGCGCCAAGAAGCTCCCCGAACTGGCCCGTTCCGCGGGCAAGTCGGCGCGCATACTGAAGGCCGAGGCCAAGGCCATGAAGAAGGCGGACCCGGCGGCCGACCCGGACGGGCGGACGGCGTCCCCGGGCACCGAGGGGCGCGTCGTCGAGGGCAGGGTCGTGCAGGGCGGGGCCGCGCAGGGCAGCGCCGCCGACGCCCGCTCGACCGCACCGGACGACCCGACCGGCTGGCCTCCCCCGCGTCACTGAAGTGCCGACGGCAGGACGCCTCCGGTTCATGTGGCACTGGTGAGGTGATCGACAAGTCACGAACTCACCTGAACTCAGTCGAGGAGTCACCAATGTCCCGAGCGCGCCGTTCGCGCCGTACCCTCATCGTCGCCGCGTCCGTGGTCGCCGCCGGCGCCACCGCCGCCGTGGCCGTCACCGCCACGGCCGGCGCCTCCGACACCAAGGAGCGGGCCGAGCGGGCGATCAAGGGCGGGAAGGCGAAGAACGTCATCCTGCTGATAGGCGACGGCATGGGCGACTCGGAGATCACCCTCGCCCGCGACTACACGGTCGGTGCCAACGGCCGCCTGAACATGGACAAGTTCCCGCTGACCGGCTCGTACACCACCTACGCGGTGCACGCCGACGGCACGCCGGACTACGTCACCGACTCGGCGGCCAGCGGCAGCGGCTGGGCGACCGGCGTGAAGACCGTCAACGGCCGGATCTCCAAGACGCCGGACACCGACAAGGCCGTGCCCACGCTCCTCGAACTGGCCCAGAAGAAGGGGTACGCGACCGGTTCGGTGACCACCGCCGAACTCACCGACGCCACCCCGGCCGTGCTCGCCTCGCACGCCACCGACCGCAGCTGCCAGGGCCCGGCCGACATGGCCAAGTGCCCGACGGACACCATCGCCAAGGGCGGCCCCGGCTCGATCGCCGAGCAGAGCGTCAACCACAAGGTCGACGTCCTCCTCGGCGGCGGCAAGCAGCGCTTCGACCAGAAGGTCACCGACGGCAAGTACAAGGGCCTGACCGTCACCGAGCAGGCCCGGAAGCTCGGCTACCAGGTCGTCACCGACGACAAGGAGCTGGCGAAGGTCAAGTCCGTCAAGAACGGCAAGCCCGTCCTCGGCCTCTTCGCCCCGGGCAACGTCCCCGTCGAGTGGACCGGCAAGGCCGCGGCCAAGGGCGGCACCGACCCGCAGCGCTGCACCACCTCCAACCCGGGCCGTCCCGCGGGCACCCCCGCCCTCGACGACCAGGCGACCAAGGCCATCAAGCTCCTCGAGGCCAAGCAGAAGGCCGGCAAGAGCAAGCAGGGCTTCTTCCTCCAGGTCGAGGGCGCCTCGATCGACAAGCAGGACCACGCCGCCGACCCGTGCGGCCAGATCGGCGAGACCGCCGCCTTCGACCGCGCCGTGAAGGTCGCCCGCGACTACGCCGCCAAGCACCCCGACACCCTGGTCGTCACCACCGCCGACCACGCGCACACCAGCCAGATCGTGCCGCTGGAGGCCACCCCGCCCGGCCTGTCCTCGACGCTCGTCACCGACGAGGGCCAGCAGCTGAAGGTCAACTACTCGACCAACACGCCCGGCAAGTCCCAGGAGCACACCGGCACCCAGGTCCGCATCGCGGCGCAGGGCCCGCAGGCGTACCGCGTGCTCGGCGTGACCAACCAGACCGACCTGTTCACGACCGTCCGTGAGGCGCTGCGCCTGCGCTGACGGCACGTACGTCCCCATGACGGCGGGCGGTGCACGGCCTTGAGGGGCCGTCACCGCCCGCCGTCCGTCGTACTCCCCGCGACCCTCCTGTCCACGCCGCGCGAACTCGGCGGGAACCAGGCCGGATCGGCGTCCGACTAGTGGTCGGCGGGTGGTGATCGGCACGGCCCGCGCCACCTTCCGTACGGATGAGGGGATGTCATGACCGAGGCCGTTTCCGCGACCGGGTCCGTGGGTCGCGGCCGGCTGCCCGTCACACTCGGCGCGCTCGCCGTGGCGCTGGTGGTCTCCGTCCTGGCGGGCATCGCGCTCGGGCCGACCGTCGTGCCGCCGGCCGACGTCGTGCGGTTCGTGTCCGCGGCCCTCACCGGAGGCACCATCGGCGCGGACGAGGTGACGGGATACTCCATCGTCTGGCACGTGCGCACCCCTCGGGTACTGCTCGCCGCGGTCGTGGGCGCCGGCCTCTCCGTGGTCGGGGTCGCCGTCCAGGCGCTGGTGCGCAACTCCCTCGCGGACCCCTTCGTGCTGGGCATCTCCTCGGGCGCCTCCGTGGGGGCCACCGCGGTCGTGGTGTTCGGGCTCTTCGCCGGGCTCGGGGTCTACGCCCTGTCGGCCGCCGCGTTCCTCGGCGCGCTCGGTGCCACGGTGCTCGTGTACCTCGCCGCGCGCGGTCCGCTGGGGCTGACGCCGCTGCGGCTCGTGCTGACCGGGGTGGCGCTCGCGTACGGATTCCAGGCGCTGATGAGCGTCCTGGTGTTCCTCTCCCCGAACGGGCAGGCCGCACGGACGGTGCTGTTCTGGCTGCTCGGCAGCCTGGGGTCGGCGTCCTGGGCGTCCCTGCCGCTGGTCACGGCGGCCGTCGCGACCGCCGTCGTCGTGCTGCTGCGGCACAGCAGGGCGCTGGACGTGCTGGCGCTCGGCGACGAGACCGCGGCCGGCCTGGGTGTGGCGGCGCACACGCTGCGGCGCGGGCTCTTCGTGCTCACCGCCGCGGTCACCGGGCTGATCGTCGCGGTCAGCGGGGCGATCGGCTTCGTCGGTCTCGTCCTGCCCCATGCGGTGCGGATCTGGGTCGGCGCCACGCACCGGCGGGTGCTCGCCGTGGCGCCGCTCGCCGGGGCCTGCTTCATGGTCTGGGTCGACCTGGTGGCCCGGACCGCCTTCGCGCCCGAGGAACTGCCCCTCGGAGTGATCACGGCGCTGATCGGCGTCCCGGTGTTCCTCACCCTGATGCGCCGCCGCGGCCACCTCTTCGGGGGCCGCTAGATGCTCCTCTCCCTCCGTGACCTGACGGTCGAGGCCGCCGGGCGCGCCCTCGTCGACCGGCTTGCCCTCGACGTGGCGACCGGCTCGGTCGTCGGGCTCGTCGGACCGAACGGCAGCGGCAAGTCGACCGCCCTGCGCTGCGTCTACCGCGCGCTGCGGCCCACGTCCGGTGCCGTGCTGCTCGACGGCGCCGACCTGGCGTCGCTGAAGCCGCGCGACAGCGCCCGCTCGATCGCCGCGCTGACCCAGGAGAGCAGTATCGAACTCGACTTCACCGTGGCGGAGTTGGTCGCGCTCGGCCGCACTCCGCACGCGCCCGGCAACCGCCCGCTGACCGCCCGCGAGCGGGAGCTGTGCCACCGGGCGATGGAGCGTCTGGACGTCGGCCGTCTCGCGGACCGCGGGGTGCTCACGCTGTCCGGCGGGGAGCGCCAGCGCGTGCTGGTCGCGCGGGCGCTCGTGCAGGAGCCCCGTCTCCTGGTCCTCGACGAACCCACCAACCACCTCGACGTACGGCACCAGGTGGGGCTGCTGTCCTTCCTGCGCGGCTCCGGGCCGACCGTGCTCACGGCGCTGCACGACCTCAACCTGGCGGCCCAGGCCTGCGACCGGATCGCCGTGCTCGACTCCGGCCGCCTGGTCGCCGCCGGCGCGCCCGGGGACGTCCTCACGCCGGAGCTGGTCCGGAAGGTGTTCGGCGTCGAGGTGTCGGTCGTGCCCCACCCGCGCTCCGGGATCCCCCAACTGCTCTACGACCTCGGGCCGGCGTCCGCCGAAGCCCCCACGTCCGCCGACGCCTCCCCGGAAGGACCCCTCTCGTGATCAGCCCCTCGTGCCCCCGCGGCCCCTCGCTGCCCCGCCGCCTCGCCGCGGGGCTGCTCGCCACCGGGCTCCTGCTGGCCACCGGCTGCGGCGCCGAGGTCGAACGGGCGGCGGGCGGCGGGGCCGCCACCGTGACGGTCTCCAACTGCGGCAAGGACGTCACGTACACCCGCCCGAAACGCCCGGTGGCCTACGACGTCAGCGGCGCGGAGAAGATGTTCGCGCTCGGGCTCGCCGACCGGATGCGGGGATACGTGATGAACGAACTCGGCGACCCCGCCGTCAAGGGCTCGCCCTGGCGCGAGAAGTACGGAGAGGTCGAGCGTCTCGGCTCCGAGCGCATCACCCGTGAGATCGTCGTCGACGCGAAGGCGGACTGGGTGCTGGCCGGCTGGAACTCCGGCTTCAGCGAGGAACGCGGCATCACCCCGGCCCTGTTGGACGAGGTCGGCACGGCCAGCTATGTGCACACCGAGACCTGCTGGGACTACGGCGACAAGGCCGTCGACGTGCCGCCGCTGCGGGCGCTCTACACCGATCTCACCGACCTGGGCCGGATCTTCGGCGTCGAGAAGCGGGCGCAGAAGCTCGTTGGCGGCCTCAAGAAGCGGATCGCCGCGCTGAAGAGGACCTGGCCCGACAAGGGCGCCCCGGCCAGGGTGTTCGTCTACGACTCGGGCACCGACCAGCCGTTCACCGCGGGCCGCCACGCGGCGCCGAACGACATCATCGCCGCGGCCGGCGGCACCAACGTCTTCGGGAAGCTCGACAAGGGCTGGACGACGGTGGGCTGGGAGCCGGTCGTCGAGGCCCGGCCCGAGGTCGTCGTGATCGTGGACTACGCCGACCGGCCCGCCAAGGAGAAGATCGCCTACCTCAAGTCGCTCCCCCGCCTGAAGTCGGCGCCCGCCGTACGGAACAACCGTTTCCTCGTGCTGTCCTACGGCGACGTGGTCAGCGGCCCGCGCAACGTCACGGGCGCCGAGAAGCTCGGCCGCTACCTGCGCTCGATCGGGCGGTGACGGCCGCCGTGACCTCGACCCCCGCCACGCGCCCCGCCCCCGCCGGACGGCTCGCCGCCGCCCCGGTCCACGACCACATCACCGACGCGATCAAGGCCCCGGACCTGCTGCGGCTCTCCGGCAACGTCGTGCTCGCCCGCTTCGAGACCCTGAAGGTGTACGCGGCCCTCGGCGCGGTCCGCACGCTGCTGGAGCGCGGGACGGTACGGCCCGGCCAGACCCTCGTCGACAGCTCCAGCGGCATCTACGCGCTCGCGCTGGCCCTGGCCTGTCACCGCTACGGCCTGCGCTGCCACATCGTCGCCTCGACCACCGTCGACGCCACGATGCGCGCCCAACTGGAGATCCTGGGCGCCACCGTGGACCAGATGCCGCCCTCGGAGGACCTCGCGCTCGACCAGGAGGGCCGGGTCCGCCGGGTCCGCCGACTGCTGGCGGAGCGGCCCGGCATGCACTGGATGCGCCAGTACCACGACGCCGTCCACTACACCGGCTACCGCGAGTTCGCCGCCCTCGTCGACGGCGCGCTGCCCGGCGTACCGCTGACCGTGGTGGGCGCCGTGGGCACCGGATCCTCCAGCGGCGGCCTCGTCCAGGCGCTGCGCGGGCGCGGCCGCTCGGTGCGCCTGCTCGGCGTGCAGCCCTTCGGCAGCGTCACCTTCGGCAGCGAGGGCTTCAGCGACCCCGAGGCGCTCATCGCCGGGATCGGCAGCTCGATCCCGTTCGACAACGTCCGGCACGACCTCTACGACACCCTCCACTGGCTCGACTTCCGCCACGCCATGGCGGGCGCGGTCGGCCTGCTGCGCGAGCACGCCGTGTTCGCGGGTCTGTCCACCGGCGCTGCCCACCTCGTCGCGGGCTGGGAGGCCGCGCGCGACCCCGGCCGCACGCACCTGGTCATCGGCGCCGACACCGGGCACCGCTACACCGACCGCGTCTTCGCCCGCCACCACGAGGCGCTCGACCCGCGCGCCCTGAAGCCGCACGAGATCACCGCCCTCGCCGACCTCGCCCCGCCCTGGTCGGCCATGGAGTGGCAGCGGCGGCGCTACGACGTACGCCGCCGCCCCGCCGTGCCCGCGCAACCCGCCCCCGAGCACGACGCACAGCCCACCGCCCCGCGCCCAGAAGCCACCGCTCCGCCCGGAGCCCGCACCCACGAGGACCGGACACCGTGACCATCGCCGCCCTGGAAGCCCTCACCTTCGGCCTGGGCCGTCTGGTCGACGCGGCAGGCCACGCCGGGCACCGGCTGTGCCTGCTCACCGGCGACCGTGACGTCTACCGCCACGAACTCGACCAACTGCCGCCCGACGCCCTCGACATCGTCGACATCGACACCACGGACGACACCGCCTGCGCCACCGCGCTCGCCGCCCTGCCCGACCTGCGCGGGCTGATCAACTCGACCGACACCTGGAGTGTCCCCGGCGCCGAGCTGGCCGCGGGGCTCGGCCTGCCCGGACCCGATCCGGACGCGGTGCGGGTGCTGCGCGACAAGAGCCGGGTGCGCGCCCTGCTGCACGAGCGGGGCCTGAGCCGCAGCCGTGCCCTCGCGGTGCCCGCCGATCCGTCCTCCGCCGCCGAGATCCTCCGCGAGATCGGTCTGCCCGCCGTCCTGAAGGACTCCGCGGGCACCTCGTCGCGCAACGTCTGGCCGGTGCGCGACAGGCGGCAGCTGCACACGGCACTCGCCGAAGCGGCCCGACGCCCCTTCAGCGGGCGGCTGTTCGCCGAGCGGTTCTTCTCCGGTCCCGTCTACAGCGCGGAGGCCCTCAGCTGGGACGGCGAGACCCGGCTGCTCGGTGTCCTCAGCCGCCAGCTCTCCCCCGAGCCCTCCGTCCGCGAGGAGGCGGCGGCCTTCCCCGTCGCCCTCTCCGCCCCCGAGCTCGACGGCATCGAGGAGTGGGTGGGGCGTGTCCTGGACACCGCGGGCCACGACCGCGGCTTCACCCATGTGGAGTACGTGGTGACCTGTGAGGGACCGGAGCTGGTCGAGATCAACCGCCGTATCGGCGGCGCGCTCGTCGGCGAGGCCCTGTGCCGGTCGCTGTGCGCGAACGTGTACGACGCGATGGTCGAGGTGGCCCTCGGCCGGCGCCCCGCGCTGCTCGACGCGGTCCCCGACGGCCCGGCCCGCGGGCCCGCCACCGGCTTCGTGCTCGTCTACGCCGACCGCGTGGGCACCCTCACCGGCTGGTCCGGCCTGGAGGGACTGCCCGCCTTCCCCGGCGCGCCCGAGTGGTACCCCACCGCGGTGCCGGGGCGGCGCGTGGAGCACCTGGGCGACCAGCGCGGCTGCACCGGCATCGTGCTGGCCGAGGCCGACACCGCGGAACTGGCCCTGCACCGGGCGCTCAGCGTCGCCGGCAGCATCCGCCCGGTGGTCGAGGCCGACGCCATCTGACGCGAGTCCGCGCGGTCTACGGCGTCCGCACGATCTGGATGAGGTTGCCGCAGGTGTCGTCCAGGACCGCGACGGTGACCTCGCCCATCTCCAGCGGGGCCTGGGGGAACTCCACGCCGAGCCCGCGCAGCCGCTCGTACTCCGCCCGCACGTCGTCCACGGCGAAGGAGGCGGCCGGGATGCCGTCCTGGACCAGCGCCGTCTTGTAGGGCGGCACCGCGGGGTGGCCGGAGGGCTCCAGGAGCAGCTCGGTCCCCTCGGGGTCCTCCGGCGAGACCACCGTCAGCCAGCGGGCCCCGCCGCCCAGCGGGACGTCGTGCTTCTTCACGAAGCCCAGGACGTCGGTGTAGAAGGCCAGGGCCTTCGTCTGGTCGTCGACGAAGACGGAGGTGACGTAGATCCTCATGAGGTGCCTCTCTGCTCGGCGCGGGCGAGGGACCAGAGCCCGAGATACGCGCGCTGGATGAAGCCGCCGGTGAGGCCGGGGGCCGTGTTGGCCAGCGCCGCCACGGCCACGTCCGTCTGCGGGCTGAAGCCCGCGAACGTGGTGAAGCCGCGGGTGCCGCCGGAGTGGTGGTAGAGGTCGCGGCCGGGGCGGGGCCGGATGTTCCAGATCAGGGCGATGCGCCGGCCGGTACGCGGCAGGGCGAGGCGGGGCACGGTGACGTCGGCGAGCGCGGCGCGCAGCGTGCGGGGGACGGCGGGCGGCGCTGCGGCGGGGTCGAGGAGGGCGTCGAGGGCGGTGAGCAGGTCGCGGGCGCTGGAGCGGCACAGGCCCGCGCCGGGCATCGCGGGCATCTGCCAGGCGGGACGGACCCTGCCGTGCCAGTGGCCGGTGGCCTGGGGCAGGTCCGTGGCGCAGCCGGTCCGGGTCAGGCCGAGCGGTTCGAGTACGCGGTCGGCGAGCAGCCCGGCGTAGGCCCCGCCGCCCGGCCCGCCGGTGTCCCACCGGCCGTGGGCGGCGCGGGTCAGCAGGTCGGCGAGGAGTCCGACGCCGAAGTTGGAGTAGCGCACGCGGGTGCCGGGGGCAGCGCGGGGGCGGGCGCGGGCGAGGGCGCGCCGGAAGTCGTCGGCGGTGAAGTCGGCGTACGGGTTGCTGAACCAGGCGGGGGCGCCGCGGCGCAGGAAGCCGGGCGGGAGCCGGGGCAGGCCCGAGGTGTGGGTGGCGAGGTGGAGGAGGGTGATCGCCTCGCCGTCCAGGTAGGGGACGGCGGTGCGGGGCAGGAAGCGGCCGACGGGGTCGTCGTAGGCGACTTCGCCGCGCGCGACCATGTCCGCGAGGAGCAGCGCGGTGAACGTCTTGGTGAGGGAGCCGATCTCGAAGCGGGTGTCGGGGTCGGCGGGCGTGCCGCCGCACCGGGCCGTGTCGCCGGTGACGAGCAGGGCGTGGACGGGGCCGCGCCGGACGGCGAGGGCGACCGTGGTGGCTCGGGGGGCCGCGTCGCGCAGGGCGGTGAGGAGGTCGGCCGCCCATGCGGGCGGGTCCGCTCCCCCGGCCGCCGTGCCGTGACCGTGCCCGGACGGGCTCACGGCCGCTCCGCGCTTCCCGGAGTGCTTCCCAGGGTGCGGGAGACCGCGAGGGTGCCGGCGATGGCGGCGACCACGGCGGTGTGGTGGTGGTCGGTGAAGCGCCGCTCCGGGTCGTCGGGGACGGGTTCGCCGTCGCGGGGCACCAGGCCGTCCGGGTGCTGGGCCCGTGCGAGGCGCGCCCAGTCGGCGGCCTCGCAGTGCGGCTCCGGCAGGCAGCAGCCGACGATCATCAGCTCGGCGACCAGGTCCCACTGCTCGACCTCGGCCCAGATGTCGATCCACACGGGCAGCCAGGCGCTCACGTAGGCGGCGAGGTCGTCGGGCAGGCCGGTGGGCCGGGCGCCCCAGTCGGTGAGGTGGAAGACGGTGTGGGTGACGCAGTAGCCGGTCATCCAGTCGATGAGCCAGGGCTCGGGGGTGGCGCCGAGCCAGGTGGCGGCGGCGAGCGCCGGCCAGTCGTAGCCGCGGCCGTCCCGGTCGAGGCCGACGACGCGGGCCGCGTTGGCGACGGCGAGCCGCCGGTTGGGCAGCACCTCGGCGCCGCGTACGGAGCGCAGCGCGCTGGTGTGGGCGAGGAGCTGCTCCAGGCGCGGGTGCCGCAGTCCGCCCCGGGCGAAGGGGGCGTACGTCTCCAGCGGGTCGGTCATCATCGAGTACCGCAGCAGCCGTTCGTAGAGCATGTCGCCGTCGCCGAGCTGGCGCCAGCAGAAGCCCATCAGCTCGCGGGCCAGGCGCAGCTCGGCGCCGCCGGCCACGGACTCGCGCAGGACGAGCGAGGCGGCGAGCGCGCTCTCCCCCAGCGGTTTGTACACGCTGTCGGGGTCGGCGAGTTCGGCGGTGGTGTCGGCGGGCAGGGCGCCGAGGTCGCGGTGCGTGTGGAGCCAGGTCAGGGCGCGCGAGCCCACCTCGTGCGCGGTCCGTGTCACGGACTCCGTCATGCGTTCTCCACTCCCAGTAGTCGCCCGGCGATGGCGACGTCGAGGGCGAGCCGGGGGCCGCCGCCGTACAGCCGGAGGTGTTCGACCAGTGGCACCGGGTCGAGCGGCAGGGGGCGGCCCTCGGCGCCGAGCAGGGCGAGCCAGCGCGCGATGCGCGCGGCGGTGGGGTAGTCGCGGCGCAGCACGGCGCGGGTGGCGCCCCGGGCGAGGGCCAGGGGGGCGGCGCGGGCCGCGGCGTGCACGGGGCCGTCGAGTCCGGGCAGCGCGAGCGGGGAGAGCTGCCCCATGCGGACGGACCAGGCCTGCCAGGGGGTGCCGGGGGCGGCGGGTTCGTCGGCGGGGCGGTCGGCGGCGGATTCGGCGGTACGGCTGCCGGGGTCCTCGGTGACGGCACGGCTGCCGGGGCCGGCGGCGGCGCTCGTGGCGTCCGGTTCCAGCTCCGGGGCGCCCGCGGGCCGCTGTGCGAGCGCGCCGCTCGGGCCCAGGTCGGCCAGGGCGTCGTCCGTACCGGCGAACCGGGTGAGCAGCGTCGTCGTGGCCCAGTCGCGCCAGGCGACGAGCCAGGGCTCGGCGGGTCCGGCGGGGGGTGGGGCGGGCGGGTCGGCCGGGGGCGGGAACACCGCGAAGGACTGGGCGACGGCCGCCGCGTCCTGGGGGTGGAACACCGCGTCACCCAGGAGATACGGGGCGAAGGCGTCGGCCCCGACGACACGGATGGCCGCCAGCGCCGCGTGCGGGTCGTCCGCCCGCTCGGCGTGTGCGGCGATCATGGCGATGCCCCCGATGCCGCGGAGGGCATCGAGGGCACGAAGAGCCAGGTCAGCCGCCGACGCGGCGCACGCGGCCTGCGACCGATCAGGACTCACTTGTCCTTCGGCTCCTTCGGCTCCTTCGGCGAGATCAGCGCCAGGAGCAGCAGGAATCCCGCCGCTTCCGGTGCGTACACAGGCGCGTCGCTCAGGACCGCCTCTGGTTCCACCATGGTCGCGCCGAGCACCGTGGTGTCCGCCGGAGAGACGAGAAGCGGTGTGTGCTGAGCAAGCATGAGAGCCTCCTCCTCTTGGACGTCGCCACCCTCTTCAGTGACGCGCATCACGGCCCAGTTTAGGGCGTTTTGTCCTGTTTGTCCGTTCGACTGGGAGGGCAGCTCCTCGACCACGAGCAGGAAGGCGCCGGCCGACCACGGAGGGACGGGGGCGAGCGGCCGCTGACCCACGGCGCGGCCGCCCAGACCTCCCCCACACATCCGGAATGCCTCAACTCACTTACCAGGCAGGGCAGTTGCCCTGCATCACCGGGGTCGCGCCTCGACCTTCATGTCACCGTGGACGAGGGTGCGAGACCTGGCACTGGCGAGCAGGTCGTGCGGGAAGCCGAGTTCGACCGCGCTGACCTCGTCGAGCCGGGCCAGTTGGGCGTCGGTGAAGTCGACGTCCAGGGCGCCCAGGTTGTCCTCCAGCTGTGCCGGGGTGCGCGCGCCGATGACCGGCGCCGTCACGCCCGGGTTCCGCAGGGTCCAGGCGAGCGCGACCTGGGCGGGGGTGCGGCCCAGCTCCGCGGCGACCTCCGTCACGACGTCCACGACGGCGAAACCGCGCTCGGTCAGCGCGCCGCCCGCGAGGGTGACGCTCCTGCGGGTGCCGTCGCCGGACGCGCCGTCCGGCGCGGCCAGGTCCTCGCGACGGTACTTGCCGGTGAGTACCCCGCCGGCGAGCGGCGACCACGGGGTCACCCCCAGCCCCATCTCCCGTGCCATGGGGATCAGATCACGCTCCCCGGTGCGCTCGATCAGGTTGTACTCGATCTGGAGCGCGACCAGCGGCGACCAGCCGCGCAGATCGGCGATCGCCTGCATCCGCGACACCTGCCAGGCCGGGGAGTTGGAGATCCCGACGTACAGCACCTTGCCCTGCCGGACCAGGTCGTCCATGCCGCGCAGGATCTCCTCGACCGGTGCCGTGAAGTCCCCCATGTGCAGCTGGAGCAGGTCGAGGTAATCCGTGTTCAGCCGACGCAGACTGGCTTCCACCGACGCGAACATGTTCTTGCGGTGGCTGCCCCCGGAATTCGGGTCGCCGGGCCGGCGCAGCGTCGAGTACTTCGTCGCCAGCACCAGGCTCTCGCGGTTGCCGCGGGTGAACTCGCCGAGGAAGCGCTCGGAGCTGCCGCCGGTATAGGTGTCGGCGGTGTCGATGAAGTTGCCGCCGCGCGCCACGTAGAGATCGAACAGTTTGCGCGCCTCGTCCCGCTCGGCGCCCCAGCCCCATTCGGTGCCGAAGGTCGCCGCGCCGAGCGCCAGGGGTGAGACCCGCAGCCCCGAGCGGCCCAGCAGCCGGTAGGTGTCAAGGGTGAGCGACATCGTGCCTCCTGTGCATACGTTCCGTTGCCGCACACGACTCTGCGCCGGTCGCGGGCCGGGGATAAGGGAGAGGTCGTCCTGGGAACAGCGGTCCCACCCTGGCTGTTGGGCCGGACATGACGACCCGCACCATGGACGCGACACAGGAACTGGCCACGTTCCTGCGGACCCGCCGCGAACGACTGGACCCGCACGACGTCGGCCTGCCGGCGCGCCGACGGGTCCGGCGGACCCCGGGACTGCGCCGCGAAGAGGTGGCCGAGCTGGCCGGGATCAGCGTCGACTACGTCGTACGCCTGGAACAGGGCCGTGGCCTGCGGCCCTCTGCCGACGTGGTGGAGGCGCTGGCGGGGGCGCTGCGGCTGGCCCCCGCCGAACGCGCCTACCTGTTCGACCTGGCCCGGCAGCGCCCCCGCACCTCCGACGAGCCCGCCGTCACCGCGGCGCCGCAGCTGGCACGGCTGGTCACCGACCTGTCCCCGCTGCCCGCCATGCTCCTGAACCACCGCTACGACATCCTCGCCTGGAACGACGGGATGGCGCGGCTGCTCCTGGACTTCGACACCCTGCCGCCGCGGCAGCGCAACGCGATGTGGCTGTGCCTGATGCATCCGGGGATGCGTGCGTTCTACGTCGACCGTGCACAGGTCGTCCGCGAAGGGATCGCCCACCTGCGCGCCGCGTGGGCCGCGCATCCGGAGGATCGGGTGCTGTCCGGCCTCATCGCCGAATGCGCCGCGGCGGACGCGGAGTTCGCGCGGCTGTGGGCCGAGCAGGACGTCAAGGTCAACGGCCGCGGACGCAAGACGATGCGGCACCCCGACGTCGGGGTGGTCACGGTGGACTTCGAAGTACTGATGCCCCTTCAGGACCGGGACCACCGCTTGGTGATCCACCGCGCCGCGGACGAGGCGAGCCGGGCGGCTCTGGACCGGTTGTCGGCGCGGTGACGCGGTGGTGCCGGGGCGGATCCGCACGGCGGTGAATCCTTTCCGGGCCCGCCCACCTCTTATCCCCGTACCGGCCGAAGGGGCCGGTGGAACCGGGAGGAGACACCCATGATGGTCACCGGCCTCGTCGTGATCGGAGCCCTGCTCGTGGGCGCGTGCAGCCTGCACCTGACGCGCCGCTACAAGAGCCGGCGTTGACCGGTGCGTACCGGGCGTCTCTCGAGGAGGGGCAGCGCATGAACCCACACGGCCCCTGGCCGGACGAGCGGCTGATCAGGGCGGCCCAGGACGGCGACGTCACGTCGCTCACCACCGTCGTCATGAGATCGCAGCCCCATGTGCGCAAGTTCGCCCTGTCGCTGTGCGCCTCACCGCAGGACGCGGAGGACGCGGCGCAGGAGGCGCTGATCATCCTCTACCGGAAGATCGGCACCTTGCGGGCCACCGGTGCGCTTGCCTCATGGATGTTCCGGATCGTGCGCAACGAATGCCTGCGGCAGGTACGCCTGCTCGTCTCGCGGAGCGACGACGCGCCGGCCGGACCGGAGGCGTCCCCGCAACCCTCCACCGAGGACGCGGTGCTGCACGGACTGGAGATGGAGCGGATCGTGGCCGCGGTCTGCGCCCTGCCCTGTGACCAGCGACAGGTCCTGGTCATGCGGGACGTACAGGGCCTGCCCGGCAGGACCGTGGCCCACGCGCTCGGCCTGAGCAACGCCGCCATGAAGTCGCGGCTGCACCGAGCGCGTGCGGCGGTGCGTGACGCGCTGACCGCGACCGAACGAACCGTCGACCAGCCCGTCGGAGGAGACGCATGACCGTGAAGCCTGTGACGCCAGTGCAGCCTGTAATGCCACCGGAGCCCGGTATGTCCGTGGAGAGCGGGGTGCACGCCGAGCCCGTGCGGAGGGACTTCGCCTCCCGGTCCGTCCCGCGCCACCTGGCGCGCGGTGCCATCGGCTTCGGGCTGATCGTCGGCGCGATCGCCCTGGTACCCGTCGTCGGCCCGGCCTCCCTGCTCGCGGCCCCGCTGGCCCTGGTGGCCTTCCGGGGCTGCCCCACCTGCTGGCTGGTCGGCCTGGCCCAGACCCTTTCCCGCGGCCGTCTGGAGCGCCGGTGCGAGGACGGTGTCTGCACGCTCGCCGACGGGCGGCGGGCGGCGGACTCCTGAACCTCACCAGCCGGCCAGACGCCCCTCCACCACCAGGCCGACGACAGACCCGGGTGCCGCCTCCACGCCCTCGCGGAACGCCTGGTCGAAGGCCTCGTCGCCCACGGTGGTCCGCGCCGCGCTCCAGCAGGTCTCGCGCACGTCCCGGAGCTCGGGCATGCCCCGCTGGCTGTGTCCCACCGAGCGCCAGCACGACTCGCCCGCGCCGGAGATCAGCGCGGCCACCTCGCCCCGCCCCTGCGCGGCCGCCGCCGCGGCCAGCAGGTCCATGCCGAGGGCCATGCCGAAGCTGTCCCCCAGCCGGCGCTTGCCCTCCAGCATCGCGCGGGCGTACTGGGTCGCCTGTTCGGGGTCGCCCTGGGCCAGCGCGATGAGCGCGAGCTGGTAGTCGGAGTACGCCCGCGTCCAGCACTCGTCGCGCGCGATGCAGCCGATCCGCAGCGACGCCGCCTTCCGTGCCGCCTCCGCGAAGCGGCCGAGGCCGGTGAGGGCGAACACCTCCGCGAGGTGGCAGCGCAGGGCCGCGGGAGAGCTGAAGGGCTCCGCGGGCGTCCGCCGGAGCGCCTCGTCGAGGACGGCGTGCGCCTCGTCCGCCTGCCCGCTCATCAGGTGGGTGATGCTCAGCAAGTAGGCCGCCGCGAGGCGCCCTTCGGCGTTGTCCGAGCGCGCCGCGTCCCTGGCGCAGCGGCGGCCGATGTCGGCGGCCGGCCGGTGTTCGCCCTGGAGCAGGGTGGCGACGCCCAGCGCCCACTGCGCCCGTTCCCGCGCGCGGGTGTGGGACCGGGACAGCCGCAGGGCACGCGTCAAGTAGGCGCGTGCCTCGCGGAGATGGCCGCAGCAGCTCCAGAAGAAGGCGACCAGACCCGCCAGTTCCACGGCCAGTTGGGGCCGGGTGCCGAGGAGGTGGTCCAGTGCGGCGCACAGGTCGGCGTGGACGGCGTTGACCGTCCGGTACCAGGTGACCTGGTCGGGCCCGAGCCATTCGGCGTCGGCGGAGCGGGCCAGTACCAGGAAGTGCTCGGCGTGCCGGTTCTGGACCGCCTCGCGCTGCCCGAGCTCGCCGAGCCACATCCAGCCGTATTCGCGCACGCTGCCCAGCAGCCGCAGTCCGCCGTCCGGCTGCCTGCTGACCACCGACTTCGCGATCAGCCCCTTCAGCGCGATCGCGACGGCGTCCTCCGACAGCGGACCCCCCGAGCAGACGCGCCGTGCGGAGTCCTCGTCGAAGGCGTCCCGGAAGACCGAAAGGCGCGCCCAGAGCAGCCGCTCCAACGGATCGCACAGTTCGTGGCTCCACCCGATGGCCGCGCGCAGGGAGCGGTGGCGGCGCGGCCAGACGGGCGTCGCGGAGGTCAGCGCCTCGTCCTGCGTACGCAGCAGGGTGCGCAGTTCGCCGAGCGTGTGGTGCATCAGCTGCGCGGCGGCCAGTTCGAGGGCGAGGGGGACGCCGTCGAGCAGTCGGCAGACCTCCGAGGCGTCCTCGTCCTGCTCGGCGCGCCTGACGCGCAGGGCGGGGGCCACGGCCGTGGCCCGGTCGATGAAGAGGTCGAAGCCGTCGCCGGCGTGGGGCAGGGGGGCGACCTCGATGACCGTCTCGGCGGGCATGTCGAGCTGCTGTCTGCTGGTGACCAGGACGGTGAGACCGGGGCAGGCGTCGAGGAGCCGGCCGATCAGCTCCCGGCAGGCGGCCACGAGGTGTTCGCAGGAGTCGAGGACCAGCAGCATCCGGCGGTCGGACATCCAGCCGAAGAGCGCCTCCACGGGCTCGCCGCTGGTGTGGTCCGCGAACCCGACGGCGTCCGCCACGGCGGGGACCAGTCGGCGCTCGTCCGGCAGAGCGCCCAGATCGGCCCACCGGACCTCGCCCGACGGCTCCTTCTCTCCGCCCGGCAGAAGGGCCAGGGTGTGCGCGGCAAGACGGGTCTTGCCGACGCCCCCGACTCCGGTGAGGGTGGTCAATCGATGCGCCGTGAGAGCGGAGAGCAGCCGGTCACGCTCGGCCGCCCGCCCGACGAAAAGCCCCGCGTACTCGGGGACATTGCCCAACATCCAGACATTCTGCATCAGTTGAGGGCAGGCAACAGCACCTTTGGGTGAAGGTGGCCGCCCAAAGCGACGCACGTGGCCTGATCCCGCGTGCGTCGCCCCGGCGATCGCCCGCACGCCCCCTCACGGCATGGAGCCCGAAGGCGCCGGGTCCGACGCCCCGCGGCCGGGACCCGACGCCCCGCCTCAGTCCCCCAACTCCCCGATCACCCGCTCCCCGTACCCGTCGATGACCTCTTCCCGCGCGTCGTGCATCGCGTACGCCGCGAACTGGTCCACTCCCAGTTCCTTCAACTGCCGCAGCTTCTCCACGTGCTGTTCCGCCGTGCCGAGCACGCAGAAGCGGTCCACGACCTCGTCCGGCACGAACGCCGTGTCCGGGTTGTCCGTGCGGCCGTGGTGGGAGTAGTCGTAGCCCTTGCGTGCCTTGATGTACTCGGTCAGCGCCTCCGGCACCGCGCCGGAGTGTTCGCCGTAGCGGGCCACCAGGTCCGCCACGTGGTTGCCGACCATGCCGCCGAACCAGCGGCACTGCTCCCGCGCGTGCGCCAGCGCCCCCGGGGAGTCGTCCGCGGTCAGATACGCGGGCGCCGCCACGCAGATCTTCACGTCCGACGGGTCGCGGCCCGCGTCCGCCGCGGCTTGGCGCACCGCCTTGACCATCCACTCCGTCAGATACGGGTCGGCGAGCTGGAGGATGAAGCCGTCGGCCTTCTGCCCGGCCAGGGCCAGCGCCTTCGGGCCGTACGCCGCCATCCACACCGGCAGCCTGCCCTCCCGCACCCACGGCAGCCGCACCGGCTCCCCGTCGACCCGCGTCTCACGGCCCTCCGCCAGGTCGCGGATCACCTCGATCGCCTCGCCGAGACGCGCCAGGGTGTTGGGCCTGCGGCCCGCGACGCGCATCGCGGAGTCGCCGCGGCCGATGCCGCACACCGTGCGGTTGCCGTACATGTCGTTCAGCGTGGCGAAGGTCGACGCCGTGACCTCCCACGTGCGGGTGCCCGGGTTCGTGACCATCGGGCCGACCCGCAGGGTGTTCGTCTCCGCCAGGATCCGGCTGTAGATGACGAACGGCTCCTGCCACAGCACGCACGAGTCGAACGTCCACCCGTAGGTGAATCCGACCCCCTCCGCGCGCTTCATCAAGTCGACGACCCCGGAAGCCGGCGGGTCGGTCTGCAGGACGAGTCCGAAGTCCATGGGAAAGCCCCTTCCTGATCAAGCCGTGGCCCGGGCTCAGCCCAGGTACTGACAGGTGCCGCGCGGAACGTACGAGCCGTGCCCCGCCCGCCCCGTGAACTCCCGCTCCGATACGACGAGTTCACCGCGCGAGAGGACCGTCTCCACCCGTCCGGTCAGCCGCTTGCCCTCGTACGCCGAGTAGTCGACGTTCATGTGGTGCGTCGCGGCGGAGATCGTCTGCTCGGCGGCCGGGTCGTAGATGACGACGTCCGCGTCCGCGCCCGGCGCGATCGTGCCCTTCTTGCCGTACAGCCCGAACATCCGGGCGGGGCTCGCGCAGGCGATCTCGATCCAGCGGCGGCGCGTGAGGTGGCCGTCGACGACCGCCTGGTGGAGCAGGTCCATGCGGTTCTCCACGCCCGGCATGCCGTTGGGGATCTTGGAGAAGTCGCCGCGGCCCAGCTCCTTCTGGCCCGTGAAGCAGAACGGGCAGTGGTCCGTCGACACCACCTGGAGGTCGTTGGTGCGCAGCCCGCGCCAGAGCGCCGCCTGGTGCTCCTTCGGCCGCAGGGGCGTCGAGCACACGTACTTGGCGCCCGCGAAGTCCGGCTCGGCGAGGTTGTCGGTGGACAGGAACAGGTACTGCGGGCAGGTCTCGCCGAAGACCGGCAGGCCGTCGTGGCGGGCGCGCGCCAGCTCGGCCACCGCCTCCTGCGCCGACACGTGCACGACGTACAGCGGCGCGTCCGCGACCTGCGCGAGCTTGATCGCGCGATGGGTGGCCTCGGCCTCCAGGAGCGCCTTGCGGACCTCGCCGTGGTAGCGGGGGTCGGTACGGCCCGCCTCCAGGGCCTGCTGGACGAGGACGTCGATCGCGATGCCGTTCTCGGCGTGCATCATGATCAGCCCGCCGTTGGCGGAGCCGCGCTGCATGGCGCGCAGGATCTGCCCGTCGTCGCTGTAGAAGACGCCCGGGTAGGCCATGAAGAGCTTGAAGGAGGTCACGCCCTCCTCCACCAGGAGGTCCATCTCCTTCAGCGTCCGGTCGTTCACGTCGGAGACGATCATGTGGAAGGCGTAGTCGATCGCGCAGTTCCCGTCCGCCTTCGCGTAGTAGGCGTCCAGGCCCTCGCGCAGGGTGTGGCCCACCGACTGCACCGCGAAGTCGACGATGGTGGTGGTGCCGCCCCAGGCCGCGGCCCGGGTGCCGGTCTCGAAGGTGTCCGACGAGAACGTGCCGCCGAACGGGAACTCCATGTGCGTATGGGCGTCGACACCGCCCGGGATCACGTACTTGTCGGTGGCGTCGATGACGCGGTCGCCGGTCCAGGCCGCCGCGGCGGCCGAGCCGGTCGCGGCGAGGGCGGCGATCCTGCCGTCCTCGATCAGCACGTCGGCGTGGGTCTCCTCGGCGGCGGTGACGACGAGGCCGCCGCGGATCAGGGTGCGGGTACTCATGTGGTGCGCTCCCCTTCTTGCGAGCGTTCTTGCGGGGCGTACGGGGGTGGACTAGACGCTGCGCAGGGCCCGTTCAAGAATCGCGGCGCCCTCCTCGGCCTCCGCGACGGTCAGCGAGAGCGGCGGTGCGACGCGCAGCACGCTGGTGTCGTGGCCACCGCCCTTGCCGATGAGCAGACCGCCCTCGCGGGCCGCCTCCAGTACGGCGGCGGCCGCATCGGGATGGGGCCGGTCCGTGCCCGGCCGGACCAGTTCGATGCCGATCATCAGGCCGCGCCCGCGCACTTCGCGTACGACGGGCAGCTGGGCGCAGATCGCCCGGAGCCGCTCGATGAGCAGCCCGCCGACGCGCCGCGCGTTGCCCTGGAGGTCGTGCTCCAGGAGGTACGCGAGGTTGGCGAGGCCGGCCGCCATGGTGACCGGGGAACCGCCGAACGTCGAGATGGAGTTGGCGTCGAGGCTGTTCATGACCTCGGCGCGGGCGACGACCCCGCCGATCGACATGCCGTTGCCGATGCCCTTGGCGAAGGTGAGGATGTCCGGCGGGCCGTTCTGCCCGTGCGCTTGCCAGCCCCAGAAGTGCTCGCCGGTGCGGCCCCAGCCGGTCTGCACCTCGTCGGCGATCCACAGGATGCCGTGCTCGTCGAGGACTTCGCGGAACGCCGCGTACAGCCCGTCGGGCGGCGAGGTGAAGCCGCCGACCCCCTGGATCGGTTCGGCGATCAGCGCCGCCACTCCCCCGCGCGTCTGCCCCAGCATGTCCCGCAGGTCGGCGACGCAGGCGGCGGTGAAGTCGGCGTCGCTCAGGGCGGCGTACGGGCCGCGGCTGCGGACGCCGCCGTGGACGTACAGCGTCTGGAGCGGCGAGAGGCTGGTCGGCGACCACGCCTGGTTGCCGGTGATGCCGACGGCCGAGAAGGAACGGCCGTGGTAGCTGTTGCGCATCGCCAGGATCTGGTTCGAGCGGCGGTGGGCGGTGGCCAGCAGCAGCGCGGCGTCGTTGGCCTCGGTGCCGGACGTGGTGAAGAAGACACGGGCGTCGGGGATGCCGGACAACGCGGCGACACGCTCGGCGAGTTCGACCATCGGGCGGTCGAGGTAGAGGGTCGAGGAGTGGATGATCCGGCCCGCCTGCTCGCTCACCGCCTTGGTGACCTCGGGCAGGGCGTGCGCGGTCATCGTGGTGAGGATGCCGCCGAAGAAGTCGAGGTACTTGGTGCCCTCGGCGTCCCAGACGTGGCGGCCCTCGCCGTGGGTGAGCTCGATCGGCCGCCGGTAGTAGAGCGCGAGCCAGTCGGGCAGCACGGCCCGGTGGCGGTCGTACAGGTCGGTCACGGCTGCACCAGCCCTTCGTAGGCGTCGGGGCGGCGGTCTCGGTAGAACGCCCACTGCTGGCGTACTTCCTCGATGAGGCCGAAGTCGAGGTCTCTGACGAGGAGTTCTTCTTCCTTGTCGCTCGCCCTCTCGCCGACGAACTG
This sequence comes from Streptomyces sp. NPDC052114, assembly GCF_040680155.1. NCBI lineage: Bacteria > Bacillati > Actinomycetota > Actinomycetes > Kitasatosporales > Streptomycetaceae > Streptomyces > Streptomyces sp. NPDC052114. The sequence goes on along the minus strand of NZ_JBFAWC010000024.1, from coordinate 80,059 downwards.
ACCGCGCGGGTCGACGAAGTAGCTCGTGCCGTAGAAGTCGTTGTCGCCGTACTCCTCGCGGCCGACGCGGTTGATCGCGGCGACGAAGTACTCGTTGGCGACGGCGGCCGCGGGCTGTTCCAGCTGCCAGAGGTACGCGGAGAGGCCGCGGGAGGTGGCGGAGGGGTTGTAGACGATCTGCGCGCCGTTCAGGCCCAACTGCCGCCAGCCCTCCGGGAAGTGGCGGTCGTAGCAGATGTAGACGCCGACCTTGCCGACGGCGGTGTCGAAGACCGGCCAGCCCGCGTTCCCCGGCTTGAAGTAGTACTTCTCCCAGAAGCCCTTCACCTGCGGGATGTGGTGCTTGCGATACTTGCCGAGGTAGGAGCCGTCGGCGTCGATCACGGCCGCGGTGTTGTAGTAGAACCCGGACTGCTCGACCTCGAAGACGGGGACCACGATCACCATGCCCGTCTCGCGGGCGAGCGCCTTCATACGGGTGACGGTGGGGCCGTCCGGGACCGGTTCGGCCCAGCGGTAGTGCTCGGGCTCCTGGACCTGGCAGAAGTAGGGGGCGTTGAAGACCTCTTGGAACCCTATGATCTTCGCGCCCCGGCGGGCCGCCTCGCGGGCGTGCGCCTCGTGTTTGGCGATCATCGATTCGGTGTCGCCGGTCCAGGTCGCCTGGACGAGTGCGGCGCGTACGACGTTGGCCATGAGCTGCTCCTTCACATGTCCGTGAGAGGACGTCAGAGAGCCTCTACGCCCGTAGACTTCGTGCGTAGATAGGAGAACGTATGCCTCTCCCGGCGGGCTGAGCAAGACCATCTCCGACAACCGCCGGAGTCGATCATGATTCGTACCCGAGCGGGCGAGAAACGGGCGGAAAGGGACGGGGTTCGGGGCCGGCCCGGTGGACTCAGGCGCTGAAGCCCGCCACGCGGAGCGCGTGCACCAGGTCCCAGTGGTGTTCCTCCGAGACGTCCTTGGCCGTTTCCAGGAGCAGCGGTATCAGGCGATGCGGGTCCGTGTGCGCGCAGCGGGCCGCGTCCTCGGGGGTACGGACCCGGAGGTAGGAGTCGAGGAGCGCGCGGGCCTCCCGTTCGCGGCCCGCGTCGAGCAGCGCGAGGACCGCCTCGGCGATCTCCGGGGCGGGGCGGGCGACGCCCTGGCGCAGCAGCTGCCTGCAGTCGTCGGCGCGGCCCGCCCCCGCGAGCGCGTCCGCCAGGGCGACGAGGCGGTCGGGGGGCAGGGAGGCGGCCTCCCACAGCAGGGTCGCCCAGTCCGCGGAGAGGCCGGCGCGGTGCAGTTCCACGGCGAACCGCGGCAGGCGGGCGGCGGGCCAGGCCGTCGCCTCGACGAGCACGCCGTGCGCCTCGCCGCTGCGGCCCTCGCCGCGGAGCCGGACGAGGTCCCGCACGGCGGCGGCCGTCGCGCGGGCGGCTTCGTCCTCGGTGGGCCCGGGGGCCGCGGCGGTCTTGGGCTCGCTCTTGGCCGCGGGGGCGAATCTGGCGCCTCGGGGCGTGGCGGTCCGGGCCGGGGCGGGGGCCGGGTTCGCGTCGGCGGCCGCCTCGTCGGGGCCGGGCGCCGAGTCCTCCTCCGTCAGGCCCGCGAAACGTGCGCCTCGGGGGCGGCGGCGGGCGCCCTGGCGGGGTACGCGGGGTTCGGCGGAGGACGGGGCCGGGCCCATGTCGACCCACGCGGGGCGTTCCGCCTCGGTCAGCCGGTCCATGCGTTCCTGGAGTTCGGCGCAGCGTGCGGTCGCGCGCTCGTGGTCGTCCCGTACCCAGGCCAGGTCGAGGTTGATGCGCTCGACCTCGTCGACGGCGGTCGCCTCGGTGAGGCGGCGCGTCAGGTCCGCCTCCCGCTCCAGGGCGATCCGCTGCTCGGTGAGCATCATGTCGAGCCGGTCGCCGAGGAGCTCGCGGGCTCCGGGGTGGGCGTCGTAGGCGTCCAGGGAGGCGCGGTGCAGGGCGCGCGCGGGGCCCGCCTCGCGCTCGGCCTCCGGGATGCCCCGGTCCGCGGCGAGGTCGTGCAGGAGTGCCTGCACGACGTCCCAGGGCGGGACCTCCACGCCGTCCAGACAGGCGCGCATGCCGTCCGGGTCGCGCTGCCAGAACACGCCGCACCAGCCCGCGTCCTGGTCCAAGCGCGCCAGGAGTTCCCGCAGGTACCTCGCGAACTCCCTTACTTGTTCCGGGAGTTGTCCCACTGCCATCTGCCCAGCACCGCCCCGTGGAGACAGGAGTCTTCGGGTCCGGAAGATAACACCAGACGTGTTACGGGACGACTACACGCAGTTTTCCGAAGCGCTCCATGCGAACGTTTGCGCCGCGATGGCGGGTCGCCTTGGCCCGGGACGCCTATCGCCCGTCTCGGGGGCGGGGCCGCGGGGGTATGTGCGTACTCGCCATCCCTGCGCCCCGCCCAACGAACAAAGACGCCATCGCCCGCTCAGTGCTCCGTTCGCACATACCCCCACGTCCCCTCGGGAGCGCTTGCGGGCGCGGCCCGGTGGGGGCCGGTGCGCCCGCGCCGCGGCCGGTGGGCAGCAGACCGCCCCCCGCTGTGGGCAGGCGTTCCGCAAGGCGGAACGGGTGGGCACAGCCCACGGCGCCGGGCAGCGGGAAGTGTGGCTCCAGCCCCGGCGCAGCCGACCCGTGCCGGGCGGCGATCAAGGAGGCACGCACCCCGGCGCAGGCGGGGAAGAACCCCGGTGCCGGGCGGCGATGACCGTGGCCCCAGCCCCGGCACCGCCGGACACCCGTCAGGCCGCAGCCAACGCGCAGCGGATCACGATCTCGTCCAGGGACAGACCGAGGACCGACGCCAACGCCGCCACGGTGAACAGCGCCGGCGTAGGCGCCCGCCCCGTCTCGATCTTGCGAAGCGTCTCCGCGGAGACGCCCGCCTCCGCCGCCACCGACACCATGCTCCGCTCCCCCCGCGCATCGCGCAGCACCATGCCGAGCCGCTCGCCGCGCTCGCGCTCTTCGGGAGTCAGTGGTGTTCGAACCATGCGGCCATCGTAGCCGACCCCCATTCAAATACCGGTATAGTAATTGGCATGGTGGAACTCAAGACAGCACAATCGATCGACGCGATGCGCGAAGCGGGCCGCGTCGTGGCCCAGGCCCTGACCGCCGCCCGCGAGGCCGCGACCGTGGGCACCTCCCTGCTCGACCTGGACGCCGCGGCCCGCGCGGTGCTCCGCGAGGCGGGCGCGACCTCCCCCTTCCTCGGCTACAAGCCGCACTTCGCCCCGACCCCCTTCCCCGCCGTGATCTGCGCCTCGGTGAACGACGCGATCGTGCACGGCATCCCGAACACCTACCGCCTGCGCGACGGCGACCTCGTCTCCATCGACTGCGGCGCCACCCTCGACGGCTGGGCCGGCGACTCCGCGATCAGCTTCACCGTGGGCACCCCGCGCCCCGAGGACCTCCGCCTGATCGATGCGGCGGAGCGCGCCCTGGCGGCCGGCATCGCCGCGGCCGTCGTCGGCAACCGCATCGGCGACATCGCGCACGCCATCGGCACGGTCTGCCGCGAGGAGAAGTACGGCATCCCGGAGGACTTCGGCGGCCACGGCATCGGCCGCAAGATGCACGAGGACCCCTCCGTGCCGAACGAGGGCCGCCCGGGTCGCGGCATGCCCCTGCGCCCCGGCATGGCCCTGGCCATCGAGCCGATGGTGATCGCGGGCGGCGGCGACGGGTATCACGCGGCTCCCGACGGCTGGACCCTGCGCACGAACGACGGCAGCCGCGCCGCCCACGCGGAGCACACCGTGGCGATCACCGAGGACGGTCCCAGGATCCTCACGGCACTGTGACCGCACGGGGACATTCCCCGACGTAGATCATTCGTACGATTCCTCGGTGACACGAGAGATCATTGACTACGGACAGTTCGCGGAACGGCTGAAGGCGCATCAGCAGGGACGCCCCCGCTGGGAGTTGCTCGACGCCGTGCAGCGGGAGTGGGGATACGAGGACCCGGGCGGCGAGCCCGGCCACTCCCGGTGGGGCGGCGAGAACCAGCGGCACGGCATCGACTGGGAACTCCCCGTCCCGCAGGCCCTGAACGAGTGGTGGGACTCGGCGTCCGTCAACTCCTTCGCCTTCAAGCCGCGGCTGTACTGGGTCCACACCCAGTGGCCGCCGAAGATCTCCGAGCTGGAGGTCGAGGAGGACAGTGGTCTCGTCGAGGACGACGGGGACCTCCGCGTCTGCGTCTTCATGTCCGAGTACCACTACAGCCACGAGTGGGGCTACCTCGCCGCCGAGGCCGAACTGCCCGACCCGCGCGTCGTCGTGAGCATCGACGACGAGTGGGTCGTGCAGAGCCGTTCGCTGTCCGAGTTCCTGACGCAGCTGGCCTTCGAGCGGATGCCGGCGCACTACGGCTGGACGCTCCGGGTCCCCCGCGCGACCGTCGACGCCGACCCGGAGATCGTCCGGCGCCTGCGGTCCTCGTACCGCGAACTGGGGCTGCTCCCCTGGCAGGAGATGGGGACGGACGCCCTGTCGTACGGCGGTCCCGACGCCGTGATCCGGCACGGCCGCGGCGCGGGCGCCGACTTCGGGATCGTCGTCAACGCCCGTACCCGCGAGGCCCTCGTCGCGGTCGCCGAGACCCTCGGGGTCGACTGGTCCGGGGACAAGGCGATCCGGCCGCCCGCCGAGACGCCCGAGCCCCTGGAGGACCTCGGGCCGCTCTCGCTGGCCGAAGGCGAGAGCGATGCCCGGGGACGCTGGACCGTCGTCGCGCGCGGACACAGCGCGCCCCCGAGCGTGCCCGGCGCCGCCGGCTCGCTCGTCGGCACGCCGGGCGCGCTGCGGGCGGTGGCCGCCGACCGGGACGCGACCACGCTCGTCGCGGGAGACGTGGACGGCGTCGTACACGTCCTGGAGACCGACGACGAAGCGCCCGAGACGATCTCCCTGACGCTGCACCGCGCGCCGGTGAGCGCCCTCGCCTGTCTGAAGCTCGGCAACGGCATGCGACTCGTGCTGAGCGGCGACGAGAACGGCGTGGTCCGCTACTGGAGCACCCGGCGCAAGCCGATGCGTGTCCCCTTCGCCCGCCGCGGCACCCGCGTGCGGGCACTGGCCGCCGCGACGCTGGAGACCGGGCCCGCGCTCGCCGTCGCCTGGGACGACGGCCTGGTGCGCCTGTGGGACCTCGGCTCCGACGCGGTGGCCGGGCTGCGCCTGGGCACCGGGATCAGGTTCCTCGGCCTGGACGAGGACGGCACCCTGCGCGTCACCGACGGGAACGGCACGGCCGCGCTCCGCCTTGACACCGCGAAGCTCTGGCCGCACCGCGACCTCCAGCTGCGTCTGGACGGCGTCGACTGGGGCTCGCTGTGGACGGCCCGCGGGCCCGGCCACTCGGTTCCCGAGCTGATCGGGAAGGTCGCATCGGACGACAAGAAGACCGCCATGGACGCGGTCCACGACCTGTACCGGCTGCTGGTCTCCAAGGAGGCCGCGTCGACCGCCGCGGTGCCCGCGATCCCCTTCCTGGTCGAGCTGATGACGGATCCGGACAACCGGTCGCGGAGCACGCTGCTGCTCCTCATCGCCGATCTCGCCGACGTCCGTCAGGCCCGCGGCGGCCGCGGCGACGCGCAGCTGGCCGCGGTGCGCGAGGCGCTGCCCGTCCTGCGGTACCTGCACGACGACCCGGAGTCGTCGATCCGCTGGGCGGCGAACGAGCTGGAGCAGAACTGCGCCGCCTCGCCCGCCTCCTAGCGGGGTGCGTTCGGGGGCTCGCGCAGGGGCCCCCGAACCCGTCGGGTCACGTGGCGGGACGCACCACCATCGCCGAACCGCCGCCCCTGCGGACCTTCTCCGCCGCGGCGAGCCACTTGCCGTCGGGCAGCCGCTGCACGCCGGTGGCCGCGCCGATCTCCGGGTTCTGCTTGAAGGAGTGCCCGATGGATTCGAGGGACGTCCTCAACGGGCTGTTCCACAGGGCCGGTTCGAGCTCGGTCTGCGCGGCGTTGCGCTGGCTGGCGCGCGGCGCCGCGATCGCGTCGACCAGCGGCAGGCCCCGGTCGACGAAGCCCGTCAGGGTCTGCAGGACGGTCGTGACGATGGTCGCGCCGCCCGGCGAGCCGAGCGCCACCACCGGCTTGCCGTGCTTCAGCACGATCGTCGGGGAGATCGAGGAGCGCGGGCGCTTGCCCGGGCCCGGCAGGTTCGGGTCGTGCACCGCCGGGTCGGCGGGCGCGAAGGAGAAGTCCGTCAGTTCGTTGTTGAGCAGGAAGCCGCGGCCCGGCACGGTGATGCCGCTGCCGCCCGTCGACTCGATCGTGAGGGTGTACGCGACGACGTTGCCCCACTTGTCGGCCGCCGTGAGGTGCGTGGTGTTCTCGCCCTCGTACGTCGTCGGGGCCGCCTTGTCGCCCGCGGCGCAGTCCTTGGGGTGGCGCGGGTCGCCCGGCGCGAGCGGGCTCTTGAGGACCGCGTCGTCCTTGATCAGGCACTCCCGCGAGTCGGCGAACCGCTGCGTGAGGAGTTCCTTCGTCGGTACGTCCTCGAAGGCCGGGTCGCCCACCCAGCGCCCCCGGTCGGCGAACGCGATGCGGCTGGCCTCGATGTAGCGGTGCAGGTACGCCGCCTCGGAGGCCTTCGAGAGGTCGGTCCGCTCCAGGATGTTGAGCGCCTCGCCGACCGTCGTGCCGCCGGAGGACGAGGGGGCCATCGAGTACACGTCGAGCCCTCGGTAGGAGGCCTTCGTGGGCTTCTGGCGCTTCACCCCGTACGCCGAGAGGTCCTTCAGGGACAGCTCGCCGGGGCGGGCCACGCGGCCGGACGCCGGGTCGACGGGCGGCTTGTTCACGGTGCGCACGACGTCCTGGGCGAGCTTGCCGCGGTAGAGGGCGCCGACGCCCTTGCGGCCCAGCTCCTCGTACGTACGCGCGAGATCGGGGTTCTTGAACGTCGAGCCGACCACCGGCAGCCTGCCGCCCGGCAGGAACAGCTTCGCCGTGTCGGGGAAGTCCTTGAAGCGCTGCTGGTTCGACTCGGTCTGCGAGCGGAAGGTCGCGTCGACCGTGAAGCCGTCGCGGGCCAGGCGCTCGGCGGGCTTCAGGAGCGTGCCGAGCCGCTGGGTGCCCCACTGGTCGAGCGCCGACTGCCAGGTGGCGGGCGTGCCCGGGGTGCCGACGCCGAGGCCGCTGGTGACGGCGTCCGCGAAGGGGATCGGCTTGCCGTTCTCCAGGAAGAGCCCGGAGTCGGCGGTGCGCGGGGCCGTCTCGCGGCCGTCGATCGTGCTGACCTTGCGGGTCTTCGCGTCGTAGTGCACGAAGTACCCGCCGCCGCCCACGCCCGCCGAGTACGGCTCGGTGACGCCGAGCGCGGCGGCGGTCGCCACGGCCGCGTCCACGGCGTTGCCGCCCTTCTTCAGGACCTCGATGCCGGCGGCCGACGCGTCCGGGTCGACGCTGGCGACCGCTCCTCCGTGGCCGACGGCCACCGGCGTCTTGGGCGGTGCGGCCGGTTCCGCTGAGCGCGTAGGCGAAGGGGGCGCGGCCGCACCGACCGTCACCAATACCCCTCCGACCGCCCATAGCGTCAGATTACGTACGACAGCGCGCCGCATTCGTACCTCCAGTCAACAGCCGTCCGCGCAGCGTAACTTCGAGGCCCCCATCGCGTCAGGGCCTCCCTCGAACACGGATCCGACGGGCCGCTAGCATGCGCCCCCATGACTGACGACGTGCGCACCATCGTCCTCGGCCTGATCGCGGTCGGCATCGCCGCCGTCCTTGGCTGGCTCGCCCGCGGCTACCTCTGGAAGCGCAGGCTCCGCCGCAAGCAGGCCTTCTTCGGGCTGCCCGACAACTCCGAGTCGCTGCTGGTGGTCAACCGCGACGCGGGCGGCCCCGAGCTGACCGTGGTGCGTCACGACGTGTTCGCGCTCATCGAGCTCGCCGCGGTGATCAAGGAGTGCGGGGCGCACGCCCAGATCGTCGCGCACGACGCGGCCCAGCAGGGCTTCGGCGAGCGCACCGAGTTCTGCGTCGGCAGCCCGGTGGCGAACCGCCGGATGGCCGCGCACATGCACTCGCTGCTGCCGGGCGTCCGCGTGAACACGGAGCCGGAGCCGATCCCGGACCGCGGCGCCTTCCAGATCGGCGGCGAGCGCTACCGCCTGGAGGCGGGGCTCGCGGAGTACGTGATCCTCGCGCGCCTCACCGCCGACCAGGGCCAGGACGCCAGACCCGTCTTCCTCTTCTGCGGCCAGCGCGCGGTCACCAGCCAGGCGGCCACCCGCTATCTCGCCCGCCACCACGAGAAGCTCGCCCGCAAGCACGGCAACAACGCATTCGTGCTGCTGCTGAAGATCGTGAACTCGCAGGCGTACGGAGCGGACGTCGTCGAGCTCGTCGCGGACGTGACGCGCGCGGCCCAGACCCCGCCGCCGGCCGCGTCGACGCGGAACTCCCATCGCGCGAAGTGACGGGCGCGACGCGCGGCCGATGGCCCCGGTGACCATCGCGCCGCGTGACGGCGGGCTCACCGTGCGCCGACACCATCCGGTGCCTTCTGTGAGCTAGCAGGCAATTTCCGGACATCGCGCAACCTGTAGGCGCCTTCAGGACTCTCTCCGTGCAGTCCACATTCGCACGGAGGTACGTTTCCTTGACGCCGCAGCGCTCTTCGAGCCGCCGACGCCCCCTTCGCACCCGCCACGCGGCGACCGCGGGAGTCGCGGTCCTTGCCGCCGCCCTGAGCGCCTGCTCGGGCGGCGGCGACTCGTCCGGCGCCGACAAGGCCGCCGAGAAGCCGAAGATCTCCGTGAACCTCACGGGCCGGCAGGCCAAGGCGGGCCAGCCCGTGCAGGTGAGCCTGGCCGACGGCAGGCTGAAGCAGGTCACGGTCGCCGGCGCCGAGGGCGCGAAGCTGTCCGGGAAGGTGTCGAAGAACGGCACCACCTGGACCTCGGACCGCAAGGCGGCGCCCGGCACCGCGTACCAGGTCGAGGCCACCACCGACCAGGGCGGCAGCGCGAAGGCGTCGTTCAGGACGGCCGCCCCCGCCAAGGTCAACAAGGTGACGCTCGCCCCGGGCAAGAACACCACCGTCGGCATCGCCCAGCCCCTGTCGATCACCTTCGACAACCCGGTGCGCAACAAGGCCGAGGTCGAGAAGCACCTCAAGGTGACGACCTCGAACGGCACGACCGGGTCCTGGGGCTGGATCAAGAACTACGACGGCAAGGACCGCGTCGACTGGCGCCCCGAGGAGTACTGGAAGTCCGGCACGAAGGTGAAGCTGGACGCCCGCCTCAACGGCATCGACTCGGGCGGCGACGACTGGTTCGTCCGCGACTACGCCACCAACTTCACCATCGGCAAGAGCCAGGTCGTGAAGGTGAACCTGGACAGCAAGACGGCGACGCTGGTGCGCGACGGCAAGACGGTGAAGTCGCTGCCGATGTCGGCCGGCACGCCCGGCGGCGAGAAGGCCTCCTGGGGCGGCACGTCCGTCCTGATGTCGAAGGAGGGCACGATCAACATGCGCTCCGAGACGGTGGGCCTCGGCGACGCCTACGACAAGATGGTCGACTACTCGATGCGGCTGACCTGGTCGGGCATGTACGCGCACGCGGCCCCGTGGAACGCCTCGTACTTCGGCAACACCAACCACAGCTCCGGCTGCGTCGGCATGAGCAACGGCGACGCCGGCTGGCTCTACGGCCAGGCCCAGATAGGCGACCCCTTCGAGGTCACCGGCAGCGGCTCGAAGGGCGTCCCGGACCCGGGCAACGGCTACGGCGAGTGGAACATCTCCTGGAGCGACTGGCAGGCCAAGAGCGCGCTGAAGTAGGCGCCAAGCTTCCCACTATCGTTACCGGGGCGTAACTTACCGACGGGTTACCCCCGGTAAAGGATCACGGTTACCGTCAGGTCACTTTGCGCTTTCAACGAGTGAGGAAGTGACCCGTGAGCCCTTCGCACCCGCACCGTGCCCTGCGTACGACCGCCGTGGGCGCCGTCTCCGCGAGCCTCGTCGCCACCGCCGCCCTCGGCATGGCCCCCGCGGCGCAGGCGGCGCCGGCCGCCGCGCCGCGGGCCGCGAGCTCCCCGGACGTCCGCTTCGTCGACGTCCCCGGCGACGGCGGCACGATCCTCAAGGCGAACGTCTTCACCCCCAAGGACGCGAGGCCCGGCGCCTCCTACCCCGCGATCGTGCTCCCCACCAGCTGGGCCATGCCGCAGATCGAGTACGTCGCGCAGGCCCAGAAGCTCGCGAACTCCGGCTATGTCGTGGTCAGTTACAACTCCCGCGGCTTCTGGCAGTCCGGCGGCGAGATCGAGACCGCGGGCCCCGAGGACATCGCGGACGCCTCCAAGGTCATCGACTGGACCCTGAAGAACACCCCGGCCGACCCGAAGCGGATCGGCATGGCGGGCGTCTCGTACGGCGCGGGCATCAGCCTGCTCGCCGCGGGACACGACAAGCGGATCAAGGCCGTCGCCGCGATGAGCGGCTGGGCCGACCTCATCGACTCGATCTACAGCGGCCGCACCCAGCACGCCCAGGCCGCGGGCCTGCTCGGCGGCCTGGGCGTGCTCACCGGCCGCCCCAGCCCCGAACTCCAGCAGACCCTCAAGGACTTCCTCGGGTCCAACCTGGACAAGGAGGACGAGATGATCGCGTGGGGCAAGAAGCGCTCCCCCGCGACCTACCTCGACAGGATCAACGAGAACGGCGCGGCCATCATGCTCGGCAACGCCTGGGGCGACACGCTCTTCCCGCCCAACCAGTACGCCGCGTTCTACGAGCGCCTGACCGGCCCCAAGCGCCTGGAGTTCCGCCCCGGCGACCACGCCACCGCGGAGGCCACCGGCCTGCTCGGGCTGCCCAACGACACCTGGACCTCCACGCAGCGCTGGTTCGACCACTACCTCAAGGGCGCGGACAACGGCGTCGACAAGGAGCAGCCGGTCCGGATCAAGTCCCGCTCCGACGGCGGCTACGAGGGCTACCCGGACTGGAAGTCGGTGGGCCCCACCAGCAAGAAGATCGCCATGTCCGGCACCACCACGATCCGCACGAACGTCGACTCGGGCGCCAACGGCGGTATCGCGATCCTCTCGAACGCCCTCGACCAGTTCCTCAAGATCCCGCCGATGGCGTCGGTGCCGCTGCTCCCGCGCCGCTACACGGGCGTCTGGCAGTCGGAGAGGTACGAGAGCGTCCAGCGGGTGCGCGGCACGGCGAGGCTGCACACGACGCTCACCAGCACCAAGGAGAGCGGCACCCTCGTCGCGTACCTCTACGACGTGGGCCCGCTCGGCCTCGGCAAGCTGGTCAGCAACGCGCCGTACACCTTCCACGGCAAGACGCCCGGCAAGCCGTTCGGCGTGGACCTGGAGTTGTTCTCCACGGCCTACGACGTACCGGCAGGACACAAGCTCGCCCTGGTCGTCGACACGGTCGACCCGCTCTACATCGAGCACAACCCGTCCGGCGCGCAGCTGACCTTCTCCTCGCCCGAGGCAGACCCGTCGTACGTGTCCGTCCCCCTGCGCGAGCAGTGATCACCGGCTGCTGCCGGGTGGGCGTGGCCCTGCTACTGCGCTCCCGGCAGCAGCGTCCCTGGTTCGGCCGGGGCGACTTCCGCGGCCTCGGTCTTGGGATTGCGCCGCTGACGCTTGGACACCCACTGGGCGAACCACGACAGCAACATGCACATCCCGATGTAGATCGGTGAGATCACCATGACCACGGGGATGAAGGGCAAATCGTAGTCGAGATTCGACGCGATCAGCTTCCCGGCGTGGAGGAACTCCTCATAGGTGATCAGATAACCGAGTGACGTGTCCTTCAGGGCCACCACCAACTGGCTGATGATGGCGGGCAACATGGCGCGCACGGCCTGCGGCACCAGGACGTGCGACATGACCTGGGTCTTGCGCATGCCGAGCGCGTACGCCGCCTCCCGCTGCCCCCTCTCCACGGAATTGACGCCGGATCGGAAGACCTCGGCGAGTACGGAGCCGTTGTAGAGCGTGAGTCCGGTCACGAGCGCCGGCAGCGGCTGGACCTTCAGCGCCACGAAGACGAAGAAGATCATCACCAGGACCGGCATCGCGCGGAAGAACTCCACGAGCAGCGTGGCCACCCAGCGCACCGGCCGGTGGTCGGAGAGCCGCCCCATGGCGAGCAGTCCGCCGAGGGCGAGCGAGAGCACCGCGGCGATGGCGAAGGCCTTGAGCGTGTTGCCGAGGCCGCGCAGCAGCAGTTCCTGGATGCCCTTGTACTCGAAGGGCGTCCACTTGGTGGCGGTGAACTGGTCGGTGTCGAAGAGCAGGTACAGGATCCAGGCGACGAGTCCGAGCACCACCAGGGTGGAGAGCACGCCGTAGAGCTTGTGCCGCCGTACGGTGTTGGGGCCCGGGATGTCGTACAGGGCGGTGGAATCGTGGGAGAGGGCTTTCATCGGGCGACTCCCCAGCGCTTCTCGAGGACATTGAAGATCGCGCTGATGGCGAGGGTGATGATGAGGTAGCCGAGGGCGATCCAGACGAAGGTCCAGATGATGTTGTAGCCCAGCTCGCTGAGCGTCTTGTAGGTGCCGAGCAGTTCGGTGACGCTGAACGCCCCGGCGATCGCGGAGTTCTTGGCGAGTGCGATGAGGTTGGAGCCGACCGGCGCGATGACGGACCGGAAGGCCTGCGGCAGCACGACCATCGACAGGGTCTGCCCGAAGGTCATGCCGAGGCTGCGGGCCGCCTCGCCCTGCCCCTTGGGCACGGTGTTGATGCCGGACCTGAGCGCCTCGCAGATGAAGGCGGAGGTGTAGCAGCCGAGCGCGAGCACCGCGAACACCTTGAAGGGCAGCACGAGGCCGAAGCGCGGCAGCCCGAGCAGCACCGCGAAGAACAGCAGCGTGAGCGGGGTGTTGCGCAGGACCGTCACCCACACCGTGCCGAAGACCCGGAAGGACCCGACGGGCGCGACGCGGAACGACGCCATCAGGAAGCCGAGCGCGAGGGCCAGGATCGAGGCGTAGACGGTGAGTTCGACGGTGCCGAGGAAGCCCTCGCCGAACGTGGAGAAGTTGTCTGTCAGTACGTCCACGACGCCTCCTCAGCTCGCCGGGTAGCGGTCGATGGCGGGCGGCTCCGGCGCCGGGACCCCGGAGAGTCCGAGGGTGGCGTCGTAGGCCTTCTTCCAGTCGCCGTCCTTCTCGCGGGCGGCGAGGGCGTCGTCGATCGCGAACCGCAGGGCGTTGTCGCCGCGGGGCACGCCGATGCCGTACGGCTCCTCGGAGAACGGCTTGCCGACGAGCTTGAGTTCGTCGGGCACCTTGGCCGCGTAGCCGATCAGGATCGCGTCGTCGGTGGTGACGGCGTCGACCTGGTAGGTCAGCAGGTTGTCGACGCAGACCGAGTACGTGTCGTACGCGACGAGCGTGGCCTTGGGGTAGTCCTGCTGGATCCGCTGGTAGGGCGTGGATCCTGCGGCCGAGCAGACGCGCTTGCCCGCGAGGTCCTGGGGCCCGGCGATCTCGTCCTCGTCCTTGCGGACCAGCAGCCCCTGGCCCGCCATGTAGTACGGGCCGCCGAAGCCGACGAGCTTCTTGCGGTTGTCGTTGATGGTGTAGGTGCCGACGTAGTAGTCGATCTGCCCGTTCTGGAGGGCGGTTTCGCGGTTCGCCGACGCGATGGTCTTGAACTCGATCCTCTTGGGGTCGAGGCCGAGCGAGGCCGAGATCATCTTGGCGATCTCGATGTCGAAGCCGGAGTAGGTCCCGGTCGCCGGGTCCTTCTCGCCGAGGTAGGGCTGGTCCTCCTTGGCGCCGACGACGAAGCGGCCGCGGCTCCTGGCCTTCTTCCAGGTCCCGGACTCGGGCAGCTGGAAGTCGGCCGCCACCCGGTACTTGGGCAGTTGCTCGGCCGAGGGTCCCTTGGTGGGCGGGCTGCCCTCCTTGCCGCAGGCACTGGCGGCGCAGGCGGCGAGGACGAGTGCCGCGAGCAGACGGGTCGTACGCGTGGTGTGTCGCTTCATGAGCACGTCCCCCCGTCAGTGCTTGAGGATCTTGGAGAGGAAGTCCTTGGCGCGCTCGCTCTCCGGGTTGTCGAAGAAGTCCTCCGGGGCCCGGTCCTCGACGATGCGGCCGTCGGCCATGAAGACCACGCGGTTGGCGGCGGAGCGGGCGAAGCCCATCTCGTGGGTGACGACGACCATCGTCATGCCGTCACGGGCGAGCTGCTGCATGACCTCGAGGACCTCGTTGATCATCTCGGGGTCGAGGGCCGAGGTCGGCTCGTCGAAGAGCAGCGCCTTGGGGTCCATGGCGAGCGCGCGGGCGATGGCCACGCGCTGCTGCTGGCCGCCGGAGAGCTGCGCCGGGTACTTCTCCGCGTGCGCGGACAGGCCCACGCGCTCCAGGAGTTCACGGGAGCGCTTGTCCGCCTCGTCCTTCTTGCGGCCCCGCACCTTGATCTGCGCCAACGAGACGTTCTGGAGAACGGTCTTGTGCGCGAAGAGGTTGAAGGACTGGAAGACCATGCCGACTTCGGCGCGGAGCCTCGCGAGGGCCTTCCCCTCTTCGGGCAGCGGCTGCCCGTCGAGTCTGATGTCTCCCGACTGGATGGTCTCGAGCCGGTTGATCGTGCGGCACAGCGTCGACTTGCCCGACCCTGACGGGCCGATGACGACGACCACCTCCCCCTTGCCGACGGTGAGGTCGATGTCCTGGAGGACATGCAGCTCTCCGTAGTACTTGTTCACATCACGCAGCTCGATCAAAGGATCGACGGCCATGGAAAGACCTGCCCACTCTCAGCTGTGTACGTCCGCGCAAACTATCCACGTCAAAACGGGACTTACTGGACGACACGCACGTAGGGGCATTAACCGTATTTGCGCCAATCGCGCCTACGTTTCGGAGGCCTCGGCGTAGACCTGGGAGAGTTCGGGCGCCCCCTGCACCGCCCAGTCGAGCCCCGCCTCGACGACCGGGATGTCCCGCCCGGAGCTGAGCCGCACGACCGGACTGCCGCCGGGCCACACGTGCCAGGCGGCGCCGGGCACCGTCCGCACCACGACGGTCCCCAGATACAGCCCGGCGTCGTTGCCGAGCCACGGCAGCGTCTCCGGGTCGTCGCGCCAGCGCGGCAGAAGCTGGTCGAGGGCGGCCAACGAGGCCGGGGAGTCGTCGAGTTCGAGGCCGGCGGCGCCCGCCTGGGAGCGCAGCAGCTCGCACTCGGAGAAGAGTTCGGCCACACCCTCGGGGTCGTCCTGGAACGCGGCGGCGAGCCCCTCCTCGGCCCGCTCCGCCGCCGAGTGCCGCCTGCGCCAGTTGTCGAGGAACGGGATGTGCATGATCGGCCTCTCCGTCGGGGTGGCGCCGCCGGATGCGCGGCCGGGCGCGGATTCCGTGTCCAAGAATGTATCTTGCATCAGTTGATCACGGAATCGGGCGAATCACGCCGTACCTGCCCGGCAGGTGACCGTTCCGCCCGGCGGGGTACTCGTGGGCACTCATGGGTGCCGTCGGGTGCTCGTGGAGGTCCCAGGGGGGCCGGTCCGGGAGGTGGACGATGGAGTGGTGGGCCTGGTTGGTCGTCGTGGTCGTCGCGCTGGGGCTGCTGACGGCCGCGGTGCTGGGCGTACAGGCACGGCGGCGCGGCGGCGGGGTGGTCGTGGTGCGGCGCGGCCGGCGTCCGGGGCGCGGGAGGGTGCGATGAGTGCGCTCGTACGGGCCTCCGGCCTCACCAAACGCCCGGTGGTCACGCTCGGCGGGACGGCGCTCGCGCAGGTCAAGGACGTGGTGCTCGACGCGGCGGGCGGGCGGATCGCCGGGTTCACGCTCGCCGGACGCGGCCTGTTCTCCGGTCCGCTGCGCAAGAGCCTGCCGTGGGCGGGGGTCCACGCGCTGGGTGCGGACGCCGTGATGATCGCCTCCGCCGAGGCGCTGGAGGACAGGGCCTCCGTCGCGTCCGGGGAGGAGGCGTCCGGCGGTCTGGTCCGCGGGGCGCGCGTCCTGACGGACGAGGGAGTGCGGGTGGGCACGGTGGTCGACGTGGTGGTCGAGGCGGGCAGGGACGGGCGGGTGGTCGGTGTCGAGATGGCCCCGGCGAAGGAGCGGGGCCGTCGCAGGACCGCGGTGTTCCTGCCCCTCGGCACCCGTCCCGCGATGACCGGCGACACCCTGATGATTCCGGCGGCGGACGTGGAGCGGGCCGTGGGCGACCTCGGTGACCTGGAGGCGGCGGTGCGGCACAAGCGGCGGCCCGGGGTGCCGGGTGACGCCGAGGGGACGGGGGCCGGGGCGCCGGGTGATCCGGGGAGTCCGGGTGACCCCGGTGACCCGCTCCGGCCCGACCTCCCCGGTGAGGAGCGGCTGCCGTGACGCTCCTCAGCGACACCGTGGGCCGCCCGGTCGTCAGCTCGTCCGACGCCACGGGCATCGGCACGGTCGCCGGCCTGGTCGTCGACCCGGACGAGGCCCGGATCACCGCCCTCCGGCTGGAGGGCGTCAAGGGCAGGGGCGACGTGATCGCCTGGGCGGACGTGGACGCGCTGGGCCCGGACGCGGTCGTCGTCGCGGCGGCCACGGCGGCGCGCTTCTCCTCGGCGGACTCGGCCGAGGAGCAGAACCTCCTGGGCAAACGCCTGTTGACCGACCTCGGCGACGCCGTGGGGACGGTCGCCGACCTGGCGTTCGACCCGGAGTCGGGCCGCGTCGAGGCGCTGCACACCTCGCTCGGCCGCCGCGTCCCCGGCACCGATCTGCTCGGGATCGGCGCGTACGCGGTGGTGGTACGCGCGGCGGCACTGCCCGGCGGGGACCCCGGCGCCTGACCGTACGTGCGCGCGTACGCGCCCGCTCCCGCGCCGCCCGTGCCCTCACACGTCGCGGCGGTCCACCGTCAGCACCGCGACCACCGCCGCGGCGACCGGCCAGACGGCCAGGACCAGCCACGCGCCCGCGGCGGTCGAGGGGTGGGCCCCCTGGACGGCGGCGGGGTCTACGAGGCGCAGCCAGGCCTTGTAGGGCGTCGCGTGGCCGAGGACGGCCGTCCAGTGGCGGTCCTCGCTCAGCACGATGGGCAGCAGGAGCAGCACGACGAACGAGGCGACCATCGTGGTGCCGCCGTGCCGCAGGACGGCGCCGAGCGCCAGGCCCGCCAGCGCGGCCACCGGCGCGAGCAGCGCGGAGGCGACGACCAGGCGCCAGGCGCCGGGGTGACCGAGGGGCACGCCGACGCCCCGGCCCGACAGGATCGCCTGGGTCAGCCAGAAGGAGCCGCCCGCGACGGCCGCGCCGAAGACGGTCATGACGGCGGCGGTCACCAGGACCTTGGCGGTCATCAGGGAGCGCCGGGCGGGGACGGCCGCGAACGTCGTACGGATGAGGCCGGTCCGGTGCTCCGAGACCAGCGCGAGGGCGCCGACGGCACCGGCCGACAGCATCAGGACGAGGGCGGCGTTCGTCGTGAAGGCCTCCTGGAGCGGGATGCCGTCGCGCACGAACCGCGCCCTGTCCCGCGCGTCGTTCTCCGACCAATAGCGGTAGGTGTCGTATGCCGTACCGGTGTTGAAGGCGAGGACCGCGAGCCCGGCGATCAGCAGGGCCCAGCCGGTCGAGCGCGGCGCCCAGAGCTTCAGCCACTCGGCGGCGACGAGGTCGCGGAAGCGGGGGCGGAGGCCGCCCGGGTCCTGTGCCCGGCCCTGCCCCACGGGGTTCGTCGTCGGGGCCGTGTGGTGCGTCGAGGTCGTCATCGGGCCTCTCCCTCCGTCCGCCGGATCGCCGGGTACTCCACGCTGTCCGCCGTCAGTGCCATGAACGCCTCCTCCAACGAGGCCGCGCGCGGGGTCAGTTCGTGCAGCGGGACCCCGTGCCGCTGGGCGATGTCGCCGATGCGGGCCGCGGCCAGACCGGTCACCACCAGCCGTCCGCCGTCGTCGGTCACCGTCGCGGCCTCGGCCGTCAGCAGCGGTGCGAGGGCCGCCGCGTCCGGCGTGCGCACGGTCACGGACCCCTCCCCCGAGCGCGCCGCGAACGCGGCGAGGCTCTCCGCCGCGATCAGCTCACCACGGCCGATGACCACCAACTGGTCGGCGGTGTGCTCCATTTCGGCCATGAGGTGGCTGGAGACGAAGACGGTGCGCCCCTCCGCGGCCAGGCGCCGGAACAGCCCGCGGACCCACCGCACGCCCTCCGGGTCGAGGCCGTTGAGGGGTTCGTCGAAGAGCAGCACCGGAGGGTCGCCGAGCAGGGCGGCGGCGATGCCGAGCCGCTGCCGCATGCCCAGCGAGAAGCCTCCGACGCGGCGGCGCGCCGCGTCCGCGAGGCCGACCTCCGCGAGGACGTCGTCGACGCGCGAGCGCGGGACGCGGTTGGTGCGGGCGAGGACGGACAGATGGGCCCGCGCCGTGTGGCCGCCGTGCGCGTCCCCCGCGTCGAGGAGGGCGCCGACGTGCCGCAGCCCGCGCGCCCGTTCCCGGAACGGTCGTCCGTCGACGGTGACGGACCCGCCGGTGGGCGTGTGCAGGCCGAGGATCATGCGCAAGGTGGTGGACTTTCCGGCGCCGTTGGGGCCGAGGAAACCGGTCACCAGACCCGGCCGGACCTGAAAGGTCAGGCCGTCGACCGCCGTCTTGGCGCCGTACCGCTTGGTCAGTTCATGGACTTCGATCACGCGGACCACGGTGTCGCGGACCGCCCCCGCCCGTCGTCGGACCGGCGCGGACACTTGGCGGGGCGGCTGTCACCCGTGGTTGTACACCCGTGGACGGATTCTCCGTACGCGCCCCTTGCCTACGATCGACGCATGTCAGCCACGCCGTCGACGTCCCTGTTCACGTACGCCTCGCCGGGCGCCTGGGCCGCCGCGTCCTGGTGCGTGGGCCTGGCCTTCGCCGCGCGCGAGTACTCCGGCGTGCCGCTGATGCCGACGAGCGCCCAGGAGGGGCCGAAGGCGTGGGAGTGGCTGCTCGTCGCCGCCGCCGTGGCCGTCGCGCTGTGCGCGGGCCGGCTGCTCGGCCGCCGCCCGCTCACGGCCCTCGGGCTGTTCGTCCTCGCCTCGTACGGCGCGACGCTCGCGCTCGACGAGACCGGCATCGCCTTCCTTCAGTACGCGGCGGTCGACATCGCCATGGGCTTCGTCGTGGCGACCGGGGCGCGGCGGGCCCGTGCCGTCGCCGTCGCCGTGGCGCTCTGCGCGCTGCCGGGCTTCGCGGTGCTGCGGCAGCTGCTCCAGCTCCCCTTCCGCTACCCGCACTCCGTCGAGAGCAGCTGGTCGGACTGGCAGGTCCACACCCTGCTCGCCGCGGTCGCCTGGCTGGTGGGCAACTCGGTGCGGCAGACCCGCGTGTACACCGAGCGCCTCGGCGCGCAGGCCGCCGCGCAGGCCGTCACGGCCGAACGGCTGCGCATCGCCCGGGAGATGCACGACACCGTCGCGCACAGCATCGGCATCATCGCCCTCCAGGCGGGCGCGGCGGCCCGGGTCGTGGAGACCCAGCCCGCCGGGGCGCGCGCGGCGATGGTCGCGGTGGAGCGGGCGGGCCGGGAGACGCTCGCCGGGCTGCGCCGGATGACGGCCGCGCTGCGCGAGGGCGAGGCCGGACAGCGCGGGAGCGGGGCCGGGCAGCGGGCGAGCGGGGCCGGGGTCCTGGCCGCGGACACGGGGGCCGCGCCGCTGGAGCCCGCCGCGGGCCTCGCCGACGTGGACCGGCTGGCTGCCGCGACGACGGCCGCCGGGGTGCGCGTGGAGGTGCGGTGGCGGGGCGAACGACGGCCGCTGCCGACCGACTTGGACCTGTCGGCGTTCCGGATCATCCAGGAGTCGGTCACCAACGTGGTGCGGCACGCCGCCGCAGGCTCCTGCACGGTGACGGTCGATCAGCGCGAGGAGGAGATCGCCGTCGAGATCGAGGACGACGGGCCGGGGGACGGCAGGACCGTCCCGCACCCGTCCGGCGCCGGAACGGGATACGGCCTGATCGGCATGCGCGAGCGGGTCGCCCTGCTGCACGGCGAGTTCAGCGCGGCGGCCCGCCCCGGGGGCGGGTTCCGCGTGAGCGCCCGGCTGCCCCTGCCGACGGCGGCGGGTGCGCGATGACGGTCCGTGTCCTGCTCGTCGACGACCAGCCCCTCGTCCGCACCGCACTGAGCATGGTCATCGCCGAGGCCCCCGACATCGAGGTGGCGGGCGAGGCCTCGTCGGGCGACGAGGCGGTACGCCTGTGCGCCCGGCTGCGCCCGGACGTCGTGGTGATGGACATCCGGATGCCCGGCATGGACGGCATCGAGGCCACGCGCCTGATCACGTCCGGCCCGACGCCCGCGCACGTCGTCGTCCTGACCACGTTCGACGACGACGATTACGTGTACGGGGCACTGCGCGCCGGTGCCTCGGGGTTCCTCGTCAAGGACATGGCCCTGGACGACATCCTGGCCGCGGTGCGGGTGGTCGCGAGCGGCGACGGGCTGCTCGCGCCGGGCGTCACGCGCCGGCTGATCAGGGAGTTCGCCGGGCGCCCGGTGGCCGCGCCGCCGCGCGGGGCGGCGATCGAGGGCATCACGGACCGCGAGCGCGAGGTCCTCACGCTGGTGGGCCGCGGCCTGTCGAACACCGAGATCGCCGAGGAGCTCTGCCTCAGCGTCGCCACCGCGAAGACGTATCTGACCCGGCTGCTCGCCAAGCTCGACGCCCGTGACCGGGTGCAGCTGGTGATCATCGCGTACGAGAAGGGGCTGGTCTCGACGGACCGGTGAGGTCGGCCGAGGGCGGCCCAAGGCACGGGCTTCCGCCGCACGGCGGCACACAGACCCCCGTTTCACCGAGTTCGCGCTCCGTTCACGCGCGACTCATTGACGCGCCTCCCGCGCCTCCTTAGCTTCATGGCGCATCTGTCATGACCCGGGCCGCCGCACGTGGGAGGGGCCGGGCCACCACGCGTGGGAGGGGTCCGTCGTGCGCCGACGTCTTTGGGGAACGGCCGCCGTGCTCGCCCTGTTCACGGGCCTCGTGCCGCTGGCGTCCGCGCGGGCCGCGGCCCCGCACGAGCCCGATCGGCACAGAACCTGGCCGCTCCCCCTGGAGCGGCTCTTCGACAACAGCGCGGTCAGCGACGACGCGCGCCCCGCCGACGCCGACTTCGACGGCTCGGGCGGCTCGCTCTCCGCGCGGGACCTGACCGCGGCGGGCTGGACTCCCGGACGCTCCCTGGCCGTTGACGGCGCCCGGCTCACCTGGCCGCGCACCGCGCCGGGCGACCCGGACAACGTGCGCGCCGACGGCCAGTCCGTGCGGGTGCGCGGCCGTGGCGACGCCCTCGCCTTCCTCGTCGCGGGCACGGGCGGCGAGGCGAGCGGCACGGGTACGGTCCGCTACCGCGACGGCTCGCGCGGCACCTACCGGCTCACCGCGCCCGACTGGCGCTCGGGACCGCTCGCCACGAAGTCCGTCGCCCTGCCGCACATCAACACGCCCGGCGGCCAACTCGCCGAGAAGGCCCGGCTGTACGTGGTGGCCGTGCCGCTGGCGCGGGGCCGCGAGGTCGCCTCGGTGGAGCTGCCGCGCGACCCGGGCACCGCGGACCTGCACGTGTTCGCGCTGTCCGTGCGGGCGGCGGCCAAGGGCTGGACGGGCACGTGGTCGGCGTCGACCGCCGGTCACACGGCGGTGGGCCCCTGGACCGACCGGACCGTACGCCTCGTCGTGCACACGAGCACGGGCGGGCCGCGGGTGCGGATCCGGCTGGACAACACCTTCGCGTCGGCGCCGGTGCGCATCGGCGGGGCGACGGTGGCGGTGCAGGAGTCCGGGGCGGCGGCCCGGGGCGAGCCGCGGCGGCTGACCTTCCGGGGCGCGCGCGGCACGGACGTCCCGGCAGGCGCCCAGGCGTTCAGCGACCCCCTCGACTTCGACGTGCCCGCCGACGCGAACCTCCTGGTCAGCTTTCATCTGCCGGGACCCGTGACGAGCGCGCCCGTGCACAGCCAGGCCATCCAGCGCTCGTACGTCAGCGGCCCCGGCGACCACGCGGCGGACGGCTCCCCGGCGGCGTACACCTCGACGATCACGACCTGGCCGCTGCTCACCGGTGTCGACGTGAGCGGCGGGCCCGGGTCCGTGGTGCTGCTCGGCGACTCGATCACCGACGGCGTGAAGTCGACGCAGGACGCCAACCACCGCTGGCCGAACGTCCTCGCGACGCGTCTCCTGAACCAGTCCGACGTACCGCGCTACGGCGTGCTCAACCAGGGCATCTCCGCGAACCGCGTGGTCGCCGACCGCTACCCCGGCGACGGCGTCTCCACCGACACGGGCGGCGTGAGCGCCCTGCACCGCCTGGACCGCGACGTCCTCGCCCAGACGTCGGCCCGTACCGTCGTCGTCTTCGAGGGCGTCAACGACGTGCGGTGGGGCGCCTCGGCGGACCAGGTGATCGCCGGTCTGCGGGAGATCGCGGATCGCTCCCGCGCGCGGGGGCTGCGGGTGGTGGCGGCGACGATCGCGCCGTGCGAGGGCGAGTCGCTGTGCACGGCGGCGGCGGACAAGGAGCGGAAGGCCGTCAACGCGTATGTACGCGGGAGCGGCGACTTCGACGCCGTCCTCGACTTCGACGCGGTGCTGCGGGATCCCGCGCACCCGGCGCGGATCCTCCCCGCCTACGACAGCGGGGACCATCTGCACCCCGGGGACGCGGGGCTCGCGGCGCTGGCGGAGTCGGTGGACCTGCGGGCCCTCGCGCCGTGAGGCACCCGCTCCGCCGGGTCCGTCCGGCGCCGCCGGACGGACCCGCCTCCTACAGCTCCAGGTCGACCACGACCGGCGCGTGGTCGGACGCGCCCTTGCCCTTGCGCTCCTCGCGGTCCACGTACGAGTCGGTCACGGCCTTCGCGAAGGGCTCGTTCCCGTACACGAGGTCGATGCGCATGCCCTTGTTCTTGGGGAAGCCGAGCTCGCGGTAGTCCCAGAACGTGAACGGGTGGTCGTACTTGAGCGGGCGGGGCATCACGTCGGTGAGGCCCGTCTCGCGCAGGGCCGCGAGCGCCGCCCGCTCGGCCGGGGTGACGTGTGTGGCGCCCTCGAAGCGGGCCGGGTCCCAGACGTCCACGTCGGTCGGCGCGACGTTGAAGTCGCCGAGGACCGCGAAGGGGCGGGGGCCCGCGGCGTCGCCGGCGACGGCCGCCTTCAGGGCCTCGAACCACTGGAGCTTGTAGGCGTAGTGCGCGTGGTCCACCTCGCGGCCGTTCGGCACGTACACCGACCACAGGCGCAGGGGGCCGCAGGTCGCGGAGATCGCGCGGGGCTCCTCCGCGCCGTCGTAGCCGGGGTCGCCCGGCAGGCCCTTGACCACGTCGTCGAGGCCGACCCGGGAGACCAGCGCGACGCCGTTCCACCGGCCCGTCGCGTTCACCGCCGACTCGTAGCCCAGCTCGCGCAGCTCGTCGGCCGGGAAGCCCTCGGCCGTCGTCTTGGTCTCCTGGATGCACAGCACGTCCGTGCCGGTGCTCTCCAGCCAGGCCAGGAGCCTCGGCAGACGGGCGGTGATCGAGTTCACGTTCCAGGTCGCAATGCGCATGCCCCACAACCTACCGGGCGCCACTGACAGTCACAGGTCGGCCGACTCCCCCGGCGTCAGCCGCAGGTGCTCGGCGCCGCCGAGGGCCCCGATCTGGTTGTCGTAGATGGGCCGGGCGAGGTCGGTCAGGAGCGCGTCGTGGATGTCGTAGGCGCGCCGCGGCTTCACCTCGCGTACGTACTCGATGACCTCGGAGATCTTGTTCCACGGTGCCATCACGGGCAGCATCAGCGTCTCGACGGGGTGGTCGGGGACGGTGAGCGCGTCGCCGGGGTGGAAGACCGAACCGTCCACCAGGTAGCCGACGTTGGTGATGCGCGGGATGTCCGGGTGGATGACGGCGTGCAGCTCGCCGTGGACCTGGACGTCGAACCCGGCGGCCGTGAACGCGTCGCCGTGCCCGACGGTGTGCACGCGCCCGGGGAAGGCCGCCGAGATCTGGTCGGCGACCGCCTTCAGGGTCCAGATCTCGGCGCCGGGGCGGGCCGCGAGCGCGGCCCGCAGCCGGTTCTCGTCGAAGTGGTCCGGGTGCTCGTGCGTGATGAGGATCGCGTCGGCGCCGAGCGCCGCGTCGCTCTCGCTGAAGGCTCCGGGGTCGATGACGAGCGTGCGCCCCTCCTTTTCGAGACGCACGCACGCGTGGGACTTCTTCGTGAACCTCGTCCGCGCTGAGCGGCCGCCGGTGTCGGGGGAATCGGGGAAATCGGGGGAACCAGAAGAATCCGTCATCCCCCCATCCTGCTACTCCTGGGGCGTGGTTTCCTCACGGATCACGGCCTGGGCGACCTTGAAGGCGGAGTTCGCGGCGGGAACGCCGCAGTAGACGGCGGCCTGGATCAGGACCTCCTTGATCTCGGCCGGGGTGAGGCCGTTGCGCAGCGCGGCCCGGGTGTGGAAGGCCAGCTCGTCGAGGTGGCCGCCGGCGACGAGCGCGGTGAGCGTGACGCAGCTGCGGGAGCGGCGGTCCAGGCCGGGCCGGTTCCACACCTCGCCCCAGGCGTAGCGCGTGATCAGCTCCTGGAAGTCCCCGGAGAAGTCGTCGGCGGAGGCGAGCGCGCGGTCGACGTGCGCGTCGCCGAGGACCTCGCGGCGGACCTTCATCCCGGCGTCGTAGGGGTCGGGCCGGACGGCGCCGGATGCCTCGGGCTGCTCCATGGGGGCGATCTCGGCCATGGGCGCGGGGGGCGGCGGCGGGGCGAGGACGGGCTTGACCGGCGGGGCGGCGATGGCGGACTGGCCGGTGGCCGTGTCGGGGGCGGCCTGCCAGGCCGAGGAGAAGTGCCGTACGAGCAGGTCGGTGACGGCGGCGGGCTGCTCGACGGGCGCGAGGTGCGAGGCGCCGGGCACGACGGCGAGCCGCGCGTCGGGGATCCCGGCGACGAGCGTGCGGGCCTCGCCCTGCCCGGTGACCTGGTCCTCGGACCCCACGAGCACCAGCGTCGGCACGCCGACCCGGCCGAGCTCGGCACGGACGTCGAAGGCGGCGAGGGCCTCGCAGGCGGCGATGTAGCACCCCGGGTCGGTGGTGCGGACCATCTGGACGGCCCAGTCGGTGATCGCGGGCTGCGCGGCGGCGAAACCGGGCGTGAACCAGCGCTCGGGCGCGGAGCGGGCGATGGGGTCGAGGCCGTTGCTGCGCACGATGACGCCGCGCTGGCGGAACTCGTCGGCGGTGCCGAACCGCGGCGACGCGGCGATCAGCGCCAGCGAGGCGACGCGCTGCGGGTGCCGCAGCGCCAGCTCGACGCCGATGGCACCGCCGAGCGCGCAGCCCGCGTACCCGAAGCGCTGCACGCCCAGCTCGTCGAGCGTCGCGAGCAGCCGCTCGGCGAGCTCCCCGACGGACCCGCACGGGTGCGCGGGCGCCCCGCCGTGTCCGGGCATGTCGAAGCGGAACACCCGCCAGTGCCGGCTCAGCTCGGTTATCTGCCGGTCCCACATGTGCCACGTGGTCCCGAGCGATGCTCCGAGGATGAGCACCGGAGCGTCTTCGGGCCCGTCGAAGCGGTACTGGAGGGCAGGGGTCTTCGTCTCACTCACCGCTCCACGCTAACGGGCGGAGCTTACGCGGGAGTCAGAGGGGGCCGAAGCCTTGTCATGATGGCCGGTTCCGGCTCAAGCTCCTATGACAGAAGAGTATTCAACTTCCGTCACCAGGAGGGTCGTTCGGCCTCCGACCGCGCCGCCCTTCCCTGCCCTCGGGGGGCGCGCGTGCGTGAAATGACCAAGGGTGCCAACACTTCTCTGCCGAATCCCGCCGAGGAAGGCGGTTCGCTCATCGTGCGGCTCGGCTGGAGCAGCGCGAGCGGGGAGGGCGACTCCGACGTGTCCGTCCTGCTGCTCCGGGAGAACGGAAAAGTAGGGGGAAACGACGACTTCTACTTCTACAACCACCCGGTCGCCGCGGACGGATCCGTACAGCTGCTCGGCCAGACACCGACGGACAACGGCAGCGAGGACAGAATCAGGCTCGACCTGTCGGCGCTGCCCGCCTCGGTGGAGTGCGTGGTCATCGCGGCCAGCCGCTACCGGCGCGCGGGCTTCGGCGAGCTGCAGGACCTCCGCCTCACCCTGACCGGCGGATCCGGCGAGGACCTGATCGGCTTCACCATCACGGGGGCGACCGTGGAGAGCGCCTTCGTCTTCGCCGAGATCTACCGGCGTGCGGGCGAGTGGAAGTTCCGCGCGGTCGGCCAGGGGTACGGGACCGGCCTGGCGGGCCTCGCCACGGACTACGGAATCGAGATCGACGAGGACGACGACCAGGACGTACCCGCGCAGCGCGCGGAGGCCTCCCCCGCGGTCACCGACGCGCCCTCCGCACCCTCCGTGCCGGCGGCCGCGGCTCCCGGCGGCACCCCGTCCGCACCGCCACCGGCCACACCGCCTCGCCGGCTGCGTACGGCCAAGAAGAAGACCAAACTGCCCAAGGGGCCCGCCAAGCCGTCCCTGGCCGAGAACGACGAATGGCGGCCTGCGCGGCTCTTCCCTCTCTCGTCCCTGAAGAGCGACAGGGACCGTGAAGTGCGGGCGACCTCCATCCTGCTGTCCGTGATGGCCCAGGTGCCGGAGTTCGGCCGCAGGCTCACAGCGGCCTTCGGCGCCCCGGCGGGCCGCATGGAGACGTTCACCGAGGTCGCGCTGCCCAACGCGGACCGTCCGCGACGTCCCGACGGCGTGATCCGCGTCGAACGCGCGGGGAAGCTGTGGACCGCCCTCGTGGAGACGAAGACCAACGGAAACCCCCTCAAGGCCGAACAGGTGCAGGACTACCTCGACATCGCCGCGCGCCGCGGCTACGAAGCCGTGATCACCCTCTCCAACGACGTCGCCCTGGACGGCAGCCCGCTCGTGGAGGCCAGGACCGACGCCCGGCGCAAGAACAAGGTCGCCCTCTGGCATCTGTCCTGGGCCGACGTGACGCACCAGGCCCAGATGCTCATCCATCACGAAGGCGTGCGCCAGGAGCCGCACGCCTGGCTGCTCCAGGAACTGCTCCACTACCTCCAGCACGAGAACTCGGGCTGCCACGGCTTCCAGAACATGGGCGCCGACTGGGTATCCGTCCGCAACGGCATCGACGACGAGACCCTCGTACCCGGCGATCCGCGCGCCGTACGGGTGGTGGAGAGCTGGGAGCGCCTGATCCGGCAGGTGTGCCTGCGCCTCGGGGGCGAACTCGGCGAGAAGGTCGTCCCCGTCCAGCGGGCCAGGCGCGGCACCGATCCCCGGTCGCGCCGCGCCACGCTCGCGAAGGCGCTGTGCGAGGACGGGCGGCTGCACGCCGAGATCAGGATCGACGGCGCACCCGGTCCCCTGCAGCTGACCGCGGATCTGCGGCTGAGCCGCCTGCGGACGTCGATCGAGGTGCCCGCGCCCGTGCAGGGGTACCCCTTGACCTGGGTGAAGCGGCTGATGAAACAGCTGGCCGATGCCCCGGCCGATCTGCACGTGCAGACGCTGATGCGGGGCGAGGTACCCGGTCCGCGCGGCACGCTGGACAAGCTCCGTCCCGAGCCCGCCGACCTCTTGCCGGGGGCCGGTTCCGGAGCGGCGGCGGGCTCGGGCGCCGGTGCGGCCGCGAAGATCACGGGGTTCCGGCTCTCGCTGTCGCGGACGCTGGGCAGCACCCGCGGAAACGCGGAGTCCGGCTTCATCCGGAGCGTCGATTCGGCGATCGACGTGTTCCATAGAGGGGTGATCACCAGCGTGAGCTGACGCGCAAGGCCGAGAGGACGGACACAACCCCATGAAGGCTCATTCCTCGCACCCCGAACAGCCCGCCCAGCCGGCCCAGTCGGGGACACCCCACATCGACGCCGCCGCCCTGACCCGTCTCGTCCCCATGTCCGACGCCGTGGACGCCCTGGAGTCCGTGCTGCTGGCGGGCCTGGATCCGGAGGCCGAGCCGCCGCGCGGGGTCGTGGAGGTGCCCGGGGGGCAGCTGCTCCTGATGCCGTCGGCGACCGCCTCGTACACCGGGGTGAAGATCGCCACCGTCACGCCGGGCAACGCGGAGCGGGGGCTGCCCCGCATCCAGGGGCTCTATCTCCTGCTGGACGGCGTGACCCACGCGCCGCTGGCGCTGCTCGACGGCATCGCGCTGACGTCGCTGCGCACGCCCGCCGTGTCCGGTCTCGCGGTCCGGCATCTGGCGGTCCCGGAGGCCGAGCGTCTGCTGGTCTTCGGTACGGGGCCGCAGGCGTGGGGGCACGTCGAGGCGGTACGGGCGGTGCGTCCGGGGATCCGGCACGTCGACGTGGTCGCGCGGAACGCCGAGCGGGTCGCGGCCTTCGCCGACCGCTGCCGGGCGGAGGGCCTGTCCGCGTCGGCCGCGGCACCGCGGGACGTGGCCCACGCGGACGTGATCTGCTGCTGCACCACGGCCCGCGAGCCCCTCTTCGACGGCACGCTCGTGCCCGACCACGCGACGGTGGCCGCGGTCGGCTCCCACGAGCCGGACGCCCGCGAGGTCGACGCCGCCCTGGTGGCCCGCGCCACGGTGATCGCCGAGTCCCACGAGGTGGCGACGCGCGAGTGCGGCGACCTGCTCCTCGCGGCCGAGGAGGGCGCCTTCGACATGACGGCGCTGCACACGCTGGACGCCCTGGTCAGGGGCACGGCCGAGCCCGCACCCGACCGCCCCCGCCTGTTCAAGTCGGCGGGGATGGCCTGGGAGGACTTGGGGGTGGCGGCGGCGGTGTACGAGGGGTGGACGGCGGCGCGGTGACGTCGCCTCAGGCCACCACCGTCACCGCGTGCCGTACCACCGCGTCGAACAGATAGCCCTGGGTGTTGTGGGGGGTGGTCGGCGGTTGGGTGCGGCCTGTGGTGTCCGTGGCGCGGGAGAGGAGTGTGGTGGGGCCGGGGGTGGTGGGGCGCCAGGGGGTGGACCAGCGGGTCCAGGTGTGGGGGCGGGGGGTGTCGTGGAGGCGGGCGCGGCGCCAGGTCGCGCCCGCGTCCGTGCTGACCTCCACCGTGGCGATCGCGCCCGCGCCCGACCAGGCGCGGCCCGTGAGGCGGTGGCGGGTGCCCGCGGGGAGGCTCGCGTTCCAGGGGAGTTCGAACGCCGACTTCAGGGTCTGGCGGGTGAGCGGGGCGCTGCCCTCCTCGGGGTAGCCGTCGCCGTACAGGCGATAGAAGTCCGTGTTCCACGGGGAGTACAGCGGGGTCGCGGAGACCTCGATGTCGCCGACCCACTTGATCGAGGCGATGCCCACCCAGGACGGGGCGAGGACCCGGACCGGGTGGCCGTGGTCCGGCGGCAGGTGCTCGCCGTTCATCTCGTACGCGAGGAGGACGTCGTCCAGGGCCTTGGCGAGCGGGAGGGGGCGGCGGACGCGGCCGAGGTTCGTGCCGTCCGCCGTGACGTAGTCCGCGTCGAGGCCGCGCGGCATCACGTCGACGGCGCGGCGGGACAGGCCCGCGGCGCGCAGCACGTCGGCGAGGCGCACGCCGCGCCAGCGGGCCGCGCCGATCGCTCCCAGGGTCCATGGCGTGCCCGACGCGCTCTTGTTCTGCTGCGTGGCGAAGAAGTCCCTGCCGTTGCCCGCGCATTCGACGAACGCCGTGCGGGTGACCGGGGGGAGCTTCTTGAGGTCGGCGAGCGTGAAGTGGCGGGCGCGGCCCGTCAGGCCGTCGCCCCAGACCTTCAGCCGCCATGTCGTCGCGTCCAGCACGGGCGTCGCCGTGTGGTTGCGTACGAAG
The DNA here is from genome assembly GCF_040680155.1 of Streptomyces sp. NPDC052114. Lineage (NCBI taxonomy): Bacteria > Bacillati > Actinomycetota > Actinomycetes > Kitasatosporales > Streptomycetaceae > Streptomyces > Streptomyces sp. NPDC052114. Next base: position 50,297 of record NZ_JBFAWC010000024.1, on the reverse strand, counting down.
AAGTGGGAGACGGGAGTGGTGTGGCCGGTGCCCGCCAGCGAGGCGAAGCGGGTCTCCGCGTTCGTGCCGCGGATGATGAAGCGCTCCGGCGGGAGCGGTTTGACGATGCCCGGCGTCGCCGCTCTCGCCTCGGCGGGCGCGAAGGCCGCGGGGGCCGCCGTCGCCACGCCCGCTGCCGCGAGCAGGCGCAGCACGTCGCGGCGCGCCACCCCGTCCGCGCGGGCCTCCCCCGCCAGCCACTGGCCCAACCGCCGTCGGTCGTAGGCCGATTCGGATGTTGGGGCGGCGGTCGTGCGGTCGGCGGCGGTGTCGTCTCTCGTCATGGGCGCACGGTAGGTGCGGCGGGCCCGCGCCGCCCGGTGATCCCGCGCCGTTTCACGCCGCCGCAATGTGCCGCACATCCGGGGCAACACCCGGCAACAGGGCTTCACACCAGGGCCACTTGGGGCGTTCGCCCTCAGGGGGCCGCGGGCGTCACGGTGTCGTCGTCGACACCACGTAGACCATCGGGTGCTGCGCGTTCGAGCGGTCCACCACGACGTCCAGCGTGGGCGCCGGGTCCTTCTGCTCGTGGGTCAGCCCGGACCACGGGCCCGGTCCGGTGAACTCCCAGCCGACGACCTTCTGGTCGCGCTTGCTGATGGTGATGTCGTTCAGCTTGAGGTGCGGCGTGGTCGTGCCGATCTGGTCGAGGAACTTGTCCAGGCCCTTGTTGCTGGTGAGGAACTGGACGTAGAGGCGGCTGGTGCGCCAGTTGTTCGTCTCGTAGTACGCGACCTCCTCCGAGTACGGCGGGATCGGTACGTCGTACAGGCGGCGCTGCACCTTGGAGGGCCAGCCGGCGGTGAGGCCCGTCGCGGAATACTTGCTCTCCTTGTCGCGGCCGCTGTCGCGGCTCTGGTTCGCGGAGATCACCAGATAGCCGGCGGGGATGCCGATCAGGAGCACGATGATCGTCGCCGTCAGCCAACGGCGGCGGATCATGTGGCGGCGGTCCTCGGTCTTGCCCCCGTCGCGGCCCGGCGCGTCGGAGGCGCCGGGGAGGTCCGGGGACGGGGGCTGGCGGGGCACGGTCATCTGCTTACTGGGTTCCCTGGGAGGTGCGGTTGTTGGAGCGGCGGGCCTCGGCATAGCGCTCGTAGCGTTCGTAGCGCTCCACGCGGCGGCGGTTGGCGCGGCGGAAGCGGCGGGCGACCAGGCGGGCCAGGTCGGCGGCGCCCACCATGCCGGCCTCGGGTCCGAGCTGGGCGCGGGCGATGCGGGCCTCGGGACGGTAGCCGCGCCCGGTGAGGTGACGGCGGAACGCGTCGCGGGCCGGGCCGATGAGGAGGTCGTCGGCCGCGCTGACGCCGCCGCCGATCACGAAGCAGGAGGGGTCGAGGGCCGCCGCCAGGTTGGCGATGCCGACGCCGAGCCACTGGCCGATGTCCTGGAGCAGTTCGACGCACATCGCGTCGCCCTCGCGGGCCAGCTCGGTGATGAGGGGGCCCGTGATGTCGGGGACGTTGCCCTTGACGCGCTCGATGATCCCGTACGCCACCGGGGAGTCGGCGGCGGCCAGCTCACGGGCCTCGCGGACGAGCGCGTTGCCGGAGCTGTACTGCTCCCAGCAGCCGCGGTTGCCGCACGGGCAGCGGTGGCCGCCGGGGACGACCTGCATGTGCCCGAACTCGCCCGCGACGCCGAATTTGCCGCGCTTGACCTGGCCGTCCTCCAGGATCGCGCCGCCGATGCCGGTGCCGAGCGTGATCATGACGAGGTGGTCCTCGCCACGGCCCGCGCCGAAGCGCCACTCCGCCCAGGCGGCGGTGTTCGCGTCGTTGTCCACCATGACGGGCACCGCGAGTCGGCCGGAGATGCGGTCGCGGAGGGGTTCGTTGCGCCAGGACAGGTGCGGGGCGAACAGGACGCGGTTGCGGTCCGCGTCCACCCAGCCCGCGGCGCCGATGCCGACCGCGTGCACGTCGTGCCGGTCGGAGAGGTCGAGAACCAGTTCGACGATGGTGTCCTCGACCACGCGGGGGCTCTTGGACTTGTCCGGGGTCTCCGTGCGGAGGGTCTCCAGGATGTTGCCGTCGGCGTCGACGACGCCCGCCATCACCTTCGTACCGCCGATGTCGATGCCGACGGTCGGGACGCGGGGAGCCGTCAGATGGGACCGGCGCTCACGCGTGCCCACGGTCCGCAGAACCGTGGCTCGGGCGGAGCCGCGGTGGGCTAGGTCGCGGTAGGTGCTCATTGCCGCGATTCTGCCTCACGCTCGCGGGGGCGCGCACAACGGGCACGGGGTGCCCCGTAGAGGGGTGCGCCCCGTAGGGGCGCGGGGAACTGCGCGAGCAACCACGAGGAAGCCGCAGTCGCGTCCGCTCGGTGGCCCGGCAGACGCGGCTGCGGCTTGTCCTGGGCTGAGCGCGCAGTTCCCCGCGCCCCTTACGGGGCGCTGCTCAGCGGCCTTCCAGCTCGTGACGCAAGTCGTCCAGCTCGGAGCCGCCCGCCATCTGGCGGGTCAGTTCGTCGAGGGTGATCTCGTCGCGGGCGTAGCTGCCGAACATGGCGCCCCGCTTGAGGAGGACGAAACGGTTGCCGACCAGGTACGCGTGGTGGGGGTTGTGCGTGATCAAGACCACGCCGAGACCCTGGTCCCGCGCCGCGGCCACGTACTTCAGGACGACACCCGACTGCTTCACGCCGAGCGCCGCAGTCGGCTCGTCCAGGACCAGGACCTTCGCGCCGAAGTACACCGCGCGGGCGATGGCCACGCACTGGCGCTCGCCACCCGAGAGCGTGCCGATGGGCTGGTCCACGTCCCGCAGGTCGATGCCCATGCGCAGCAGCTCGGCGCGGGTCGTCTCGCGCATGAGGTCGACGTCCATGCGGCGGAAGGGGCCCACGCCCTTCGTCGGCTCGGAGCCGAGGAAGAAGTTCCGCCAGACCGGCATCAGGGGGACGACGGCGAGGTCCTGGTAGACCGTGGCGATGCCGCGGTCCAGGGACTCGCGCGGCGAGCCGAGCCGGGTCTCCTCGCCCTCGATGCGGAAGGCGCCCGCGTCGTGCTGGTGCAGACCCGCGATGATCTTGATCAGGGTCGACTTGCCCGCGCCGTTGTCGCCCAGGACGCAGGAGATCTCGCCCGCGTGCACCTCCAGGGAGACGCCCTCCAGCGCGCGGATGTTGCCGTAGTACTTGCTGACGTCGTCGAGCTCCACGAGGGGCGTGCGCTCCTCGCCCTGCGGCGTCGCGTCGGCCTTGGCCGTGTCCGTGGTCACTTCGTCGCCTCCGCGCGCTTGCGGACCCAGTGGTTGAGCAGGGTCGCCAGGAGCAGCATCACTCCGAGGAAGAACTTGAACCAGTCCGGGTTCCACTCGGCGAACACGATGCCCTTGCTGACCATGCCGAAGATCAGCGCGCCGACGGCCGCGCCGACCGCGGAGCCGTAGCCACCGGTGATCAGACAGCCGCCGATGACGGCCGCGATGATGTAGATCAGTTCGTTGCCCACGCCCTCGCCGGACTGGACGACGTCGTACGAGAAGAGCAGGTGCTGGCCGGAGATCCAGGCGCCGAAGGAGACGCCCATGTAGAGGCCGATCTTGGTCGCGGCGACCGGGACGCCGACCGCGCGGGCCGCGTCCTCGCCGCCGCCGACCGCGAAGATCCAGTTGCCGACGCGGGTGCGCAGCAGGATCCAGGTGGCCACCACGATCAGGGCGAGCCACCACACGATGGTGATCTTGAAGTCGACGCCGCCGATGGTGATCGTCGAGGCGAAGACGTCCTTGGCGGAGGAGAAGCCCTCCATGTCGGAGATCGACTTGGTGGAGACCGTGCCGCTGATCAGCTTGGTGAAGCCGAGGTTCATGCCGGTCAGCATCAGGAACGTGCCGAGCGTGATGATGAAGCTCGGTGGGTCCGTGCGGGTCAGCATGACGCCGTTGAAGACGCCGACCGCGAGGGTGGCGAGCAGGGAGACCCCGACGCCCACCCAGACGTTCGCGGTCATCTGGTAGCTGAACATCGACGAGATCAGCGCGGAGGTCGTCACCATGACGCCCGCCGACAGGTCGAACTCGCCGCCGATCATCAGCAGCGCCACCGGCACCGCCATGATGCCGATCGTCGACGCGGCGTAGAGGACCGTGGCCAGGCTCGTCGTGCGCAGGAAGCTGTCCGCGACGATCGCGAAGAAGACGAAGACGGCGACCGCGCCGACGACCGAGCCGAGCTCGGGGCGGCCCATCAGCTTCTTCAGCGGCGAGGTCTTCAGGAGGCGCTCGTCGGCCTTGGTGCCCGGGGCGGGCGCGGGGGCTGTGGCGGTCATCGTGTCCCTCGCTTCGCGTATTCCTCCAGCTCCGCGGCCTGGTCCTTGGTGATGATCTGCGGGCCGGTCAGCACGGGCTTGCCGCCGCCGAGGACGTCGGCGTTGTACTTGTACAGCCACAGCAGGTCGACGGCCTCGTACCCCTGGAGGTAGGGCTGCTGGTCGACGGCGAAGCCGAGGGAGCCGGACTTCAGGCCCGCGGCGACCTTCTCGTTCAGGTCGAAGGTGTCGACCTCCGCCTTGCTGCCCGCGCCTTCCTTGGCCTTCACGGCGGCGTCCGCGAAGGGCGCGCCGAGCGTGACGACCGCGTCCACGTCCTTGTCGGACTGGAGCCTGGCCTCGATGGAGGACTGCACGTCGGGCATGTTGGTGCCCGTCACGTAGAGGTTCTCCAGCTTGCCGTCGAAGGTCTTCTTCGTGCCCTCGCAGCGCTGCTCGTGGCCGACGTTGCCCTGCTCGTGCAGGATGCAGAGCGCCTTCTTCTTGCCGCGCTTGTTGAGCTCCTCGCCGACGGCCTCGCCCGCGATCGTCTCGTCCTGGCCGATGTGGGTGAGCGCGCCGAACTCCTTGGACTCGGCGGAGCCGGAGTTCACGGTGATCACCGGGATGCCGGCCTTCTTGGCGCGGGCCAGCGGGCCCTTCATCGCGTCCGGCTTGGCCAGCGACACGATGATGCCGTCGACCTTCTTGTCGATGTAGGAGTCCACGAGCTGGGCCTGCTGCTGGGCCTCGGCGTTGTGGGCGTACAGGAACTTGATGTTGTCCTTGCGGGACGCTTCCTCGGCACCGTTCTGGACGATGTCCCAGAAGGTGTCGCCATCGCCCGAGTGGGTGACCATGCCGAAGGTCCAGCGCGGTGTGCTCACCGCGGCCTTGCCCTGGGCGGCCGCGGCCTTGCGGGCGTCCTCCGCGCGCTTGCCGCCGGTGCTGCTGCATCCGGTGAGGCCCGCGGTGACCCCGAGCACCGCGACCAGCGCGGCGCCCACCGCTCGTACCCCTGTCTTCACCCTTGCCACGACGCCGTGCCCTTCTAGCTCTGCTGCTCTGTGCGGCCGGTCCGGATCTCCGGCCCCAGCCGCCCAAGTATCGACCACGCACCTCGCGTGTGTGTTCATCGGGGGCCGCGGCGTGTGCTCATCGGGTTCCCCGGGCGGTGTACTTCTCCAGCTTGGGCACGTCCTTTTCGGTGACGATGGCGGGTCCGGTGAGGACGGGCTTGCCGCCTCCCAGGACGTTGGCGTTGGTCTTGTAGAGCCAGAGTTCGTCGACGGAGAGGTAGCCCTGGAGGTAGGGCTGCTGGTCGACGGCGAAGCCGACCTCCTTGGCCTTGAGCCGCTTGACGACCTCGGCGTTCAGGTCGAACGTGTCGACCTCGGCCTCGCTCCCCGCGTCGTCCTTCGCCTTCACCGAGACGGCGGCGATGGGCGCGCCGAGCGTGACGACGGCGTCGATGCCCTTGGTGGCCTGGAGCTTCGCGCTGATGGAGGACTGGGCGCCGGGCGCGTTGGTGCCCTCGACGTTCAGGTTCTCCACCGTGCCGTCGAAGGTCTTCTTCACGCCGGCACAGCGCTGTTCGAGGGAGACGTTGCCCTGTTCGTGGATGACGCACAGGGCCTTCTTCTTCCCCCGGGCGTTCAGCTCGTCGCCGACGGCCTCACCGGCCACGGACTCGTCCTGGCCGATGTGGGTGAGCGCGCCGAACCTCGCGGAGAACTCGGCGCCGGAGTTGATCGTGACGACCGGGATCCCGGCTCGGGTCGCCTTGGCGAGCACCGCCTGCATCGCCTCGGGCTTGGCCAGGGTCACGACGATCCCGTCGACCTTCTTGTCGACGAACGACTGGACCAGCTCGGCCTGCCCCTTCGCCTCCTTGTCGTTGGCGTAGAGGAACTCGACGTTGTCCTTGCGGGCCGCCTGCTTCGCCCCGCTCTGGACGATGTCCCAGAAGGTGTCGCCCTCGCCGGAGTGCGTCACCATGGCGATCTTGAGGCGGGGTGTGGAGACGCCCTTGCCGCCGTCGTCGTCCGCCTTGTCCTCGTCGTCCTTGCCGCCGGAGCCACTGCAGCCGGCGGCCAGCGCGATCACTGCGATCAGGACTGCGGCCGTGCGGGATGTGCGCGTACGCATGGTGGCACCACCTCTTCTCCCCGGCCGCCTCGGTGCGGCTGGGGGAGTTCTAGCGGGGGGCGCGCGGCAGCGTCAATGGATTTGTCAGAACATTCTGACGACCGTTGGCGAGTTGGTATCCACGGCCGTACGGGGTTCCCGTGCCCTACGGCCGTACGAGGAGCTGGAACTCGAAGGAGTAGCGCGAGGCCCGGTAGACGTGCGAGCCGAACTCGACCGCCCGCCCCGTGTCGTCGAAGGTCGTGCGCCGCATGGTGAGCAGCGGGGCGCCGGCCGGCTCGGCGAGCAGCGCACCCTCCTCGGCGGTGGCCGCGCGGGCGCCGACCGACTGGCGCGCGCTGTGCAGGGTGAGGCCCGCGGCGCGCATGAGGCGGTAGAGGCCGGTGGCCTCCAGGCGCTCGGTGTCGAGGTCGAGGAGGCCGCTCGGCAGGTGGTTGCGCAGGTGGGCCATGGGCTCGCCGTGGGCGAGCCGCAGCCGCTCGACGAGGTGCACCTCGTCGCCCTCGGCGACCCCGAGCGCCGCGGCGACCTCCGCGGACGCGGGCTCGACGGTGTTGCGCAGGACGCGGGTCTCGGGGCGCTGGCCCGCCGCCTCCAGGTCGTCGTAGAGGCTGCTGAGCTCCAGGGGGCGCTTGACCTGGCTGTGCACGACCTGGGTGCCGACACCGCGGCGCCGCACGAGCAGGCCCTTGTCGACGAGGGACTGGATGGCCTGGCGGACGGTGGGCCGGGACAGCCCGAGCCGCATGGCGAGCTCGATCTCGTTGCCGAGGAGGCTGCCGGGGGTCAGGGCGCCGCGCTCGATCGCCGCCTCCAGCTGCTGGGCCAGCTGGAAGTAGAGCGGGACCGGGCTGCTGCGGTCGACGCCGAGCCGCAGCGCGACGGTGGGGTCCTTGACCGGCTTGTCCTGGGCTGCTTTGGCGACTGGTTTGGACACGGGGCGAGCGTAGTCCCGAGAGATGATGACGGGAAGTTCTGTTGTCCGGACTGTTCTGTTGTCAGGACAAACCATTGACAGGGCGGGCGGGGCGTCGCGAGGGTGGGTCCATGCGCATCGGACTGATCGGAACGGGCCGTATCGGCACTTTTCACTTGACGGCCCTGAGCCGCCGTCCCGAGGTGACGTCCCTGGTCGTCGCCGACGCGGACGCGGCACGGGCGGCGGACCTCGCGGCACGGACCGGGGCGGAGCACGCGGCGTCGGTGGACGCCGTCCTGGCCGGCGGCGTGGACGCCGTGGTGATCACGACGGCGACCTCGGCGCACGCCGAGCTGATCGGCAGGGCGGCGCGGGCCGGGCTCCCGGTCTTCTGCGAGAAGCCGATCGCCCTGGACCTGGCGGGCACGCTGGCCGCGCTCGCCGAGGTCGAGACGGCGGGCACGGTGCTGCAGCTCGGCTTCCAGCGGCGCTTCGACGCGGGGTACGCGGCGGCGCGCGAGGCGGTGCGCACGGGCAGGCTCGGCCGGCTGCACACCGTGCGGGCCATGACCTCGGACCCGGCGCCGCCCCCGGCCGCGTACCTGCCGCTCTCCGGCGGCCTCTACCGCGACTGCCTGGTCCACGACTTCGACATCCTGCGGTGGGTGACCGGGCGCGAGGTCACGGAGGTGTACGCGACCGGCTCCGACGCGGGCCCCGCGATGTTCCGCGAGGCGGGCGACGTCGACACGGCCGCGGCGGTCCTCACCCTGGACGACGGCACGCTCGCCACGGCGACGGCGACGCGGTGCAACGGCGCCGGGTACGACGTACGCATGGAGCTGGCCGGGGAGCGCGACCAGGTGGCGGTCGGCATGGACGAGCGCACGCCGCTGACCTCGGCCGAGCCGGCGGGCCCGCCCGCGCCGGTCAAGCCCTGGCCCGGCTTCCTGGAGCGCTTCGCCCCCGCGTACGAGGCGGAGCTCGCCGCCTTCCTCGACGTCGTACGCGGCGAGCGCGAGAACCCCTGCGACGGCCGCGAGGCGCTGCACGCGCTGCGGATCGCCGAGGCGTGCGAGCTGTCGCGGCGGGAGCGGCGGCCGGTGGGACTCGCGGAGATCCCCGAGGGCTGAGCGATCCTCAGGGGCGCGGCGTTCAGGCCGTGGAGAGCACCGTGCCCTGCGCGATGGCGCACAGCGTCTCCAGGCCGTCGGCGCCGACGGTGGACAGCTCGCAGCGGACCGTCGCCTGGCGGCGGCCCGAGTGGACGACGACGGCGCGGGCGACGAGCTTGACGCCGGTGGCCGGACGGACGTACTGGATGGAGAAACCGGAGGTCAGCACGGCGGGCCCGAGCGTGGTGCCGGCCGCGAACGTGATGCTGTTGTCGGCGGCGTAGGCGAGCACGCCGCCGTGCACGAAGCCGTTCTGCTGCCGGAGTTCGTCGCGGATGCCGATCTCCAGCGTGGCCGCGCTCTCGCCGAACCAGGTGACGCGCGCCCCGACGAGCCGGCTGAACGGCTGCGCGTCCAGGACCCGTTGGGCCACGGAGAAGTCGATGGGCTCGGCCGGGGGTTCGGCGGCCGGGGGCCCCGCGGGCGCGGGCCCGGTCACCGGAGGAGCCGACGGATCGGCCGCCGCAGGAGTCGGGGGATCAGGCACGGGAGCCACCGGAGTCGCCGGTGCCGCCGGAGTCGCCGAGGCCACCGGATGCGCCGAAGTCGCCGGAGTCGTCGAGGGATCGGTCATGGACGACTTCTACCACCGGACGGGTCCTCCTCGTCCAGCAGTCCCGCGTCATGGGCCAACAGCGCGATCTGCACACGGTTGTTGAGGTCCAGCTTCGTCAGGATCCGGGAGACGTGCGCCTTGACCGTGGCGACGCTCAGGAAGAGCTGCGCGGCGATGTCCGCGTTCGAGCCGCCCTGCCCGACCGCGACGGCGACCTCGCGCTCCCGCTCCCCCAGCAGGTCGAGCCGGGCCAGCGCCCGCCGCCTGCGGTCCAGTTGGAGGTCGTCCCCGGTCGCCCGGGTGATCAGCTGCCGGGTCACCGTCGGCGAGAGCACGGGCTCCCCCGCGGCCACCGAGCGCACCGCGGCGACGATCTCGGCCGGCGCGGTGTCCTTGAGGACGAAGCCCGCCGCTCCCGCGCGCAGGGCGCGCAGGACCTGTTCGTCGGCGTGGAACGTGGTCAGGACGATCACCTCGGGGGCGCCGGGCCGTCCGCGCAGCGCCTCGGTGGCGGTGAGGCCGTCCATCGTGGGCATGCGGATGTCCATCAGGATGACGTCGGGACGGAGTTCACCGACCAGCGGGGCGACCTCGGAGCCGTCGCCCGCCTCGCCCACGATCTCGATGTCGTCCGCGCCGCCGAGCATGAAGGAGAGCCCGGCGCGCACCAGCGGGTCGTCGTCGACGAGCAACAGCTTGATCGTTGTCATGGCGCCCACGGTAGCCAGGCCTCCAGGTGGAATCCGCCGTCGGGGCCCGCCCGGTGGCCGAGCCTGCCGCCCGCGAGCGAGGCCCGCTCGGCGAGTCCGATCAGGCCCTGCCCGGACCCCGGCACCTTCGGCACGTCTCCGGGTGGGGCGGGGTTGTGCACGGACAGGGTCAGGCCCTCGCCGGGAGCGCCCGTCACGGCGACGGTCACCTCGGCGCCGGGGGCGTGCTTGCGCGCGTTGGTCAGGCCTTCCTGCGCGATGCGGTAGGCGGTGCGGCCGAGCGCGGCGGGCGCGGCCGCCGGGTCGGTGACGCGGTTGTCGAGGACGACCTTCATGCCCGCCTCGCGGGACTCGGCGACCAGCGTCTCCAGGGCCGCGAGCGTGGGCTGGGGGCGGTCCCCGGCGTCCGCGTCGCCGCCGCGCAGCACGCCGATCACCTGGCGCAGGTCCTGAAGCGCCTCGTGGGCGCTCTCGCGGATGACGCCGGCCGCGCGGGCGATCTCCTCGCGGGGCGCGTCCGGGCGGAACTCCAGGGCGCCCGCGTGCACGCTGAGCAGGGTGAGGCGGTGCGCGAGGACGTCGTGCATCTCGCGGGCGATGGCCTCGCGGGCGAGCCGCTGGGCCTGTTCGGCGCGCAGGGCCGCCTCGTTCTCGGCGCGGACGGCGCGGTCGCGCAGGCTGAGCAGGAGCTCGCGGCGGGAGCGCACGAGCATGCCCCAGCCGATGACCGTCACGGTCAGCAGCATGCCGAAGGCGATGGCGACGCCGTAGGGCATGTCCGTGTCGGGGCGCAGCCAGTAGGTGAGCGGGACCAGCGCGAGCGAGGCCCCGCCGATCCACGCGACGTACCGGAAGGGCCGGTGCACGGCGAGGGTGAAGAGGGCCACCGCCGCCGCGCCGCCCGCCGTGTCGGAGGCCACCGCGACCGGCACCATCGCGAGGGCGAGCCCGACGGGCCAGCGTCTGCGCAGCCAGACCGCGGCGCAGGCGAGCGCGCCGACGACCTGGTCGAGGTCCCGGAAGCCCTCGGAGACGTGCGGGTTGCTGCTGACGGCGTCGGCGCCGATGAGCCCGATGAAGACGGCGACGAAGAAGCAGGTGAAGTCGGTGATCCAGTCACGGACGGTCCGGCGGGACCTGCGGCCGCTGCGGCTCGGGTCGAACTCGCGGGCGACGGCGGAGGGCAGCGTCCACGGACTCGTGACCAGGGGCTTGGTGGTGGACTCCCCCGCGGGCTCGGGCCGGGGCCGCCGCGTGGGTTCGGTGCCGCTCATGGTCGACAAATCTACGCGGGTATCGCGGCCGGGACCGCGCCCGCACATGATCATCGACCAAAGTCGTACCGGAGCCGCGCCGGTCATCGACTTTCGGACCCGGCGGACGGAGGGATCCTCGCCCCGCGGCGGATGTCCGCGGGGAAGGCACGGGGCGAGGATCGCCTCATGAAGCAGCTACTGGAATTCCTCGGTGTGGTCCTGTTGATCCAGGGCGTGGTGGGCCTGGTGCACAGGTTCACCGGTGAGCTGCGTGGCTGGGGCCTGGTGCAGCGCCTCGGCTTTCTCGACGGGTACGAGATCTACGCGAGCGTGGCGCTGGTCGTGCTGGCGTTCGCGCTGTTCGCCGCGGCGGAGAGCCGGAAGGCGCGCTGACCGGGCGTCCCGAGGGGCGCGTGGTTCAGCAGCCGTGGTCGACCAGGTCGAAGGACGCGTAGTGGTCGGCGGTGTAGTAGTCCTCCTGGCTCTTCTCCCCGGTGACGATGCGGCGGGCGCCGCGGTCGTCCGAGCCCGGGGTGATGACCGTGTACTCGTGGTAGTAACCGGAGCTCTGCTGGGGCAGTTCGCCCTCACGGTTCTGGAAGACGGTGCCGTCCTGCGGGAACGGGTAGGGGCCGCCCTTCTCGATCAGGTCGAGGGTGTCGTGGGCCTGGGCGGGCAGCGCGGAGTAGCAGACCTCGCCGACCGCGGTGACGGAGTACGCGACGGGGGCGGCCGGCGCGGCCTGCGCGGTGGCGGCGACGGGGCCGCCGACGAGCAGGGCGGCGGCGAGGGCAGTGACGCTGACGATTCGTGGGGGGATTCGCATGGGTCCAGTGTGACGCGCGTAGAGGTTGGCGTGTCAACGTCAAGTGCGGTGAATTTTCCGGGAGTTACCGGCTGTTAACCGAACACGGCCGACTCTTCTCCGCCGCTTCTTCTCCGCACCGCTGACATCCGTCACGGGTTCTCCGCACCGCCGACGTTCGTCACGCCTTCTCCGCATCGGCGGCGTACGCGCCCCTCCGGCCCACCTCGTACGTGTCCGCCGACCTCTCGGCGGTGCTCGCGGCGGTCCGCGGAGACCCTCACCGCGCCCGGCGGCCCAGCCCGGTCCCCACCAGCACCAGCAGCCCGCCCAGCAGGCCGAGCGCGCCCAGCCGTTCACCGCCGATCGCGATGCCCACGGCCGCGGCCCACAGGGGTTCCGTGCCGAGCAGCAGGCTGACCCGCGAGGGCGAGGTCCTGCGGACGGCCCACATCTGGACGAAGAAGGCGAAGAGCGTGCAGCAGACGGCGAGGAAGGCGAGACCCGCCCACTCGCGCGCGCCGAAGCCCGCCGCGACGGACCACGGCGTCCGCCCGGTCCCGGCCCCCGCGAGCACCGCGAACACCAGCACCGCGCCGCCCAGTTGGACCGTGGTGAGGGAGAGCGCGTCGGCGTCCCGCACGGACTTCATGCGGGACATGGCGAGGACGTGGACGGTACGGGCGAGGGCGGCGAGGAGGATCAGCAGATCACCGGCCGAGGGCCGGGTGAACCCGCCGCCCTGGGTCAGCAGGACCACGCCGAGCACCGAGAGCGCGGCCGCCCCGAGGAACGCGCGCGACGGGCGGCTGCGCCGGATCGCGGCCTCCGCGAGCGGCGTGAAGATCATGGTGAGGCTGATGATGAGGCCCGCGTTGGTCGCGGAGGTGTGCACGACGCCGTACGTCTCCAGGAGGAAGATCCCGCTGAGGATCAGCCCGAGGACGGCGGCGCCGCGCCACTGCGCCCCGGTCAGCGTGCGCAGGGAGCGCCATCCGGCCGCCACGAGCGCGGGCAGGACCAGGGCGAAGCGCAGGACGAGCACGGCGACGACCGTGTGCGTGGTGGTGATGCCCTTGGCGGCGAGGTAGCTGGCGCCCCACACCGCGGCGACGAGCAGCACGGGCAGATCGGTGAGCCAGGCCCGGCGCGGCGCGAGCGTGGCGGGGGCGGCGAGCGTCGACACGGGGCGCGGTCTCCAACGGGGTCGGGGGTGTGGAGACTTCGGCGGCTCGCACGCGGAGCGGACAACGTATCCGAGGAAGATCGTGCCGGGAAGACCTCGCGCCCCGTGCGGGGCGCGAGGGGGTGCGCGGTGCTCAGAAGCTGCCGTACTCGGGGCGGCCCGCGCGGTCGTAGGTGGCGATGAGCACGCCCTTGGACGTCGTGCGCGACTGCGTGAGCCGGTAGGCGGCGGGCAGGCCGCCCTCTTCGAAGAGCCGCTTGCCGGTGCCGAGGACGACGGGGAACGTCAGCAGGTTCAGGCTGTCGATCAGGCCGTGGGCCAGCAGGGAGCGCGCGAGGTTGCCGCTGCCGTGCATCTGGAGTTCGCGGCCGGGCCGCTCCTTGAGCGCGGTGACGTCCTTGACCAGGTCGTCGCGGCCGATGATCCGCGTGCCCGGCCAGCCGGCCTCGGTGAGCGTGGTGCTCGCGACGTACTTCGGCAGGGAGTTGAGCCGCGAGGCGACCGGATCGGCTGGGTCCGTCTTCTTGGGCCAGTACCCCGCGAAGATCTCGTACGTGCCGCGCCCCAGCAGGAAGGCGTCGGCCCGGTCGAAGACCTCGGTGATGAAGCCGCCGAAGTCCTCGTCGGCGTAGGGGAACGACCAGCCGCCGTGCTCGAAGCCGCCGCTGCTGTCCTCGTCCGGGCCTCCGGGCGCCTGGAAGACGCCGTCGAGGGTGAGGAACTGGGTGAACGTGAGCTTCATGACGCGTGCCTTCTCTCGGATGGGTGGCGTGTCCTTCACCTACTGAGACCCGCCGCCGGCCCGGAAGTCATCGCCGGCGGATGCCATCGCTCCCAGAAGTCGTCGGATGCCATCGCTCCCAGAAGTCATCGCTGCCGAAATCCGCGTCCGTTTACCGCCAGCCGCCGCCCCCTCGGACGAGTTTCATTGAACCCGCAAGCACTTCTCGCCCACAGCGGCGGATATCACCGCATTCATACGCAGAAGAGGTACGGACATGTCTACTCTCACCGGCAAGAAGGCCCTGGTCACCGGCGGCAGCCGCGGCATGGGCGCGGCCGCCGCGCTGCGCCTGGCCGAGCAGGGCGCGGACGTGGCGATCACCTACGTGCACAACGAGGACGCGGCCCACGAGGTCGTCGCGAAGATCGAGTCGATGGGACGGCGCGCCTTCGCCATCAGGGCGGACGCGGCCGAGGCCGGGGACGCGGCGGGTGCCGTGGAGCGCGCGGCCGACGACCTGGGCGGTCTGGACATCCTGGTGAACAACGCGGGCATCGGTGTCCTGGGACCGATCGGCGACCTGACGCTCGCCGACGTCGACCGGGTGCTCGCCGTCAACGTACGCGGGGTCTTCCTGGCCTCGCAGGCGGCGGCGGGCAGGCTCGGGGACGGCGGCCGGATCATCACCATCGGCAGCTGCATGGCACAGCGGGTGCCGGGCCCCGGCGGCACGCTCTACGCGACGAGCAAGGCCGCCCTGATCGGCCTGAACAAGGCGCTCGCACGGGAGTTGGGCGGGCGCCGGATCACGGCGAACCTGGTCCAGCCTGGCCCCATCGACACCGACATGAACCCGGCGGGCGGCCCCTTCGCCGACGGACAGAGCGCCATGACGGCACTCGGCCGCTTCGGTTCCGCCGACGAGGTGGCGTCCCTGGTCGGCTATCTGGCCGGGGACGACGCCGCGTACATCACCGGTACCGAGCTGTCGGTCGACGGCGGTCACGCCGCCTGACCGCGGGCGGAACTGGTTGCGGGGCGCACCGGGGCTGTCCACCCGGTGCGCCCCACGTTCAGCGGGGGCGGATCAGCCGCCCAGCTCCTGGTGGCGGGCGGCCAGCTTGGCCGCGCCGCCCTCGGTCAGCGAACCGAACAGGCGCAGGCGGGAGATGCCGCCGTCGGGGAAGATGTCGATGCGCACGTGGGTGCCGACCACCGGCGCGTCGAGCACGAAGCGGTGGTTGGTGTCGGGCTGCAGGCGGGTGCGCGGCAGCGCCTCGGCCCACTCGCCGCTCTCGCCGTCGCGCACGGACAGGGAGGCCCAGCCCGCCGAGTTGCCCTTGAGGTAGGCGGTGTCGATCTCGACCGCGCGGATCTCGGACTGCTCCACCAGCTGGTAGCGGATCCAGTCGTTGCCGGTGTCGCGGCGCCGGCGGGTCTCCCAGCCGTCGTCCATCTTGCGGGAGCGGCCCGGCTGGATGGTGTTGGTGGCGGGCGAGTAGAAGCGGTCGGAGGCGTCCTCGACCTGGCCGCCGTTCTCCAGGGCGACGACGTCGAACGTGCCGAGCGCGGCGAGCCACTGCGGGTCGGGGGCGACCTCGCCGTACACCCGCAGGCGGGCGATGCCGCCGTCGGGGTGCTGGTTGACGCGCAGGTGCGTGAAGCGCTGCTCGACGTCGACGGCGAAGCCGTTGGCGGCGTGGCCGCCGACGGGCGTGCGCGGCACGAGCGTCGTCCACTTCACGTCGTCGCCGAGGAGCTCCTCGGGCGTGGGCGAGCCCGCGACGCTGGTGGCCTCGACGGAGACGGCCTGCGGGTAGTTGCCGCGGAAGTGGGCGGTGTCGATGACGATGCCGCGTACGACGCCGGGCGCGCCGAGCCGCACGAGGGCCCAGTCGTGGTCGTCCTGGGTGGGCCAGGGGTGCTCGGCGGAGACACCGCGCCGACGGCGGGTCTCCCAGCCGTCCATGACCTTGCCCTTGTGACCGAAGTGCTCGGGGTCGAAGACGGCGTCGTGCGGGAGCAGCAGGTTCTCGCGCATCGCGAAGAACTCGTCGTTGGCGGCGATCACACCGGCGCCGAGCTGCCGGTCGGCGAGGTTGGCGTACTGGGTGAAGGGGAAGTCGGCCGTGCGGTAGTCGGCAAAGGGCTCGCCGCCGCCGTAGGGGCTCGCGTCGCCGGTGAAGGAAGGTATCGCCGTCACTGTTTCAGTTGTTCCTTTCCAGAAGTCGGCCTGCGGGTTCGCTGAACTCGCCGCCGTGCAGGATGCGTTCGCCGCGCAGCCAGGTGGACTTCACGACGCCGCTGAGGGTCTTGCCCGCGTACGCCGTGACCCGGTTCCGGTGCTGCAGCTCCGCGGGATCCACGGTGAAGGTCTCGTCGGGCGCGAGGACCGCGAAGTCGGCGTCGCGGCCGGCCTCGATGGCGCCCTTCTGGTCGAGTCCGACCAGCTGTGCGGTACGGGCGGACATCCACCGCACCACGTCCTCGAGGCCGTATCCCCGCTTACGGGCCTCCGTCCAGACCGCGGGCAGGCTCAGCTGGAGCCCGGAGATGCCGCCCCACGCGGTCGCGAAGTCGTCGGTCTTCAGGTCGGCGGTGGAGGGCGAGTGGTCCGTCACGACACAGTCGATGGTGCCGTCGGCCAGCGCCTCCCACAGCAGGTCCTGGTTGCCCGCCTCGCGGATGGGCGGGCAGCACTTGAACTCGCTGGCGCCGTCGGGGACTTCCTCGGCGGTCAGGGTCAGGTAGTGCGGGCAGGTCTCGACGGTGAGCTTGACGCCCTCGCGCTTGGCGGCGGCGATGAGCGGCAGCGCGTCGGAGGACGACAGGTGCAGGACGTGCACGCGGGCGCCGATCCGCTTGGCGACGGCGATGAGTCCCTCGATCGCCGTGTCCTCGGAGATCCGGGGCCGGGTCTCCAGGTAGTCCGTGTACTTGGGGCCCTTGTTCTTGGGAGCGGCGTCGAGCTCGTGCGGGTCCTCGGCGTGCACGATGAGCAGCCCGCCGAACCCGGCGATCTCCGCCATGGAAGCGGTGAGCTGGTCCTGGTTCAGCTCGGGGAACTCGTCGACGCCCGAGGGCGAGAGGAAGCACTTGAACCCGTAGACGCCCGCGTCGTGCAGCGGCTTCAGATCCTGGACGTTGTCGGGCAGCGCTCCGCCCCAGAACCCCACGTCGATGTGCGCCTTGGTGCGGGCGACGTCCTGCTTGGTGCGCAGGTTGTCGACCGTCGTCGTGGGCGGCAGGGAGTTGAGGGGCATGTCGACCAGGGTCGTGATGCCGCCGGCGGCCGCGGCGCGGGTGGCGGTCCAGAAGCCCTCCCACTCCGTGCGGCCGGGGTCGTTCACGTGGACGTGCGTGTCGACGAGGCCGGGCAGCAGCGCGTCGTCGCCGAAGTCCTCGACCCGCGCACCCTCGGGGACCACGGCGTCGTGCGCGCCGACGGCCACGATCCTGCCGCCGGACACGGCGACCGAGGCGGCCCGGATGCCCTCCGGGGTCACGACACGGGTGGAGCGGAGCACCAGCTCCACACCCGCGTCTCCACTCGCGTCCACGCCCACGCCCTTTTCGGACACCCGTGTCCCCTCTCTTCTGTTCCGCTACACAGACCTTTTGCTTCCGCTTAACGGAATTCAACGTTCTGTTGAAGGAGTTTTCACGCTCGATCTCGCGACGTCAAGGGTGTGCTTCCGCACTCCGTATTCACCGGCGCCACACTGGACGTTTCCACAAGGTGGAATTAGAATTCCGCCTGCCAGAACGTAGCTATGCACAACGAGAGCGTCAAGGGAACACGGGACAACCCCGCGAAGACACGGACAAAGGACCCCTGACCGGCGACGACGTCACGACGCGCGAGAGCCTTCGTGAAGAACCGCCCGGTAGGCTGCTTCCTTGCCTGCCAGCACCGAAAGGAACGCGCCGTGCCGACGTCAAGCGCCAGCGACGCCCCTGCTGAAGTCGCCGCCACCAAGCCCTCCGCCGCGAGCGGTGGCGTCCAGTCCCTCGAGCGCGCCTTCGACCTGCTCGAGCGGATGGCCGACGCGGGAGGCGAGGTCGGCCTCAGCGAGCTCTCCGCCAGCAGCGGCCTGCCGCTGCCCACGATCCACCGCCTCATGCGCACGCTGGTCGCCTGCGGGTACGTACGCCAGCAGGCCAACCGCCGTTACTCGCTGGGCCCGCGCCTGATCCGCCTCGGCGAGTCGGCCTCGCGGCTGCTCGGCACGTGGGCCCGGCCGTATCTCGCCCGCCTCGTCGAGGAGACCGGCGAGACGGCGAACATGGCGCTGCTCGACGGCGACGAGATCGTGTACGTGGCGCAGGTGCCGTCCAAGCACTCCATGCGGATGTTCACCGAGGTCGGGCGGCGGGTGCTGCCCCACTCCACGGGTGTGGGCAAGGCCCTGCTCGCGCACACGCCGCCGGAGGAGGTCCGCGCTCTCCTCGCGCGCACCGGGATGCCTGCGGCCACGGAGAAGACGATCACCACGCCGGACGGATTCCTCGACGCGCTCGAAGAGGTGCGTCGCACGGGGTACGCGGTGGACGACAACGAGCAGGAGATCGGGGTGCGGTGCCTGGCCGTTCCCGTCCCCGACTCGCCCACGGCGGCGGCGATCTCGATCTCCGGGCCTGCGGGGCGGGTCACGGAGGCGGCGACGGAGAAGATCGTGCCGGTGCTGCAGGAGGTGGCGGTGGAGTTGTCGGCGGCTTTGGCCTCAGCGGGGCCTGGCTCCTGAGCCTCGGACCCTGCCTCGGTGCCCGGCACCGTGTCCGTACCCCGGCTGCGCCGGGGCGGGTGCCTCCTTCATCGCCGCCCGGCACCGTCCGCTTCCCGGCGCTCCGCGCCGGGCCTTCCCCACCCACCCACCCGTTGACCCCGCACCGCCCTGCCGGACCGGCTGCACCGGAGCTGGAGCCACCTTTACCGCTGCCCGGCACCGGGGGCTGTGCCCACCCGTTCCGCCCTGCGGAACGCCTGCCCACAGCAGGAGCGGCTACCCGGCCAGTGCCGCCGCCCACAGTGGCGGGACCGGCATCTGGTTGCCCACCGGGCTCAGCGCGGGCACAACGGCCCCCACCGGGCCGCTGCCGCACACGCTCCCGAGGGGACGTGGGGGTATGTGCGAACGGAGCACCGAGCCAGCCATAGCGCCTTTGGACTTGAGGCGCGGCGCAGGGATGGCGAGTACGCACATACCCCCGCGGCCCCGCCCCCGAGACGGACAACAGGCGCAGGCCCGACAAGCCGCAGACGCCAACGCCGCCCACCCCGCCCACGGACCCGAGGCGCGCCGTCCGAGGCGCCCCCGCCAGGTCACGTCAGGTGGCCGTCCGTCATTTCGCGGACCTCGTCCGCTCGCGGGAGGCTGGGGCGGTCGTGGGTGACCAGGACCGTCGCCGTGCCGCGCTCGCGCGTGAGGCGGGCCAGGAGGTCCATGACCCGAGCCCCCCGCTCGTGGTCCAACGCGCTCGTCGGCTCGTCGACCAGCAACACCGCCGGCCCGTTCATCAGCGCCCGCGCGATCCCCACCCGCTGCCGCTGACCACCCGACAGCTGATGCGGCCGCCGCCCCGCCTCCCCCGCCAGCCCCACCGCGTCCAGCAACTCCCGCGCCCGTTCCCGCGCCTGCGCGCCCCGGCGCCCCCGGCGGCCACCCCGCCCGTCCACGTGCGCCATCAGCTCCAGCTGTTCGAGCGCCGTCAGTGACGCCAGCAGGTTCGGCTGCTGGAACACGATCCCCAGCCGCTGCCGCCGCAGCTCCGCCTTCTCGGCCCGGCTCAGCGACCCCGTGTCCACGCCGTCGACCACGACCCGCCCCCGGTCCGGCGTGACCAGCGTCGCCGCGACGGCGAGCAGGCTGGACTTCCCGGACCCGGAGGGTCCGATCACCGCCGTCATGGTTCCGGCGGGCACGTCGAGCCCGACGTCGTCGAGCGCGGTGAGGCGCCCCGCGCCGTCCGCGTACGTCAGCGTGACGTCTTCGAGAAACAAGGTCATCGTGCGCTCCCCAGGGCGACCAACGGATCAACGGCGGTGATGCGCCGCACGGACAGACCGGCGCCGACGACGCCGAGGACCACCATCACCGCGGCGGGCCACAGCACCGTCGACGGTTCGAGGACGAACGGGACGTCGCCCCCGCTGATGGCACCGCCCACCGCCGCGGCGAGCCCGGTCCCCACCGCCGTACCGGCGACGAGCATCGCCAGGGCCTGCCCCAGCGCGTCCCGCAGCAGATACGGCGTGGAGGCCCCCAGCGCCTTCAGCACGGCCACGTCACCGGCCCGCTGGATGGTCCACACCGTGAAGAAGGCCCCTATCACCAGCGCGGAGATCGCGAAGAGGAACCCGCGCATCAGCTGGAGGGACCCGTTCTCGGCCTGGTAGGAGCCGATGGCGGTCAGCGCGTCGTCCAGGGACTTCGTCTCGGTGCCGGCCGCGGCGTCCCCGGCGGCCAGGTCGACCCCGCCGCCGTCCCCGCCCCCGGTCCGCAGCGCCACGACGGTGGCCTGCTCGTCCGCCGACGTACCGCGGTGGCCGAGCCCCTGCCAGTCGTCGAGCGTGATCCACACGACGGGCGTATGGCTGTACGAGGCGTCGGAGGCGATCCGCGCGACGCGTTCCTCGACCGCGCCGCCCCCGAGCCGTACCCGGTCCCCGACGCCGACGCCGAGGTCCGCCGCGGCCTGCTCCGAGAGCACGGCACGGCCCGGCGCGATGCCGTCCGGGGCGATGCCGGAGTCCGGCTCGACGCCGAAGGCGGACACGGCGCCGGAGCGGTCGCCCGCGGTGGCGTTGAGCGTGCTGATGCCGATGGGCTGCGCGGAGGTGACCCCGGGGCGCCCGGCCCACTTCTCCCAGGCGCGCTGTTCGACCTGCGAGTTGGTGAAGGAGACGGACTGGCCGTCGGGCGGCGCGGCGAACGCCAGGTGGTCGGCGGGCAGCCCGGTGATCGCCGAGGTGTTCTCCCTGGCGAGCCCGGCGGTCAGCCCGGACAGCAGGCCGACGAGCAGGGTGATCAGCACGACGACGGTTCCCATCAGGGCGAACCGCCCCTTGGCGAACCGTAGGTCTCTCCATGCGACGAACATGCCCCCACCCTGCGGCCGGGACCGCCCGCCGGGCATCGCGCCACAGCACGCTTCACCCGAATCGAAGTGAGGGGCCGACGGTCAACCTTTCGATTGACGAGAGCGGGGCGCGACGGCCGTACCGTAGAAGGGACACGCACGTGTCACGCGGACGAGCCCCCGCGCCCACCGACCACCGGCTACCGGCTACCGCGCACCGCACTCACCACGCACTCACCGCAATCACCGCACGCACCAAGCCCACAGAACCCACCACGCCTCACCCCACCTCATGAACCCAAGCCCGAGCGCCATCGCCAGCCCCGTCCTGCGCGGCCTCACCGCCCCCGGCCCGCGCACCCGCCCCCGCACCCGTACCCGCACTCCCGTCGCCCTCGCCCTGCGTCTCTGCCTGCACGCCCTCCTCGCGGGCCTGCTCGCGCTCGCCGTGGTCAAGGCCCTGACGGGCGGCACGGCGGCACACCCGGCGGGGGTCACCGCCGCGGCGGCGGCGATGGGCGCCGTCTACGCGGCGGGCACCGTCAGCCCGGCCGTCGCCCGCTCGCGGCGCGCGGCCGCCTGGTGGCTCGCGGCGCTCGGCGCCTGCTGGCTGGTGCTGCTCGCGCTCTCCCCGGACGGCCTGTGGGCGGCCTTCCCGCTGTACTTCCTCCAGCTCCACCTGCTGCCGACCCGCTGGGCCCTGCCCGTGGTCCTGGCCACGGCGGCCGCCGCCATCGCGAGCTATCTGGTGCACAGCGCCCAGATCACGCCGGGCAGTTTCATCGGCCCGCTGCTCGGCGCGGCCGTGGCCGTGGCCACGGTGCGCGGGTACGAGGCGCTGTACCGCGAGAGCGAACACCGCCGCGAACTCATCGACGAGCTCATGGCCACGCGCGCCGAGCTGGCCGCCGCCGAACGCACGGCGGGCACGCTGGCCGAGCGCGAGCGGCTGGCCCGGGAGATCCACGACACCCTGGCGCAGGGCCTCTCCTCGATCCAGTTGCTGCTGCGGGCCGCGCAGCGCGCGCTGCCGTCGGGCTCCCCCGCCGCGCCGCACGTCGAGCAGGCGCGCGTGGCCGCGCAGGACAACCTCGCCGAGGCGCGCCGGTTCGTGCGCGCGCTCGCGCCGCCGGACCTGGCGCACGGCTCGCTGGCCGGGGCGCTGGAACGGCTGAGCGCGTCGAGCCCGGGGCCGCGCGTCCGCTTCTCCCTGAGCGGTACGCCGACGGAGCTGCCCACGCCGTACGAGGTGGCACTGCTGCGGGTCGCGCAGTCCGCCCTCGCGAACACGGTCCGGCACGCGGAGGCAGGCCGCGCCGAGATCACGCTGACGTTCATGGACGCGTCGGTCACGCTGGACGTGGTGGACGACGGCGTCGGCTTCGACCCGACGGCGACGGCGACGGCGCGGCGCGAGAACGGCGACGGCGAAGGCGACGGCGGGGAGCGCGGCGGCTTCGGGCTCGTGGCGATGCGCTCGCGGGCGCGGTCGCTGGGCGGGACGTTCACGGTCGAGTCGGCGCCCGGCCAGGGCACGGCGGTGGCGATCTCGCTGCCTCTGCCCGCACGGACGAAGGAGGCCGCGGCATGACGGGGACGGCGGGCGGGCCCGGCGGGCCGACGGTGCGGCTGCTGCTCGCCGACGACCACCCGGTCGTACGCGCCGGTCTGCGCGCGGTGCTCGACGCGGAGCCGGACTTCGAGATCGTCGCGGAGGCGGCGACGGCGGAGGCGGCGGTGGAGCGGGCCGCCGCGGAGGGCGCGGAGGCCGTCGACGTGGTGCTCATGGACCTCCAGTTCGGCGCGGGCATGCACGGTGCCACCGCGACGGCGGAGATCACCGGGCGCGCGGGGGCGCCGCGGGTGCTGGTCCTGACCACGTACGACACGGACGCGGACATCCTGGCGGCGGTGGAGGCGGGCGCGGCCGGCTATCTCCTCAAGGACGCGCCGCCCGAGGAGCTGGCGGCGGCGGTCCGCACGGCGGCGTCCGGACGCTCCGCGCTCGCGCCCGCGATAGCGCACCGCCTGATGGACCGGATGCGGGCGCCCGCGGAGGCGCTGAGCCGCCGCGAGCTGGAGGTGCTGCTCCTGGTGAAGCAGGGCCTGTCCAACCAGAGCATCAGCAAGGAACTCTTCCTCAGCCAGGCCACGGTGAAGTCCCATCTGGTGCACATCTACGCCAAGCTGGGCGTCGACTCCCGCACGGCGGCCGTCGCCGCGGCGACGGCCCGGGGCCTGATCCGCACCTAGGCCCCGGGCTCCGCCCGCCTCAGTGCCCCACCAGCGCGAAGTCCTCGGCCGTCACCTTCCGGAGGGCCCGGCGCAGGCCCTTGGGCACCTCCGGGGCCGGGACCGTGAGGACGGCGCAGGCCGCGTGCGACCGGACGTAGCGGTGGACGCGGCCCATGCGGCGCCTGCCGGGCCGGACGCCGAGGACCACGAGGTCGTCCGGCCCGGTGACCAGGTCGCACAGGGCGGGGCCCGGACGGGACCTGATCAGCCGGCGCTCGGTCACGACGCCCTGCGGCGCGCCGCCGAAGACCGCGTCGAAGGCCCGGTCGAGGCGCTCCCGCGCCTCGTTCCGCCAGTGCCGCGCCCACGCGGGGTCGGGGTGGCGCAGGTAGAGCCCCTCCCCCTCGGGCGGTTCCCAGGCCGTCACCGCGAGCAGCGTGCGTCCGCCGCGCCGCGCCTCCTCGGCGGCGGCCCGCAGCGCCGCGAGGCTCGCGAGTGACCCGCCGACCCCCACCACGACCCGTCCGGCCGCCGGTTCGTCCCCTGCCATCACAACCCCCTTCTCCAGGCCAAAAGGCCGACTGAAGCGCTCTGGAGAGGAGTCTGTACGCTGATTGGCCTGGAGAGCAGGGCCAATACGCGGGAGTTGGCATGGCAGAGGGACGAGTGGTCCACGCAGTGGACAGGCGGCTGGGCAGCCGCCGGCTGGCCGGTCTGCTGACCGGGACCGTGGGCGAGCGCCCCGGCTACCGCGCGCTCGCCCACGGCGTACGCACCCTCCTGCTCGACGGCCGCGTCCCCCTGCACACCCGCCTGCCCGCCGAGCGCGAGCTGGCCACGGCCCTGGCCGTCAGCCGGGCCACCGTCACGGCGGCGTACGACGTGCTGCGCGAGGGCGGCTACGCGCGCAGCCGTCGCGGCGCGGGCACCTGGACCGAGCTGCCGGAGGGGCGGCGGCCGTCCAATGTGGCCGCGTTCCCGGCGGGTGACGACGTCATCGACCTGGCGGTGGCGGCGCCCGGCGCGCCCGCGGCGGAGCTCTCCGCGGCGCTCGGCGCGGCGGGCGAGATGCTGGCCGAGCACGCGCCGACGGCGGGCTACCACCCGTACGGGATACCGGAGTTGAGGGCCGCCGTCGCCGAGCGTTTCACGCGGCGCGGGCTGCCCACGCTGCCCGACCAGATCCTGATCACCACCGGCGCCCAGCACGCGCTGTCGCTGACCCTGACCCTGCTCGGCAGGCAGGGCGACCGGGTCCTGGTCGAGAACCCGTCGTACCCGAACGCCCTGGACGCGATGCGCGGCGCGGGCCTGCGCGCGGTGCCCGTGCCGGTCACGGACGAGGGCTGGGACAGCGGGCTCGTCGAGTCGTCGCTGCGGCAGGCGGCGCCGCGCCTCGCCTACCTCGTGCCGGACTTCCAGAATCCGACGGGCCGGCTGATGCCGCGCGAGCAGCGCGTCCGGATCCTGGAGACGGCCCGCGCCACGGGCACCTGGCTGCTGATCGACGAGACCATCGCCGACATCGCGCTGGACGGGCCCGCGCCCGCGCCGTTCGCCTCGCTCGCGCCGCACGGCGCGGGCGAACAGGTCGTCACCGTGGGGTCGTTGAGCAAGACGCACTGGGGCGGACTGCGGATCGGCTGGGTGCGGGCCGGGTCGCGGCTGATCACCGAGCTGGCGACGAAGCGGGTGCCGGGCGACATGGCGACGCCCGTCATCGAGCAGCTGGTAGCGCTGCATCTGCTGCGCGGCATGGACGACGTGCTGCGCGAGCGGCTGCCGCTGCTGCGGGCGCGGCGGGACGCGCTCGCGGCGTCGCTGGCCCGCCATCTGCCCGAGTGGCGCTGGGAGTTGCCGCCGGGCGGGCTCTCGCTCTGGGTGGACCTGGGGCGGCCGATCGCCTCCTCGCTGGCGCGGGCGGCGCTGGCGCACGGGGTGCGGATCGAGGGCGGGTCGCGGTTCGGGGCGGATCCGGGGACGCACGAGCATCGGCTGCGGATTCCGTACGCGTTGCCTACGGCGCTCACGGAGGAGGCGGTGGTGCGGCTCGCCGGCGCGCTGGCCGGGGGCCTGCCCGCGCCCGGGGACGACGGGGGCCGTCGCAACTGGGTCGCGTAAGCGCCTCACGGGGCCACGGCACCTCGCCCCCGTGGGGTGTATCCAGGAGTCATGACGACGACAGAACCGATGGACGCAGGGGCCGAAGAGGTCGCCGGGCTCGTGCTCGCCGCGGGGGGCGGGCGCCGGCTCGGCGGGCGGCCGAAGGCGCTGCTCCCCCACCGGGGCCGGCCGCTGGTGGAGCACGCCGTGCGCGTGCTGCGCGAGGCCGGGTGCACGCGGGTGCACGTGGTCCTCGGCGCGTCCGCCGACACCGTGCGGGCGCGGGCCTCGCTCCCCGGGTGCGTGCTGGTGGACAACCCGGAGTGGGAGGAGGGCATGGGCTCGTCCCTGCGGGCCGGCCTCGCCTCGCTGGCGGGCACGGGCGCGACCGCCGCCCTGGTCTCGCTCGTCGACCAGCCGGGGATCGGCACGGCGGCGACGGCCCGCGTGCGGGCCGCGTACCGCTCGCCCTCGACGCTCGCGGCGGCCGCGTACGAGGGGCGGCGGGGCCACCCGGTCCTGTTCGGCTCGGCGCACTGGGCGGGGATCGCGGCGGGCGCGGTCGGCGATCAGGGGGCCCGCGCCTACTTGCGGGACCACGCGGGCGACCTCAGGCTCGTCGAGTGCGGGGACGTCGCCCAGGCGTACGACATCGACACCGCCGAGGACCTGGCTCGGCTGGAGCCCGGCCCGCCCGGAATCTCACCCTCCGGGGAGCCCGGGGCGACCGTCCACGTGGAGTGACCGAGGTGGCACTCAGCGACATGTTCTGTCGACGAAGAGAATCTCGACGTCAACAAACCATTGAACTTCCACCATGAGGAAACTAGTATCCACTGACCAGAAGGCCCGTTACCTCGGACGGGGCCCCACAGCCGCACCTCGGCTCCTGTGGCACCGAGTGCCACCGCGTCTGCCCGGCGGCTCGCCCGGCACCGTCCACGCAGCACTCTGAAGGAAGTGACAGCTCATGTCCGCACTAGCGCCGTCGCCGCTGGCCATCGTCGACGCAGAGCCCCTGCCCCGGCAGGAAGAGGTGCTCACCGATGCGGCCCTCGCCTTTGTGGCCGAGCTGCACCGGCTGTTCACGCCCCGGCGTGACGAGCTGCTCGCCCGGCGCGCCGAGCGCCGCGCGGAG
Organism: Streptomyces sp. NPDC052114; assembly: GCF_040680155.1. Classification (NCBI taxonomy): domain Bacteria; kingdom Bacillati; phylum Actinomycetota; class Actinomycetes; order Kitasatosporales; family Streptomycetaceae; genus Streptomyces; species Streptomyces sp. NPDC052114. The sequence goes on along the minus strand of NZ_JBFAWC010000024.1, from coordinate 23,965 downwards.
ATCGCCCGCACCTCCACGCTGGACTTCCTCCCGGAGACCGCCGCGGTCCGCGCGGACGACTCCTGGCGGGTCGCCCCGGCGCCGGCCGCGCTGAACGACCGCCGCGTGGAGATCACGGGCCCGACCGACCGCAAGATGACCATCAACGCCCTGAACTCGGGCGCGAAGGTCTGGCTCGCCGACTTCGAGGACGCCTCCGCCCCGACCTGGGAGAACGTGGTCCTCGGCCAGCTCAACCTCACCGACGCCTACGAGCGCCGCATCGACTTCACCGACGGGCGCACCGGCAAGTCGTACGCCCTCAAGGGCGCCGACGAGCTGGCGACCGTCGTCATGCGTCCGCGCGGCTGGCACCTGGACGAGCGTCACCTCCAGGTCGAGGGCCGGGCGATCCCCGGCGCGCTCGTCGACTTCGGCCTCTACTTCTTCCACAACGCCAAGCGCCTCATCGAGCTCGGCAAGGGCCCGTACTTCTACCTGCCGAAGACGGAGTCGTACCTGGAGGCCCGCCTCTGGAACGACATCTTCGTCTTCGCCCAGGACTACGTCGGCATCCCGCAGGGCACGGTCCGCGCGACCGTCCTGATCGAGACGATCACCGCCGCGTACCAGATGGAGGAGATCCTCTACGAGCTGCGCGACCACGCCTCCGGGCTGAACGCGGGCCGCTGGGACTACCTGTTCTCCATCGTCAAGAACTTCCGTGACGGCGGCGCGAAGTTCGTCCTGCCGGACCGCAACCTCGTGACGATGACCGCCCCGTTCATGCGGGCGTACACCGAACTCCTCGTCCGCACCTGCCACAAGCGCGGCGCGCACGCGATCGGCGGCATGGCCGCGTTCATCCCGTCCCGCAAGGACGCGGAGGTCAACAAGGTCGCCTTCGAGAAGGTCAAGAACGACAAGGACCGCGAGGCCGGCGACGGCTTCGACGGCTCGTGGGTGGCGCACCCGGACCTGGTCCCGATCGCCATGAAGTCCTTCGACGCCGTGCTCGGCGAGAAGCCCAACCAGAAGGACCGGCTGCGCGAGGACGTGAACGTCGCGGCGGCCGACCTGATCGCCATCGACTCGCTCGACGCGAAGCCCACGTACGACGGCCTGGTCAACGCCGTCCAGGTCGGCATCCGTTACATCGAGGCGTGGCTGCGCGGCCTCGGCGCCGTCGCCATCTTCAACCTGATGGAGGACGCGGCCACCGCCGAGATCTCCCGCTCGCAGATCTGGCAGTGGATCAACGCGGGCGTCGTCCTGGAGAACGGCGAGACCGTCACCGCGGACCTGGCCCGCAAGGTCGCCGCCGAGGAACTCGACGCGATCCGCGCCGAGGTCGGCGACGAGGCGTTCACGGGCGGCAAGTGGCAGCAGGCCCACGACCTCCTCCTCCAGGTCTCCCTGGACGCGGACTACGCGGACTTCCTGACGCTCCCCGCGTACGAGCAGCTGCGCTGACCCCACGCCCCGCGTCACCGCGCACGCCCTTGATCCGCCCCCGGCACCGCACAGCGCCGGGGGCGGATCGCGTGGGTCCCCGGGCAATCCGGCGCGCCGTGGGCCTCGAATCACCGGTGAACCTCGACGTGCGTCCGGGAGGATCACCGCGTGAATGAAGTCGTGCGCATCGGGTCACGGAAAGCCCCCGGCCCCGATCTCCAAGAGCTGGTCATCCGCGTCGCCCGCGGCGACCAACAGGCGTTCTCGGGCGTCTACGACGCCGTGGCGGGCCCCGTCTTCGGTGTCGTGCGCGCTGTCCTGCGCGACCACGCCCAGTCCGAAGAGGTCACCCAGGAGGTCCTGGTCGAGGTGTGGCGCACCGCGCCCCGCTACCGCCCGGACCGCGGGACGGCGATGAACTGGATCCTCACCCTCGCGCACCGCCGCGCGGTGGACCGCGTCCGTTCGGTGGAGGCGTCCGCCGCCCGTGAGCAGAAGGCCGCGCTGCTCGCCCGCACCCCGGAGTTCGACGAGGTCAGCGAGCAGGTCGAGACCCGACTTGAGCGGGAGCAGGTGCGCCGCTGTCTGCGCTCCCTCACCGAGGTGCAGCGCCAGTCCGTGACGCTCGCGTACTACCGCGGTCTGACCTACCGTCAGGTCGCCGAACTCCTCGCCCTGCCCCTGGGCACGGTCAAGACCCGCCTGCGCGACGGACTGATCCGGCTGCGCGACTGCCTGGGGGTGAGCGCATGAGCAGCGCCCCCGACCTGCACACGCTGACCGGCGCCTATGCCGCGCACGCCCTCGACGACACCGAACGCGCCCGGTTCGAGGAGCATCTGGCCCTCTGCCCCTCGTGCGCGCAGGAGGTGCGGGAGCTGACCGCGACCGTCGCGCGCCTCGCGCAGGCGTCCGCCGTCGCGCCGCCGCGGGCGCTCAAGGACGAGGTGCTCGGCCGCATCGCCGCCGTCCGCCAGGAGCCCCCGGTCGCCGAGCCGCCGGCCGGGCCGGGACCCGCGCCGCGCCGGGCCCGCCGGTTCTCGCGCTGGGCGCTCGCGGCCTGCCTCGCCGCGGCCACGGCGCTCGGCGGCACCGCCGTGTGGCAGCACCAGCGCGCGCAGGACGCGCGCGACGAGGCCCGGCAGGCGCAGGAGCAGGCCAGGGAACAGTCGCGGGAGCTGGCCGCGGTCCTGTCCGCCCCCGACGCCAAGTCCCGCACGGCCCGGCTGCCGGGCGGCGCCGACGGCACGGTCGTCGTCTCCGAGAGCCTCGACAAGGCGGTGTTCGTGACGGGCGGCATGGCGAGGCCGCCGCGGGGCAAGGTCTACCAACTCTGGTTCGACGAGGGCGGATCCATGCGCCCGGCGGGCCTCATGGACCCCACGCAGACCACGGAGGCGGTCCTGATGCGGGGCAAGGTCGGCGGGGCCACGGGCATGGGCATCACGGTGGAGCCGGCGGGGGGCTCGGACCGGCCGACGTCGGCACCGGTTGCGGTGATGGGGTTGCCGGTGTAGGGGCAAATGGGAACAAAAGCAATCCCTGTTCCCGGCCGCTCCGGATTACGGGTGCGGCGGGCGCGGGCGGGGATCCCTGCGGAGGCCTCCTCCCCGCGCCCGCGGCGACCGTCCGGCCGCCCGGTCGGCGGTCCCCTTCCCGGGTCCGCCCGGGGTCCCGGGTCCGCCCGGGACGACCTCCATCGAGGAGGAACCCCTCATGCGTGTCCACCGCACCCGCCGCGCGGCGGTCTCGGTCCTTGCCGCGCTCGCCCTGCCGGTCTCCCTGGGGCTGCTCGCCCCGGCCGCCGCCCACGCCGACGACATGAGCGGCCCCTTCGGACCAGCCTGCGACTCCGTACCCAAGGACGGCAAGGGCAGCTTCGACGGCATGGCGAAGGACCCCGTCGCCACCGCCGCCTCGAACAACCCCGCGCTGTCGACCCTCGTGACCGCCGTCAAGAAGGCGGGCCTGGTCGACACCCTCAACAACGCGAAGGACATCACCGTCTTCGCCCCCACCAACGACGCCTTCGCCAAGATCCCCAAGGCCGACCTCGACAAGGTCCTCAACGACAAGGCCCAGCTCACCAAGATCCTCACCTACCACGTGGTGGGCGAGAAGGTCGCGCCCAAGGACCTGGCCGACGGCTCGTTCAAGACCCTGGAGGGCGGCACGCTCACCACCCAGGGCTCCGGCGAGTCGTACAAGGTGAACGACTCGGCGAACGTCGTCTGCGGCGACGTCACGACGGCCAACGCCACCGTCTACATCATCGACTCCGTCCTCATGCCGAAGATGTGAGCCGTGAGGTGAACCGCGCGGGCCGCGTTCACCCGATCGGGGCGGATCTCGGAATCCACCAATCCGTCGGGGCGTCGGCCTCGGATCCCCGGTGTGAAGACAGAGCGAGGAGTCCGGCACCGGGGTCCGCGCGGCGGCACCGACCGGTGGCGCGTCGCGGCGGGAGCCCTGAGCGGCGCACTGGCCGGGTGCGCCGCCCTGGCCGTCGCGGAACTGCTGTCCGCGGAGGTGCGGCGCGAGGCCGGGCCCGTGGTGGCGGTCGGCGGCGCGGCCATCGACCGCACGCCCGCGGCCGTCAAGGACTGGGCCATCCGGCAGTTCGGCACCAACGACAAGCTCGTCCTCCAGGCGGGCATCGTCGTGGTACTCGCCCTCCTGGCCGTGGCACTGGGGCTGTTCGCCCTGCGCCGCCGCGTGCCGGGTGCGGCGGGAGTACTGCTCTTCGGCGTGATCGGTGCGCTGGCCGCCGTGACACGCCCCGACTCCACGAGTGCCGTCGACGCGCTGCCGTCGCTGGCGGGCGGGGTCGCGGGGGCAGTGCTTCTGTACGTCCTTTCGGGGCGGCTCAGGGTCGTGGCCGCCCCGAAAGCGACGGACGACACCGACCAGCCGGACGACACCGACCGGCCTGATGACACCGACCAGCCGGAAGACACCGGGGCCACGGACGGCACCGACCGGCCGGAGAACACCGGGCCGACGGACGCCAGCAGTCCGACGGACGGCACCGAACCCGTCGGCGCGGCCGGGCACGCGGGCCCCACCTGGGACCGGCGCGGCTTCGTCATCGCCGCCACCGCCGCCGCGGCCGCATCGGCCGGGATCGGCGTCCTGGGCAGGTCGCTGAACGCCGCGGGCGGCAAGGACGCCATCGCCTCGCGCGACCGGATCAGGCTGCCCGCCCCGGACTCGCCCGCCCGCGCCGTGCCGCGCGGCTCCCAGGTGCGGGTGCCGGGGGTCAGCTCGTTCGTGACGTCCGCCGAGGACTTCTACCGGGTGGACACCGCGCTCGTGGTGCCCCGGGTGAACGCCGACACCTGGCGCCTGAGGATCCACGGCAAGGGCGTCCGGCGGCCGACGACCGTCTCCTTCGCGGATCTGCTGCGCCGCGAACTGATCGAGCGGGACATCACGCTGACCTGCGTGTCGAACGAGGTCGGCGGCCCCTATGTGGGCAACGCCCGCTGGATCGGCGTACGCCTCGCCGACCTGCTCGAAGAGTGCGGTGTCAGGCCTCCGGCCAAGGGCGGCCCCGCGGACCAGCTGGTGGCGCGGTCCGTGGACGGCATGACGCTCGGCACGCCCGTGGACGACGTGATGGACGGCCGGGACGCGATGCTCGCGCTCGGCATGAACGGCCGGCCGCTGCCCTTCGAGCACGGCTTTCCCGTCCGCATGCTGGTCCCGGGTCTGTACGGCTATGTCTCCGCCTGCAAGTGGATCAAGGACATCGAGCTCACGACCTTCGACGCCTACGACCCCTACTGGGTACGGCGGGACTGGGCGCGCAAGGCGCCGATCAAGACCCAGTCGCGGATCGACACCCCCAAGCCGTTCGCCCGGCCGAAGGCGGGCACGGTGATGGTCGCGGGGGTGGCGTGGGCGCAGCACCGCGGCATCGAGAAGGTCGAGGTGCGCGTCGACGACGGCCCCTGGCAGGCGGCCGATCTGGCGGCCGAGGCCACCCGGGACACCTGGCGCCAGTGGTCCTTCCCGTGGCGGGCGACCCCCGGCGGCCACACGCTCACCGTGCGGGCGACGGACCGCACGGGCGAGGTGCAGACCGAGAAGCGGACCCGCACGATCCCCGACGGGGCGAGCGGCCGGCATTCGGTGGTGGTCACCGTGGACTGACGACCGCACGCGGACGACCGCGCACCGATGCGACAGCGCACCAACACCCCCGAGACACGCACCCAGGAGAAAAGATGAACGCCTCGTCCTCGTCCCGCCGCTACCACCGCGCCGCCCTCGCCGTCACCGCGGCCGTGCTGCTCCCGCTGGCGCTGACGGCCTGCTCGGACGACAGCAAGGACAGCGAGTCGTCCGGCAAGTCCACGCCGTCGGCCGCCAAGGACACCGCGTCGAGCCCCTCCGACGACGCGGCGGCGATGTCCGAGCCGTTCGGCCCGGCCTGTGCGGGCGTCCCGAAGGAGGGCAAGGGCAGCTTCGACGGCATGGCGAAGGACCCCGTCGCCACCGCCGCCTCGAACAACCCCGCGCTCTCGACCCTGGTCACCGCCGTCAAGAAGGCCGGCCTGGTCGACACCCTCAACAACGCGAAGGACATCACCGTCTTCGCCCCCACCAACGACGCCTTCGCCAAGATCCCCAAGGCCGACCTCGACAAGGTCCTCAACGACAAGGCCCAGCTCACCAAGATCCTCACCTACCACGTCGTGGGCAAGAAGCTCGCGCCCAAGGACCTGGAGAGCGGCTCCTACGAGACGCTGGAGAAGTCCAAGCTGACGACGTCGGGTTCGGGCGAGTCGTACAAGGTGAACGACTCGGCCAAGGTGGTCTGCGGCAACGTCAAGACGGCCAACGCGAACGTCTACATCATCGACACGGTCCTGATGCCCAAGAGCTGATCCCTGGCGGACCGGCGCGGGGCCCCACCGGAGGCGTTCCGGTGGGGCCCCGCGCTCGGCCCATATGTGTCAGCCCATGCGTGTCAGCCCACGTCTCTCAGCCCACGTGGGGTGACCAGTCCTGTTCCGCCGGGGGCTTGCCGTGCAGGTCGGGGACCTTCTTGAGCCAGGGCGGGCGGGCCGCCTCCGTGGCCGCGGCGCGCCTGGCGTCGGCTGCCGCGAGTTCGCCGCGCGTGGGGAATTCCCTCGGCAGCCACGCCGCCGAGGCGCGGGCGCGCGTCAGGAGGTGGGTGACGTAGGCCTCGCGGACCTCGTCGGGGGACGTGAAGCCCGGTTCGTCGGTCAGCCAGGCGTCGGGGACCAGGGCGACGATCTCGCGGAGGGCGGACTCCGTGACCAGGGGGGCCAGTTCGGCGTCGGCCGCCGTCATGTCCGGGCCGTACCCGCCCAGGGCGTGGTGGCGGAAGTCGTACGCCTTGTCGGGCGCCGACGCGCCCCAGCGGTGGTGGAAGACCAGGGCCGCGCCGTGGTCGATGAGCCACAGCTTCGGCGGGCGGGTGCCGAAGGTCGGCCAGATCATCAGGTTCGAGCTGTGCACCGTGCGGTCGACGTTGGCCGTGAGCGCGTCCAGCCAGACGACCTTGCCGGCCTCCAGCGGGTCGACGTCGATCGCCTCCGGGGTGAAGTCCGCGGCGCCCGGCAGGAGGTCCATGCCGAGGTTGAGGCCCGCGCTGGCGCGCAGCAGGTCCTGGACCTCCTGGTGCGGCTCGTCGGCGGCGACCGCCGGGTCGAAGTGCACGAGGACCAGCTCGGGGAAGCGCAGGCCGAGGTGGCGCGCGAGTTCACCGACGACGATCTCGGCGACCAGCGCCTTGCGGCCCTGGGCGGAGCCGGTGAACTTCACGACGTACGTACCGAGATCGCCGGCCTCGACGACGCCGGGCACGGAGCCGCCGGTCCTCAACGGTTCGATGTAGCGGGTCGCGACAACCTGCCTCAAGCCTTTCAAAGGCCCTGCTCCCCACATCTCTTCGGTATCACGGCACGCTCAGGTTTCTGCCCCTTGCTTCCTGCCGTCGGCACGAAGTGAGCATAGTAACCAGGCGTCACCGGACCTCAGAACCGGACCTCGAACCGGACCTCAGAAGGCGATCCGGACCTTGAGGGCCGTCCGGTCGGCCATGGCGCGGTAGCCGTCCGGTACGCCGTCGAGGCCCACGGTGCGGTCGAAGACCCGGCCCGGGTCGATGGCGCCGGAGAGGACGTCGGGCAGCAGTTCGGGGATGTAGGAGCGGGCGGGGGCGACGCCGCCGGCCAGCGCGACGTTCCGGTCGAACATCCGGGAGATGTCCACCCCGGCGGATCCGCCGTGCGGCACGCCGACGTAGCCGACCGCGCCGCCGTCACGGGTGACGGAGATCGCCGTGCGCATCGACTCCTCGGTGCCGACGGCCTCCAGGACGGCGTGCGCTCCCCGGCCGCCCGTCAGCTCCCGCACCGCCTCGACGGCGGCCTCGCCGCGCTCGGCGACCACGTCCGTGGCGCCGAAGTCGCGGGCGATCGCGGTGCGTTCCTCGTGCCGGCCGAGCGCGATGATCCGCTCGGCCCCCAGGCGCCGCGCGGCGAGCACGCCGCAGAGACCGACCGCGCCGTCGCCGACCACGGCGACCGTGGCACCCGGCCGGACGCGGGCGGCCACCGCGGCGTGGTGGCCGGTGCTCATCACGTCCGAGAGGGCGAGCAGGCCGGGCAGCAGCTTCTCCTCGCCCGCCGTCTCCTTCGGCAGTGCGACCAGGGTGCCGTCGGCCCACGGCACCCGCACGGCCTCGCCCTGGCCGCCGTCCGAGCCGACCTCGCCCCAGAAGCCGCCCTCGGGGCACGAGGTGTGCAGGCCCTCGCGGCAGAACGCGCAGATGCCGTCCGACCAGACGAAGGGGGCGACCACGAAGTCGCCGGGGGCGAATCCGGTGACCTCGGCGCCGACCTCCTCGACGACGCCCAGGAACTCGTGCCCGATGCGCTGTCCCGCGACCCGCGGGGCCACGCCCCGGTACGCCCACAGGTCGCTGCCGCAGATGCAGGCGTTCACGACCCGCACCACGGCGTCGGTCGGCCGCTGGACCGTCGGATCGGGCACCTCCTCGATCCGGATGTCGTCGGGGCCGTGGATCACGGTGGCGCGCACGGAACACTCCTGGGCACTGCGGGGAAAAAGGGACTCGGGAGCCAGCATCGCCGTACGCGTGTTCGCGTGTCCAGCTACATCTTCTACAGCCTCCTTTTAAGCTGAGCTCATGCTCGACGTCCGACGGCTCGTCCTCCTGCGCGATCTGGCCGCCCACGGCACGGTGACCGCCGTGGCGGAGCTCCACGGCGTCACGCCCTCCGCCGTCTCCCAGCAGCTGCGCCTCCTGGAGGACGAGACCCGGAGCCGGCTGTTCGAACGGACCGGCCGCTCCCTCCACCTCACCGAGGCGGGGCGTCGGCTGGCCGAGGACACCGAGCAGGTGCTCGCGGCCCTCGAACGGGCCGGGAACCGCCTGCGCGCCGGTACCGGAGAGCCGACGGGCCCCCTCCACCTCGCCTGCTTCCCCAGCGCCCTCGGACCCGTCGCGGCTCCCCTCGGCGAGGCCCTGGAGAGCGCCCACGCGAACCTGCGGCTGCACATCACCGAGGCCGAACCCGAGCCCGCCGTACGACTGCTGCTCCAGCGCCGCGTCGACGTCGCGCTGCTCTACCGGTACGCGAACCTCGCCACGCCCCCGCACCCCGGCGTCGAGACCCACGTCCTGCGCGACGATCCGCTGGTCGCGGTCCTGCGGAACGACCATCCGGCGGCCGGTCCCGCGGAGTCCCCGCTCGACCTGCGTGAGCTCGCGGACACCTCGTGGGTCACCGCCCCGCCGCGGACCGCCTGCGGGGACGCCGTCCTGCAGGCCTGCCGGTCGGTCGGATTCACCCCACGGGTGCGGCACACCTGCACCGACTTCTCCGCCATGGCCTCCCTCGCCGCCGGCGGCGGCCACGCCGCCCTCGTCCCGCGCATGGCCACGGCCCACCTCCCGCCGACGCTGATCACCCGACCGGTGGCGGACCGCGCTCTCACCCGCACGATCGAGGCCGCCGTCCGCCACGGCACGGCGCACGAATCCGCGCTCGCGGCCTGCCTCGACGCGCTGCGCGACCTCGCCTGACCCGGGTCCGCCCGGCGACCGCGCGCGGGCGGGCACTTCTTACGGACCCATGACGAACCCCCGTCACGGCACCGGCACTTGCGCAGGTCGGACCTAGCCTGACCGGCATGCGCGTACTCGTCACCGGCGGAGCCGGATTCATCGGATCGCACGTCTCCGAGGCCCTCGTCGGGCGCGGCCACGAGGTGGTGGTCCTGGACGCCCTGCTGCCCTCCGCCCACGCCCGGCCGCCGAAGCCGCCCGAGGGACGGCAGTGGGTCGTCGCGGACGTCCGGGACCGGGACGCGGTCGCGGGGGCGCTGCGCGGCGTGGACGCGGTCTGCCACCAGGCGGCGATGGTCGGGCTCGGCAAGGACTTCGCCGACGCGCCCGCGTACGTCGGCTGCAACGATCTCGGCACGGCGGTGTTGCTGGCCGCGATGGCCGAGGCCGGGGTACGGCATCTCGCGCTCGCCGGGTCGATGGTGGTGTATGGGGAGGGGCGGTACGCATGTCCCCGTCATGGGGTCGTGCGGCCGGGCCCGCGGGCCGTGGCCGATCTCGACGCCGGCCGGTTCGAGCCGCTGTGCCCCGCGTGCGGATCGGAGTTGCGGCCCGGCCTGGTGGGCGAGGACGCGCCGGTCGATCCGCGCAACGTCTACGCCACGACCAAGCTCGCCCAGGAGCACCTGGCCGCGTCGTGGGCGCGGGCCACCGGCGGCAGCGCCCTCTCGCTGCGCTACCACAACGTGTACGGGCCCGGCATGCCGCGCGACACCCCCTACGCGGGGGTGGCCTCGTTCTTCCGTTCCGCGCTCGAACGGGACGAGGCGCCGCGCGTCTTCGAGGACGGCCGTCAGCGGAGGGACTTCGTGCACGTACGGGATGTGGCCGCGGCCAACGCGGTCGCCCTGGAGGCGGTCCGCGAACGGAGCGCGGGAGCGTTCTCGGCGTACAACACCGGCAGCGGCGAGCCGCACACCGTCGGGGAGATGGCGCGGGAACTGGCGGGGGCGTTCGGCGGACCGGAGCCGGTGGTGACCGGGGAGTACCGGCTGGGTGACGTACGGCATGTCACCGCGGACTCGGGGCGGCTCCGGGCGGAGCTGGGGTGGCGGCCGGAGGTGGGGTTCGCCGAGGGGATGGCCGAGTTCGCCAAGGCGCCGCTCCGGGGGTGACGCGGGGTCCGGGCGCCGCCTCAGTGCCGGGCCGAGGGCAGGGTGACCTCGAAGCAGCAGCCGCCGTCCACGTTGCGGACGGCGGCCCAGCCCTGGTGCGCCTCCACGATGCCGCGCACGATCGCCAGGCCGAGGCCCGCGCCCGCGGGCGGGGTGCGGGCGTGGCTGCCGCGCCAGCCGGTGTCGAAGACGCGGCCCAGGTCGTCCTCGGGGATCCCGCCGCACCCGTCGGTGACGGACAGGACGACGCCGTCCGGTGAGCGCTGCGCGGCCACGGCGACGGTGCCGTCGGCGGGGGTGCGGCGGATCGCGTTGATCAGGAGGTTGCCCAGGACCCGGCTCATCTCCTTGCCGTCGACCTCGACGGGCACCGCTTCCACGCTGTCGCCGACGAGGTGTACGCCGTGTTCGCGGGCGAGCGGGTCCGCGCCCGCGAGGGCGTCGCCGACCAGGTCGTAGACGGAGATGCGGGAGGGGGAGAGGGCCAGCGCGCCGGCGTGGATGCGGGAGAGTTCGAAGAGGTCCCCGACCATGGAGTTGAGGCGTTCGACCTCGGTGCGGATCTGCCGCAGATAGCGGTCCGGCTCGGCGGCCATGCCGTCCTCAAGCGCCTCGGACATGGCGCGCAGGCCGGCGAGCGGGGTGCGCAGGTCGTGCGAGATCCATGCGACCAGTTCACGGCGGGAGCTCTCCAGGGCCCGCTCCCGTTCGCGGGACTCGGCGAGCTTGGCGCTGGTGGCCTCCAGCTCCCTGGTGAGTTCGGCCAGTTCCGCGCTGACGGGTTCGGGCGGGGCGGCGAAGGTGCCGCCGTCGCCGAAGGTGCGGGCCGCCAGGGTCAGGGCCTTGCTGCGGGCGACGACCCAGCGCCCGAGCAGCAGCGCGGTGGCGAGCGACACCACGGCGGCCATGGCGACCACGATGGTGACGACGGTCAGGTCGTGCGGGGACAGGAACATCTCCCAGGCCACGGAGAGGGTCCCCGCGAGCATGGCGAGGATCGCCACGCCCGCGACGACGGTCAGCGTCACCACCAGCGAGCGGTGCCGCAGCAGGCGCAGGGCCAGCGCGCCGAGGAGCCCGGCCGCCGCGGCTCCCAGGAAGGCGAACAGGGCGATGAGGAGGATGTCCTGCACGGGGGTCAGCCTTCGGCTCGCGACGGTCGGGGGTGGCTCGGGAGCGGGTCGTCCGCGGTGTCCAGGCGGTAGCCGACGCCCCAGACGGTCTGGATCAGCGAGGGCCTCGCCGGGTCGTCCTCGACCTTGCCCCGCAGCCGACGGATGTGGACCGTGACGGTCGACAGGTCGCCGAACTCCCAGCCCCACACGTCGCGCATCAGTTCCTCGCGGGCGAACGCCCGGCCGGGGTGACGCAGCAGGAAGGCGAGGAGGTCGAACTCGCGCACGGTCAGGGCGAGTTCCGCGCCGTTCTTGGTGGCGCGCCGGGCCGCCTCGTCCACGGCGATGCCCGCGGCCCGCAGCGGCGCAGCCGGACCGCGGGGCGCCGCCGCCCGGCTGCGCCGCACCACGGATTCCACCCGCAGCACCAGCTCGCGGGGGCTGAACGGCTTGGTGACGTAGTCGTCGGCCCCTATCTCCAGGCCGAGGATCCGGTCGTCCTCGTCACCACGGGCGGTGAGCATGATGACCGGCACCGGGCGCTCGGCCCGGAGCCTGCGGCACACCTCAAGACCGTCCATGCCGGGCAGCATCAGGTCGAGGACGACCAGGTCGGGGCGACGGGCCGCCGCGCACGCCAGCGCGGCGGGGCCGTCCTCGGCACGGTCGACGGCGTGGCCCGCGCGTTCGAGGTAGCCCGCGACGACTTCGGCGACGGTCGGGTCGTCGTCCACGACGAGCACCCGGAGGGTGTCGTGGTGGCGCTCCCGCGGTGGTGACTGCATACGGCCAGCGTCGCACCTCCCGCGCGACGGGCGGACGTGATGGCGGCCCCGGGACCCCGACGTCCCCGTTTCGTAAGGAGCGCACGTCCGATATGACCGTTTCTGCTTCGTAGGGTGAGCGGCATGCCCCTCTCCCCCTCAGCGGACTCCGCCGCGCCCGACGCGCGCGCCGTTCGCGTCGATGTCGTCCTGCCCTGCCTCGACGAGGCCGCCGCACTGCCCTGGGTCCTGGCACGCGTGCCCCGGAACTGGCGGGCCGTCGTCGTCGACAACGGCTCCACCGACGGCTCGCCGGACCTCGCACGCTCCCTGGGCGCCACCGTGGTGCACGAGCCGCGGCGCGGCTTCGGGGCCGCGTGCCACGCCGGCCTGACCGCGTCCGACGCGGACGTCGTGTGCTTCTGCGACTGCGACGCCTCGCTCGATCCCGGACTGCTGCGCCCCTTCGTGCGCGACGTGGCGGACGGCACGGCCGACCTGGTCCTCGGGCGGCGCCGCCCCACGGCGTCCGGGGCCTGGCCCGCCCACGCGCGGGCGGGCAACGTGGTGCTGGCCGGGATGCTGCGGCGCCGCACGGGACTGCGCCTGCACGACCTCGGCCCGCTGCGGGCGGCCCGGCGCGAGGCCCTGCTCGGGCTCGGCCTCACGGACCGCCGCAGCGGCTACCCCCTCCAGATGGTGGTGCGCGCGGCCGACGCGGGCTGGCGCGTCGAGGAGCGGGACGTGCCCTATCTGCCCCGCGCCGGGAAGTCGAAGGTCACCGGGACGTGGCGGGGGACGTGGCACGCGGTGCGGGACATGCGGGCGGTGCTCGCCGAGCCGCCGCGGGCCGCCGCCCCGAACCGGACGGAGGCCGCGTGATGACCTCGGACACGACGCTGCTCGTCATCGCCAAGGAGCCCGTACCGGGACGGGTCAAGACCCGCCTCACGCCGCCCTACACCGCCGGGGAGGCCGCCGAGCTCGCCGCCGCGGCCCTCGCCGACACCCTCGACGTGGTGCGCGCGGCACCCGCACGCCGCCGCGTCCTGGTGCTCGACGGGCGTCCGGGCCCCTGGCTTCCGCCCGGCATCGACGTGGTCCCGCAGTGCGCGGGCGGCCTGGACGAACGGCTCGCCGCGGCCTTCGGAGCCTGTACCGGGCCGGCCCTGCTGGTCGGCATGGACACCCCTCAGATCACCCGCTCGCTCCTCGCCCCCGCGCTCGATTCCGGCGCGTGGCGGGACGACGACGCCTGGTTCGGCCCGGCCGTCGACGGCGGGTTCTGGGCCCTGGGCCTGGCCGAGCCCGACCCCGGGCTGCTGCGCGGCGTCCCCATGTCACGGGCCGACACCGGCGCCCTCCAGCGGGCCCGGCTCGTCGCCGCCGGACTGCGGGTGCGCGAGCTGCCCCGGCTGCGTGACGTCGACACCGCCGCCGACGCCGGCCTCGTCGCCGCCGAGGTACCCGGCAGCCGTTTCGCCGCCACGCTCGCCCGCCTCACCGCCGCGTCCGTCGGGGGTGGCCGATGACCACGACGGTGCCGCCCGCCACCACCCACGCGGGCGGGCCCGCCTCCTGGCGCGCGGATCCGTACGCGAACGCACTGCGCGACGGCCGCGGCCCCCTGTTCCTGCGCCGCGGCGACGGCTGGCTCCTTCCGCTGGAGGTCGAGCGCTGGTGCGCGGCGCCCGACCCCGCCGACCTCTCCGCGCTGCGCCGCTGCGAGGGCAGCGTCCTCGACGTCGGCTGCGGGCCCGGCCGCCTGGTCGCCGCTCTCGCCGCCCGTGGCGACCGGGCCCTCGGCATCGACGTCAGCGAAGCGGCCGTCGAGCACACGCTCCGCAGGGGCGGGGCGGCGCTGCGCCGCTCCGTCTTCGATCCGCTGCCGGGCGAGGGGCGCTGGGGCACGGCGCTGCTCGTCGACGGCAATGTGGGCATCGGGGGCGACCCCTCGGCGCTCCTCGCGCGCATCGCCCAACTCCTGCGCCCTGGCGGCTTGTTGATCGCCGAGACCGCCCCGACGGAGATCGACGAGCGCGTCGAGGTGTCCGTGGACGACGGGCGCGGCTCACCGGGCGAGCCGTTCCCCTGGTCCCGGCTCGGGACCCGCGCCCTGCTGCGCCACGCCCGCCCGCACGGCTGGCGCCCGGCCGATCAGTGGACCTGCGGCGACCGCCGCTTCCTGGCGCTGCGCCGCCCGGCCACCGCACGCAGCGCGCGCCACGACACCGCGGCGGCGAACAACGCGGCCGTGATGAGCAGCCAACGGGTGAGGAACACGTCGGCGGGCAGCCCCGTCGTGGACTCGTAACGCCCGACCCGCCCGGAGATCAGCGGGAACCAGACCAGCAACAACAGGCCGGACAGGAAAGCCGGTACGCGGAGGAGGGCGACCCACTCCCGCGCTCCCCCGCGCCGCCGCGCGACGGCCCGCAGGACGCCGTCCGCCACGGTGTACAGCGGCACGAACAGCACGTCGTGCACCAGCGCCGCGCCGACGAACCAGACGGTGACGAGCAGCCAGTCGCCGTCGAGGAGGCGCACCCCCGCGTACCCCGCGACGGCGAACGAACAGAGCAGGACGACGGGTTGCAGCGGCCCCTCGCCGTACCAGCGCCGGAACCGGTCGCTCAGAACACCGCCGCGACGCGCGGTCATCGCACTCCTCCGAAGGTCAGGCGGGACACCCATTTGGTGTTGAGCACGCCGGGCGCGGCCGGGACGATGATCCGCGCCGGATAGCCGTGGTCCGGTGACAGGTCCGCGCCGTTGACCCGCAGGGCGAGCAGCGAACGGGGATCACGGACCTGGTTGGCGCGCAGCGCGGCCCTGCGGAACGCGCCGTGCAGTTGCAGGGATTCGACGAGGACGTCCGGCGCCGCGCCCTCGTCGGCTCCGGCCAGGACCGCGAGGTCGCGCAGGCGCACCCCGCGCCACCGCTGGTCCGAGGTCGACCAGCCCTCCACGCACGCGATGGGCAACGCCGCCTCGTGCAGCGGGAGTCGCAGGAGCTGCTCCCGCGAGAGCCGGACGGTACCGCCGGGGCCGACGACGACCAGCCGCCACGCCGTGCCCGTGTCGACGGGCACGATCCCCGCCTTCGCCGCCGTCTTGTTGATCTGGAAGCCGTTCGGCCCGCTGCCCGGTTCGGCGCCGCCGTGCGGGGCCAGCAGCGCGGTGCGGCGCAAGGGGCCGTCGAAGCTCTGGCCCGCCGTCGTCACGAACAGCAGGGCGGAGCCCGCACCGACCATGCCGAGCGCCCCGCGCCGCGACACCGTCGGCTCGGCCGGGCTCGGGGACACGAGGCCGCCCTCCTCGTAAGGCTCCGGACGCGGGTCCCGCAGCCCGGCGCGGAACCCCTGCGCGCGCAGGACGCGCACGGCCCCGGGCAGCCGCAGCGCGACATGCGCCACGAGGGCCGCGAAGAACACCCAGGCGCCGTAGAAGTGCAGCGGATAGAAGGAACCCGGGAAGAGGTACTCCAGCTGGACGTTGAGCACGCCGGTGGCGAACTCGAACAGGGCCCCGCCGACCAGCAGGAGCAGCGAGAGCCGCTCCAGGGCGTGCCCCACCGACCGTGCCGGGGGCAGCGCGAAGAGCTTGGGGATCACCGACCACAGCTTGGCGAGCAGCACGGGGATCAGCGTGATGCCGACGGTGACGTGCAGGCCCTGGTTGAGGCGGTAGAGCCAGTGCGGGTCGGTGGGCCAGTCGAAGAGGTAGAAGCCGAGCAGGCCCTTGTCCGGCGTCTTGTCGTTGAGAGGCGACAGGTCCGGGTTGTAGGCGGCGTACGACAGCAGGCCGGTCACGAACAGGACGGGGATTCCGGCCAGCAGGACGACGCCGAGGAGCGACGTGAGCCAGGGGCCCCGCAGCGGGCTGCGCCAGAATCCGGGACGGGCCGGGGAGGTGATCCGTGGTGCGGGAGGCATGGCTCGACGGTATGCCGCGCACCGGCCCGCGACGGGGTGCCGACTCATGACGAAACGCTGACGTCCTGCCGTGGACGTGCCGCTTCGGCCCCGTCGGCGCCTAGCGTGCGGACGTGAGCACCACAGAACGCACCGGCAGCCGACTCGACCTGGCCGCGGCCGGATTCGGGGCCCTTCTCGTCGCCGCGGCCATCGGCGTCGGCATCCACATCGAGGACTCCTACGGCACCCTGCACCTCAACTGGCCACCGTTGTATGCCTCATGGGACCCGCACATCGGACCGGGCACGCCCGCCGCGCTCACCGTCGCCGCCCTGGTGATCGTGTACGCCCCGCCGCTCGCCGCCCGGCTCCCCTGGCGGTCGCTCCTCCTGACC
Organism: Streptomyces sp. NPDC052114; assembly: GCF_040680155.1. Lineage (NCBI taxonomy): Bacteria > Bacillati > Actinomycetota > Actinomycetes > Kitasatosporales > Streptomycetaceae > Streptomyces > Streptomyces sp. NPDC052114. Next base: position 7,097 of record NZ_JBFAWC010000024.1, on the reverse strand, counting down.
GCCTGGGGCGCTTGTCTGGCCTGGATCTGGTCGCTCGCGCTCGTCGACGGCTGGCACCGCGGCGTCGCGCGGCGGCTCACCACCAAGTACGAGTACCTCCAGGTCGTCGACCGCTTCGACGACATTCCCGCGACGCTGCGGGACTTCAACCGGCACATCCTGATCGACGCGCCCGACCACTGGCCCGCCCACACCGCGGGGCACCCGCCGGGCGCCACGCTCACCTTCGTCCTGCTCGACCGGATCGGTCTGGGCGGCGGCGGCTGGGCCGGGGCCTTCTGCGTCACCGCGGGCAGTACCGCGGCGGTCGCCGTCCTGATCACCCTGCGCGCGCTGGCCGACGAGGCGACCGCACGCCGGGCCGCCCCCTTCCTCGTCCTCGCGCCCGCCGCGATCTGGGTCGGCGCCTCGGCCGACGGCTACTTCGCCGCCGTCACCGCCTGGACGGTCGCGCTGCTCGCGCTGGCCTCGACCCGCGCGGCCCGCTCCCCCGGCGCGGCGGCGCTCGGCTCCGGGCTCCTGTTCGGACTCACCTGCTACCTCTCCTACGGCCTGCCGCTCTTCGCCCTGCTCTGCGCCGCCGTCCTGCTCGTCGCCCGCACCCTTCGCCCCCTCCCCCTCTTCCTCGCCGGACTCGCCGTCGCGCCGCTCGCCTTCACCCTCGCGGGCTTCAACTGGTGGGAGGCCTATCGCCTGCTCGTCGAGCGCTACTACCAAGGGGCGGGCGGCATCAGGCCGTACGGCTATTTCGTCTGGGCCAACCTCGCCTGCACGGTGCTCGTCATCGGGCTCGCCGGCGTCGCGGGTCTGCGCAGGGCCCTGGCGTCCGCGCCGGCCGCGCTCCGGCATCTGGCCACCGGCGGGGCCACGGCCGCCCACCGCCTGGTCGCGCTCGTCCTGGCCGCCCTGCTGGCGCTCGCGGCCGCCGACCTGTCCGGCATGAGCAAGGCGGAGACCGAGCGCATCTGGCTGCCCTTCGCCCTGTTCCTCCTCGCCGCCGCCGCGCTCCTCCCGGCGAGCGCCCGCCGGCGCTGGCTGACCGCCCAGGCCGTGCTCGCCCTGGCCGTCAACCATCTGCTGCTGACCGGCTGGTGACCTCCCGGTCCGCCGTGGGCCGTCCCGCGGCGGGCGCTACGCCTCGATCGTGACGCCCGCCTCCTTGGCGAGGAGCAGCGCGAGATCCATCGCGCCGGGCCCCTGCACCGTGGCGCCCTTGAAACCGGTGACGCCGTTGACATCGGCGAGGCCGCAGTTCTCGAAACGTACGTTTCTCATGTCCGCGTGAGAGAACTGCGCCCCGGTCAGATCGCAGTTCACAAAACGCACGGAGCGCAGTTCCGCGTTCTGGAAATCGGCGCCCTGCATATTGCAGTCGGCGAACACGACGGCATTGAACGTGGAGTGACGGAACAGCGCGAGATCGCTGCGGCAGCCGTCGAAGCGTACGTCGCGGAACGTGCCGGGCGACCAGGAGGATCCGGTGAGGCGGCTCGACGTGACGGCGCAGCGGATCAACGACACGTCCCGGCAGCGCACCTGGGCGAAGTCACAGGTGTCGAAGTGCGAGTCGGAGAGCACCGAACGCCGCAGCTCGGTGCCGGTGAACCGGGTGTTCTCGAAGCGGCACCGCTCCGCCTCCACCGCCTCGGCGCTCCGTCCGGCGAGGACCGTCCCGTCGTAGGCGACGCCCTTCACCGTGGCGTCGTCCTCCCAGTCGTCCCCCGGCAGGACGGCGGGCCGCGGCACAGGAAACGGCCGGGGGGCGCTGGGCGCCTTGATGCGAACGGTGCTGCCGTCGTGGCGGACGTGCCGGGGCATCTGACGGAATCCAATCTTCGGCGCGGCGAATGCGAGGAGACTTTACGGGCGTGTGCCGCCGCTCTGTCAACGCGGTGACAAGGGCCTCTTGTCGGCGGAGAACACCTGGTTGTTGGACAGCGCTTCGCGCTCTTTGCTGGGCTGGGGCCTCTGAAATCCCTGCCCTTCAGGAGGCTGCTGTTCATGGCGCGAAAGCCAGCGAATTCTGCTGATCCGGTGGAATCGGCCGACCGTCGGGAAGGGGCGTCGACCGCTGCTCGGGACGGCGTGACGGCCGCCTCGCGGGAGGGGCCGTCGACCACCGCTCCGGGACCTGATCCGCGCCGCTGGTGGGGGCTCGTGGTCATCCTGGCGGCGCAGCTGCTGGTGGTGCTCGACGGAACCATCGTCAACATCGCCCTGCCCTCGGTCCAGGACGACCTCGGCATGTCCGACGCGAGCCGGCAGTGGGTCATCACCGCCTACACCCTGCCCTTCGGCGGGCTGTTGCTGCTCGGCGGCCGGGTCGCCGACGCGTTCGGGCGCCGCCGGGTCTTCGCCGTCGGGATCCTCGGCTTCGGGCTCGCCTCCCTGCTGGGCGGCGCGGCCCCCGATCCGGGCACCCTCTTCGCGGCCCGCGCGCTGCAGGGCGCCTTCGCCGCGGCCCTCGCTCCCGCGGCCCTGGCACTGATCAACCAGCTGTTCACCGAACCCGGCGAGCGCGGCCGGGCGTTCGGCGTCTACGGAGCGGTCAGCGGCGGCGGCGCGGCCGTGGGGCTGCTGGCCGGCGGGCTGCTGACCGAGTACCTCGACTGGCGCTGGTGCCTGTACGTCAACGCGCCGGTCGCGCTCCTCGCCCTGCTCGGCTGCCGGCTGCTGCCGCGCGAGGGGCGGACCGGCCGGGCCGTGCGGCTCGACCTGCCCGGCACGTTCCTCGGCTGCGGCGGCCTCGTGGCGATCGTCTACGCGTTCGCGGAGGCCGAGAACGGCTGGGGCGACCCGCTGGTCGTCGGGCTGCTCGGGCTCGGCGTCCTGATGCTGGTGGCGTTCGCGCTGGTCGAGCGGCGGGTCCAGGATCCGCTGCTGCCCCCTCGGGTGGTCGCCCACCGGGTGCGGGGCGGCTCGTTCCTGGTCGTGGGGCTGCCGCAGATCGGCCTGTTCGGGCTCTTCCTGTTCCTGACGTACTACCTCCAGGGGATCCTCGGCTACTCGCCCGTGCTGACGGGTGTCGCCTTCCTGCCGCTGGGCCTCGGGATCGCGGTGGGCTCCTCGCTGATCGCGGCCCGCCTGCTGCCCCGCACCCGGCCCCGCACGCTGATCGTGGGCGCGCTGCTGGCCGCCGCGACCGGCATGGCGCTGCTCACCCGGCTCCAGGCGGACACACCGCAGGTGTACCTGACGCACCTGCTGCCCGCGCAGATCCTCATCGGGCTCGGCATCGGCTGCATGATGATGCCCGCGATGCACACGGCCACCGCGCGGGTCGCCCCGCACGAGGCGGGCGCGGCGGCGGCCGTGGTCAACAGCGCCCAACAGGTGGGCGGCGCGCTGGGCGTGGCGCTCCTCAACACCGTGTCCACCGGCGCCACCGCCGCCTACCTGTCCGAGCACGGCACCTCCGCCGCCGCCACGGTCGACGGCACGGTGCACGGCTACACCGTGGCCATCGCCTTCGCCGTCGGCGTGCTCCTCCTGACGGCGCTGCTCGCCTGGACGCTCATCAACTCCCGTTCCGACAAGGCCCCTTAGACCGGCTCCGCCTCGATGAGGGAGAACGGTGTGAGGCCGGGCGGCGTGAGGACCCGGGTCGTACGGAACCCGGTGTCCGTCAGCAGGGCGCGCAGGTCCTGCTCGCTGCGCTCCCGTCCGCCCATGTTCACCAGCATGTACAGATCGCTGAGGTAGCCGAGCGGGTGCGCGGAGCTGTCCACCTTGTCGGGCAGCAGCACTTCGACGATCAGCAGTCTGGCGTGGTCGGGCATGGCGGCGCGGACGGTCCGCAGGATGTCCGCCGACCGCGCGTCGCTCCAGTCGTGCAGGATGCTCTTGAGGACGTAGAGGTCGCCGCCGCCGGGCACCCGGGCGAAGAAGTCCCCGGTCTCGACCCGGCAGCGCTCCCCCAGCCCGGCCGCGCCCAGCGCCCCGGCCGCGTCGCGGGCTCCCTCCGGCGAGTCGAACACGACGCCCCGGACGCCGGGGTGCGCGCCCAGCACGGCCGCCAGCAGGGATCCGTCGGCGCCGCCGACGTCCACCACGGTGCCGTACGCGGAGAAGTCGTACTCCTGCTCCTTGGCGAGCGCGGTGCTCATCGTGCGGGTGGCCTCGCGCATGGAGGACGTGAAGGTGCCCGACAGCTCCGGCCGCTCGCCGAGGTAGGAGAAGAAGTCGGTGCCGAAGACCTGGTCGAAGGCGGGTTCGCCGGTCCTGATGCTGTGGTCGAAGTGGGACCAGGCCTGCCGGAAGACGCCCATGCCCTGGCGGACGAAGGCGTGCAGCGAATCGGGCACGTCGGTGCGCAGCCGATGCCCGGCCGGCGTCAGCCGGAAGGTCCCCGCCGTGGTCTCCTCGGCCAGGCCCAGCGAGGCGAAGGCCCGCAGCAGGCGCAGCGTGGCGACGGGGTCGGTGTCCAGGGCGGCGGCCAGCTCGGGAGCGGCGCGCTCCTGCGACCCCATCAGGTCGGGCAGGTCCAGGCGCGTCGCCAGGTCCAGGATCTCGGAGGAGATGTAGCCCCAGACGAGGGTCAGGATCCGCTCCTGCGCGCCGAACTGTTCCGCGTGTTCGGTCTCCGGGACGGGCACGGGGTCGGCGGGGCCGCCCCGGGTTGCTTCGGACGGAGCCATGGGGTGGTGCGCTCCTTTCGGTCGGGCGCTGTGGGTCGTACGGAGAGGGGCCGGTCAGGTACCGGGCTTGCGGGTCATGGCCCAGGTGCGCGGACCGCCGTCCGGCACCTCGACGTCGGCGGTGACGGTGAAGCCGAGCCGCTCGTAGAAGGGGAGGTTGCGCGGGTCGGAGGTCTCCAGGAAGGCGGGCACCCCGGCGCGTTCGGCCGCCTCCACGCCGGGGCGGACGACGGCGCTGCCGAGGCCCTTGCCCTGGTGGTCGGGCGAGACGCCGACGGTGGCGAGGAACCACGCGGGCCCGGTGGGGCGGTGCGGCGCGAGGAGGCCTTCCATCTGCTGCTGCGCGGCCAGCCGCGAACCGCTCAACTCGGCGAGGCGCGGGCCGATCTCGGCGAATACCGCGCCCGCGTCGACGCTCTCCGGCGTGGTCCAGACGGCCACCGCGGCGCCGTCGTCGGCGACCCAGACCTTGCCGATGTCCAGGCCGACGCGGGTGAGGAACAGCTCCTGGAGCTCGGTGACGCGCTCGATGTGGCGGTCCGGGTCGACGGTGTGCCGCGTGGCGGGGTAGTCGGCGAACGCGCCGGCGAGGGTGGCCACGGCCCGGGGGACGTCGTCACGGGTGGCGGGGCGCACGGAGGGCTTGTGGTCGGTCATGGTTGCTCGTCTCCTGGTCGGGGTCGGGGGTCGGTCGTATCAGTCGTATCCGCGAGGACCTTCACCGCGAGCGGGTGCAGGTGCGGATTGGCGGAAAGGGCACCCGTGCCGTGCTGGGGCGAGGCGCCGCGCAGATCGGTGCAGAGGCCGCCCGCCTCCGCCACGAGGATCTGCAGGGCGGCGATGTCCCAGGGGCTCACGACCGGTTCGGCCGCGACGTCGATCGTGCCCTCGGCGACCATGCAGTGCTGGAGGAAGTCACCGAAGGCGCGGTCCTCCCAGCAGGCGTCGGCGAGCCGCAGATACGCCGCGCGCGGGTGGAAGGCGTCCCAGGTACGGGTGTTGGTGGTGGACAGATAGGCGCTCTCCAGGCCGGTGACGCCGGAGACGCGCAGCCGCCGCGGCTCGGCGTCGGGCGAGCCGCGGCGCAGCCAGGCGCCGCTCCCGGCCGCCGCCCACCAGCGACTGGCCAGGGCGGGGGCGCTGACGACGCCGACGGTGGGCCGGCCGTCTTCGAGGAGGGCGATCAGGGTGGCCCAGACCGGCACTCCGCGCAGGAAGTTCTTGGTGCCGTCGATGGGGTCGACGATCCAGGTGCGTCCCGCGGTGGCCTCGCCGCCGGTCTCCTCCCCCGCGAAGTCGTCCTCGGGGCGGGCGGCGCGCACGGCTCCGCGCACGGCCGCCTCGACGGTGGTGTCCGCGTCGGTGACGGGGGTGCGGTCGGGCTTCTCGCTCACCCGCAGGTCGTGTGCCCGGAAGCGGCGGGTGGTGATGCGGTCGGCGATGTCGCCGAGTTCCAGGGCCAGTTCGAGGTCGGCCTGCTGGGGCATGAGGGTGCCTCGCATGTCGTGGGAGGGGAGGGAGCCGCCCCGGCGGGCCGGGGAATCGCCCGCCGGGGCGGCGGGCTCACTTGGCGCGCAGTTCGAGCAGGTGGTACTCCATGACGCGGACGACCTCGATACGGCGTACGCGGCGCAGCATCTCGACGCTCATCCCGGCCTCCTCGGCGAAGGCGTCGATCCGCTCGCGGTCGCCGAGGTCGGCCGTGCCGATCAGCAGCCGGCCGCCCTCGGCCAGGTGGTCGCGGGCCCCGGCGATGAACCGGGACTGGCCCTGGTAGCCGGGGTCGAAGACGGCGGAGTGCAGGTCCGTGGAGAGCGGGAAGCCGTCCTCCACGTACGTCCAGGGCACGTTCCAGAAGATCGCGTCGAACCGGTCGGTGGGCTCAAGGGCCGCGTACAGGTCGCTGTGCAGCACCCGCACCCGGTCCCCGACGCCGTGCCGCTCGGCGTTGGCGAGGGTGTTCGCCACCGCCTTCTCGTTGATGTCGAGCGCCGTCACGTTCGCGCAGCCGCTCAGCGCCGCGGTCACGGAGATGACGCCGGTGCCGCAGCCGACCTCCAGGAAGGAGCCGCCCTTGGGGTAGGGCACGATCGAGGCCATGACCTCGGTGGCGGCGGTCAGGGTGCCGGGGAAGACGTCGCGGTGCAGGGTCCACTCGCGGCCGAGCAGGGAGAAGTCGTCCGGCAGGTCGTCGCCGATCATGACGTGCTGAAGGACCTGGGCGGCGGCCTCGGGGGATTCCTTGACGGTCATGGTTGTCCTTTCCTGCGGTGGTGACGGGATGGTGCGGTGTGACGGAATCGTGGAAGCAATCGGGACGGGGCCCTACCGGGACGCTCCGGCCGCGTGGGCGACCAGGGCCTCGCGGTGTCGTCCGATCTTGTGGAAGGCCTCGGCGTAGGCCTCGATGAGTGGTTCGTCGTCGGGCCAGTTGGTGAAGGTGGGCAGGGAGAGGGCGTG
>NZ_JBFAWC010000023.1:0-118190 GCF_040680155.1 Streptomyces sp. NPDC052114 | reverse complement strand
CCGCCGTGAAGTTCGTGGACGACGACGTGGAACTGCCGCTTCCCGGGCCCGAGTTCATCGCGCGGATCCGGGCTCTGACCGCTGCCGGCTCCCTGTGCCCGCCCGCGCCCTTTAGGGGCGCCCGCTCACGTCCTCAAAGGGCCTGCGCCGCCGGCTTCACCATGCCGCGCACCGTGCGGGACTTCACGAACTGCCCCATCGCGGTCATCTCCCACTCGCCGGTGAACTGCCGGATGAGCTTGGCCATCATGACGCCCGTCTGCGCCTCGGCGTTGGTGAGGTCGAAGCGGACGAGCTCCTCGCCGGACGCGGCGTCGATCAGGCGGCAGTACGCCTTCGCGACCTCCGTGAACTTCTGGCCGGAGAACGAGTTCACCGTGAAGACCAGGCCCGTGACGTCCTGCGGGAGACGGCCGAGGTCGACGACGATCACCTCGTCGTCACCGCCGCCCTCGCCCGTGAGGTTGTCGCCGGAGTGCTTGATCGCGCCGTTCACGATCGAGAGCTTGCCGAAGTAGCAGCTGTCGACGTGGTTGCGCTGCGGGCCGTACGCGATGACGGAGGCGTCGAGGTCGATGTCCTTGCCGCGGAACGCGGGCTCCCAGCCGAGGCCCATCTTGACCTGCGAGAGCAGCGGGCGGCCGCCCTTGACCAGGGACACCGTCTGGTTCTTCTGGAGGCTGACCCGGCCCTTGTCCAGGTTGATCTTCCCGGCGCCGGGCGCGGGGGCGGCCGGGGGAGCGGGCGGCGCCGGCGGGGCCGCCAGGCGCGGGTCGGCGGCCGGCGGGGGCGGACCCTGCACGGGCTGGCCCACCGGGGGCGCCATCGGGGCGGGCGGCGCGACCGGGGCGGGCTCCTCCACCGAGACGCCGAAGTCCGTCGCGATGCCCGCGAGGCCGTTCGCGTACCCCTGGCCGACCGCGCGGGCCTTCCACGCGCCGTTGCGCAGATAGATCTCGACGATCACCAGGGCCGTCTCGGTGCCGAGCTGGGGCGGCGTGAAGGTGGCGAGCACCGAGCCGTCGTCGGCGTTGCGGATCGTGGCCGTGGGCTCGACGCCCTGGAAGGTCTGGCCCGCCGCGTCCGGGCTCGCCGTCACGACGATCTTCTCGATGCCGGCCGGTACGGCGGCCGTGTCCACGGTCACCTTGTCGGGGGTGGTGCCCCCGCCCGACTGGTAGGTCACGCCGGGCCCGGAGGGCTGGTTGAAGAAGATGAAGTCGTCGTCGGAGCGCACCTTGCCGTCGGCGGTGAGCAGCAGGCCCGATACGTCGAGCCGCACCGGAGCGGCGACGTCCACCGCCACGCGGGCGGCGGTCAGCGGGATGTTCGAGCCGGGGGTCATAGCTGTCATGCCAGGGGTAACGAACGACCCCGCTTTACCGTTCCCTTACCCGCGCAAGGATTTTCTCGGCCTCGCTCGCGGGTTCTCAGCCACGGTTGCGGGTTCTCAACCACGGTTGCGGGGGTGCGCACGCGCCGCGCGTTCGTTGCCGTGCTTGTAGTTGCCGGTCCAGCGGGCCATCACCAGCTGCGGATCGCCGCTCCCGGCCTCGGCGAGGAACCGCTCGGCGCGGGCGCCGCGCAGGGTTCCGGCGGCCCGTCCGCCGTGCGTGATCACGACGGAGCCGTCGGCGCGGTGCTCGTAGGTGAATCCGTGAGGTCTCGGCATGACCGGGAGCGTAGGCCGCGGCCATGCCGAGGGGTACCGATTTACGGGACCGCGGCCTTGCGTCTTCACGGGACCGCGGCCTTTCGCCGGGCTACGGCACCACGACGATCTTCCGCCCCACTCCGGCGGCGAACTGGTCGAGCGCCCGCGGGTAGGAGTCCAGCGGCAGCCGGTCGCTGATGAACACGTCCGGGTCGAGCACCCCGCCCGCGAACAGCTCGGCGGCCCGCTCGTAGCTGTGCAGGACGGCCATCGAGCCGGTGATGGTGATCTCCTGGTTGTAGATGCGGTACGGGTCGATCGTCACGCGCGTCGCGTAGTCCGCGACACCGAACTGGAGGAACGTGCCCGCCTTGGCGACGCGGTCGAGGCCGTCCTGGATCGCCGCCGCGTTGCCGGTCGCGTCGATCACCACGTCCCAGCCCCCGGGCCGGTCCAGCTCGTCGGCGCCGGCCGCCGACGCGGAGACGCCGAGCCGGGTGGCCGTCGCGAGCCGCTCGGGGTTGAGGTCGACGACGTCGACGCTGGCGGCGCCGGTCCGCTTGGCCAGCTCCAGCATCATCAGGCCCATCGTCCCGGAGCCGTAGATCAGGACGTGCGATCCGAGCCGGGAGCGCAGGACGTCGTAGCCGCGCACCGCGCACGAGAGCGGTTCGATGAGGGCCGCGTCCTGGGTGCGCACGTGGTCGGGCAGGCGGACGCAGTTGGCGGCGGGCGCGAGGGCGTACTGGGCGGCGCCGCCCGCCGTGGTCACCCCGATCGCGGCCCACCGCTCGCAGAGGTTGCCGCGTCCGGCCCGGCAGTAGCGGCACTCGTGGCAGTGCAGGGAGGGGTCGACCGCGACCCGGTCGCCGACGGCCAGTTCGGTCACGTCCCGGCCCAGACCGACGACGGTGCCCGCGAACTCGTGGCCCGGCACCACCGGCAGGGTGGGCGCGAACTCGCCCTGAAGGATGTGCAGATCGGTCCCGCACAGGCCGCACGCGGCGACCTCCACGACGACGTCGCGCGGCCCCGGCGTCGGGTCGGGCACCTCCCCCACGACGACCTTGCCCACCGACTCGACGATCGCTGCCTTCATTTCACGGCTCCCAACGACAGGCCCTGGACCAGCTTGTCCTGGGCGGCGAACCCCGCGGCGAGCACCGGCAGGGAGATGACGAGCGACGCGGCGCACACCTTCGCCAGGAACAGGCCCTGGCTGGTGATGAAGCCGGTCAGGAAGACGGGCGCGGTCTGGGCGACGACGCCCGTCAGCACCCGTGCGAAGAGGAGTTCGTTCCAGCTGAAGATGAAGCAGATCAGGGAGGTCGCCGCGATCCCGGGCAGCGCGATGGGTGCCACCACGCGCGCGAGGATCGTCGGCAGCCGGGCCCCGTCGATCTGCGCGGCCTCGATGACGGGCTTCGGCACCTCGGCGAGGAACGACTGCATCATCCACACCGCGATCGGCAGGTTCATCGAGGTGTAGAGGAGGACCAGCAGCCAGATGTTGTCCAGCAGGCCGGTGTTCTTGGCGAAGAGGTAGAGCGGCAGCAGGCCCGCCACGACCGGCAGCATCTTCGTGGACAGGAAGAAGAAGAGCACGTCCGTCCACTTCTTCACGGGCCGGATGGACAGGGCGTACGCGGCCGGCAGCGCCAGGACCAGCACGCACAGGGTCGAGACGGCCGACGCCACCGTCGAGTTGATCAGCGAGGGCCAGGGGCTCGCGCCGCCGCCCGCGCCGAAGAAGTCGCGGTAGCCGTCCAGGGTGAGCGAGGCGGCGAGCGAGGGCGGGTTGGTCGCGGCGTCCTCCTCCGAGTGGAAGGAGGTCAGTGCCATCCAGGCGACGGGCAGGAAGAACAGGATCCCGGCGAGCCAGGCGGCGAGGCCGAGCGTGGCTCCCCGCGCGCGGGGACGCGACTTCACGGACGCGGCCATCAGCGGGACACCTCCTCACGGAAGAGGGACGAGACGACCCGCAGCGCGAAGGTCGCGATGATCAGCGAGCCGATGACGACGAGCACACCGGCGGCGGAGGCCAGGCCGTTCTCGTGGGCCTGATAGAAGCTCTGGTAGACGGTGTACGGGAGGTTCGCGGTGCCGAGGCCGCCCGAGGTGATGGTGAAGACGGCGTCGAAGTTCTGCACGATGTAGATCGAGCCCAGCAGGGCCCCCAGTTCGAGGTAGCGGCGCAGGTGGGGCAGGGTCAGATGGCGGAAGACCTGCCAGGCGCCCGCGCCGTCCATGCGGGCCGCCTCGACCAGTTCGGGATCGCGGCTCTGCAGCCCCGCGAGCAGGATCAGCATCATGAAGGGCGTCCACTGCCACACCAGCGAGGCCTCGATGGCAAGGAGCGGGGTGTGGGAGATCCAGTCGGGCTGGGCCGCGGAGTCCCCGCCGATCCAGTGCAGCAGGCCGTTGAAGAGCCCGTACTCGGGGTTGTAGAGCACGTGCTTCCACAACAGCGCGGCGGCCACGGGGACCAGCAGGAACGGCGCGATGAGCAGCGTACGGACCAGGGAGCGCCCCTTGAACCTCCGGTCGAGGAGCAGGGCGAGACCGAGCCCGATCACGAGGCTCGCGAGCACGACGGAGGCCGTGAGCAGGATCGTGGTCAGCACGGACTTGCGCAGGTCCGCATCGGTGAGGACCTCGGTGTAGTTGGCGAGTCCGGTGAAGCTGCGGGCGTCCGGATAGAGGGCGTTCCAGTCGAAGAAGGAGATCACCAGGGTGGCCACGAACGGCAGCTGGGTCACGGCGATCATGAAGACGAGGGCGGGCAGCAGGGGCGCCCTGGTGGCCCAGGCGCGCAGCCGTCCCGGTGTCCCCGGCGGCCTCGGCGTGCGGGCGTCGGACGCGCGCGCGTGCCCGGCGGCGGTGGTGCTCGCGGTGGCGGTCATCGTCCCTCGTACTCCTCGGAGATCTTCTCGGCGAGCTGCTGCGACGTGTGCAGGGCCGCGTCGACGGACTGGCGTCCGGCGATGGCGGCGCTGATCTCCTGGGAGACCTTGGTGCCGAGGTCGGTGAACTCGGGGATGCCGACGAACTGGATGCCGGGCGCGGGCCGGGGCTGCACGCCCGGGTCGCGGGGCCGTGCGCCTTCGATGGCGGCGCGGGTGACGTCCTGGAAGGCGGCGGCTTCCTCGCGGTAGGCGGGGTTCGCGTACGTCGACGCGCGCTTGCCGGCGGGCACGTTCGACCAGCCGATCTTCTCGCCGACGAGCTTCTCGTACTCCTTGCCCGAGGCCCAGGAGATGAACTTCCAGGCCTTGTCGGGGTTGCGCGAGGCCTTCTGCAGGCCCCAGGCCCAGGTGTAGAGCCATCCGGAGCTCTCGGTCCCCGCCACGGGGGCGGCGACGTAGCCGATCTTTCCCTTGACCGGGGACTTGGCGGACTCCAGCGATCCGGCGGCGGCCGTCGCGTCGTACCACATGGCGGTCTTGCCCTGGGTGAGGTTGTTGAGGCACTCGGCGTAGCCGGACTGCGCGGCCCCGGACTCACCGTGCTCGCGCACGAGGTCCACGTAGAAGCGGGTCGCCTTCTTGAACTCGGGGGAGTCCAGGCGGGCCTTCCAGTCCTTGTCGAACCAGGTGCCTCCGAAGGTGTTCACCACGGTCGTCAGCGGTGCCATCACCTCGCCCCAGCCGGGCAGACCGCGCAGACAGATGCCCTTCATGCCCGGCTCCTTGCCGTCCACTTGGGCGGCGAGCTTCGCGACCTGCTGCCAGGTGGGTTTCTCCGGCATGGTCAGGCCCGCCTTCTCGAAGACGTCCTTGCGGTACATCAGGAAGGACGACTCTCCGTAGAAGGGCTGTCCGTAGAGCTTGCCGTCGGCGCCGGTGAGCGACTGGCGCATGGGCGGCAGGATGTCCTTCTCGTCGTACGTCCGGTCCTCGCGGGCGTACGAACCGACCTCGTGCAGCCAGCCGTTGCGGGCGTAGATCGGTATCTCGTAGTTGCTGAGGGTCGCCACGTCGTACTGCCCCGCCTGGTTGGCGAAGTCCTGGCTGATCTTGTCGCGGACGTCGTTCTCGGGCAGGACGGTGAAGTTCACCTCGATGCCCGTCTCCTTGGTGAAGTGGGCGGCGGTCAGCTTGCGCAACTCCACCATCTGCGGGTTGTTCACCATGAGGACGTTGATGGAGTCGCCGCCTGAACCGGTCCCGCCGGCGCCGGTCCAGCAGCCGGCGAGCAGCGGGGCGAGCAGCGTCCCTGCGGCGACCGCGGCGAGCGCGCGCGGCCTCCGTCGGCTCGGGGTTCGCATGAATCGCTCCTGGACGTATGGGGGTGAATGGAATGTATGGGGATGAATGGGGTGCTGCGGGGCGTGCGGGGGTAAGGGGTGGGCGGTCGTTTCGGGAGGTGAGGGGGTGCGGGGACGAGGGTGCGGGGAGGGGCGGGGCGGGGGTGCGGTCGGGGAAACGGGGAGGAGGGGCGGGGTGGGTCAGGCGCGGACGACCTGCGGCCCCAGGAGCGAGTAGCGGTGTGCCTCGGACGCGGGCAGCCGGCCGCTCGTGACGATCGTGTCCAGGTCCCCGATCCCCGCGAACCGGCAGAAGCTCGTCGCCCCGAACTTGGTGTGCACGCCCAGGAACACGGTGCGCCGCGAGGCCCTGATGGCCTGCGCCTTCACCTCGCTCACCGCGGGGTCGGGGGTGGTCAGGCCGTGCTCGCGGGAGATGCCGTTGGCGCCGATGTAGGCCAGGTCGATGACGAACCCGGCCAGCATGCGGGTCGTCCAGTGGTCGACGGTGGCGAGCGTGCCGGGGCGGACCCGGCCGCCGAGCAGCAGCACGGTGACGTTCTCCGCCTCGGCGAGGGCGCCCGCGGTGGCCAGCGAGGCGGTGACCACGGTCAGCGCGCGGCCCGCCGCGGCCTCGGGCAGCGCCTCGGCGACCAGCTGGGGCGTGAACCCCTCGTCGACGAAGACGGTCTCGGCGTCGCCGAGCAGGTCGGCCGCGGCGGCCGCGATGCGCCGCTTCTCGGGGACGTGCATGGTCGTGCGGAAGGCGAGGGTCGTCTCGAAGCCCGCGCTCTCCACGGGGTAGGCGCCGCCGTGGGTGCGGCGGACCAGGCCGTGGTCCTCCAGGGCGCGCAGGTCGCGGCGGACGGTCTCCTTGGCGACGCCGAGCTGGGCGGCGAGCGCCGTCACGTCGACGGAGCCGGAGTTCCGGGCCGCGTTGACGATCCGCCGCTGACGTTCTTCCGCGGTCATCGGCGCCACCTCTTCCCCTGGGTCCGCGGTGCCCGTTCGGGCCCTGTGGGGAAGTTCTACCGCCCGTCCGGGAGCGTGACCAGGCTCGCCACGGGCACGATGCTGCCCGGATGTGCCCGCTTGGCCGGGCGGCTGCCTGTGCGGCGGGGTGCGGGCGTGCCCGTATCGGGGGTTCCGCGTGCCCGTTCGGTGCCCGGACGGACCGGGCGGGCGGGGCGGCTCACTCCGGCCACTTCGGCCGATTCACGGTCAGTGCGGGCATGGCGCCCCGGATGCGGCCACGCCGGCTTCAGTACGGCCGCATCGGCTTCTGTGCGGCCACACCTGCTTCAGTACGGCCACACCGGCGGGTTCGTGCAGAAGTGGCCGCCCAGGTGCGCGTGGTCGGGGTTGGCCGGGTCCAGTTCGCCCTGCTCGGCGATGAGCTTCTCCGCGTACTGCTCGGAGTCGTCCTGCGGGTCGTACCCGAGCGCGCGGGCCGACGACAGGTCCCACCACAGGCGGGTGTTGGCGGACGAGCCATAGACCACCGTGTGCCGCACGTCGGGTGCGGTGAGCGCCGCGTGGAAGAGGCGCGCGCCGTCGCCGGGGCTCATCCAGACCGACAGCATCCGCACGCTCGACGGCTCCATGAAGCACGACCCGATGCGGACCGAGACGGTCTCGATGCCGTGCTTGTCCCAGTAGAGCTGGGCGAGGTCCTCGCCGAAGGACTTCGAGAGGCCGTAGAAGGTGTCGGGGCGGCGGGGGGTGTCGAGAGGGATCAGCGGGTCCTCGCCCCGCGGGCGCGGCGTGAAGCCCACGGCGTGGTTGGAGGAGGCGAACACCACGCGCCGCACGCCCTCCTCGCGGGCCGCCTCGTAGAGGTTGTACGTTCCCTCGACGTTCGCCCTGAGGATCTTGTCGAAGGTGGACTCCAGGGAGATGCCCGCCAGGTGGAGGACGGCGTCGACCCCGCGCACGGCCGCGCGCAGCGCCTCCTTGTCGGCGAGGTCGGCCGTGACGGCGTCCGGCTCGCCCGGGACGGCCCGCACGTCGAACAGGCGCAGGTCGTGGCCGTAGGCCGGCAGGAGCCCGCGCATCAGGGTGCCGAGGCCGCCTGCGGCGCCGGTGAGCAGGACGGTGCGGGGAGCGGGCATGCGGGGTCTCCTCGGGCGCGTGTCGGCGCCTCGGGCGGTTGCCGCAGCGCCTTGAAGGGCGTAGTCATTCACGTGCAGGGCGTACTCATTCACGTACAGGATTCACATCCGTGGACACGCTAGGGAGCGCGATCGCGCCGCGTCAAGGGGCTCGCCGGGCCCCTCCGGAGGTGGAAAATCCGCTCTCGCGCGGGCAGTTGATCCGCTTGACCGGGCCCAAGAGGGCAGCTTAGCGTGGGTGTGTTCAGGGATATGGACATGAATCAGAAACGTGCACGCCTTAGGGAGAGCCCGTGACGTCAGCCCCCCTTGCTTCCCGACTCCGCGTCCCCAGCGGGCCGCTGTTCTTCCCGGTCACCGCGTACGGGCCCGACGGCGGACTCGACCCGGCGGCCTTCCGCGCCCATGTGCGCGGCGGCATCGAGGCCGGCGCGGCGGCCGTGTTCGCCTGCTGCGGCACGGGCGAGTTCCACGCCCTGACCCCCGAGGAGTTCCAGGAGTGCGTCGCCGCCGCCGTCGACGAGGCGGCGGGGCGGGTGCCGGTGGTCGCGGGCGCGGGGTACGGCACGGCGCTCGCCGTGCGGTACGCGCGCCTGGCGGAGGAGGCCGGTGCCGACGGGCTGCTCGCCATGCCGCCCTACCTGGTCGTCGCGGGCCAGGAGGGTCTTGTCCGGCACTACACCGAACTGGCCGCCGCCACCTCCCTGGACGTCATCGTCTACCAGCGCGACAACGCCGTCCTCACCCCGGAGACGGTCGTCGAACTCGCCCGCGCCGACGGCATCATCGGCTTCAAGGACGGCCTCGGCGACATGGACCTGATGCAGCGCACCGTCAGCGCCGTGCGCGCGGCGGCGGTGGGCGACTTCCTCTACTTCAACGGCCTGCCGACCGCCGAACTGACCGGGCTCGCCTACCGCGGCATCGGCGTGAGCCTCTACTCCTCGGCGGTCTTCTGCTTCGCGCCCGACATCGCGCTCGCCTTCCACCGCGCGTTCAACGCCGGTACGCCGGAGGGCGACGCGGTCGTGAACCGCCTCGTCGACGGCTTCTACCGGCCCTTCGTGGAGCTGCGCGCCCTGGGCCGCGGCTATGCCGTCTCCCTCGTCAAGGCGGGCGTGCGGCTCGCCGGGCAGGACGTCGGCCCGGTGCGCCCGCCGCTGCACGAGCCCGCCGACGAGCACGTCAAGCGCCTCGCCGAACTCGTGGAGCGGGGCCGCGAGTTGCTCGGCGCCGATCTGCCGGGCGGGCCGGAGGCGGGCGCGTGAGGGCCGCGGCGTTCCTCTACCCCTGGGACGTCGTCGGCGACCCCGACGCCCCCGCCCGCCTCGCCGCGCTCGGCGTCCGGCAGGTCACCCTCGCCGCCGCCTACCACTCCACGCGCGCGCTGACCCCCCGCCACCCGCGCCACCGCGTCGTCACGGCCGCGCACGCCGCCGTGCTCTACCCGCCGGGCGAGCGGTGGCGGGGCAGACGGCTGCGGCCGTACGCCGCCGGGGAGTGGGCGCCGGGCGACGCGTACGCGCGGGCGGCGCGGGCGCTGACCGACGCCGGCCTCGACGTGCACAGCTGGGTCGTCCTCGCCCACAACTCCCGGCTGGGCGCCGACCATCCGGACACCTCGGTGGTCAACGCCTACGGAGACCGCTACGCCTGGGCGCCGTGCATCGCGCGGCCCGCCGTGCGCGCGTACCTCGTCGACCTGGCCGCGGAGGCGGCCGTGCGCCCCGGGACCGGCACGGGCGGCACCGAACTGGAGTCGTGCGGCTGGTACGGCCTCGCGCATCTGCACGCCCACGACAAGATCTCCGGCGTCGACCTCGGCGAGGCGGGCCAGTACCTGATGTCGCTCTGCTTCTGCGCCTCCTGCCGCGCGGGGTACGCCGAACAGGGCCTGTCACCCGACGAGTCGGCCCTCGCCGTCCGGCGTGCCCTGGAGCCCCTGTGGCGCGGCGAAGAGAGCGGCGGAGGGTGGGACACCGTCGAGAAGCTCCTCGGTGCCGGGGCGGCCGCGGCCACGCGCGCGTGGCGAGAGGAGACGGCCCGCACCCTCCAGGAGGCCGTCGTCCGGGCCGTACGGGAGGCCGCGCCCGCCGGCTTCCAGGTCCTGCTCCACGCCGACCCGGTGCCCTACCACTGCGGGGCGAACGCGGGCGTCGACCCCGCGCACATCCTCTCCGTGGCCGACGGCGTGGTCGTGCCCTGCACGGGCGGCGCCGGTGCGCTCGCGCCCTTCGCCGCGCACCGCACGCCGTCCACCGTGCTCGCCGCCAACCTCACCGTCGTCTCCGGCATGGGCGGACGCCCCGCCGTGCTCGCCGACGACGCCGCCCGCGCCGCCGCGCTCGGCGCGGACGAACTGCGGCTCTACCACGCGGGACTGGCCTCCGACGCCGACCTCGCGCACGTCGCGAAGGCCCTGTCGCGCCCGGAGTGATCGCCGATACGATCCGCGCGACCACGACCGTCGCTCCCGTACCGGGGACAGAGGAGGACAAGGGTGCGCAACAAGGGGATATCCGCGCTGATCTGTGCCGGACTGCTGGCGGGCACCGCGGTGCTCGGCGGCACCGCGCCCGCCGCCGCGCGGCCGCTCGCGGCCCGCGCGGGGGACGCGCCGTCCGACATCCGCGAGCGGCTGGAGCGGATCGAGGGCATGAAGGTGGTCTCCGTCGCGGACAAGGAGGGCTTCCCGCTCTACACGCTCACCTATCAGCAGCCCGTCGACCACCGCGACCCCGACGGCCCCACCTTCGCCCAGCGCCTCACGCTCTGGCACAAGGCCACGGACAAGCCGACCGTCCTCTATACCGGCGGCTACACCCTCGCCGGCGGCACCACCGCCCTCACCAGGCTGATCGACGCCAACCAGATCAGCCTGGAACACCGCTACTTCGGGCAGTCCCGGCCCACCGGCGCGGCGGGCGACGACTGGTCCAAGATGACCGTCGAGCAGGAGGCCACCGACGAGCACCGCCTGACCCGGGCGCTGCGGACCATCGAGAAGGGCAAGTGGCTGGGCACCGGCGCCAGCAAGGGCGGCATGACGGCGACGTACCACGAGCGGTTCTACCCCGACGACCTCGACGCCGTCGTCGCGTTCGTGGCGCCCAACGACGCGAACAACCGCGACGACAGCGGCTACGAACGCTTCTTCGCGACGGTCGGCACGAAGGAGTGCCGGGACGGTCTCGACGCCGTGCAGCGCGAGATGCTCGTACGCCGCGACGCGCTGCTCCCCAGGTTCGAGAAGGACGCGAAGGCGAACGGCCAGACCTTCGAGGAGACCCTCGGGACCACCGACCGCGCCTATGAGTTCGCGGTCCTCGACCAGGTGTGGAACTTCTGGCAGAGCGGCACGGAGGCCGACTGCGCCGGCGTCCCCGACGCGAAGAAGGCCACCGACGACGAGCTCTACGACTGGTCCACGGGACACGGCCTGAGCGTCTACCACGACGCGGAGCTCGGCATCCACGGACTCGGCCCCTACTACCGCCAGGCCGCCACCCAACTCGGCTGGGCCGACCTGAAGTTCAAGCACCTCAAGGGCGTGCGCCACTACCCCGGCCTCTACCAGCCGAACTCCGTCCTGCCCGCCGCGATGCGCGGGTCGTACAACAACAAGACCATCGCCGACGTCGACCGCTGGGTGAAGACCCGGGGGCAGCGGATGATGTTCGTCTACGGCGAGAACGACCCGTGGAGCGCGGAGCGGTTCACCCCCAGCCACCGTGACTCCTACCGCTACGAGGTGCCGGGAGCCAACCACGGCGCGTCGATCGCCAAGCTGCCCGCCGCCGAGCAGGCGCGGGCCGTCGCGACGATCAAGCGCTGGGCGGACGTGAAGTAGCCAGGGCCCGGGACCGCAGCAGGGGCGCGGCGATCAGCAGCCGCGCCACCGCGATCACCGGCAGCAGGACCCGGATGTCGACGCTCTCCACGAGGGCCGCGCCGGCCGCGATCCCGATCGCGGTCGGCGCGAACATCAGCGTGCTCGCGGTCGCCGCGACCCGCCCCAGGAGCGCGTCCGGCGTCTCGCGCTGCACCGCCGTCAGGCCCGCGATCAGCACGCAGGGCAGTCCGATGCCGTTGAGGAGATGCCCCACGATGACGGTGGCGTCGTCCGGGACGGCCATCAGCGCCACGGAGACACCGGTCAGCGCGATGCCCGCGCCGCCGAACCGCCACGCCCCGAACCGCCGCATCAGTGCCCCCGATGCGATGCCCACCGCCACCGACCCGGTGCCCTGCACCACGGACAGCAGGCCCACGTACGTCGGCGCGTGCCCGAGCCCCTCGACGATGGCGTAGCTCGTCGCCCCGCTGATCCCCGACGTCAGCATCGTCAGGCCGCCGCCGAGCACCAGGGGCCGCAGCCGCTCGTGCTCCCACAGGTAGCGCGTCCCCTCGACGGTCTGCTCCCGCAGGGACGCCCGCTTGCGCTCGGGCCTGCTCTCGCTCACCCGCAGCAGGCCGTACATCCCCGCGGCGAGTACGAACGTCACGGCGTCCAGGAGTGCCACGCGGGCGCCGCCGTACGCCGCGAACAGACCCGCGCCCGCGAGCGGCGCCACCAGCTTCATGCCCTCGTTCGCCGACATCCGCAGGCCGTTGAAGTCGCCGAGCAGCTCCTTGTCGACGGCCGTGGGGACCAGGGCGGCCTCCGCCGCGTCGGTGACCACGCCGCACGCCCCGTACACCACGAGCACCGCGAAGATGATCCACAGCCGTCCCGCGCCGTCGACGGTGAAGAGCGAGAGGACCAGTGCGCCGGTCGCGAGGTTGGCGGCCACGAGGAGCGGCCTGCGGCGCGTGCGGTCGGCGAGCGTGCCGAGCAGCGGGCCGATGAGGGTGGGCGCCCACAGCGCGAACTGGCAGAGGGCGGCGAGTCCGTCGGAGCCGGTCAGCTCCTTCACCCAGATTCCGGAGACCAGCCACAGCGCGGTGCTCCCGAAGCCGGAGACCACCACCGCACCCAGATACAGCCCCGCGTTGCGGTCCCGCAGGACACGCCCGATCGTCGATGTCATGCCAGGTGATGCTGGTTCCTAAGGCCCCCGCGGCGGTATCGGGCGGAATCCCTAGGCGCATACCGATGAGTTCACGCAACGGGCCCGGTCTACAGGGGAGACGTACCGAGAAAGCCGCCTTACGGACCCGCCGGGCGGCCGCCCACGACTCCGGGAGACCCCGATGACGGACACCACCCTCGACTTCGGCCCGCAGACCCGCCTCGTGGCGCGGATCGCCGAGCGCATCACGGACGAGCAGCTCGCGGCGCCCACGCCCTGCCCCGAGTTCGCGGTGCGCAACGTGCTCGGCCATGTGCTCGGCCTCGCCGAGGCCTTCCGGCAGGCGGCGGGCAAGGAGCTCGGCCCCGCGACGGACACCGACCCCGGCTCCGTCACGCCGGACGTCACGCCCGGCTGGCGCGCCGAGCTGCCCAAGGCGCTCGACGCCCTCGCCGAGGCGTGGCGGGACCCGGCGGCCTGGCAGGGCATGACCCGCGCGGGCGGCCTCGACCTGCCGGGCGAGGTGGCGGGCCTGGTCGCGATGGACGAACTGGTCGTGCACGGCTGGGACCTGGCGCGCGCCACGGGCCAGGAGTACGCGCCGGACGAGGCGGGCCTGGCGGCGGCCCGCGCGCTCCTGACGCCCTCGGGGGAGGAGGACGACCTGGCCGAGGGCGGGCTCTTCGGGCCACCGGTGGCGGTGCCGGACGGCGCCCCGCTCCTGGACCGGGTGATCGGCCTGAGCGGCCGCGACCCGGGTTGGCGGGCCGGGTCCTGAGGGCGGCCGGTCCCGGACCGGCCCCGGTCCGGCCGCCGGTGCGACCAGGACACGGGGTTCTGCCCCCGCCCCTGCCGCTCGCCGGGAACCGGCACGGGTCACGGGGCTCGGGGCGTGACCCCGCTCCTGACCGGTGACACCCGTGGCGGGCGCCGTGCCGCGGGCCTGCCGGGGCGGCGTACAGCCGACCGCACGCGGCGCGGGGCACCTGACGTCCGGGGCGCGTGTGGTGCGAGGTGCCTGACGTCCGGGGCGCGTGTGGTGCGGGTTACTCACGGTGCGGGGCGCCTACCGTGCGGGGCGCCTACCGTGCGAGTTGCCCACGGTGCGGGCCGCTTACCGTGCAGGTCGCCCACGGTGCGGGTCGCCTACCGTCCGAATTGCCTACCGTGCAGGTCGCCTACCGTGCGATTGCCCACCGCCCGAGTCGCGCACGGTCCAGGTCGCCCGCCGCCCTGGTGAGCCATTACGGCCCCGGTCGGCTGCCACCCAGGTTGCCCGCCGCCCGCGTCGCCCACCGCCTCGGTGAGCCACTACCGCCCCGGTCGGCCGCCGCCCCGGTGAGCCATTACCGCCCCGGTCGGCCGCCACCTCGGTGAGGAACTACCGCCCCGCCGACCCATTACCACCCCGGTCAGCCACCGCCCCGGCGAGCCACTACCACCCCCGGTCCGCAGCCCGCCCCGTCAGCCGCCGTTCTTGCGGTGGGCCTCCGCTGCCGCGCGGAGGTCGGCCGCCGCCCGGTGCCACCGCTCGGCGTGCCGTCGGTACTCGTCGGCCTGTCGCGGCTCCTTGAGGGCCAGCCGCTCGTATTCGTCGGCCAGTTGGTCCTGGGCCACGCCCAGGGCGGACGCCGCCGCGGTGAACCGTTCCTGGAAGCGGTACACCCTTGCCTCCAGGACCTTCTGGTGCGCGGGCCGTGCGTCGGCCTGCCGCGCCAGGGAGTCGGCCGTCTCGCCCTCGATGACGCCCTGCTCCCTCACGTCGCGCGCGTCCGCACGGCGCAGCGCCGCTTCGCTGCGGTCCAGCCGGTCCTGACTGGCTTGCACCAGCCCCCGGGCGCGCTCGACCGCCTCGTACGAACGCTGCCGCCGGCTGGGTGCTCCGCGGCCCAACGAGTGGGCCCGCCTGTCCAGGCGTTCCTCCCACCCGGTCAGTCGGCTTTCCCGCTCGTCGGCGACGCGCTCCCGCTCGTCGGCGACGCGCTCCCGCTCGTCGGCGACGCGCTCCCGCTCGTCGGCGACGCGCTCCCGCTCGTCGGCGTCGGTTGAACCACGTTTCGTGCTCGACCGATCTGTGCCCATGGCGCCAGTATGCCCAGCAGGGTGAGCGGGAGTCACGGGGTGCCGTGATCAGATGGAGGTGCCGGTGCCGGTGCCGGTGCCGGTGCCGGTGGCGTTCGGCCCGGCCCGGACGCGGGCGCTCAGGTATTGATCGGGTAAAGGGTCTCCCCGTGCCCTCCCCAGGCCGGTGTCGATGCGCGTAGACAGGCGGTGACCTGCCCGAACCCTGATGCGGAGACGCAACACATGCGGAAGTCCCTACGCGTGGCCGGCCTGGCCACCGCCTGTACCGTCGCCGGCGCCGCCCTCTACGCCACCGGCGTCGCCAGTGCCGACCAGGATCACCCCCGCTCCACCAAGGAGCCCCACAACATCGGCCTCCTCGTCGGCGAGATCGACGCGTACTACGGCGCCACCAAGGGCGCCGACGGCGTGTGGAGGTCGTCGCCCGACAGCCCGTACGCCAAGGACCTGGCCCGCATCCAGGCCAAGGCGAAGAAGGACATCAAGAAGGCCGCGCACCACGGCGGGCACGGCAAGAAGAAGCCCGCGATCGTCCTGGACGTCGACGACACCGCGCTGCTCAGCTTCGACTACGAGAAGTCCACCAACTTCACGTACAAAAACGACAGTTGGGACGCCTACGTCAAGGCGGCCAAGCGCCCCGCCGTCTTCGGCATGCCCGAGCTGGTGCGGTACGCCAAGAGCAAGGGCGTCGAGGTCTTCTTCCTCACCGGCCTCGCCGAGTCGCAGCGCGAGGGCGCGGTGACCAACCTCGCCAAGGCGGGATACGCGACGCAGCTCGACCGCACCCACGTCTTCACCAAGGACAAGGTGAACCCGCCGGCGTACCTGGGCCACTGCGCCACGCCCGCCGCCTGGAAGTGCACCACCGTCCAGTTCAAGGAGGGCACCCGCAAGTACATCGAGTCGACGGGCTACGACATCGTCGGCAGCTTCGGCGACCAGGCGTCCGACCTCGCGGGCGGCTACGCCGACAAGACGTACAAGCTCCCGAACCCCACCTACTACGTGGGCTGAACCCGCCCGCGTGGACCGGCCTCCTCAAGAGGTCAGCGTCGCGAGATAGGTTGCATTCCTGACTAGGTCGCCATACGGTCTAGGTAGCTCAGACGCTCAGGGGCTGCGCGGCATGCGTTCGCACGCGCCGCGCGGCCCCTTAGGGAAGGGGGACCCCCATGACCATCTCGCCGGACTTCTCCGTCGCATCGACGACCGTCACGGCCGCGCTCGCCGCGTTCCTGCTGATCGGCGAGCCCTGGCTCGGCCGCCGCGCCTACGGCTCGCTGGCCCGCCGCAGGGACACCGAACCCCGCGCCCTCGTCCGCTACTTCACCTTCGTGCTCGGGGCGTGGTGGGCGTACGCCGCCGTCGTCCTCGCGGCCCTGCTGCTCTCGCCGGGCATCGACGCCGCCGACCTCGGCATCACCGCGCCCGAGCGCCCCGGGTACACCGTGGCCCTGATCGTCCTGTTCGCGGCGATCGCCGTGGCGTCGGGGCGCAACTTCCGCGGCCTCGCCGAGCAGGGCAAGAACGTGCCGGGGCTCGCCTCCATCGAGGCGATGCTGCCGCGCACCGCCAAGGAGCGCGGGCTCGCCGTCGCCGTCGCCGTGACCGACGGCATCTGCGCCGAACTGGTCTACCGCGGACTGCTCATCGCGTTCGGCATCGGCGTGCTCGGCCTCAACAGCTATCTGGCGGTCGCCCTCTCGGCCGTCGTCTACGCGCTGGCCGGCTCCTACCAGGGCCGCCAGGGCATGGCCGTCTTCGCCCTGTTCGGCGCGGTCTTCGGCGGCCTCTACCTCGCCACGGGCAGCCTGCTGCTCCCCGTCGTCGCGCACATCGCCCTGTCCGTGCGCGACCTGACGCTGCCGGCGCCGGACAAGCTCCGCGCCGCGCCCGCCGCGTGAGCGCGGACCGCCGGGCCCCGACCTCCCCGACGCAGAAGGGCATCATCCCGTGACCGACCGCCGCGCCAGCTGGTTCAAGGGCGTACTCGACCTCCTCGTGCTCGCCAGCCTCACCGACGGCGAGAGCTACGGCTACGAGATCGCCAAACTGCTCGGCGCCGCGGGCTTCGGGCAGATCAAGGGCGGCACGCTCTACCCCGTGCTCAACCGCCTGGAGGAGGCGGGCCTGGTCGCCGCGGAGTTCCGCGCCACCGAGAAGGGGCCGGGGCGCCGTTACTACCGGCTCACCGACGAGGGCCGCGAGACCCTCGGCGAACAGGGCGGGCTGTGGCTGGCCTTCGACACGTCCGTACGCGAGGTCCTCGCGAAGGCGGGAGTGGGAGCACGATGAGCACGCCCGACATGACGAACGAGCGCTACGAGCAGGACGGTTACCTCCTCGACCTCGCCGACCGGCTGCGGGCCGTCGGCCTGCCCGCCGACCGCGTCGAGGCGACGGTCGCGGAGCTCGCCGCGCACCTGGAGGAGGCGGGCGGGGACCCGCTGGAGGAGTTCGGCCCGGCCGACGAGTTCGCCCGGCAGCTCGCGCCCGCCGGCGGGGAGGAGGCGCCGCGGGCCCCGGCGGGACAGGTCGAGACCTGGCGCTGGACCGCCGACATCTACGTCGACGAGGAGCTCCTGAACCGCTACGGCGACGAGGGCTGGGAGGTGGAGCGGGTCGACGCGATCGGCCGCTTCGTCAGCCGGCGCGACACCGAGCGGCCGCAGCGCTGGGAGTACCGGCGGGAGCTGGTCACGCGCGGCCGCGAGGGCCTGGACGAACGCCTCGCGCCCGACGGGTGGGAGGCGTGCGGGAACTGGGTGGTCTACGCGTGGTTCAAGCGGCCGAAGGCCGCGAGCCTCGGCCCCGGCGCGGAGCTCGCGTCGGCGCCGCCCGTCCCGGCGCGGAGCAACTTCCTGAGCCGGCGGTTCTACGTCCTGCTGGGTTTCCTGGCCGCCGTCGTGGCCGTCTCGGGGATCGCCGTCGCGCTCGACGAGGACGGGGCCTCCGGGGCCGGGTTCGCGTCCGGGCTGCTGTTCGGCGCCTGCGTGCCGTTCCTGCTGATCGTGCTCGGCCGGTCGTGGCGCGCCCGCCGGGACCGGGACCGGGACCGCTGAGCGGACCGGGACCGGTCGGCGGACGCGGGAACCGGGCGCGGTACCCGGGCGGACGGGGGTCGCCCGGGGCCCGCGCCCGGCGGTGGACCGGCGTCAGCCCTTCAGGGCCGCCGCCATCATCGCCTTGGCGATCGGCGCCGCGAGGCCGTTGCCGCTGACCTCGTCGCGGGCCGCGCTCGACGACTCGATCATGACGGCGACCGCGACCTCCTTGCCGTCCGAGCCCTTGGCGTACGACGTGAACCACGCGTACGGCGTCTTGCTGTTGTTCTCGCCGTGCTGCGCCGTGCCCGTCTTGCCGCCCACCTTCGCGCCGGCGATCTTCGCGTTCGTGCCGGTGCCCTTCTCGACGACCGTCTCCATCGCCGACTGCAGGCCCTCGGCGGTGGACTCGCTCATCACGCGCTGGGCGTCGTCGTCGCCGTACTTCTCCAGGGCGTTGCCGCTGGAGTCGGTGATCTGCGCGACCATGTGCGGCTTGGCGAGCTCGCCGCCGTCCGCGATGGCCGCCGACACCATCGCCATCTGCAGCGGGGTGGCCGTCACGTCGAACTGGCCGATGCCCGACAGGCCCGTCTGCGCCTTGTCCATGTCCGAGGGGTACACGCTCTTGCCCGCGCGCACCGGCACGTCCAGCTTGTCGGCGTTGAAGCCCAGCTTCTCCGCCATCGCCGCGACCTTGTCCTGGCCGAGGTCCACGGCCATCTTCGCGAAGACGTTGTTGCAGGAGTACTGGAGGCCGGTGCGGATCGAGGCGTTCTCGCAGGGCGCCGACTGGTTCTCGTTCCTCAGGACCGTCGAGGTGCCCGGCAGCGTGTACGGGTTGGGGCTGTCGGTCCCGGCGTCCACGGAGTCGTAGAGCCCGTCCTCCAGGGCGGCGGCCGCGACGACCAGCTTGAACGTGGAACCGGGCGGCAGCGGCTGGCGCAGCGCGCGGTTCACCATCGGCTTCTCCTCGTCGCCGGTCAGCTCCTTCCACGCCGCGGAGTCCGTGGAGCCGCTGATCTTCGACGGGTCGTACGACGGGGTCGAGACCATCCCGAGGATCTTGCCGGTCTTCGGGTCGATCGCGACCGCGGCGCCCTTCTTGCCGTCGAGCGCCCTGTACCCGGCCTTCTGCACCGCCGGGTCGATCGTCGTGATGACGTCGCCGGGGTCGGCCCGCTTGTTGGTGACCGTGTCGAGCGGGTTCTTCAGGCGGTTGTCGGTGCCGTCGAGGACGTCCTTGTAGATCCCCTCCAGCTGGGTCGCGCCGTACACCTGCGAGCTGTAGCCCGTCACCGGCGCGTACAGCTCGCCGTTCTTGTACGTGCGCTTGTACGCGAGGTCGCCGCCCTTCGTCCGCGCGGAGCCGGTGATGGCCTCACCGCCCACGATGATGTCGCCCAGCGGGTTCGCGTACTGCTCGATCGCGTTGCGCCGGTTGTGCTTGTCGTCCGCGAGCGCCTTCGAGTCGTAGAACTGCACCCACGTCGCCCGCACGAGCAGGGCGAGCACGAGCAGCAGCGCGAAGACCGAGGCGTGCCTGATCGTCTTGTTCATCCCACGGAAGGACGAGCGGAGGGAACGGTTTCGTTCCCTTCTGCTCCGGTTGTGGCCGTTTTCTCAGGAAGCTCTCATGCGGGAGCGGCGAGCGCGGGAGCGGCGCACGCGCGCGGGGTCAGGCGCGCTCCATGAAGCCCGCCTCGTACGCCGCGATCACCGCCTGGGTGCGGTCCCGCGCGGACGTCTTGGCCAGCACGGACGCCACGTGCGTCTTGACCGTCGCCGCGCCCACGCCGATGCGCCCGGCGATCTCCGCGTTGGTCAGGCCCGCCGCCATCAGCCGCAGCACCTCGCTCTCCCGGCCGGTGAGCCGGGCCACCCAGGCGGGCGGCGCGGGCCTGGCGCGGCCGTGCTCGGCGGCCAGGGCGCGCACGGCCGAGGGGAAGAGCAGCGAGTCGCTGCGCGCGACGAGCCGGACCGCCTGGACGAGCTCGTCGGCGTCCGCCCGCTTGAGCAGGAAGCCGGACGCCCCGGCGCGCAGCGCCTCGTACACGTACGCGTCGTTCTCGAAGGTCGTCACGACCACGATGCGCGGCGGCTCGGGCATCGCCGTGAGGATCCGCTCGGTGGCGCGGATGCCGTCGACCTCCGGCATGCGGACGTCCATCAGGACCACGTCGGGCCGCAGGTCCCGCACCACGGACACCGCCTCGGCGCCGGTCGCGGCCTCGCCGACGACGTCGAGGCCGGGCTCGGCGGAGAGGATCGCGCGCAGGGCGGTGCGCACCATGCGCTCGTCGTCCGCGAGGACGATCCGGATGTCGTCGGCCGTCATGCCTGTCCCTTCAGAGGAAGTCGTACGTCCAGTCGCCACGTCCCGTCCGCGGCACCCGAGACGGCCGTGCCGCCCAGGAGCCGGGCGCGGTCCGCGATGCCGCGCAGGCCGTGGCCGCCGCCGGGGCGCGCGGTGGCGGGGGAGGAGTGGCGCGGCAGGGGGTTCTCGGCCGTGACGGTCAGGTCGGGGCCGTCCCGGGTGATGCGCAGGGTGACGGAGGTGCCCTCGCCGCCGTGGCGCAGCGCGTTGCTCAGGGCCTCCTGCACGATGCGGTAGGCCTCCCGGGAGACCAGCGCGGGCAGCGTCGCCGGGTCGATGCCGACGGTGGCGCTCACGCGCAGGCCGCCCGCCCTGGTGCGGCGCAGCAGGCCGTCCAGGTCGGCGGCGAGGGTGGGCGCGGGCGCCGTCGAGCGCGCGCCGCTCTCCCCGGTCTCGCGCAGCACCCCGAGCACCGCGTCGAGCTCGCCCACCGTGCGGCGCGTGGTGTCCTCGATGGCGGCCAGCGCCTCGCGCACGAACTCCGGGTCGTGGTCCAGGACGCGGCGGGCCGCGCTCGCCTGGAGGGTGACGGCGCTCAGCGCGTGGCCCACCGAGTCGTGCAGCTCGCGCGCGAGGCGGTTGCGCACGGCGAGGTCGGCGGCGCGCTGCTCGGCGGCGGCCAGCCGGTCGGCGGGCGTCGGCCCGAGCAGGTCGGGCGCCCAGCGTGCCAGCAGCCCGCCGGCCGCCGCCGCGCACGCCGCGAGGGCGGTGAGCGAGGCGAGGCCGATGAGCGGCGAGAGCGCCAGCATCCAGGGCTCGCCGAACACCGCGGGCGCTCCGGTGCTCTCGTCGCGCAGCGGCGGGGCGAACGGCAGCGCGATCAGGAAGCCCGCGAACGGCGGCAGCGCGAGCGACATCCCGCTGATGATGCCGCCGAAGCCGAGGTGCAGCGTGAACCACGCGACGGTGCGCCCGCGTTCGGCCGCGGTGCGCGCGGGCCCCTCGGCGAGGCCGTCGTCGGGCACGTCGCACAGCGCGCGCACGGCGGCCACCGACATCGGACGGGTCAGCGGGAACAGCGCGGTGATCGCGGCGAGCGGCAACCCGACGGCGAAGGAGGCGAGTTGTGCGGTGAACGAGCCGAAGAAGCGGTCCTCGCCGAGGAGCGGCCCGACGATCACGGAGCCGACGAAGACGTACGGCATGGAGAGGGCGCCGCCGAGGATCAGATGGATCCACCGGCGGCGCGTCCGCCGCCCGAACAGGGCGGCCGCGAGAGCCCTCACGCCCCGGCCACCGCCCGCTCCCTGACGAGGCCGAGCCCCGCGGCGGCCACGCACAACCCGATGATCATCTGCACAGAGTAGGTCAGCAGCGTCGGGGCGGTGGGCGCCGCTGCGACATCGTCGGCCGGGCGCAGGAGCGAGGCGAGCAGCAGCCAGCCGCCCCAGCAGCCCACCGCGCCCGAACCCGCGAAGGCCAGCGCGAGCGGTACCTTCACCGGCAGGCCGGGCAGCCACCGGAAGGCGACCACGAGGACGCCCCCGACGGCGGCCACGAGGTAGAGCACGTCCAGGCCTTCCAGGACGTGGAAGTCGGCCGTGCGGTCCTTCGCCCGCGCCGCGTCGAGCCCGGCGGTGGAGCCGGCCGCCCACAGCAGGTGCAGCGTGCCGGGGAAGAGGGCGAGCAGCGCGGCGCCGGCCGCGACGATCCGCGGTCCCCGTCCCGCGGGGCGCGGCAGATCGCCCGTGCGCCCGCGCCACAGGTGCCCCCAGCGGTCGCGCGCGTACAGGACGAAGAGGGAGCCGAGCGCGATGCCCTGGACGATGAAGCCGGTGTAGACGACCGCGAAGACCCAGTCGGCGAGGAACGGTTCGGACGCGCTCCGCGCCGAGGGGCCCTCGCCGCCGGCGCCGAACGCGGCGAGGAGCAGCTGCAGCGGATACCCGGCCATGATCGGTGTCAGCAGACCCGTCGCGATCCACATCGGCACCGCGAGCAGAGGGGCGGGCGTCCGCAGGCCCCACGGCCGGGTCAGCAGCAGCGCGAGCACGACGACGGCGGCGTCCATCAGGACCGTCACGGCGTTGGCGACGATCATCTGCGCGCGGTGGTCGAGCAGCGAGCTGCCCTCGGGGATCCCGACGCGGCTCCCGAGGATCCAGGCGATCTTGAGCGTGAGGTACGGGACGCAGGCGAGCCCGGCGGCCAGCCGCAGGGCTCGCCGGGTGCGGCCGGGGGCGTACGGGGCGCCGGGCGCGGGGCGGGCGGGCCCCGCGGGGGCGAGCGAGGGGGACGGTGTCTGCGTCATGCCCCCACGCTCCCGCCGGGGCGCCGGTGGCGCCTCCTGCGCCGCGATGATCCGCCTCCGCCGCGCGGCGGAGGCTCAGCCGCCGTCCAGGACGAGGACCAGCTCGTCGATGTGGGTCCCGCGCGCCGCCGCGAAGGCGCTCTCCCGCGCGCTGACCCGGAATCCGCACTTGTCCAGGACCCGCAGCGAGCCCGCGTTGTCGGCGGCCGCGCGGGCGTACAGCGGGCGCTCGGGGAACTCCGCGAGGAGCTCGCGCAGCGCGGCGGTGGCCAGGCCCCGGCCCCAGTACGCGCGGTCGATCCAGTAGGTGACCTCGCGCTCGCCCGGGTCGCCGTACACCCCCGCGTTGCCCACCACGTCCCCGTCGGCGAGGATCGTCCGCACGTCGACGCCCGCGGTGGACCGGAGCTTGGCCCAGTGCGTGTCGAAGCCGTCCCGGTCGGCGGGGTCCTCGGGGGTGAACGCGGCCATCTGCTGGGACTCGGGGTCGTTCAACTGCCGGTAGAAAACGTCGAGATCGCTGTCGTGGACCGTGCGCAGGCTGACATTCATGCCTCAGAGCCTACGAGTCGCCAGTGTCAGTCGGTCCCGCGCGTCGAACAGGGCGTCCTTCACCATCTGTTCGTGCGCGGGGGTGAGCCGCGCCACCGGCACCGAGCAGCTGATCGCGTCGCGCGCCGGGGTGCGGTAGGGGATGGCGACGCCGAAGCAGCGCAGCCCCAGCGTGTTCTCCTCGCGGTCCACCGCGAAGCCCTGCTCGCGCACCGCGCGCAGCTCCTCGATGAGCTGTTCGCGGTCGGTGATGGTGTGCTCGGTGAGCGAGGGCAGCGTCTCGGGGAGCAGCTTGCGGACCTGCTCGTCGGTGTGCGTGGCGAGCAGCGCCTTGCCCAGCGAGGTGGAGTGCGCGGGCAGCCGGCGGCCCACGCGCGTGAAGGGCCGCAGATAGTGCTGCGACTGGCGGGTGGCGAGGTAGACGACGTTCGTGCCGTCGAGCCGGGCGAGGTGGATGGTCTCCGTGGTGTCGTCCGAGAGCCGGTCCAGGGTCGGCCGCGCGGCGGCCACGACCTCGTCGCCGTCGATGTAGGAGGTGCCGACGAGCAGGGCGCGCACGCCGATGCCGTACCGCGTGCCGGTCGCGTCCGTCTCGACCCAGCCGAGCTCGACCAGGGTGCGCAGCAGCATGTACAGGCTCGACTTGGGGTAGCCGACGGCCTCCTGGACGGCGGCCAGGGAGTGCATCCCGGGGCGGCCCGCGAAGTACTCGAGCAGTTCCACGGTCCGCACCGCGGACTTGACCTGCGCACCGCCTCCGGTCTCGCCAGCCGACATCGCCCTTGACCCCTTAGATCGCCGAGAAATAGTCTCCGAAGTCCCCGCTCATTCAGCACTGGAGACGGCGTTCAGTATATCGAACGGCCCTGGTGAGTGGCAGCCGTCCGGCACGTCCGGGCGGCGGCGGTGGCAGCACCCCGGCAGTACCTCGGGCAGCACCTACGGCCATACTTCCGGCAGTACCCCTGGCATGACCTCTCGAAAGGGAATCCGCGGTGGCAGCAGCACCAGTCTGGAGTGTCGACCCCCGAACCGGGAAGCAGCGCGAGCAGGTTGCGGTGGAGGCCACGGCCGAGGAGGTCGACCGGGCGGTGCGCGACGCCCGCGCCGCCGCCCCCGCGCTCGCCGACCGCGCCACCCGCGCCGCCTTCCTGCGCACCGCCGCCGAACTGCTCGAAGAGGCCAAGGGCCCACTGGTGGAGGCCGCCGACGCGGAGACCGCGCTCGGCCCCGTCCGGCTCACCGGCGAACTCGCCCGCACCTGCTACCAGTTGCGGTCCTTCGCGGACATCGTCGACGAGGGCGACTTCCTCGGCGTCGTCATCGACCACCCCGACGACACCGCGACCCCGCCGGTCCCCGACCTGCGCCGCTACAAGATCCCGCTGGGCGTCGTCGCCGTGTACGCCGCGTCCAACTTCCCGTTCGCCTTCTCGGTGCCCGGCGGCGACACCGCGAGCGCGCTCGCCGCGGGCTGCCCCGTCGTGGTCAAGTCCCACCCCGACCACCCGGCCACCTCCGAACTGGTCGCCACGGTGCTGCGCAGGGCCGCCGCCCGGCATGGCGTCCCCGACGGCGTCCTCGGTCTCGTGCACGGCTTCGACGCGGGCGTCGAACTGGTGCGGCACCCGCTGGTGTCCGGCGCCGGCTTCACCGGTTCCGTGCGCGGCGGGCGCGCCCTCTTCGACGCGGCCGCCGCGCGGCCCGTGCCGATCCCCTTCCACGGCGAGCTCGGCTCCCTCAACCCCGTCGTCGTCACCGAGGCCGCAGCCGCCGAGCGCGGCGAGCGGATCGGCGCCGGGCTCGCGGGCTCGATGACGCTCGGCGTCGGCCAGTTCTGCGTCAAGCCCGGACTGGTCCTGGTCCCCGAGGGCGCGGGCGGCGACCGGCTCGTGAAGTCCCTGACCGAGGCCGTCAGCAACACCGAGGCCGGGGTCCTCCTCGACCACCGCATGCGGGACAACTTCGTCACGGGCGTGCGCGAGCGCGCCGCGCTCCCCGACGTGGACACCCCGGTGACCCCCGGCGCGGGCGGCGAACACACCGTCGGCGCGGGCTTCCTGACCGTCCCGGCCGCGCGCCTGACCGGCGAAGGCGCCCACGACCTGCTCCTGGAGGAGTGCTTCGGCCCGGTCACCGTCGTCGCCCGCTACGCCGACGACACGGAGATCACCGCCGTCCTCGGCCGCCTGCCCGGCAACCTCACCGCCACCGTGCAGCTCTCCTCCGAGGAGGCCGCGGGCGGCAGCGGCCGGGGCGCCGAGCTGCTCGCCGAGCTCACCCCGCTCGCCGGACGCGTCCTGGTCGACGGCTGGCCCACCGGCGTCGCCGTCGCCCCCGCCCAGCACCACGGCGGCCCCTACCCCGCGACCACCTCGACCTCGACCTCGGTGGGCGGCACCGCCATCGAGCGCTGGCTGCGCCCGGTCGCGTACCAGAACACCCCCGAGGCGCTGCTCCCGCCCGAGCTGCGCGACGCCAACCCGCTGGGCCTGCCGCGGCGTTACGACGGCCGCCCCGAGCACGGGGGAGCGGCGCGGTGAGCGTGCGTGCGCCTGGAACACTGACGCCCATGGACGTCACCATCCCCGAACTGCCCTTCCCGCTGCGCACCTACGGCCCCGACGGCCACTGGTCGCACGAGGACGGTGTGCTCTCCGGCTGGGCCGGAGCCCGCCAGGACCGCTTCGTGCCGCCGACGGGCGAGGCACTGGAGCCCGCGTCCGACGCGCCGCGCCTGCTCGGCGCGCCCGAGGGCGACTTCCAGCTGATCGCGCGCGTCACGGTCGGCTTCGCCGCGGCCTTCGACGCGGGCGTGCTCTATCTGCACGTGGGCGAGCGCGAGTGGGCCAAGCTCTGCCTGGAGCGCTCCCCGGACGAGCCCACGATCTGCACGGTCGTCACGCGCGGCCGCTCCGACGACGCCAACGCCTTCGTGGTGGACGGCAGCAGCGCCTGGCTGCGGATCAGCCGTACGGGCACGGCCTTCGCGTTCCACGCCTCGACCGACGGCGAGCACTGGACCTTCGTGCGGATCTTCTCGCTCGGCGACGAGACGTCGGCGGGCGCGGCGCTCGTCGGCTTCATGGCGCAGTCGCCGGTGGGGGAGGGCTGTGTGGTGACGTACGACCACATCGAGTTCCGCCCCAACTGGCCGAAGGGGCTGCGGGACGGGTCCTAGAGCGGGGCGGCTCTCAGAGCGTGACGCGCGTTCCGGCGGCGGCCGAGCGTCCGATGGCGTCGAGCAGCCGCTGGCGCCGCGCCGCGTGCGCGAAGTCCGGCGCGTGGGCGGTGCCCTCGGTGAGGTCGGTGAGGATCCCCGCGTACTGGGCCCCCACGTTGTACGCGGGCAGCCCGCGCAGGTCGGCCAGCTCCGGTACGTCGAAGTGGCGCTCGGGCACCGGGAGTTCGGCGAGGGCGGTGTCCGCGCCGCGGGCGCC
Source organism: Streptomyces sp. NPDC052114 (assembly GCF_040680155.1). Lineage (NCBI taxonomy): Bacteria > Bacillati > Actinomycetota > Actinomycetes > Kitasatosporales > Streptomycetaceae > Streptomyces > Streptomyces sp. NPDC052114. The sequence goes on along the minus strand of NZ_JBFAWC010000023.1, from coordinate 91,415 downwards.
GCGCACCGTCAGGACGGCCTGCTGGAGGTGGCCGGAGTCGCCCGTGACGACGAGGTCCCCGTCCGTGCCGTTGATCTCCCAGTGGAAGTTCGTGCCCCGGGAAAGACCGGCCCGGAAGTGCAGCGAGGCGACGGCGCCCGAGTCGAGCCGCCCGCTCACGGCGATCTGGTCGGCGACGGTCATGGCGGCCGGGCGGCCGGTGCCCTCCTCGTGCACCACCGGGCGCCGGGTCGCCAGGGTCGCGGAGACCTCGGTGAACTCGCCGAGCACCATCGAGACGGCGTCGACGGTGTGGCCGAAGGGGATGGTCAGCATCGTCCCGCCGTTGTTCCGGTCCAGGAGGTACTCCCCGGACGGCTCGAAGACGGGCCCCCACCGCCGCCCCGACGCGACGAGGCTGGTCGACAGGACCTCGCCCACGTAGCCGTCGGCGACCAGCTCGCCGACATGGCGGACCGCGGGCGCCGAGCGGGCCTGCAGCCCCGCGAACGTCCGCACCCCGGCCCGCCCGGCCGCGGCCGCCAGCTCCTCGGCCTCGGCGAGGCCGTTGCCCAGCGGCCACTCGGAGAGCACCGCCCTGCCCGCGCCGAGCGCGGCGAGGATCACCTCGCGGTGCAGCGGCACGCGCACGCTCACCACGACGAGGTCGACCTCGTCGCTGCGGACGAGCTCCGCGGCCGAGCCGAAGGCGAGCGGCACGCCGTACTTCTCGCCCGCGGCCCGCGCCGAGGCGTCCCCGGACGCGGCCAGGGCGCGCAGCTCGTACCCGGGCAGGCGGGTCAGCGCGGGGAGGTGGGACCGGGGCGCCCAGCCGCCGCGGGCGGAGAGCCCGACGAGGCCGACGCGGACGGGACGGGACAGGGGAGCGGTCGCGGAGTTCATGATCGGGACGGTAGGAGCAGCCCCCCGATTACCCGCAAGGGGTACAGCTATATTTTGGAAACCATGACTGGTCAGACCCGTGAGGACGGCCTCGGCCGCCACGACATCTACGGACTGCTCTGCCCCGGGCGCGCGGTCTTCGAGCTGCTCGTCAACAAGTGGACGGGCCTCGCGATCACCGCCCTGGCGGACGGCCCGCGCCGCTTCGGCGAGCTGCGCCGCAAGCTGGAGGGCGTCAGCCCCAAGGTGCTCACCCAGACCCTGCGCCGCCTGGAGGACAACGGCCTGGTCACGCGCACGGTCTACGCCGAGGTCCCGCCCCGCGTCGAGTACGGGCTGACCGAACTGGGCCGCGGCGCCCTCGAACCCCTCGCCCACCTGCGCACCTGGATCCGGGCGAACACGGGAAAGTTCTCGGCGGACGCCGGCGCGGTGGGGGAATGAGCCGCTTTGCCCGTGCGTTGACGGGAGGAGCGGAGGCACCCTCCGCAGTGACCTGACGTACGACCCGAAGAGAGCCACACACATGCGCGTCGAGATCTGGAGCGACATCGCCTGCCCCTGGTGCTACGTGGGCAAGGCCCGCTTCGAGAAGGCGCTCGCCGCCTTCCCGCACCGCGACGGCGTCGAGGTCGTGCACCGCTCCTTCGAGCTGGACCCGACCCGCCCCAAGGGCGACACCGGCCAGGTGATCCCGATGCTCATGCAGAAGTACGGCATGAGCGAGGACCAGGCCCGCGAGGGCGAGCGCCGGCTCGGCGAGAACGCCGCCGCCGAGGGCCTCGCCTACCTCACCGAGGGCCGCGACCACGGCAACACCTTCGACATGCACCGCCTGCTGCACCTCGCCAAGGAGCGGGGCCGCCAGGACGAGCTGATCGGGCTGCTCTACCGCGCCAACTTCGCCGAGGAGCGGTCCGTCTTCGCGGACGACACCCGCGTCGTGGAGCTCGCCGTCGAGGCGGGCCTCGACGAGAGCGAGGTGCGCGCCGTCCTCGCCGACCCCGAGCGCTACGCCGACGACGTCCGCGCCGACGAGCGCGAGGCCGCCGAACTGGGCGCGAACGGCGTGCCGTTCTTCGTCCTCGACCGCGCCTACGGCGTCTCCGGCGCCCAGCCCGCCGAGGTCTTCACCCAGGCCCTCGAACAGGCGTGGGGCAACCGTTCGCCGCTGACCACCCTCGCCGACGCCGACGGCGGCGAGGCGTGCGGCCCCGACGGGTGCGCGGTTCCCCAGGCCTGAGCCGCCGCTTAGGTTGATCCCCATGACGTTCCTGGGGATCGACCACAGCACGGAGTACGCCGGCGAGTTCGCGCCGACCACGACCTACCTCAACACCGCGACCTGCGGACTGCTCCCGCGCCGTGCCGTCGAGGCCGTCCGCGACCTGACGGCGCAGCTCGGCGCGGGCGAGCGCGTCGGCTCGGGCGACTTCGAGAAGGTCGACGCGGCCCGCGACTCCTTCGCGCGGCTCGCCGGCGTGGACTCCTCGCGGGTGGCGACCGGCGGCTCGGTCGCCGTGCACGTCGGCCTGATCGCCGCGTCCCTCCCCGCGGGCGCCGAAGTGCTCCTCCCCGAAGGGGACTTCTCCTCGCTGATCAACCCCTTCGTGGTGCGCGGCGACCTGAAGCTGCGGTACGCGCCGCTGGAGGGGCTCGCCGAAGCCGTCCGGCCCGGGACCGCGCTCGTCGCCTTCTCCACCGTCCAGTCCGCCGACGGCCGCACCGCGGACTGCGCGGCGATACGCGCCGCCGCCGCGGCACACGGCGCGCGCACCCTCGCCGACGCCACGCAGTCGGTGGGCTGGCTGCCGTTCGACGCCGATGCCTACGACTACACCGTGACCGGCGCCTTCAAGTGGCTGCTCTGCCCGCGCGGCACGTCCTTCCTGACCGTGACCGAGGCCGCGCAGGACTCCCTGACGCCCCTGCACGCCGGCTGGCTCGCCGCCGCCGACGGCTGGCTGTCGACGTACGGGCCGCTCGGCGACATCGCCCCGGACGCCCGCAGGTTCGACGAGCCGCCCGCCTTCCTCGCCTACCACGCGGCCGCCGCGGCGCTCCCGCTCGTCGAGGAGCTGGGCGTCGACGCGATCCACGCCCACGACACGGCGCTCGCCGACCGCTACCGCGCGGGTCTCGCCGCCCTCGGCCACACCCCGGTGCCGGGCACCTCGCCCATCGTCTCGGTGCCCGGCCTCGGCGACCGGGAGCCGGAACTCGGCCGCGCGGGCATCAGGGCGGCGGCGCGGGCGGGACACCTGCGGGCCACGTTCCACCTGTACAACACGGAGGCGGACGTGGACCGGCTCCTCGACGTGCTGTCCGGCTGAGGCCTGGCGCGGCGGGCTCCGGGACGCCAGGCTTGGCAGGACGAGGTGGCCGCGCGAGGTGGTGGTGCCGGTGGAGCCATCCTTCGAACAGTCCGGCAGGTCCGAAGGGCCGGGCCCCCAGGGCGTGCCGGACGGCCCCGACGGGCCGCTGCCCGACGCCGACCTGCACCGCCGCCTCGTCTACGGCGACGAGGCGGCCCTCGCCGAGGCCTATGCCGCGTACGGCGGACTCGTGCACCGCGTCGCCGTGCGCGTCACCCGCAGCCACGTCGCCGCGGAGGACGTGGCGCAGGAGGTCTTCGCCCACCTGTGGACCCGCCCCTACGCCTTCGACGGGCGCCGCGGCAGCCTGCGCACCTGGCTCTCGATGCTGGCCCACCGCCGCGCCGTCGACTGGGTGCGCGGCGAGGAGCGGCACCGCAAGGCCGCCCACGCCGACGAGACGGCCCTGCGCACGGTCCCCGCGCCGGGACCCTCCCCGGACGAGGCGGTCCTGGAGCAGGAGCGCTCCTTCCTCCTGCACTCGGCTCTCGCCCGGCTCCCGCTGCACCAGCGCCAGGTGGTCCACCTCGCCTACTTCGCGGGCCGCACCTACCGCCAGGCCGCGGTCGAGCTCGGCATCCCCGAGGGCACGGCGAAGACCCGCCTGAGAACGGCGCTGCGCACCCTGGCGGAGACCTTGGCTGACCCACCCCTGAGGGGTGAACTCCCCTGACGAGAAGCCCCGGAGGGAAGGACGACTCCCGTGACGACGAACGGTGAACTCCCGTGACCACCGACCACGAAGCGGCGTGCGAGCTGCTGGGAGCCTGGGCTGTGGGGGCCCTGACGGCGGACGACGAGGCCGTCGTCGAACGGCATCTGGGGGAGTGCGCGGACTGCGCCGCCGAGGCCGCCCGGCTGCGGGCCGCCGTGCGGCACCTGGACGGGCCCGCCCTGCCGCGGGCGGCGCCGGACCACAACCCCGGGGCGCACGGGCTCGCCCTCGCCCTGCGCACCCGCGCCCCCGCCCTGCGCACCGCCCCGCACGCCGCGCCCTACGCCGCCGCGGTCGCCGGACTCCAGGCGCTGCTGGGCGAGCTCGACGAGCGCGACGCGTGGGAGACGCCCGTCGTGCACGACTGGACCGCGCACGACACCGTCGCCCATCTGATCGCCGCCGACGAGCCGCTCGCCCTGCGCCTCGGCCTGCACCCGCGCGTGCCCGCCTCCCGCATCCGGGGCAGGGCGCCGTGGCGCACGGCGTGGCAGGCGCGTACGGAGGAGGTGATCCGGCACGAGCGGGGCCGCGCACCGGAGGAGACCGTCTCCGCGTGGCGCTGCCAGGCCGCAGGGCTGCTGTCCGCACCGGCCGCCCACGACCCCGAACTCGCCGCCCGCACCGAGCTGTTGATGGGGGTGCGCCTGCCCGTCGCCGACCACTTCCTGGTCCGCGCCTTCGAGGCCTGGGTGCACGCCGACGACATCGGCAGGGCCCTCCACCGCACGGTGCCCCCGCCGCCGGCCCCGCACCTGTGGCAGCTCGTGCGGCTGGCCGTACGCATCCTGGGTCCGGCGCTCGGCCCCGAGGCGCCGCCCGTGGCGCTCACCGTGGCCGGGGAGGGCGGCGAGACCGCGTGGGTGCTGGGCAGCGCCGACGAACCGGTGCGGGCCGAACTCGTCCTGGATCCGGTCGACTTCTGTCTGCTCGTGGGCGGCCGCCGCACGCCGCGGGAGGTGCCGCGCGGCACGGCGGGCGACGAGTCGGCGGCGCAGCGGGTGCTGGCACGGGCGGCGTCGCTGGCCTGGCTGTAGACGCCCGCACCCGGGGCGCGGTCGCGGGCGCCGCCGCGCGCGGTCAGGGACGGCCCGCGCGCTCCGGGCAGTCCGCCGTCTCCGTGCAGAGGTTCGTCTCGACCTTGGCCAGCAGCCTGGCGAGCTCCGCCCGCTCGGTCTCGTCCAGACCGGCGAGCGTGTGCCCCTCCAGGTCGCCCCAGGCGCGCTCCACCTGGGTGAGCAGCCCGCAGCTGGCGTCGGTGGCCTCGACGAGCACCGCCCGCCGGTCGGCCGGGTCGGGGCGGCGCCGCACATGTCCGGCCTGCTCCAGGCGCTGGAGCATCTTCGTGACCGTCGACGGGTCGAGCTCGACGACCTTGATCAGCTCGGACTGCCGTACCGGGCCCGCCTCCCACAGGTGCATCATCACGAACTCCTGGCCGGGGTAGAGCCCGAGCCCCTTGAGGAGCTTGCCCGCGGCGATGCGGTGCAGCCGCGCCACCCGGCTGACGGCGAGACTGACCGGCCCGGCCGCGGCGACGCCGGACGCCCCGGGCCTACAGACGGGGTCGGCGGGGGCGGCCTGTGCGGTGTCGGCCTTCATCGGGAGCTCCTGTGGGTCGCGTCCTGGTCGCCGGTCCGGGCCTTCGCGCCTGGTCACCGGATGTCTTCCAAAAGATTACCTTGGTCGGCCAAGGAATGGGGTACAGTGACATCCGGCGCAGATAATTGGCCGACCACATAAATCCAGCCCGGGAGTCCCGATGACCACCGCGTTCGACACGATCGACCTGTCCGGCACCCAGCTCGGCAACCGCATCGCCATGGCTCCCATGACGCGAAGCCGTGCAGGTGAGGGCGGTGTCGCCACGGACTTGACGGCTGCGTACTACGCCCAGCGCGCCTCCGCGGGCCTGATCATCACCGAGGGGATCCAGCCTTCTGTGGTCGGCCAGGGATACCCGGACACGCCGGGGCTGCACAGCGCGGAGCAGATCGCCGGCTGGCGCAAGGTCACCGACGCCGTGCACGCGGCGGGCGGCCGGATCTTCGCCCAGATCATGCACACCGGCCGCATCGGCCACCCCAGCCTGCTGCCCGAGGGCCTGGTCAACGTCGGGGTTTCGCCCGTCGCCGCCCAGGGGCAGGTCTACACCGCCGAGGGCCCCAAGGACTTCGTCACCCCGCGCGAGCTGACCGGCGCCGAGGTCCGCGCCACCATCGGCGACTTCGTCACCGCCGCGCGCAACGCCGTCGACGCGGGCTTCGACGGGGTCGAACTCCACGGCGCCAACGGCTATCTGATCCACCAGTTCCTCGCGCCCGGCTCCAACCGGCGCACCGACGAGTGGGGCGGCTCCGTGGAGAACCGCATCCGCTTCGCCGTCGAGGTCGCCAAGGCCGTCACCGCGGAGATCGGCGCTGAGCGCACCGGCTTCCGCGTCTCGCCCGGCAACCCCTTCAACGACATCTCCGAGCCCGACCCGGAGCCGACGTACACCGCCCTGGTGAAGGAGCTGGCCGCGCTCGACCTCGCGTATCTGCACGTCATGGAGGTGGGGGAGGTGCGCGAGCTCACCACGCGGCTGCGCCAGGACTTCGGCGGCACGTTCGTCCTCAACCCGCTGAGCGAGGGCCCCACGAGCCACGACGCGCTCGCCCTGGTCGAGGACGGCACCGCGGACGTCATCGCCTTCGGCGCGCTGTTCCTCGCCAACCCGGACCTGCCGGCCCGCCTGCGGACCGAGGGCCCCTACAACACGCCGGACCAGGCGACCTTCTACGGCGGCACCGAGAAGGGCTACACCGACTACCCGACGCGCTGACCCGCGACGCGCGGCGGCCCGGCACCCACGAAGGATGCCGGGCCGCCGTGCGTACGCGCTACGTCACCTGACGGGGGTGAAGTCCCGTGCCCCGATGTACTCCGGGCGCCGCACCGGCGCCGAGAACGGCTCCACCGCCGGGTTGTCCACGCTGTTGAACACGATGAAGACGTTCGAACGCGGATACGGCGTGATGTTGTCGCCCGAGCCGTGCATCGCGTTGCAGTCGAACCACGTCGCCGAGCCGGCCTCGCCCGTGAACAGGCGTATGCCGTGGTCGGCGGCGAAGCGGGTGAGCGTCCCGTTCGAGGGGATGCCCGCGTCCTGCATCTGCAGCGACCGCTTGTAGTTGTCCTTCGGCGTGGCGCCCTCACAGCCGAGGAACGTCTTGTGCGACCCCGGCATGATCATGAGGCCGCCGTTGGTGTCGTGGTTCTTCGTCAGCGCGATGGACACCGAGACGGTCCGCATGTTCGCCAGGCCGTCCTCCGCGTGCCAGGTCTCGAAGTCCGAGTGCCAGTAGAAGCCGGAGGCACCGAAGCCCGGCTTCACATTGATCCGGGACTGGTGGACGTAGACGTCCGAGCCGAGGATCTGGCGGGCCCTGCCGACGACGCGCGGGTCCGCGGCGAGCCGCGCGAAGAGCTCGCTGATCCGGTGCACCTCGAAGATCGACCTGATCTCCTGCGAGCGCGGCTCCACGATGGAGCGCTCGTTGTCCCGCATCGCGGGGTCACCGACCAGACGCTCCAGCTCCGCGTGGTAGACGGCCACTTCGTCCGGCGTGATCAGCTGGTCGATCGCCAGGAAACCGTCCCGCTCGAACCCCGCCAGATCCCCGGCCGAGATCGGCCCTTCGGCGCCCGGCTCGGACCACACCACCGGGTCCTTGCGTTCGATGAGCACCTCCTCGGTGCCTCGGGTCGGGTACAGGTCGGTGGTGCGCTCGGGTGCGGTGGTCATGGTGTTGCCTGCCTCTCCTCTCGTACGGCCCTGTCGGGATGCTGTGGGGACGGTCAGTCCGCTTCCGGCTCCGTCAGCAGCGGGTACACGCCGTTCTCGTCGTGGTCCTCACGACCGGTGACGGGCGGGTTGAAGACGCAGATGCAGTGGAAGTCCTCCTTGATCCGCATCGTGTGCTTCTCGTGCCCGTCGAGCAGGTACATGGTGCCCGGCGTGATCGTGTACTTCTCGCCTGTCGTGTCGTCGGTCAGCTCCGCCTCACCCTTGGTGCAGACGACGGCCTCGATGTGGTTCGCATACCACATCGACGTCTCCGTACCCGCGTACAGGATGGTCTCGTGGACGGAGAAGCCCACCCGCTCCTTGGCGAGGACGATGCGCTTGCTCTCCCAGGTTCCCGAGGCGGCCTTCACATGCCGGTCGGTGCCTTCAATGTCCTTGAACGAACGGACGATCACGGTGAGTCGGTTCCTTTTCTCTTACGATTCGAGGGCTCGGTAGGGCGCTCGCTCAGGCGGTCTCGCGTACCGCGCGAGCCAGCGTGCGCAGCCCCTCGTCCAGTTCCTCGGGCGTGATCGTCAGTGCCGGAAGCAGCTTGACGACCTCGCCCTCGGGGCCGGAGGTCTCGATCAGCAGGCCCAGTTCGAAGGCTCGCTTGGCCACCGCGCCCGCGCGGTCCTTGTCGTGGAACTCCATGCCCCACACCAGGCCGCGGCCGCGGTACTCCTTGATGGCGTCACGGTTCTCGTCGACGATCGCGACCAGACCCTGCTCCACCTGCTCGCCGCGGGTGCGGGTCTGCTTCTCCATCGCCGAGCCGTCGGTCCAGTACGTCTCCAGGGCGGCGGCGGCCGTCACGAACGCCGGGTTGTTGCCGCGGAACGTGCCGTTGTGCTCACCCGGCTCCCACACGTCGAGCTCCGGCTTGAACAGGCAGAGCGACATGGGCATCCCGTAGCCGCTGATGGACTTCGACACCGTCACGATGTCCGGCGTGATGCCCGCCTCCTCGAAGGAGAAGAACGCGCCGGTGCGGCCGCAGCCCATCTGGATGTCGTCGACGATCAGGAGCATGTCCCAGCGCTCGCACACGTCGGCGAGCTTGCGCAGCCACTCGGCGCGGGCCACGTTGATGCCGCCCTCGCCCTGCACGGTCTCCACGATCACGGCGGCGGGCTGGTTGAGCCCGGAGCCCTGGTCCTCCAGGAGCCGCTCGAACCAGATGAAGTCCGGCGTCTGCCCGTCCAGGTAGTTGTCGAACGGCATCGGCGTGCCGTGCACCAGCGGGATGCCGGCGCCCGCCCGCTTGAAGGCGTTGCCGGTCACCGCGAGCGAGCCGAGCGACATCCCGTGGAAGGCGTTCGTGAACGACACGATCGACTCGCGGCCCTTGACCTTGCGGGCCAGCTTCAGCGCCGACTCCACGGCGTTGGTGCCCGTCGGGCCCGGGAACATGACCTTGTAGGGCAGGTCGCGCGGCCGCAGGATGACGTTCTGGAACGTCTCCAGGAAGGCGCGCTTCGCGGTCGTCGACATGTCGAGGCCGTGGGTGACGCCGTCCCGCTCGATGTAGTCGATCAGGGCGCGTTTCAGCACGGGGTTGTTGTGGCCGTAGTTGAGCGAACCGGCCCCGGCGAAGAAGTCGAGGTACTCGTGGCCGTCCTCGTCGAACATGCGGCTGCCCTGCGCGCGGTCGAAGACCGTAGGCCAACCGCGGCAGTAGCTGCGCACCTCCGACTCCAGGGTCTCGAAGACGCTCAGGTCGGGCTGGGTGATGGTCACAGCGAATCTCCTGGGAGATGAGGAAGTGCGAGGGAGGTGGGGGGTGTTGGCGGAAAGCCGGGGGAGCGGGGTCGGCATGCGCCGTCCGCCGTCGCTCAGCGTGGCAGCGGCTCGATGAGGTACAGCACCTCGGGCTCGTGCCCGTCGTCAGGGAACAGGCCCGCGTCGAACAGGACCGTGCGCGCGACCGATGCGCCGTGCCGCCGGGCGTACGAGGTGAACAGCGCCTCGGACGCGGTGTTGTCGGGCGAGATGGTCGTCTCCAGGGAGTCGACCGGCTGTGCCCCGGCCACCTTCGCGGTCAGCCCGTCGAGCAGGGCGGCGGCGAGTCCCTTGCCGCGGTGCGGGTGGTCGACGGCCACCTGCCAGACCATCAGGGTGCGGGGGCGGTCGGGGCGGACGTAACCGGTGATGAAACCGGCCACCTCGCCGTCGGCGTCCCGCGCCACGACAGAGGTGCGCGCGAAGTCGCGGCACCACAGCAGATAGCTGTACGAGGAGTTGAGGTCGAGGACCTTGGAGTCCCGGGCGATCCGCCAGATGGCGGCCCCGTCGGCGACGACGGGGGTGTCGAGTCGCAACCCCTCGGGCATTTTTTGGAATTTCGCTTGCAGGTCGGTCGGTAGATCGGCTTGTGCAGCGGTCATGCGGATTGAATTTACCGAGCAATTCCTGGGATTGCATCGGGGGAAGGGGTTACATGAAAGCGCTTCGTGTGTTATCACGCGTGGGTGCGCGCCCGCATGAGCCCTCGCCGTTTCATGGTGATTTGACCGTGACATAAGGCGTGAAACGGTCACGATGTGGAGTACGTCACAGAGTCGTAACCCCCGGGAGACGTGCCCGAATTACGTCGATTGGCGCTGTCGAAATCTTTGCGTTTAGGTCCCGGGAAAGCGGGCAGAAGAATACGGGAAGCTGTTCTTCTAAAGAATTCATGAGAATGCGTCGGGAAATTGTGGGGAGGTGCGCGGAGCGCGCCGGAAAACCCCTGCCGCATTCATGTTCCGGTTACCCCGTCGATACGTTCCCGCAGAAGATCGGCGTGGCCGTTGTGGCGCGCGTACTCCTCGATGAGATGGATCAGGATCCAGCGCAGGCTGACGACGTCGGCACCGCCGAGGACGGCCGCCTCCTCGGGGCCGAGCCGGCCCGTGTCGTCGAGCGAACGGCCCGCGCAGATCTCGCGGCTCACCGCGACCTCGCGCTCCCACGCCGCGAGCACCTCGGCGAACGTCCTCGTCCGGTCCAGCGTGAAGCCGCCGGGCTGCCCGGCGTAGAGCAGCGGGACGTCCCGCCGCGCGAACACCCGCTGGATCCAGTTCCGTTCGACCTCGGCGAGGTGCTGCACCAGGCCGAACAGGGAGAGCGCGGAGGGCTCCGCGGGGGTGCGCAGCGTCTGCTCGTCGTCGAGACCCGCGCACTTCACCGCCAGCGTGGCGCGGTGGATGTCGAGCCAGCTCGCCAGCATCGTGGGCTCGTCGGCGGTCAGGGGCGGGATGCGGCGACCGTCGGGGAGTGTGCTCATGACGGGCACGCTGCCACGGGGGTGGCGGGGGAGGGAAGGGGGCGTCGGACGCGCGCGCCCAGGGGCCCGCGTGGCGCCGGGCCGCTACGGGACCGGCGCAGGGCCCGGGAGGTCCGGGCCGCGCGGGCCCGGACCGGGTGGGGTTGCTCCGAGAGGAGGGGCCGCCGTCAGCGCCAGGCGTCCGTCACCGCGCGCCGGGCCGCCTCCAGGTCGACGGTCAGGCCCGACTCGCCCATCGCGGCGCCCAGGGCCGCGAGCGAGGCGTGCACGACGCCGCGCGTCGCGTCCGGGCCGTAGTGGTTGACCCGGATCATCTCCTTGGCGAGCGCCCCGCCCCCGGCGACCAGCGGAAGCACCGGGTCGGCGGCCAGCGCCCTGGCGACCAGCTCCGAGGCGTCGACGCCCGACGGCGCCCGCAGGGTGGTGGCGACCGGGGCCGCGTCCCGGGCCTCGTGCACGTACGGCTCCAGGCCCCCGCCGAGCGCGAGCGCGCCCGCGCGCGTGGCGGCTGCGGCGGTGGCGTGCCGCGCCATCAGGGCGTCCAGCCCCTCCGTCTCGATCCGCTCCACGCACGCTTCCAGGGCCAGCATCTCCAGCTGGGCGGGCGCGTGCAGCAGGGCCTTGCGGCCGCCGTCGATCCAGCGCTCCTTCCAGTCCAGGAGCGAGAGGTAGGAGCGGCGCGGCGCCTGCGGGTTGGCGGCGATGCGCTGCCAGGCCCGCTCGCTCACCGACACGGCGGAGACGCCCGCCGGGCCGCCCATCGCCTTCTGCGCGCCGATCACGCACAGGTCCACGCCCCACGCGTCGGGCAGCAGCGGCTCGGCGGCCACCGAGGCGACGGCGTCCAGCATGAACAGCGCGCCGTGCGCGCGCACCACCTCGCCGATCTCGGCGACGGGGTTGGTGTTGCCGGTCGCCGCCTCGGCGTGCACCAGCGAGACGAAGTCGATCTCCGGGTGCTCGGCGAGGGCCTGGCGCACCTGCTCGGCGGTGACGGCCGTGTGGAAGGGCACCGCGAGGTCGACGACGGTTGCGCCGCAGTCCCGCAGCCAGTTCCCGAAGGTCTGGCCGTACGGCCCGGTGATCACGTTCAGCGCGGTCGTGCCCGGCTGGGCCGCGCCCCGGATGCACCCCTCCAGCGGGAGCAGGGCCTCGCCCTGCATGATCACGACGTCCTGCTCGGTGGCCAGCAGACGGGCCACCCGCGCCTCGATGGCGGCGAAGTGCTGGGCGCTCAGCGGCGCCAGGTCCAGAAAGGGATGCGTCACGGTACTGCTCACGTCACTGCTCACTTCGCTCACGAGTTCGTTCGGGCTGCGCTACCGAGCGTACCGGCCGCCTTTTAGGCTGCGGTGCATGAGCGATCACGCGGTGCTGCACGTGAAGGGGCGGGTGCTCGTCGGGCCCGACGACGTACGGGACGAACTGTGGGTGGTCGGGGGGAGGGTGACCTACGACCGCCCGGTCGCGCCCGCGACGGAGACGGTGACCGTGGCGGGCTGGGCGCTGCCCGGCCTGGTCGACGCGCACTGCCACGTCGGGCTGGACACGCACGGACCCGTCGACGCCGACACCGCCGAGAAACAGGCCCTCACCGACCGCGAGATCGGCACCCTCCTGATCCGCGACGCGGGCTCCCCCTCGGACACCCGCTGGATCGACGACCGCGAGGACCTCCCGAAGATCATCCGCGCGGGCCGGCACATCGCCCGCACGCGCCGCTACATCCGCAACTACGCCCATGAGATCGAGCCCGCGGACCTGGTGGCGTACGTCGCCCAGGAGGCCCGGCGCGGCGACGGCTGGGTCAAGCTCGTGGGCGACTGGATCGACCGCGAGGTCGGCGACCTGACCGCGTGCTGGCCCCGCGAGGCGGTCGAGGCCGCGATCGCCGAGGCGCACCGGCTCGGGGCGCGCGTCACGGCCCACTGCTTCGCCGAGGACTCGCTGCGGGATCTCGTCGAGGCGGGCATCGACTGCATCGAGCACGCCACGGGGCTCACGGAGGAGACGATCCCGCTCTTCGCCGAGCGGGGCGTCGCCATCGTCCCGACCCTGGTCAACATCGCCACGTTCCCGGACCTCGCCGCGGGCGGCGAGAAGAAGTTCCCCCGCTGGTCGGACCACATGCGCCGGCTCCACGCGCGCCGCTACGACACGGTGCGCGCCGCGTACGACGCGGGCGTCCCGATCTACGCGGGCACCGACGCCGGCGGCTCCCTGCCGCACGGCCTGGTCGCCGCGGAGGTCGCCGAGCTGACGCGCGCGGGCATCCCGGTGGTGGACGCGCTCTCGGCGACCACGTGGGGGGCGCGGGAGTGGCTGGGGCGGCCGGGGCTCGTGGAGGGCGCGCCGGCCGACCTCGTGGTCTACGAGGAGGATCCCCGCGAGGACGTGCGGGTGCTCGCGGCGCCCCGGCGGGTCGTGCTGAACGGGAAGGTGGTCGGTTGACCGGGGCGTGACGCGGGGGCGGCGTGGTTCGTTGATGTCGCCCCGGCGGGCCCCGGTGGGCCCCGGGCGTCAACATCCGTGCGTGGGGCGGGGGTTGCGGGGGTGGCCGAAGGGGACACGCGTGCCGGGGGATTCGAAAGCAGGGGCGGAAACGTCCCTTTGGAGTGAACTCACGCCAGGTTGCTGACCGTTCACTCAGAGTGCGTAAAGATTCCGGCGTCGTCCTTCGCCGAAGGAGGGCGACGCCATCGGTGCGCACGCGATGTCCCCATGTGGCGTGCGCGGACGGTGGCCCGTTTCTCTCGTGAGGGTCCCACCACCTTGAACAGCGACATCTTCCGGAACGGCGACGCCGTCCGCCCGCGCCTGTCCGCCCGCCGCCTCGCCGTCGTCTCCGTCGCCACGGCCCTCGCCGCGGGGCCCTTCGCCCTCGCCGGCGCGGGGTCCGCGCAGGCCACGGGCGGCGAGAGCCACCGGGGCGGGCGCGCCGACGCCGTCGTCCTGCGGACGGGCCTCGACGTCTCCCTGCTCAACAAGACCGTGAACGTCCCGCTCAATGTGGCCCTGAACGAGGTGCGGGCGCCCGCCAGCGCGGAGAAGACCGCGCTGACCGCGCAACTGGACGGGGTCGACGGCGGGCGCCCGTTCAGCGTGCTGCGCGCGGACGTGGCGACGGCCAGGGCGACCGTGAAGGGCGCCACGGCGGAGGGCTACAGCAACATCGCGCGGGCCAGGATGCATGTGCCGGGGCTGCCGTTGCTCTCCCTCGTCGAGGTCGAGCAGGTCACCTCGAAGGCGGTCTGCACGGCCGGGAAGCGGCCCGTCGCCGAGTCGAACCTGCTGGGCGGGGTGACCGTCCTCGGCAAGAAGGTCACCCTGACCGCCGGGCAGGCGACCCGGGTGTCGGTGCCGGGGGTGGGCGAGGTGCGGCTCGACCTGTCGAAGACACATACGACGTCGCGTACGGCCGCGGCGGCCGCGCTGGAGCTGAAGGTGTCCGTGAACCCGCTGAAGCTGAACGTGGCGGAGGTCGAGGGGACGGTGACGCTCGCGGGGGCGGGGTGCGAGACGCCGACGAAGGTGACGGAGGGCGGGACGAAGCCGCAGGGTGAGCCGGAGAAGCCGGTGGAGTCGAAGCCGGAGCCGAAGACCGAGCCGAAGACGGAGGCGAACCTCGCGGAAACGGGCGGCAACTCACTGACGCCGTACATCGCGGGCGGCGCGGTGGTGCTGCTGGCGGCGGGGGGCGGGGCGGTGGCGCTTACGCGGAGGTCACGCGCCTGACGGAATCTGGCGCCTGCGCCTTGAACGGTGCTGCGCCTTGGGTTCGCCTGTGGGGCGGGCTGCGTTGGCGCCTGCCGGTGCACGCCCGCTTCGTCGGTGGGGCGGGGCCGCGGGCGTCTGGCGGGGCGCCTTGGGCTGGTCCGCCTTTGCCCGTCTCGGGGCGGGGCCGCGGGGGTATGTGCGTACTCGCCATCCCTGCGCCCCGCCCCAAGTCCAAAGACGCCATCGCCCGCTCAGTGCTCCGTTCGCACATACCCCCACGTCCCCTCGGGCCGTGGGGCGCCTGCGGGCCGGTGGGGGCCGCTCCTGCTGTGGGCAGGCGTTCCGCAAGGCGGAACGGGTGGGCACAGCCCCCGGTGCCGGGCAGCGGGAAGTGTGGCCCCAGCCCCGGCGCAGCCGGACCGTGCCGGGCGGCGATGAAGGAGGCTCCCGCCCCGGCGCAGCCGGACCTCCGTCAAGGAGACAGCGCCGCGGCGAACGCCGCGAGGAAGCGGGTCGAGGTCTCGCGGTCCCGGACCGCGAGACGAATCCAGTCGGGCCCCAGGCCAGGAAACGTATCGCCACGCCGCACCGCATACCCCTCCCCCCGAAGCCGCTCCCGCACCCCCGCCGCCCCCGGCACCCGTACCAACAGGAAGGGCCCCTCCGCCGGCCCCGCCACCCGCACCCCCGCGGGGGCCAACTCCGCGAGCCCCGCGACCAGATGGGCCCGGTCCGCGGCCACGCGGTGCGCCGCATGCCCCGCCTCCGCCACCGCCCGCGGCCCCACACACGCCCGCGCGGCGACCAGCGCCGGCGTCGACACCGGCCACAACGGCTGCGCCTGCGCGAGCGCCGCGATCGTGTCGGGCGACGAGAGGACGTACCCGATCCGCAGCCCCGCGAGGCCCCACGTCTTCGTCAGGCTGCGCAGCACCACGAGCCCCGGCACATCGGTGCGCCCCGCCAGCGCCTCCCGCTCACCCGGCACCGCGTCCATGAACGCCTCGTCCACCACCAGCACCCGCCCGGGGCGCGCCAGCGCGGCGATCGACGCCGCCGGGTGCAGGACGGACGTCGGATTGGTGGGGTTGCCGACGACCACCAGGTCGGCCTCCTCCGGAACCGCCGCCACGTCCAGCCGGAAGCCCTCCTCCTCGCGCAGCAGCACCCGCCCCACCTCGTGCCCCGCGTCCCGCAGCGCCGCCTCGGGCTCGGTGAACTGGGGGTGCACCACGTAGGGGTGACGGACCTTCAGGGCGCGGGCGAGCAGGACGAACGCCTCCGCGGCCCCTGAAGTGAGGAGGACCTGATCAGGCGTCAGTCCGTGGCGCGCCGCCACCGCCTCCCGGGCCTCCCGCCCGTCCGGGTACGCCGCGAGACCGTCGAGGGACGCGGCGATCAGTTCCTTGAGCCACGCCGGGGGAGTGTCGGCCCGTACGTTCACCGCCAGGTCCGTGAGGCCCGCGCCGTCGTCCCGTACCTCCGCGTCCCCGTGGTGGCGCAGGTCGTGGCCGGGCGGCGCGGGCGCGGCCGTCGGCGGCCTGCTCGCTATCGCGCACGTCGCCATCGGCGGGCGCCCCACCGGCGCCGACTTCCGCTTGGGCACGAGGAGTTCACCGCCCGCCCGCAGCGCCGCGGCCTCCGCCACGGACGGCGTGCCCACGGCCGCACGCGACCGCGCGGACGGATTCGGCACCGTCACCCGCGCGAGCTCCGCCGCCGAGTACGTCACGACCGGCACCCCCAGCCGCGCCGCCGCCCCGACGATCCCCGGCTCCCTGCCCTTCACGTCGACCGTCGCCAGCTCGGCGACCGCCCGTTCGGTCAGGCCCGTCTCGCGGACCGCGTCCCGCACGAGGCCGAGCACCTCCGCCACGGAGGCGTCCGCGCAGGCGCCGACGCCGACGACGAGAACGGCGTCCTCGGTGGACGGCACCTTTCCGGCAGCGGAGTCGGCCATGGAGCGGATCCTTTCGTACGAGTGAGACAGGGGCGTGAGGGGCGGGCCGGACGTGCGGGGCACGGGGTCAATCGGATAGCAAGGGGCCATGGCGGTGTTCGTGGCGCTCGGCGCCTTCCTGATGACCCTGGTGGGCGGCTGGACGGCCCAGCGGGTCACCGACCGGCGCCACCTCGTCCTGGGGCTCGCGGGCGGCCTGATGCTCGGCGTCGTCGGCCTCGACCTGCTGCCGGAGGCGCTGGAGGCCGCGGGCGGCCCGGTGTTCGGCGTACCGGCGGCCCTGCTGCTGTTCGTGGCGGGCTTTCTCGTCGCCCATCTGGTGGAACACCTGCTCGCGGGGCGGCAGGCCGCGCACGGCGCCGACGAGCACGAGAACGGACGCGTCCCCGAGGTGGGCCTCACGGCCGCCGCCGCGATGGTCGGGCACAGCGTCATGGACGGCATCGCGATCGGTGCCGCCTTCCAGGTCGGCGGCGGCATGGGCACGGCCGTGGCGCTCGCCGTCGTCGCGCACGACTTCGCGGACGGCTTCAACACGTACACGATCACGAGCCTGTACGGGAACGCCCGCCGCAAGGCGGTCGCGATGCTGTTCGCGGACGCGGCGGCCCCGGTGGTGGGCGCCGCGTCGACCCTGCTCTTCACCATTCCGGAGCAACTGCTCGGCGGCTATCTCGGGTTCTTCGGCGGCGCGCTGCTCTATCTCGCGGCGGCCGAGATCCTGCCCGAGGCGCACCACGACCACCCCGCGCGCTCCACCCTGCTGTGCACGGTGGCGGGCGCGGCGTTCATCTGGCTCGTGGTGGGCCTCGCGGGCTGAGCCGCCCCCCGTGGTCACGGCGCGCAGCCCTCGACGAACCGGCGCGCGACGCCCGGCTCCGACGCCCAGTGCGTGTGCAGATAGCTGGCGTGCACGTTCTGCTGGACGAAGCCCTCGACGCGCCGCTCCGGCCGGTGCAGGCCCCACGCGGGCGCGGGACCGGCCCCCGGCTCCATGACCGTGCGGTGGAACTCGTGCCCCCGCATCCGCGTCCCCGCCGGCGCGAGCACGCTGTCCGAGACGGCGACGGCCTCGCGGTAGCCCAGCGTCAGCCGCTCCGACATCCGCGCCTCGGCGTCGAGGACCCCGCACATCGGCTTCCCGTCCAGCTCACGGGAGAGGTAGAGCAGCCCCGCGCACTCGGCGGCCACGGGCGCCCCGGACAGCGCGAGCTCGGCCACGGTCTTCCGCAGCCGCTCGTTGGCGGACAGCTCGGGCGCGTACACCTCGGGGAAGCCGCCCCCGACGACCAGCCCGGCGGTCCCGTCGGGCAGGTGCTCGTCGTGCAGGGGGTCGAAGGGGACGACCTCGGCCCCGGCGGCGGTGAGCAGCTCGGCGTGCTCGGCGTACGAGAAGGTGAAGGCGGCCCCGCCGGCGACGGCGACGACGGGCTTCCCCGCCCCGTCCGGCGCGTTCTCGGCCCGTCCGGTGTCCGCGGACGAACCCGGCGCCCGGCCGAGCGCCGCGCGGGGGTCCCAGGCCTCGCCCGGCAGGGACGGCGCGCTGCGGGCCAGGGCGAGCAGCGCGTCGAGGTCGCACCCCTCCCGTACGCGCGCCGCCAGCGCGGCCACCGACTCGACCGCCTCGGTCCGCCGCTCGGCGACCGGCACGAGCCCCAGGTGCCGCGAGGGCGTCTGCACGGGGGCGGCGCGGCGCAGGGCGCCGAACACCGGCACCCCTGACTCGTCCAGCGCCTCCCGCAGCAGCGCCTCGTGCCGGTCGGAGCCGACCTTGTTGAGGACGACGCCCGCGACCCGCACCTCGGGGTCCCAGGACGCGAAGCCGTGCACGAGCGCCGCCACCGACCGCGACTGCGAGGACGCGTCGACGACCAGCACGACCGGCGCCCGCAGCAGCTTCGCGACATGCGCCGTGGAGGCCAGTTCGCCCTGCCCCGCCGCCCCGTCGTACATCCCCATCACGCCCTCGACCACGGCGAGGTCGCACCCGGCGGCGCCGTGTGCGAACAGCGGCGCGACCAGGTCGGGCCCGCACAGGTACGCGTCGAGGTTGCGTCCCGGCCGCCCGGTCGCCAGCGCGTGGTAGCCGGGGTCGATGTAGTCGGGCCCGACCTTGTGCGGGGACACCGCGAGCCCGGCCGCCGAGAAGGCGGCCATCAGGCCCGTCGCGACGGTCGTCTTGCCGCTGCCCGACGACGGCGCCGCGATGACGAGGCGAGCTACCACTCGATGCCCCTCTGACCCTTCTGTCCGGCGTCCATGGGGTGCTTGACCTTGGACATGTCCGTCACCAGGTCGGCGAAGTCGATCAGCGGCTGGGGCGCGTTGCGCCCGGTGATGACCACGTGCTGGGTGCCGGGGCGGTTCCGCAGCACCTCCACGACCTCGTCGGTGTCGATCCAGCCCCAGTGCAGCGGGTAGGCGAACTCGTCGAGGACGTACAGCTTGTACGTCTCCTCGGCGAGGTCCCGCTTGACCTGCTCCCAGCCCTCGCGGGCCTTGTCCTCGTTGGTCAACTCGCCCTCGGCGGGGGCGCGCTGGATCCACGACCAGCCCTCGCCCATCTTGTGCCAGGCGACCGTGCCGCCCTCGCCGGAGGCGCCGAGCACCTTCAGCGCGTTCTCCTCGCCGACCTTCCACTTCGCCGACTTCACGAACTGGAAGACGCCGATCGGCCAGCCCTGATTCCAGGCCCGCAGCGCGAGCCCGAACGCGGCCGTCGACTTGCCCTTGCCGATGCCCGTGTGCACGAAGACCAGCGGACGGTTGCGGCGCTGCCGCGTCGTGAGCCCGTCGTCCGGCACGACGCTCGGCTGTCCCTGCGGCATTAAGCGGCCCTCCTCGAAGGCGAGTTGATTCCCTGTACGTCCTTGACGAGGCCGGCGATCGAGTCCGCCCGCAGCTCGTCCAGCGTCACGGCCGTCCCGCCGAGCTCGCCCGCCAACCGGCCCGCCAGGCCCAGGCGTACGTAACCCGACTCGCAGTCCACGACGACGGAGGCGACGCCCTCGGACGCGAACAGCCGCGCCGCGCGCCCCGCCTGGGCCACCGGCTCGACGCCCCCGGTCGCCCGCCCGTCCGTCACCACGACCACCAGGGGCCGCCGCGCCGGATCCCGCAGCCGCTCGACGCGCAGCACGTCATGCGCCTTCAGCAGGCCCGCCGCGAGCGGCGTACGGCCGCCGGTCGGCAGCGATTCGAGGCGGGCCGCGGCCGCGTCCACCGACGACGTCGGCGGCAGCGCCACCTCGGCCTGCGTGCCCCGGAAGGTCACCAGACCCACCTTGTCGCGCCGCTGGTAGGCGTCGAGGAGCAGCGAGAGGACGGCGCCCTTGACGGCGCTCATCCGCTGCCGCGCCGCCATCGACCCCGAGGCGTCCACGACGAACAGCACGAGGTTGCCCTCGCGCCCCTCGCGCGTCGCCTGCCGCAGATCGTCACGGCGTACGACGAGCCCGGCGCCGGAGCGCCCGCGCGCCTTCTGGTGCGGGGCCGCGGCCTGCACGGTCGCCGCCAGGTGCAGCTTGGTGAGGGCCCCTTGCGGCCGCCGCGACCCCGTCGTGCGGCCGTGCTCGGTGCGGGCGCGCGAGCGCCGCCCGGCCGCTCCCTCGCCGATCCCGGGCACGCTCAGCATCTTCGTGCGGAAGGGCTCGGAGGCGCGTACGGCCTGCTGCTCGGCGGCGGCGGACGGAGCGCCCGGCGCCGGCGCGGGCTCCTGCGGGGCCGGTGCCTCCTCGGGGTCCGGGCCCTGGCTCTGGGAGGGCAGTTCGGGGGACTCGGGGCCGTCGGCCGGGGGCTGCCCGCCACCGGGACCGCCGCCGTCCGGACCGCCGCCGTCCGGACCGCCGCCGTCCGGACCGCCGCCGTCGGGGTCGTCGTCCCCCTCGGGGGCGTCGTCCTCGCGCGACTCCTCCAGCGTCTCGTCGAGCTTGTCCTCGTCCAGGCCCGGCGCGTCGAAGGGGTTGCGGCGCCTGCGGTGCGGCAGCGCGAGCAGCGCGGCCTGCCGCACGTCCTCGCTCTGCACGTCGGTACGCCCCGCCCAGGCGGCCAGCGCCGTCGCCGTGCGTGCCATCACGATGTCCGCGCGCATCCCGTCGACCTCGAACGCCGCGCAGGTCGCTGCGATCTGCCGCAGGGCCGCGTCGCCCAGGACGACCTGGGGGAGCAGCGCACGCGCCGCCACCACGCGCGCCCGCAGCGCGGCCTCGTCCCCGGCCCAGCGTCCCGCGAACCCCTCGGGGTCGTCGTCGTACGCGAGGCGCCGTCGCACCACCTCGACGCGCTGGTCGGTCTCGCGGGACGCGGCCACCTCGACGGTCAGCCCGAACCGGTCGAGCAACTGCGGCCGCAGCTCGCCCTCTTCGGGGTTCATCGTGCCGACGAGCAGGAAACGCGCGGCGTGCCGCACGGACACGCCCTCGCGCTCGACGTACGAGGCGCCCATCGCGGCCGCGTCGAGCAGGAGGTCGACCAGGTGGTCGTGGAGGAGGTTGACCTCGTCGACGTAGAGGATCCCGCGGTGCGCGTCGGCGAGCAGACCGGGCTCGAAGGCCTTCACGCCCTCCGCGAGCGCCCGCTCGATGTCGAGGGCGCCGACGAGCCGGTCCTCCGAGGCGCCGACGGGCAGCTCCACCATGCGGGCGGGCCGCGCGGTGTCCCCGCCCGACTCGTGCGGTCCGTCGGGGCAGTCGGGGTCGGCGGCGGCGGGGTCGCACGAGAAGCGGCACCCGGCGACGACCGGCACCTCCGGCAGAAGCGCCGAGAGGGCGCGTACGGCGGTGGACTTGGCGGTGCCCTTCTCGCCCCGCACGAGCACGCCGCCGACGGCGGGCGAGACGGCGTTCAGCAAGAGCGCGAGCCGCAGGTCGTCCTGCCCGACGAGGGCGGTGAACGGGTACGGGGTACTCACAGGGCCTCCTTGGCACGTTCCGGTGCTGCTGCTGTTCCTGCTGTTCCTGCTGTTTTTGCTGAGGGCGGCGTGGGCGGCGCTCCGGGCGCGATGAACGGCAGGCCCCCCGGCACGCCGTTCTCGATCAGGCCCAACAGCGCGTCCGTGTCCGCGTGTTCTTCGATCAGGTCACCCAGCAGGTCGAGCTGCTCCTCGCGCAGCGTGCCGAAACCGGTGTCGGGCGCGGGCACGAAGCGGCGGCCCGCGGCGCGGGCGACCTCGGTGAGGAAACGGCGCCGGAACGCGTCGCTCTCCAGCGACCCGTGCCAGTGCGTGCCCCACACCTCGCCGACCCGGCAGCCGTCCAGGAACGGCTCCCCGCCCGTGACGTCGGCGACGCCGTGATGGATCTCGTACCCCTCGACCCGCTCGCCGAGGGCCTCGCCCACCGGCCGGGCGAGGGTCTTCTCGCGGGCGAACCGCACCCGCACCGGCAGCAGCCCGAGCCCGGTCACCGATCCGGCCCGCGACTCGACCTCGTCCTCGATGTGCTCGCCGAGCACCTGGAAGCCGCCGCAGATCCCGAGCACGGGCCTGCCCTCGGCGGCGCGGCGCGCGAGGGCGTCCGCGAGTCCGCGCTCGCGCAGCCACTCCAGGGCGCGCACGGTCCCGCGCGTACCCGGCACCACGACCAGGTCGGCGTCGACGAGTTCCTCGGCCCGGTCCACGAACCGCACGACGACACCCGGCTCGGCGGCCAGCGCGTCGACGTCCGTGAAGTTGGACATCAGCGGGACCGCGCACACGGCGACCCGCAGCACGTCCTCGCCGACCGGCGGCGCGACGGCGGACTCCCGGACGGCGCCCCGCAGGGACACCCGCAGGCCGTCCTCCTCGTCGATGCCGAGCCCGTGCCGGAACGGCAGCACGCCGTAGGTACGCCGCCCGGTGAGGCCCTCCAGCATGTCCAGGCCCGGTTCGAGCAGTGAGACGTCGCCCCGGAACTTGTTCACCAGGTATCCGGCGACCAGCTCCTGGTCGGCCGCGCTCAGCAGCGCGGTGGTCCCGAAGAACGAGGCGAACACCCCGCCCCGGTCGATGTCCCCGACCACGAGCACGGGGAAGCGGGCGGCCCGCGCGATGCCCATGTTCACGATGTCGGTGCGCCGCAGATTGATCTCGGCGGGGCTGCCCGCGCCCTCGCAGATCACGGCGTCGTAGGTGCTCCGGAGCTCCTCCAGGCAGCCCACGACGGTGTCGAGCAGCGCCGCCTGGCGCCCCCCGTGGTAGCCGCGCGCGCTCATCTCGCCCACCGGCTTGCCCATGAGGACGACCTGGCTGGAGCGGTCGCTGCCCGGCTTGAGCAGTACGGGGTTCATCAGCGCGCTGGGCTCGACGCGGGCGGCCTGCGCCTGCATGGCCTGCGCCCGCCCGATCTCGGCGCCCTCGCGCGTGACGAAGGAGTTGAGGGACATGTTCTGTGCCTTGAACGGCGCGACGGACACGCCCTTGCGCGCCAGCCACCGGCAGATCCCGGCGGTGACGACGCTCTTCCCGGCATCGGAGGTGGTCCCGGCGACCAGCAGTCCACCGCTCATGAGGTAGGGCCCTTCTTCCGCTGAGTCGATCGGGCGGCGACGGCGACGCCGAGCGCCAGCCAGCTCACGTGCCGGGACAGCCGCACGGCTCGTTCGATGTCCCCCACCCGCACCTCGCGCCCCTCCGGGTTCAGGTCGGGACGATGCTCGACCCGACCCCCATAGGACAGCGTCCCCCCGAGCCGAACGCCCAACGCCCCCGCGAAGGAGGCCTCGACGGGTCCGGCGTTGGGGCTCGGGTGCTTGCGGGCGTCCGCCCGCCACGCCCGCACCGCCCCGGCGGGCGCGTCCCCGGCGAGCACGGCCAGCGCGGCGGTCAGCCGTGCCCCCGGCCATCCCATGGCATCGTCCAGCCGGGCGGAGGCCCAGCCGTACCGCCGGTACCGGGGCGACTTGTGGCCCACCATGGCGTCCAGCGTGTTGACGGCCCGGAACCCGACGAGCCCGGGAACCCCGCCGATCGCGCCCCACACGAGCGCCCCGACGACCGCGTCGGAGGTGTTCTCGGCGACGGACTCCACGACGGCCCGCGCGATCCCGTCGGCGTCCAGCGCCTGCGGATCCCGCCCGCACAGATGCGGCAGCCGCTCGCGCGCGACCTCGATGTCCCCGGCCTCCAGCGCGCCGGCGACGGCCCGCGCCTCCCGGCCCAGCGAGGTCCCGCCGACCACGGACCAGGTCGCGGCGGCGGTCAGCGCCACGGATCCGGCACGGGAGCGGCGTACGAGAGAAGAGGCGAGGGCGGCGGCGCCCGCCGCGCCTCCGGCGCACACCACGGCGTGCAGCGCGCCCCGTCCGCGGTGGTCGCGCCAGAGCACCCGCTCGACGGCGGCGGCCGCACGCCCGAACGCGGCGACCGGATGCCCGCGGCGGGGATCGCCGAGGAGCAGGTCGCCGAGGAGTCCGGCGGCGGCGCCGTACGCGAAGTCGCGATCGGCACTCATGGGCTCAGCCCGCAGCCGTACTGAGGAGAGAACGCGTACTCAGGAAGGGAAGCGGCACCGGGCGGCCGAGCATGGCGATATGTCCTCACTCAGGGTGTCCGCGCCCTGGTTCGACGTGATGCGGCGGCGAGAGTTCCTGGCTTCCGGGGAGCGTCTCCCCGGTGACAGTGGCGGGACCGCGCCGGATTCGCACCGGCTTCCTCTTCTGCCGCCGTAGTTGGCCCGGGCAGTCCACCACGCCCCGCGAACGCCCGTCAACTCGCCGTTGACCTGCGACGGGAGAGTGTGCGGAGCCCCACATACGACGGTGGGGCGCGCGGCGTTCGCACGCCCCGCGCCCCACCCGAGTGCTCCGGTCGTCAGGCGACGATCAGATAGATCCCGTACGCCACCGCCGCCAGGCACAGCGCGAAGCAGGCATACGCGCCGGTGCGCGCCAGCGTGGCGGAGCCGCCGCCCGAGGCGGCCGCCGTCTCCTGCTTGGAGAGGCCGACGATGCCGAGGGTGAACAGGCCCACGAGGGCCACCGTCACCGCGAGGCTGACTCCGAAGACGGAGCCGAGAGCTGCCCAGTCGATGCTCATGCTGATGCGTCCTTACACCGTCGCGGGCCGGGCGGGGTCCGCCATGGCGCCGGTCGTGGTCGTGGTCGGGGCCGTGGTGGCCTTGACCGGGTCGTCGGAGGCGGCCGTGGCGGCCGCGACCGTGCCCACCGGGGGCGGGGTGACGGCGGCGATCGCGGTGGTCACGACGCCCGCGGGCTCGGCGCCCGTGGTGTCGCCGCCCTGCCGGATCTCGTCGTCGGTGACGTTCGTGTGGTCGATGGCGTCGCGTCGCGAGAGCGCCCAGATCACGGCCGAGCCGCCGACGAGGATCGCGGCGGTGACCGCGATGCCCCAGGGGCCCTGCTTGGTGAGGAACTCGGCGCCCGCGCCGACCAGACCGGCGGCCGGCAGGGTCAGGCCCCACGCGATGAACATCCGGGTCGCGGTCGACCAGCGGACCACGCCGCCCTTGCGGCCGAGGCCCGCGCCCATCACGGCGCCGGAGCAGGACTGCGTGGTGGAGAGCGAGAAGCCCAGGTGGGAGGAGGCCAGGATGACCGTCGCGGCGCTGGTCTGGGCGGCGAAGCCCTGCTGCGGCTGGAGGTCGGTGAGGCCCTTGCCCATGGTGCGGATGATGCGCCAGCCGCCGAGGTAGGTGCCGAGCGCGATGGCGACACCGGCCGAGACGATGACCCACATCGGGGGGTTGGCGCCGGGGTTGAGGACACCGCCGGTGACCAGGGCGAGCGTGATGATGCCCATGGTCTTCTGCGCGTCGTTCGTGCCGTGGGCCAGCGAGACGAGGCCCGCGGAGGCGATCTGGCCCGCGCGGTAGCCCTTGGCGGTGGCCTTGGTGTCGGTGTTGCGGCCGATGCGGTACGTGAGGCGCGTGGCCAGCGTCGCGGCGAGGCCGGCCACGATCGGCGCCGCTATGGCGGGGATCAGGACCTTGGTCACGACGGTGCCGCCGTTGATCGACGACCAGCCCATCGACATGACCGCGGCGCCGATGAGGCCGCCGAAGAGCGCGTGGGAGGAACTGGAGGGCAGGCCCACCAGCCAGGTCAGCAGATTCCAGAGGATCGCGCCGACGAGCGCGGCGAAGATGACCTCTGTCTTGAGGCCGTCCTCGTTGACGATGCCGCCGGAGATCGTCTTGGCGACCTCTACGGAGAGGAAGGCGCCGACGAGGTTGAGCACGGCGGACATGGCCACCGCCGTCTTGGGCTTCAGAGCGCCGGTCGAGATGGTCGTCGCCATCGCGTTGGCAGTGTCGTGGAAACCGTTCGTGAAATCGAACACGAGAGCGGTAACGATCACGATCCCGAGGAGAAGCGTGATGTGTTCCATTTACCCAGGCTTCTGTTGGACGTCAGTGGCATGTGGAACGTAGGCAACCTGGGTGAACGGAAAGTGAACTGGGTCGGGCCGTGCAGTGACCCGAAGTGGAGTGCCGCCACTCCGCATTCATCAGGTGCCTGACGAAGATCGTACGGAGCGACGGCGCGAGGCCCGAAATCTGGGCGGAGTGTCGGGTTCCGCCACCTGGCGGCTACCCCCGGGCGAACCGTTTCAGCTGCTTCATCGAGCCATTGAAGAGATTCTGGTCACCCGGCAGGCGACCGCCGTTGTCGTGCTGCCAGAACGTCCAGTACGCCCAGCCCCTGGGCATGGACCCGGCCGACGCCGACCAGCGCGCCAGCCACAGGGCGTGGTTCGCCGCGAAGGCCCGGCTGCCGCCGGTGCAGTCGTTCCACCACCTGGTGGTCGTGTAGATCACCGGGCGGCGGCCCGTCTGCCGCTTGACCTCGTTGCTGAAGGACTTGATCCAGTGCACCATTCCGCGTTTGCTCATGCCGTAGCACCTGCGCGAGCTGTACGGATTGTGCTCGATGTCGAGCGCGGGCGGCAGCGTCCAGCCGTCCGCGCTCCAGCGGCCGCCGTGGCTCAGGAAGTACCGGGCCTGGGTGCGGCCGGACGACTTGCTCGGCACCGCGAAGTGGTACGCGCCGCGGATCAGGCCGGCGTTGCGGGAGCCGTTGTACTGCTGGGTGAAGTACGGGTTCCGGTACGTGTGCGACTCGGTCGCCTTCACGTAGACGAACCGTGCGCCCTTGCTCTTGGCCTTCTTCCAGTTGACGTGCTTCTGGTGCGAGGACACATCGTGCCCCCGAGGCTTGCCCGCAGCCGAAACCGGAATCTCGGCGAGGGCGGTGCCCCCGATGGCCACAGCCGCCACGGATGCCGTGATGAGGCGGGTGCGCCGACGGGACGATTGCTGATCACGAGCCATTTTTCCCCCCGGATCGCGACGTGCACGGCAAATCTCCCAGAGAGTACTGGAAGGTCATCCGATCCCGGTCGATCACAGGCCAATCATCGTCAGAGGGTGATGTATGCCCATATACGAGCTTCCGGAGTCCTGTGCTCCGCCCTACAGTGCGCAGCGTCCGGCTGGCAGGATCACCGCATGACTGAGCAACGGCAGGGCACGGCGCGCGACACGGCACGGGACGCGATCGGACAGGCCTGGCAGGAGCTGGTCGGGACGGCCCGCAGGACGGTGAAGGACGGCCTCGTCGTCGGCACCTCGGGCAATGTCTCGGTACGGGTCGGGGACACGGTCCTGGTCACCCCGAGCGGGGTCCCCTACGACGCGTTGCGGCCCGAGGACGTGGTCGGCGTCGACCTCGAAGGGCGCCGCCTCGTCGGCGACCTCTCACCGACCAGCGAGCTGCCCCTGCACCTCGCGATCTACCGCCGCACCGACGCGGGAGCCGTGGTCCACACCCACGCGGTGCACGCCACGGCCGTGTCCATGCTGGTCCCGGAGCTGCCGGGGGTCCACTACATGGCCGGCGTCCTCGGCGGCCCGGTCCGCGTCGCGCCGTACGCGCTGTACGGCACGGACGAGTTGGCCGAGAACATGCTCCACGCCCTGCGGGACCGCACCGGATGCCTGCTCCAGAACCACGGAACCGTCACCTACGGAGACAGCCTGTCCCAGGCGTACGACCGCACGGCCCAACTGGAATGGATGTCCCGCCTCTGGCTCACCGCCAGCGCCGTCCCCTCCCTCACGCCGACCCTCCTCACCCCGGAGCAGCTCGACGAAGCGGAGCGGAAGCTGCGGGGGTACGGACAGCGGAAGGCCTGAGGCACGGGGGCCGGGCGGCGCCCGCGGCGCGGCGCCCGACCACCCACCGGCCCCCGCCCACTGGCCTGCTCCGCCCACGCCCCGGACACTGGAGCCGTGCGCCCAGCCAAAGCGACGGCAGCAGCCGTAACCGTAGCCACAGGAGTCGCCGCCCTCGGCGCGGCCGCCGTCGCGGCGGGCCGCTTCGCCAGCGACGCCGCGCTGAAGGCCCCCGCGGGCCGCCCCCTGCCCACCGAGCCCCGCCTGACCGTGCACGCCACGGCCGCGGGCCAGGTCACCCTGACCCGCGCCTTCGCGAGCCTGCGCCCCGGCACCTACGGCCTCAGCGGCAACGGCACGCACGCGATCGTCGGCCCCGTCCTGGAGTCCGCCCCGCACGAGGCCGACACCGTCGTGCGCCGCCTCGAATCCGTCACCCACGGCTCCCTGGAACCGGGCGCGCGGGCCTGGCTCACCCCGCAGGTGTACATCGGCGACCCGCACGCCGCGCTCGGCATCGACCACGCGGACGTCGACATCCCCGGCGAACTCGGCGCGCTGCCCGCGTGGTTCGTGCCCGGCGCCCGGGACACCTGGGTGATCGCCGTGCACGGCCTGGGCACCACCCGGGAGCACCCCATGGTCGTCATGGACTTCCTGCGCCGCCTCCAGGTCCCCGTGCTCTCCCTCGCCTACCGCGGCGACCTCGGCGCGCCCCGCTCCCCGGACGGCCTCGGCCACCTCGGCGAGACGGAGTGGCGCGACCTGGACGCCGCGATCCGCTACGCCGTGCGCTACGGCGCCGAGCGCGTCGTCCTGCACGGCTGGTCCACCGGCGCCGCCATGTGTCTGCACGCCGCCGCGCACTCGGCGCTGCGCGAACGCGTCAGCGGGCTCGTTCTCGACTCCCCGGTGCTGAGCTGGGAGACGACCCTGCGCGCCCTCGCCGCCGCCCGACGCACCCCGGGACCGCTCCTTCCGCTTGCGGTCCGTGCGGCCCAGGGCCGCACCGGTCTGCGCGGCGACCGCATCCTGGAGGCCGCGGACCCCGCGGTGCTCAAGGTCCCGACCCTCCTGGTGCACGGTCCCGACGACGTCGTGGCGCCCTGGGACCTCTCCCGCCGGCTGGCCGAACAGCGCCCGGAGCTGGTCACGTTGCACACCGTCGAGGACGCGCCGCACGGCGCCATGTGGAACGCCGACCCGGCGGGGTACGAAGAGGCGCTGCGCCGCTTCCTCACCCCTCTTGTGTGACTGTTCGACCCGCCTTTCGTACGCCGCTTCGACCCCTCGCACACGGTGTCCCACGGGCCGCCGTCGTCATTCCGTTTGGGTTTTCCGACCGTCAACAGGAAGACTGCCCCTGTGACGTCCCGTACCCCGCGCGACTCCAGGCTCCGACTTGTCCGCGCGCCCCACCCGAGGGCCGAAAAGCGAGGAGAGACCCCGCGCGACCCCGCGCGGCCCCTGTCCGCCACCCCCGGCGCGGTGAGCGACCGCCGTGCGCGCCGTCCCGCGCCCCGTCCCCCCGAGGGCACGCCCGCGCCCGCGGAGCTGGCCCGGGGAGCGCGCGCCGGACTCGCCGACGCCGTGCGGGTCGCCCGCTGGGCCGACGCCGCCCTGCGACCGGGCCCCGGCCGCGGCGGCGCGACGCCCGACGGCAAGGGCACGCTGTCCGACACCACGGCCGAACGGGCCGCCGCCGAGCTGGGGCTGACCCCCGGTCAGGTCCGCGCCGACTGGGACACCGCACGCCTCGCGGGCCTCGTCGAGGTGCACGGCGACAGCGCCCGCCCCGGCTGGCGGCTGCACGCCTGGGACCGTGACGACAGCGCCGTCCTGCGCGGCTGGGTCGCCCTCTTCGACGCCTGGTCGCTGGCCCACCCGGCGCCCGACGCGCTCGCCCCCGCGGCGGTCGCCGAGGCCGTCGAGGCGATGCCGCAGGTCCTGTCCTTCCTGCAGCTGTCCGCCGGCCCCGTCCCCGTGCCCCAGCTGCTCGACCTCCTGGACCAGCGCGTCACCGAACTGCGCACCGAGCGCTGCGAGATCCCCTACGGCCCGCAGCCCGAGCCCGCCGCGGGCCCCGAGGACGCCCCGCTGCCCGCCCTCCTGGACTGGGCCCTGCACGGCCTCGCCGCCGTCGGCGCGCTGACCTGCGCCGACGGGCAGGCCACGCTGACCCCGCTCGGCAGCTGGGCGGTCTGGGTCAAGCTGGAGCAGATCTGCGTCGCCGCGCAGAGCCCCGCCGGGCACATCGAGCAGTCCGCCGAGGACATGCTGCGCGGCTGCGCCCGCCTGCGTCCCAACGCGGCGCGCGCCGAGTACCGCGCCTGGCTCGCCGCCCGCACCGTGGGCAGCGCCGTCACCGACCTGCTCGCCGCCGCCCGCGGCGAGGACGCCCTGCTGCGCGGCCTCGCCTTCGAGGCGCTGCGGGTGGTCGGCGCGCCGGCCGAGGCCGAGGTCAGGGCCGTCGTCGACGAGGTCTCGCTGCGTCCCTACGCCCTGCTGTGGCTCGCCGAGCAGGAGGGCACCGACCCGGAGGACGTCCACTTCGTGCTGACCCGCGAGGAGTCCACCTGGCTGTGGATCGACACCGCGGCGGCCGTCGCGGACCACGGCGAGGCCCAGATCCTCGTCCGGCACCTGGAGTCGGCGGTCCAGCCGACCGTGCCCGCCCTGCTCGACGAGGTGCGCCGCGCCGGGCACCCCCGCACCGTCCAGGTCCTGGTCGCCCTCGCCGCAGCCCACCCGGACCCGGCGCTCGCCAAGGCCGTGCGCCGCGCCGCCTTCCAGGTGCACACCGGCGGCGAGTGAGGGGACGGCCCCGGGGGCCGCGCCGCTAGCGGAAGGTGTTGCACTGGCCCATGTCGCCGGTGCGGTAGCCCTGGTAGAACCACTGCTGGCGCTGCTCGGCCGAGCCGTGCGTCCAGGACTCGGGGGTCACGCGGCCCTGGAACTTCTCCTGGATGCGGTCGTCGCCCACCGCGGCCGCCGCGTCCAGGCCGTCCCGGATGTCCGCGTCGTCGAGGCTGCTGAGCAGCGGCTTGCCCGTGCGGTCGTCCGGGGTGCGGGTCGCGTGCCGCGCCCAGACCCCGGCGTAGCAGTCGGCCTGCAGCTCGACCTTGACCGCGTTGCTGTCGCGCCCGGTGCGCCCGTCCTGGGAGCGCTGCAGGGTCCCCATCAGGTTCTGCACGTGGTGCCCGTACTCGTGCGCCACGACGTACGCCTGCGCGAAGGGCCCGCCGGTGGAGCCGAACTTCGTGCGCAGCTCGTCGAAGAACCCGAGGTCCAGATAGACCTTCCGGTCGCCGGGGCAGTAGAACGGCCCGACCGCCGACGACGCGGTGCCGCAGGCGGTGCCCACGCGGTTGCTGAACAGGACGGTCTGCGCGGGGGAGTACGAGGCGTTCCTGCGCCGGAACTCGGGGCGCCAGAAGTCCTGGACGCTGTTGACCACCGCCACGATGCGGCAGTCGTCCTTCGTGTTCGCGTCCTGTCCGGTGCGGCAGCTCTGCTGCACCTGCGCGAGCGAGGAGGAGGACGCGGCCGGCTCGTCGTTGCCGGAGGACAGCCCGAGCTGCTCGGGCCCCACGCCGAAGAAGAGGCCGAGGACCAGCGCGATGAGGCCGGCGATGCCGCCGCCCACGGTGGCCCTGCCGCCGGGGATCCGACTGCCGCGCACATCCTGGACCTCGGAGGTGTCCAGATCGGCGTCGTCGTCGAACTGCATGGGCGCACCCCTCTGCTCTGCCGCGCATCCGGGACGACACCCGTCGCCCCGCACCGAGCTATCGGCCACTTCATCCTGATATGCCGGACCCCGCTGGGCGCCGGACGGAGGTCCGAACGGGGGACGCGGGCCGCTCCCCGCGCCGTGTCGCCCCGCGATGCGGCGGCCGCCCCGACCCCCGCGGCTACGCTCTGCGCCTGATCCATGGGCAGGGGCACCGAAGGGGGGCGTCATGACCACACACCCGCTCCGGACGACCACGCGCCCGCGCCCGACGACGGGCCACGCACCCGCGACGACGACCGCCGGTCCCGCACCCGCGACGACGACCGCCGGTCACCCGCTCCCGGCACCCGAGGCCAGCCGCCCCCCGCTCCCGGCGCCCGACCGGCCGGACGGCGCGACGGCCGCGCGGGCCGCCGCGTACCTCCCCCGCGGCGCCCGGATCGTGCTCCCCGTGGCCCTCGCGCTGCTCGCGGTGCCCCTCGTCACGGCCGCCCACCACGCGCGGCCCGCCCCCTACGGAGACCGCCTCACCGTCCACGCGCGCGTGGCGGGCGAAAACGCCGCCGTGGACCCCGGGGTGCGCACGCGGGGCGGGGCCGTGCAGGCGTACGACACGAAGAGCGGCGCCACGCGCTGGACGTACGCGCGCGAGGGCCGCCGTCCCGTCACGGTCCTGGCCGCTCCGGGCCACGCCTTCGCGCTCTGGAGCGACGGCCTGGTCACCGACACCGCGCGCGCCGACGGCGGCTCCGTGCGCTGGCACCGCGCCGTCCCCGGCGGCGCCGACTGGCTGCGCACCCCGGCCGCGCGCGGCGGCGCCGGCGTCCTCCAGCCGCTCACCCCGGACGCCCGCATGCTGGCCGTCGTCACCCCGCACCGCATCGCCGCCTACCGCACCGCCGACGGCGACCTGCGCTGGGTGCTGCCCGCCCGCCCCGGCTGCGCCTTCGAACCGGCGCGCTCCGTGCGCCGCGGCGACGCCCTCCTGATCGCCCAGCCCTGCGCGGGCCCGGCCACCCCCTGGACCGCGCAGGTCGTCGCGGTGGACGACTACGGAAGAATCGTTCCGGGCCGCACCCCCCTGGGCAACGGGGAGGGCGAGCGGCCCTTCCGGGGCGATGGTCGCCCGGAAAACTAGTTGCGGTGGCCCGTTAGACTGGCTGCCATGGCAGCTCCTCTCCTCAGTTGGACGGCATAGACCCCGGTCCCGAGTACCCCAGTCGTCCCTCTCGCCGTCCACTCTGCTTCTGGAGAAACCCGTGATCACCGCTTCCGGCATCGAGCTGCGCGCCGGCGCCCGCATCCTCATCGAGAACGCCACCTTCCGCATCGCGAAGGGCGACCGCATCGGCCTCGTCGGCCGCAACGGAGCGGGCAAGACCACCCTCACCAAGTGCCTCGCAGGTGAGGGCATCCCCGCCGCCGGCACGATCGCCCGCTCCGGAGAGGTCGGCTACCTCCCGCAGGACCCCCGCACCGGCGACCTCGACGTGCTCGCCCGCGACCGCATCCTCTCCGCGCGCGGACTCGACGTACTGATCCGCAAGATGCGCGAGAACGAGGAGCGCATCGCGAACGGCTCGGGCGCCACCCGCGAGAAGGCCCTGAAGAAGTACGAGCGCCAGGAGACGGAGTTCCTCACCAAGGGCGGGTACGCCGCCGAGGCCGAGGCCGCCACGATCGCCGCCGCGCTCAACCTCCCCGACCGCGTGCTCGGCCAGCCCCTGCACACGCTCTCCGGCGGTCAGCGCCGCCGCATCGAGCTGGCCCGCATCCTCTTCTCGGACGCCGACACGCTCCTCCTTGACGAGCCGACCAACCACCTCGACGCCGACTCGATCGTCTGGCTGCGCGACTACCTCAAGACGTACCGCGGCGGCTTCATCGTGATCTCCCACGACGTCGACCTCGTCGAGACGGTCGTCAACAAGGTCTTCTACCTGGACGCCAACCGCTCCGCGATCGACGTCTACAACATGGGCTGGAAGCTCTACCAGCAGCAGCGCGAGTCCGACGAGAAGCGCCGCAAGCGCGAGCGGCAGAACGCCGAGAAGAAGGCCGCCGCCCTGCACTCGCAGGCCGACAAGATGCGCGCCAAGGCCACCAAGACCGTCGCCGCGCAGAACATGGCGCGCCGCGCGGACAAGCTCCTCGCCGGTCTGGAGGAGGTGCGCCAGAGCGACAAGGTCGCCAAGCTGCGCTTCCCCGAGCCCTCACCGTGCGGCAAGACGCCGCTCATGGCCGAGGGCCTGTCGAAGTCGTACGGCTCGCTGGAGATCTTCACCGACGTCGACCTGGCCATCGACAAGGGTTCGCGCGTCGTCATCCTCGGCCTCAACGGCGCGGGCAAGACCACCCTGCTCCGCCTCCTGGGCGGCGCCGAGAAGCCCGACACCGGCCAGGTCATCGAGGGCCACGGCCTCAAGCTCGGCTACTACGCCCAGGAGCACGAGACCCTCGACCCGGAGCGCACGGTCCTGGAGAACATGCGCTCGGCCGCCCCCGACCTGGACCTGGTCGAGGTGCGCAAGACGCTCGGCTCGTTCCTCTTCTCCGGCGACGACGTCGACAAGCCGGCCGGTGTGCTCTCCGGCGGCGAGAAGACCCGTCTCGCGCTCGCGACCCTGGTCGTCTCCTCGGCCAACGTCCTCCTGCTCGACGAGCCCACCAACAACCTCGACCCGGCCAGCCGCGAGGAGATCCTCGGCGCGCTGCGCACCTACAAGGGCGCGGTCGTCCTCGTCACGCACGACGAGGGCGCGGTCGAGGCCCTCCAGCCGGAGCGGATCATCCTGCTGCCGGACGGCGTCGAGGACCTGTGGGGCCAGGACTACGCCGACCTCGTCGCGCTCGCCTGAGCCGCCGCGGCCCGGTGCGACGGCGCCCGTCGCACCGGTGCCGGACGTCCACACCGCTTGATCGAACCACTGATCCACTGCGTATGGATCATTCGGCCGATCCGTGATCCCTCATCTGTGTGAGCTGTCCTCGTACCGAGGTGTGGCATACACGGATTTTGCCGGTGGGCCGGGGTATGGCCCGCCTCTCCGACGTGCACCGCGCTGACCTGCCGGTTCGTCGCGCAACCCGTTCGGCCGCAGGAAATCCAGCGTGCGGAATCGTTAATTCCGCTCGTGGTCGCCGCTTACGGAGCGGCAAACCTCGTCGTACGGACCTTGCCGAATGGGTGGCCAGGAAGCCCAGGAGGGGTGATCATGAGAAGTCCAGAGCGCACTTCCCATGAGGAGGCACGGGTGGCCGAGACTCTGAAGAAGGGCAGCCGGGTTACCGGCGCCGCGCGCGACAAGCTCGCGGCAGACCTGAAGAAGAAGTACGACGGCGGTGCGAGCATCCGGGCGTTGGCCGAGGAGACCGGCCGTTCGTACGGCTTTGTGCACCGGATGCTCAGCGAGTCCGGCGTCACGCTGCGGGGACGCGGCGGGGCGACGCGTGGCAAGAAGGCCGCCGCCGGCTGACAGCAGGCGGCACGCTGTCCAGTGGTCCGATGGTGACCACCCGGTCGGTCGGCTGTTCGGCCGGGTGGTTACTGTGCAGTCACTTACGGGCGCTTCCATGCGTCCGGCCCGACTGCATCCCATCGGAGGCACCTCATGGCTTCGTCCGACAGCGAGCTCGCACCGGTTCTCGACAAGGACGGCGTACGCCTCACCATCGACGAGGCCGTCGCCACGGTGACGCTGACCAATCCGGCCAAGCGCAACGCCCAATCTCCCGCGCTGTGGAGGGCGTTGAGCGAGGCAGGTCGGCTGCTGCCGGGCAGTGTCCGCGTCGTGGTGCTGCGCGGAGAGGGCAAGTCCTTCTCCGCCGGCCTCGACCGGCAGGCGTTCACGCCTGAGGGTTTCGACGGCGAGCCGTCCTTCCTCGACATGGCACGCGGCGAGGACGCCGTTCTCGACGCGACCATCGCCGAGTACCAAGAGGCGTTCACCTGGTGGCGGCGCAGCGACCTCGTGTCCATCGCCGCCGTCCAGGGCCATGCCATCGGTGCGGGTTTCCAGCTCGCGCTCGCCTGCGATCTGCGGATCGCGGCGGACGACGTGCAGTTCGCCATGCGTGAGACCAGCCTGGGCCTGGTCCCCGACCTCACCGGCACGCATCCGCTCGTGGGGCTCGTCGGCTATGCCCGCGCCCTGGAGATCTGCGCGACCGGACGGTTCGTCCACGCGGACGAGGCCGAGCGCGTGGGCCTCGCCAACCTCGTCGTGCCCGCGGACCAGCTCGACGCGGCGGCCAAGGACCTCGCCGCCGCGCTCATCGCCGCGCCGCGCGACGCGGTCATCGAGACCAAGGCGCTGCTCCAGGGCGCCGCGGACCGTACGTACGAGCAGCAGCGCGTCGCCGAACGCGCCGCCCAGGGCCGACGGCTGCGCGACCTCGCGGGCCTCGGCGACTGACGCGCGCCCGCTAACCCCGCCCGGCCGGCTCCAGGCCCACCCCGGTGACCAGCACGGCCACCGAAGGGTGGTCCGTCAGGGCGTCACCGACCGCCGCACGGACCGCGAGCGCCACGTCCAGGGCGCGGTGCCCGCGGTCCGTCGCCAGCTCCACCCGTACGTGGCCGCGCGGCAGCGTGTCCGCGGCCGGGGGCCGCTCGATGTGCACGGCCCGCCCCAGCGCCCCGGTCAGCCGGGCCACGCCCGGCACGGCCAGGGCGGCCCGCGCGGCGCGCGCCTCCTCGCCGTCGCCCTCGGGCGCCGGGGCCGGAGCGGGCACCCGGCGCTCCGCCGGAGGCTCGCCCCCGCCGCCGTCGCCCCCGTCGAGCAGTCCCGTCACCCGCAGATCCACCTCGTCGACCACGAGACCCAGCCGCTCCGCCGCATCGGACAGCGCGCCGCGCAGCCGGTCCGCCGCCTCGGGCAGCGGTGCGCCGGTGGCGGCCGCGAACTCCGCGGTGATCCGCAGCGGACCGGGCGGCAGCGCGCTCGGCGGCGCCGGCACGGCCGCGACGTCCGCGTGCTCCGGATCGGCCGGCGCGACCCGCACCGTGCCCAGGAGCACACCGGTGACCCGTTGCGCCGCATGGCGCAACGCGCCGTCCGCCGCCGCCTCCGTCACCCATGTGCCGTCTCCCGTGCCGCCCAGGGGCAGCACCCGTCCCAGGCCGAGCTGTCGGCGCACCGCCTGGGTCCAACCTTCACCCGTCATGGGTCCAGCCTGCCGCATCCCTGGCGCGCTGCCGTGCCACCGCACTTAGTGTGGGCGAAGGAGCAGATCCTCTCGAAGAGAGAGATCTCCTTTCGAAAAGGACGGGACCGACGATGGCCGACACCGAACAGCGGAAGACGTCTCGGACGCTGGAGAAGGAGTCCCCGGACGAGACCGCGGCGACGTCCGCGACCAGGCGGGGCGGCGGTGACCCGGCGACCCGGGGCCGCACCACCATCGCGGACGGGGT
Source organism: Streptomyces sp. NPDC052114 (assembly GCF_040680155.1). Classification (NCBI taxonomy): domain Bacteria; kingdom Bacillati; phylum Actinomycetota; class Actinomycetes; order Kitasatosporales; family Streptomycetaceae; genus Streptomyces; species Streptomyces sp. NPDC052114. The sequence continues at coordinate 54,406 of NZ_JBFAWC010000023.1, read as the reverse complement.
CGTCGAGAAGATCGCCGGGCTCGCCGCGCGCGACGTGGCCGGCGTGCACGCGATGGGCGGTGGCCTCGCCCGGACCTTCGGTGCGGTGCGCGACCGGGTCCCCGGTGGCTCGAAGTCCGTGACGCGCGGCGTGAAGGCCGAGGTCGGCGAGGTGCAGACCGCTCTCGACCTGGAGATCGTCGTCGAGTACGGCGTGTCGATCGCCGACGTCGCGCACGACGTACGGGAGAACGTGATCGCGGCCGTCGAGCGCATGACCGGGCTCGAGGTCGTCGAGGTCAACATCGCCGTGAGCGACGTGAAACTGCCCGACGAGGACGACGACGAGCCGCAGGGGCGCCTGCAGTAGCAGGACGTCTCACTAAGGAGCGCACGATGAGCATGGCCGTGATCGGCATGGTGGCCGGAATGGCACTGGGCTTCGCCGGATACTTCGGTGGATTCGGGGCGTTCCTGCTGGTGGCAGCCCTGGGCGCCATCGGCTTCGTGGCCGGCCGCTTCGTCGAGGGGGACCTCGAACCCGGCGACTTCTTCCGCGCCCGCGGCGACCGGCGGCGGTGAGCGGTGGCGGCACAGGTCGCGCCCGGTGAGCGCGGTGCGACCCGGATCGCCGACCGGGTCGTCGCCAAGATCGCCGCACGGGCGGCGCGCGAGGCCGTCGCGTCGGTGCCGGCCGACGGCGCGCCCCCGCACGCCACCGTGTCCGTGCGGCACGACACCGCCCGCGTCCGCATCAGCCTCGAACTGGACTACCCCTGCGACATCGGCGGTCAGTGCGGTGCCGTGCGTCGCCATGTCGCCCAGCGGGTAAAGGCGTTGGCGGGAATGGACGTGCCCGAGGTGGCCGTCCAGGTGGAGCGGCTGCACTCGGCGCAGGTACGCGCCGCGGCACAGGGGAGGACACGGTGAGCGAACCCCAAGGGGGCGGCGGCACCCAGCCGTTGCCGGTCATCGAACAGGCGGAGAGCGAGTTCGGCCAGTCGGCGTCGGCGGCGGCCTACCAGCCGCTGCCCACCCTCTCGGAGGACGACGAGAAGGCACCCCGCTTCTGGTCGCCCCGCCGGGTGCCCGCGACCGTCCTCGCGCTGCTGGTCCTCGGCGGCGCGGGGCTGCTCCTGTACGACGTCGTCGCCGTGCGCGCCGACCACCCCGCGATGCGCTGGCGGCGCGAACTGGCCCACCAGCTCGGCGAACGGCCCCTGGACGACACCGCGGTGCTCGCCGGGGCCGCCGTCGCGGTGCTCGCCGGGGTGTGGCTGGTCGTGCTCGCCGCGACCCCCGGTCTGCGCGCGCTCCTGCCGATGCGCCGCACCCACTCCGACGTCCGCGCCGGGCTGCACCGGGGCGCCGCCGCCATGGTGCTGCGCGACCGGGCCATGGACGTCTCCGGCGTGCAGTCCGTGCGGGTCCGCATGACCCGCACCAAGGTGGACGTGCGCGCCGTCTCGCACTTCCGCGAACTCGACGACGTACGCGGCGATCTGGACGCGACGCTCGCCGACGGCATCCGTGACCTGGGCCTCGCGCGGGCTCCCGGTCTCTCCGTGCACGTGGCCCGGCCCGGCCGGAAGGGGTGAGTGCGATGCTGCGCACCGTCAACCGCGTGGTCCTGGCGCTCGCCGGGCTCGTCCTGCTCGTCCTCGGCGGCTCCGTGCTCGCCGTCGGGCTCGGCGTGGAGCCGCCCTCGTGGTGGATCCACGACGGACGGCACGACGTGCTGGTGAGCGCGGCCGACCGGGCGCGCTGGCGGGGCGACGGATGGTTCTGGCCCACGGTCATCGCCGTCCTCGCCGTGCTCGTGCTGCTCGCGCTGTGGTGGCTCTCGGCCCAGCTGCGCAGACGCCGCCTCCGCGAGGTCCTGGTGGAGACCGGGGACGGTGAAGGCGCGCTGCTGCGCGGCCGCGCCATGGAGGGCGTCCTGACCGGCGAGGCCGAGACGCTGGACGGCGTCGAGCGCGCCCAGGTCGTCCTGACCGGGCGGCGCAGCACACCGCAGGCGCGCGTGGAGCTCGTGCTCGAACCCCACGCCACGCCGTCCGAGGCGCTGCACCGGCTCTCCACGCAGGCCCTCGCGCACGCCCGCGACTCGGCGGGCCTGGCGAGCCTGCCCGCCACGGTCCGGCTGCGCGGGGTCAAGCACCGCGCCGAACGCGTGAGCTGAGCCCCGCGGGCCGTGGCGCGGGCGCCGTCAGAAGCCGGCGCGCGCCCCGCCGTCCACCGGCACCATGATTCCCGTCAGGTACGACGCCGCGGGCGAGAGCAGGAACGCGGCGGTGCGGCCGAACTCCTCGGGCGTGCCGTAGCGGCGCAGCGGGATGCCCGACTCGTTGGCGGCGCGGGTGGCCTCCGGGTCGGGGGAGAGCCCGTCCAGCTGGCGCATGCGGTCGGTGGCGATCCGGCCGGGGAGCACCCCGAGGACGCGGATGCCGCGCGGGCCCAGCTCGTCCGCGAGGGACTTGGCGAACCCGGCGAGCCCGGGGCGCAGGCCGTTCGAGATCGTCAGGCCCGCGATCGGCTCGTACACCGAACCGGAGAGCACGAAGGCGATGACGCCGCCCTCGCCGAGCTCGGCCGCCGCGCCGCGGGCGAGCCGCACGGCGCCGAGGAAGACCGACTCGAAGGCCGCCTGCCACTGCTCGTCGGTGTTGTCCGCGACGAAGCCCGGCGCGGGCCCGCCGACGCTCACCAGGACGCCGTCGAAGCCGCCGAAGTGCTCGCGCGCGGCGGCGATCAGGCGCTCGGCGGCGGCCGGGTCGGCGTTGTCGGCGGCGACGCCCACCGCGTTCGGGCCGAGCTCGGCGGCCGCCTCGGCGGCGGTCTTCTCGTCACGGCCGGTGAGGACGACCTTCGCGCCGTCCGCGACGAGCTCACGCGCGGTGGCGTTGCCGAGGCCGCGGGTGGCTCCGGTGACTACGTAGACACGGTCCTTCAGTCCAAGATCCATGGTCCTATCCTCCCGCGTCCTCGCCGAAGAGCGCGAGGGCGGTGCTCACCAGTCCGATATGGCTGAATGCCTGCGGAAAGTTCCCCAGCTGCCGGCCGGTCACGGGGTCGTACTCCTCCGCGAGCAGCCCCACGTCGTTGGTCAGTCCGAGGAGGCGCTCGAACAGCTCGCGCGCCTCCTTGGTGCGTCCCGCCAGGTGCAGGGCGTCCGCCAGCCAGAACGAGCAGACGACGAAGACGCCCTCGTCGCCGGGCAGCCCGTCGACCTCCGCCTCCTGTGTGCCGTAGCGGCGCAGGAGCCCGTCGTGGCCGAGGTCGGCGCGGACCGCGTCGATCGTGCCGATGACGCGCGGGTCGTCCGGCGGCAGGAAGCCCAGGCGCGGGATGAGCAGCAGGGCCGCGTCCAGTTCGGCGGAGCCGTAGGACTGCGTGAACGTGTTGCGCTCCGCGTCGTAGCCGCGCTCGCACACCTCGCGGTGGACCTCGTCGCGCAGCTTCCGCCACCGCTCGGCGTCGCCGCGCAGCTCCGGGTCCGCCTCCAGGGCACGCACCGTGCGGTCGGCGGCGACCCACACCATCACCTTCGAGTGGACGAAGTGGCGGCGCGGGCCGCGCACCTCCCACAGGCCCTGGTCCGGCTCCCGCCACTTCTCGTGCAGGAACTCCAGCAGGCACAGCTGCAGGTTCCAGGCGTGCGGACGGGGGGCCAGGCCCGAACGCTGGGCGAGCGCGAAGGAGTCGACGACCTCGCCGTACACGTCGAGCTGCAGCTGTTTCTCGGCCGCGTTGCCGATGCGGACGGGGGCCGATTCCGCGTGGCCGGACAGCCACGGAAGCTCCTGCTCGGGAAGGCGCCGCTCGCCGGAGAGGCCGTACACGATCTGGAGGTCGGCCGGGTCGCCCGCGACCGCGCGCAGCAGCCAGTCGTGCCAGGCCTGTGCCTCCTCCGCATAGCCGGCCGAGATCAGGGCGCGCAGGGTGAGGGTGGAGTCGCGCAGCCAGCAGTAGCGGTAGTCCCAGTTGCGCACGCCGCCGGGCTCCTCCGGCAGGGAGGTGGTGGGGGCGGCCACGATGCCGCCGGTCGGCGCGTAGGTGAGGGCCTTGAGGGTGATGAGGGAGCGGACGACCGCGTCGCGGTGCGGCCCTTGGTAGGGGCAGTGGGCCGCCCAGGCGCGCCAGTCCGCCAGGCTGTCGCGCAGCGCGTCGTACGGGTCGACGAGCGGTGGGCGCGGCTCGTGCGAGGGGTGCCAGGTCAGGACGAACGCGACCTTCTCGCCCTCCTCGACGGTGAACTCGGAGTGGGTGCCGAAGTCCTCGCCCCAGGTGCGCACGGACGGCTCGCTGCGCAGCCACACGGAGTCGGGGCCCGCCACGGCGACGCGGTGGCCGTCCTCCTTGCGCACCCACGGCACGGCCGAGCCGTAGTCGAAGCGGATCCGGAGCGTGCTGCGGACGGTGACGGAGCCCCTGAGGCCTTCGACGATGCGTACGACGTCCGGGGCGCGGTCGCGCTGCGGCATGAAGTCGGTGACGCGCACGGAGCCGTCCTCGGTGTCCCACTCGGAGTCGAGCACGAGGGAGTCGGTGCGGTAGGCGCGGCGGGTGCAGGAGCCCGCGTCCTTGGGGGCGATGCGCCAGTGGCCGTTCTCCTCGTCGCCGAGCAGGGCCGCGAAGCAGGCGGCGGAGTCGAACCGGGGCAGACAGAGCCAGTCCAGGGAGCCGTCCCTGTCGATCAGGGCGGCGGTCTGGTGGTCTCCGATGAGGGCGTGGTCCTCGATGGGCTGATGCACGGTGTGCGCGTTCCCTGTGCGGGCCCGTGTCAATCGGCCCCTTCCGTGGCGGGAGGGGCCGCGCCTCAGACCGCCACCGGCTCCGTCTCCTTGGCGGCGGCCGCCGCGGCGGCGCGGTCGCGGACCTCCCTGCGGACCAGGACGACCCAGCCGATCGGGACGCCCGCGGCGAACAGCCACCACTGGACCGCGTACGCCATGTGCGCGCCGATGCCGCTGTGGTCGGGCTCGCCGATCAGCTGGGGGGAGTCGCTCTCGGGCGACGTCAGCTCGATGTAGCCGCCGAGGACCTGCTTGCCGAGGGCGTCGGCCTGCTGGCCGCTGCTGATGAGCATGATCTGACGGTCCGGCAGCCCGCGGACGTCCTTGATGCCGCTGGCCGCGGACGTCTCGTCGGCCATCAGACGGCCGGTGACGGTGATCTCGCCCTTCGCGGGCGCGGGGATCTTCGGGAAGGCGGTCTGCGGGCCGTCGGCGGGGATCCAGCCGCGGTTGACGAGCAGGACCTTGCCGTCGTCCAGGACGAAGGGGGTCAGGACGTGGAAGCCGACCTCGTCGTCGGAGTTGGTGCGGCGCCGCACGACGACCTCGTGCGTCGTGTCGTACGTCCCCTTGGCGCTCACCCGGCGGTACAGGTCCTCGTCGGGCACCTCGTGGCCGGGCGAGGTGAGCTTCTCGGCCGGGACCGGCGGGGCGGCCAGCGCGGCGGAGATCCGGTCGTTCTGCGCGACACGGCGCTCATGGCGGTGCAGCTGCCAGAAACCCAGCTCGACCATCGAGGGGATGAGAACGAGGCCGATGAGGGTGAGAATCACCCACTGCCGGGTCAACAGGAAGCGGTACACGCAACGAAAATACCCCGCACGGCTCGGCCCCCGACGGCGGGGTCCCGTCGAGGGCCGGTGACCCCGCCACGGGCGGGGGCCCGGCGCCGTGCGCCGGGCCGGGGGTCAGACCTTGTCGACGATGCCCACCCGCCCCTCCGCCCGTGAGCAGTGGGCGCCGCAGTACCAGTGGCCCTCCACCTCGACGCCCTGCCCGATGATGCGGCATCGGCAGTGCTCGCAGATCGGCGCCATGCGGTGGATGGCGCAGGAGAAGCAGTCGAAGACGTGCACCGCGCCCTGCGCGTGCACCTCGAAGGACATGCCGTAGTCGTTTCCGCAGACCTCGCAACGTGCCATGCGCCACAGGGTGGGCGCAGCGGCGGTGCGGGGCGAGCGGTCGGCGGGCGAGTCGTGCGGCAATCACCCGTCTGACGGCGGGGTCTCCCCGGCGGGTGCCACGTCCTGCAGCAGTTGGCCGAAGGCGGCCTCGTCGATGACCGGGGTGCCGAACGACCGCGCCTTCGTCGTCTTGGAGGTGCCGGAGTCGGGGTCGTTGGTGACGAGGAGGCTGGTGAGGCGGGACACACTCGTCGCGATGTGCAGCCCGGCCTCCATGGCTCGGTCCTCCAAGAGCTCGCGCTCCACGGAGGTGTCCCCGGAGAACGCCACCCGCATGCCCTGCTTGAGCGGTTTGCCCGCTTCGTAACGCCCCGGGTTCGGGTACGGGCACGCCGGGCGCCTGCGCGAGGGGCGCCAACTCCCGGGCCGGTACGAGGAGGCGGGCGACGGGCCCGTCGGCTGGCGGACGATGCGGGGCGCGCCGTCGGTCCACTCGGTGAGGGGGCGGCACTCCAGGAGCGGCAGGCGGACGTTGCCTCCGGCCGCCGCGTGCAGGCTGGGGCGGAAGGCTTCGGCGAGCACGCGCGCGTCGTCCAGCGCGTTGTGCGCGTGGCGCTGCTCGACGCCGAAGTGCGCGGCCAGCGACTCCAGCTTGTGGTTGGGCAGCGGGAGAGCGAGTTCCTTGGAGAGCGCGATGGTGCACAGGCGCTGGCGCACGGGCGCGGTGCGCTCCGCGCGGGCGTACTCCCTGGCGATCATCGACCAGTCGAAGACGGCGTTGTGCGCGACGAGGACGCGGCCGTCGAGGCGGCTGGAGAACTCCTCGGCGACATCCTTGAAGAGCGGCGCGTCCGCGAGCATGTCGCTGGTGAGGCCGTGGATCCAGACCGGGCCGGGGTCGCGCTGGGGGTTGACCAGCGTGTACCAGTGGTCCTCGATCTCGCCCCGGGCGTCCACGCGGTAGACGGCGGCCGACACTATGCGGTCGTCGCGGGCCAGGCCGGTGGTCTCCACGTCGACGACCGCGTACCCCGTTGGGTACGCGGCCGGCCAGGGGGCTGCGGACGCTGCGGTCGTGCGGTCTTCGAGCATGGTCCCTGAGGATACGGGCCGCCACCGACAGTCAGCGCCCCCGGGCCGGACCGGAGGCCGGATCTCCACTTCGCGGCGCGCCGCGACCCCGCCGCGCGGACCGTCAACTCCCCGGCCCGCGCCGCCTCAGCCGGCCGGCCCGAGCAGCCCCGTCACCAGGGCCCTGACGGAGTGGGCGAACAGGGCCTCCGGGTCATGGGGCCCGGCCAGCGCGCGGGCGAGGGCCGGGTCCTCCTCCGCGGTCTCCGCCGTCCACAGCTCCCCCTCGTCGGGGTGCTGCGCGGGCGCGCGCTCGCGGTAGCGCTCGACCAGGACGTGGCCGACGACGTGCACCTGGACGGCGCGCACGGCGTCGGCGGCACGGGCGCCGCGCAGTCCGGCCGCGTGCACCTCGTGGACCAGGGTCCGCTGCGCGGGCAGGAACATCCGCTCGGTCAGGCCGCGTTCGTGGACCATCGCGATGAGGTGCGGGTGGTCCCGCAGCCGGCGGCGCAGGGCGCGGGCCACGGAGACGATGCGCCGCTCGGGCGTGGTGCCGGTGGCGCGGATCTCGCCGAGGTCGGTGAGGGTGCGCTCGACGAGGGCGTCCAGGAGGGACTCGCGGTTGCCGACGTGCCAGTAGATGGAGGTGACGGCGGTGCCGAGTTCGGCGGCGAGGCCCCGCATCGTCAGGGCCTGCGGGCCGTGCCGCTTGACGAGGTTCGCGGCGGTGTCGAGGACCTGTTCCCGGTCCAGATGCGTGCGCGTCTCTTTACCCTTCACGACTGCTGTTGTAACTGTGTTACAGAACCTCCCGCAAGTCCCGGCCGCGGAAACGAGTCCGCGCTGACGAAGGGCGGTACGACATGGCACGCGTACGTTACGGGGCCCGCACCGAGGCGGAGATCGCCGCCTCGCGCACCGCGAGCGCCAAGCTCCCCGACATCTGGTCCACGGGCGTGGTGGCCGTCTGGGAGAGCGATCCCGACGCGGTCGCGGCGGTCCTGCCGCCGCCGCTGAAGCCGGCCGAGCGGCCCCTGGTGCGGGCGAACATCAGCAAGGTGGACCTGCCCGGCTACCCGCTGGGCGCGGGCTCGGTGGCCGTCGCCGCCGAGCACGGGGGTGTGGCGGGCTGGTATCCGCTGGTGATGCCGATGACCCACGAGCGGGCGCTGATCGGCGGGCGCGAGGTCTTCGGGGAGCCCAAGAAGCTCGGCGAGGTCGAGGTCGAGCGCGACGGTCTGGTGGTACGGGCCTCGCTCGCCCGGCACGGCATCGCGTTCGTGGAGGTGCGCGGCGCGGTCAGCGGGGCGCTGCCGCTGCCCGAGCCCACGCAGAAGACCGACTTCTACTTCAAGTTCCTTCCCGCGGTGGACGGTTCGGGCTTCGAGGGCGATCCGGTGCTCGTGCACTGCGTGCGCAACGAGAAGGTGCGCAAGCTGGAGGCCGTCACCGGTGACGTCGTGCTGCGCGAGTCGATGTACGACCCGGTGGCCGACCTCCCGGTGCGCGCCCTCGTCGAGATCACCATCGGCGAGAAGACCACCGACCAGCAGGGCCGCGTCGTCGAGCGCGTCAGCGCGCAGGCGCTGCTGCCCTATGTCCACCAGCGCTACGACGACCCCGCGCAGATCCTCGACGGGCCGCCCGAGGGGAGCGTCTGAGATGGAACTGCGCGAAGGGCAGGTCGCCGTCGTCACGGGCGCGGCGAGCGGCATCGGTCTGGCCATGGCGCGGCGCTTCGCGGCGGACGGCCTGAAGGTGGTCCTCGCCGACGTGGAGGAGGGCGCCCTGGAGAAGGCGGCCGCCGCGCTGCGCGAGGACGGGGCGACGGTCCACGCGCGCGTGGTCGACGTCGGCTCGCGAGAGCAGGTCTTCGCCCTCGCCGACGAGGCGTACGAGAAGTTCGGCGCCGTCCACGTGCTGTGCAACAACGCGGGCGTCGGCTCGGGCGCCGAGGGCCGCATGTGGGAGCACGAGCCGAACGACTGGAAGTGGGCCTTCGAGGTCAACGTCTGGGGCGTCTTCCACGGCATCCAGGCCTTCGTGCCCCGGATGATCGCGGGCGGCGCACCGGGCCACGTCGTCAACACCTCCTCCTCGGACGGCGGCATCGCGCCGCTGCCGACCGCCTCCGTGTACGCGATCACCAAGGCGGCCGTGGTGACGATGACCGAGTCCCTGTACGCCCATCTGAAGGCCGAGCACGCGCGCGTGGGCGCCTCCGTGCTCTTCCCAGGACCCCACATGCTGCGCACCGGACTGTGGGAGTCGCACCGCAACCGCCCCGACCGCTACGCCAAGACCCGCCCCCGCAAAACCCCTTACCGCAGCCTCGACCAGTGGGAGGCCGCGATGAAGGAGTCGGGCCAGGAGGTGGAGTTCACGCCGGTCGAGCAGGTCGCGGACTTCGTGGCCGAGGGCATCGCGGCCGGCCGGTTCTGGCTGCTGCCCGCGAGCGACCACAGCGACCGGCAGATCGAGGCGAGGTCGCGGTCGATGCTCGACCGCGCCGACCCCGCCTACTTGGAAAGCTTCATCCTGGACTGACGGGTACGTCCGGGACCGACCGAGGGACGTGTGATGACGGCTCAGCAGAACGACCCGTACCTGATCATCTCCTCCGACTGCCACGCCGGGCTCCCCACCGAGGAGTACCGGCCCTACCTCGACAGCCGCTTCCACCGGGACTTCGACCGGTTCCTCGGCGAGCGCGACGCCCGCCGGGAGGAGGCGACGCGGCTCGGCATCCGCAACGACGCGTTCGCCGCCAAGTGGTTCCAGGACAACGAGGAGGGCCTGCGCGGCGGCTGGGACACCGCGCAGCGCCTCAAGGAACTGGACGGCGACGGGGTGGCCGCCGAGGTCGTCTTCCCCGACGCGGACGCCGTCGACAGCCAGACGGCCGCCCCCTTCGGAGTGGGCCTCGGCCTCTCCGGCGACCAGGACCCCGAGCTCGGCATGGCGGGCGCGCAGGCGCACAACCGCTGGCTCGCCGAGTTCGTGTCCGAGCACCCCGAACGGCACTGCGGCGTCGCGCTGCTGCCCGTCACCGGCGAGGTGGACCGCGTCGTCGCCGAGGTGCACCGCGCCAAGGAGTCGGGGCTCGGCGCGCTGATGATCCCCTCCATGTGGGTCGACAAGGCGCCCTACCACGACCGGCGATACGACCCCGTGTGGGCCGCGGCGGCCGAGTGCGCGATGCCACTGGTCACCCACTCCGGGGCGGCGCCCCGCCACGAGTACGGCGACCACCTCGGGATCTATGTCTCCGAAGTGACCTGGTGGCCCGCCCGGCCGCTGTGGTTCCTGCTCTGGTCCGGGGTCTTCGAGCGCCACCCGGGCCTCAAGTTCGGTGTCGCGGAGTCCGGTTGCTGGTGGCTGCCGAACCTCCTGTGGTTCATGGACCGCCTCTACCTGGGCGCGCACGGCGGCAAGAAGCTCTCCCCGTTCGCGGAGCTGAAGCGCGCCCCGCACGAGTACCTCGACCGGCAGGTCTTCGTCTGCGCCACCAACACCAAGCGCCGCGAGCTCGCCCAGCGCTACGAGATCGGCGTCGACAACATCCTGTGGGGCAGCGACTTCCCGCACCCCGAGGGCACCTGGCCCGACACGCGCGCGTGGCTGAGGAAGACCTTCCACGACATTCCGGTGACGGAGACCCGCCGCATGCTGGGCCTGGCCGCCGCCGAGGTGTTCGGCTTCGACACGGACAAGCTGGCGCCGCTGGCGCGCCGCATCGGCCCCACCCCCGCCGACCTCGGCCAGGACGCGAGCGAGACCGGCCAGGCGGCGGTCGAGGCGTCCTGGGCGCGCTCGCGCGAGGTGGGCCGCCACTGGCTGACCGACCACGACTTCCCGGTACTGGGGGCGGACGCATGAGCGCACGGCACACCACCGAGGACCGCTACACCGTCATCTCGGCCGACTGCCACGCGGGGGCCGACCTGCTGGACTACCGGGACTACCTGGAGGCCCGCCACCGCGACGCGTTCGACGCGTGGGCGGCCACCTACGTCAATCCCTACGAGGACCTCCTCGCGGACACCGCCGACCGCAACTGGAACTCCGACCGCCGCATCGCCGAGCTCGAAGAGGACGGCATCGTCGCCGAGGTCGTCTTCCCGAACACCATCCCGCCGTTCTTCCCCTCGGCCTCCCTGATGGCACCGGCGCCCACCCACGAGGAGTTCGAGCAGCGCTGGGCCGGACTGCGCGCCCACAACCGCTGGCTCGCGGAGTTCTGCGCGGCGGCCCCGGGGCGCAGGGCGGGCGTCTTCCAGATCCTCCTGAACGACGTCGAGCAGGCCGTCCAGGAGATCCGCTGGGCGGCGAAGGCGGGCCTGACGGGCGGTCTCATGCTGCCCGGCACCCCGCCGGGCTCGGGCCTGCCGGAGCTCTACTCGGCGGCGTACGACCCGATCTGGTCGGCCTGCGCCGAGCTGGGCGTGCCGGTCAACCACCACGCGGGCTCGGCCTCGCCGCCGCTGGGCGAGGAGCCGGCCGCGCGCGCGGTGTTCATGGTCGAGACGACGTGGTTCTCGCACCGGGCGCTGTGGCACCTCGTCTTCGGCGGGGCCTTCCGCCGCCACCCGGAGCTGAAGCTGGTCCTCACCGAGCAGGGGTCGGGGTGGATCCCCGGGGTGCTCGGCATGCTGGACTACTACCACGGGCGGCTCGTCGCGGCGGCGTCGAAGAAGGACGCCGCGGGGACGGCCGAGTCGAAGTTCGGCGCCGGGCTCGCCGAGTCGATGGGCAAGGGCCCCTCCGAGGTGTGGCGGGACAACTGCTTCGTGGGCGCCAGTTTCATGCGCCCCCACGAGGCGGCCCTGCGCGACCGCATCGGCCTCGACAAGATCATGTGGGGCAGCGACTACCCGCACGACGAAGGCACCCATCCGTTCTCGCGCGAGGGCCTGCGCATCGCCTACGCCGGGCTGCCCAGGGACGAGATCGCGGCGATGGTCGGCGGGAACGCGGCCCGCGTCTACGGCTTCGACCTGGAGCGGCTCGGGCGGATCGCCGCGCGCGTGGGACCCACGGTCCAGGAACTGGACGAACCCCTCAAGGAGACACCGGCCGGCGCCACGAGTCCGGTGTTCGCCCCGGGAGGGTCGGTCCGGGTCTGGTGAGCCCCGTGGTGCGATGCTCCACGGGTGACGGAAGCAACGCACGACGAAGCGCACGGCGGGGCCCTCGGCTCCCGGCTCAACTGGCTGCGGGCCGCCGTGCTGGGGGCCAACGACGGCATCGTGTCCACCGCGGGACTCGTCGTCGGCGTCGCGGGCGCCACCGGCGACCGCGGCACCCTGCTGACGGCGGGCCTCGCGGGGCTCCTCGCCGGGTCCATGTCGATGGCCGCGGGCGAATACGTCTCCGTGTCCACGCAGCGCGACTCGGAGAAGGCCGCCCTGGCCCTGGAGAAGCGCGAGCTGCGCGAGCAGCCCGAGGCGGAACTGGCCGAGCTGACGGACCTCCTGGCGGAGCGTGGGCTCAGCCGGGAGGTGGCCCGTGAGGCCGCCGAGCAGCTCACCGAGCGGGACGCGCTGCGCGCCCACGCGCGCGTGGAGCTCGGCATCGACCCGGACGACCTGACCAACCCCTGGCACGCCGCCTGGGCCAGCTTCGTCGCGTTCACCGTCGGCGCTCTCCTGCCGCTGCTCGCGATCGTCCTGCCGCCCGCCGGCTGGCGCCTGTGGGTCACCGTCGTCTCCGTCCTCGGCGCCCTCGCGCTCACGGGCTGGAGCAGCGCGCGCCTGGGCGCGGCGGACGTACGCCGTGCCGTGGCGCGCAATGTGCTGGGCGGGGCGCTCGCGATGGCGGTGACGTACGGGGCGGGTGCGCTGCTGGGCGCGGTCGGCGCCTGAGGCGTTTGGGCCCGTGCCTTTGGTGGAGATCACCAACAACCGCTCCCGTACCCCCGGTAATACTTGTCGGTAACAACCCCTAGTCGTGGACGAAGAGCCGTTCTACGGTGCACGCATGTCCCCGAACCTGCCCGATGTCGTGCTGTGGTCCATCCCGGCCTTCGTGCTGCTCACCGTCGTCGAGATCGTGAGCCACCGGATCCATCCCGACGAGGACGCCGCCGGGTACGAGACCAAGGACGCCGCCACCAGCATCACCATGGGGCTCGGCAGCCTCGTCTTCGACTTCCTGTGGAAGATCCCGATCGTCGCGATCTACTCGGGCGTCTACGCGCTGACGCCGCTGCGGATGCCCGTCCTGTGGTGGACGATCCCGCTGATGCTGCTCGCGCAGGACTTCTTCTACTACTGGTCGCACCGGGGCCACCACGTCATCCGCATCCTGTGGGCCTGCCACGTCGTGCACCACTCCAGCCGCAAGTTCAACCTCACGACGGCGCTGCGCCAGCCCTGGACGAGCCTCACGGTCTGGCCGTTCTACCTGCCGCTCATCGCCTGCGGCGTGCACCCGGCGGCGCTCGCGTTCTGCTCGTCGGCCAATCTGGTCTACCAGTTCTGGATCCACACCGAGCGCATCGGGAAGCTGCCCCGCCCCTTCGAGTACGTCTTCAACACGCCCTCCCACCACCGTGTGCACCACGCGTCCCAGGGCGGCTACCTGGACCGCAACTTCGGCGGCATCCTGATCATCTGGGACCGCATGTTCGGCTCGTGGGTCGCCGAGACCGACCGTCCCGTGTACGGCCTCACGAAGAACATCGACACCTTCAACCCGCTGCGCGTCGCCACCCACGAGTACGCCGCCATCGCCAAGGACCTCAAGGCGGCCACCGGCTGGCGCGAGCGGGCCGGGCGCGTCCTCCGCGGCCCCGGGTGGCAGCCCCAGGCCCCCGAGCCCGCCACGGAGCCCGTGCGGGCCCCCGACGCCACGGTCCCGGAGCGGGCGGCGTGAGGGGGCTCTCGTCCCCGAGGGCGGGGTGGCCGTCCCCGAGCCTGCTGCTCGGCGCCTTCGGGGCCGCCGCGCTCGGCGATCTCCTCGCGCTGCTGGCCGACTTCGGCCCCGGCCACGCCCTCTTCAAGCCGCTCCTGATGCCGCTGCTCGCGGCGTACGTCGCCGTCCTGCGCGGCCCGCGCCTGCTGATCGCCGCCCTCCTGTGCGGCTGGGGCGGCGACACCCTCCTGCTCTTCGACGCCGACCTCGCCTTCCTCGCCGGGATGGGGTCGTTCGCGGCGGGGCACGTCTGCTACCTCGTGCTGTTCAAGCGGTACGGCGACACCGCGCGGTACGGCGGATCACCCCGCGCGCGGGGAGCGGGGCTCGTGGCCGTGTACGCCCTCGCGCTCGCCGGCACCGTGGTGCTGCTCTGGCCGGACCTGCCGGCCGACATGCGGGGACCCGTCGCGGGCTACAGCCTGCTGCTCACCGCGATGGCCTTCGGGGCGACCACGCTCGGCCCCACCGCGGCCGCAGGAGGCGCGCTGTTCCTGTTGTCGGACACGCTCATCGCGACCGGCGTCGCCGAGTGGCCGCAGCTGCCCAGGCCGGACTTCGCCGTCATGCTGACCTACATCGCGGCGCAGTTCCTGCTGGCCAAGGGGGTCCTGTCGGCGACCGGGGCGCGCCCGGCCGCCGAGCCCGACGCGGTCACCAGTGGATCGGCACCGGCACCGCGGTGAGCAGCGCCGAGAGCACCACGACGACGCCCAGCGCGATCACCTCCCCGCGCGCGGGGACGTAGGCCGAGACCCGGTCCCGTGTGTGCCGCAACCGGTGGCGGGCCAGCAGCGCGAGGACCGCGACGACGACCACGAGCAGCACCTTGGCGAGCAGGGTGCGGCCGTAGGCGGTCTCCGTGAGCTGGTCGAGGACCGTGTCCGGCGGCATCCGGCGCAGTGTGCTGAACGTCCCCGTCACCGTGATCGCGGCGAACAGGACGGCGGCCACGCGCGCGTAGAGCCCCAGCACGGCGGCGCCCGCCTCCGGAGACGACGTACGCCACCGCCGCAGCATCCGCAGGACGTACAGCAGACCGCCCGCCCACAGCGCCCCGCACGCCAGATGCACCAGCGTGAGACCGCTGCCGACGAGCGGGGAGTCCTCCACCGGGGGATGGGCCCGCAAGGCCTCCGCGACGACCACCGCGGCCAGCGGCAGCGCGGCGGTGGCCGGACGCCGTGAGCGGGCGCACAGGGCGGCCGCCAGAAAGGCGTTGACCTCCAGGAGGGCGAGCCTGCCGTCCCGGGTGTCGTACAGCCGCCCGATGTCCAGGTCGGCGAGCGCGCTCGGCACCAGATTGCCGTTGGCCACGATCGCGGCGAGCCCGAGCGCGGCCACGCACCCCGCCCAGGCCGCGTACGCCGACCAGCCGCGCGGCAGCCGGTCCAGCGGCGCCCCGGGGACCCGCCGGGCGAGCCGGGCGGCGAACACCTCGCCCAACTGCACGCACAGGGCGGCGAACACGACCGCGCGCAGGGCCGTGATGCCGGCCGTACCGGGCGCCTGCGCCTCGCCGGTGCCGCGCAGCGCCGCCGACGGGCCGAGCAGCGGGATCAGCGCGGCGACCGCCACGAGGACGAGGACGGCCACCGCGCGCCCCACGGCCGGGCGGCGGCGCGGGGCACGGTGCGGGACGGAGGCGGTGACCGGTGCGCGGTCCACGGCATCGCCTCCGTGTTCGACGGACGGTCGTACGGTGCTCACCACAAGATCTTCACCAGGGGCTCCCGCCACGGGCAAGTCCTGGGGGACAAGTGGCGCAATACCGTTCCGATCGGGCGGCAGGACCCGGCCGCGGCGTCCGGGCTCAGCGCCACCGCGGCCGGTCGGCTCCCCAACGCCCCGGAGGGCGGGCCCAATTGAGTGGCTCGTCGCCGAAGGCGATCGGCGTCACCGCGTGCCGGAGGCGGCCGAGCGGGCCGTCCGTCGCGGTCAGCCAGGCGGCCGGATCCGCGTACGCCTCCGCCCGTTCCACGTCGGCCCCGCCCTCGTCCCCCTCCCCGTTCATCAGCCACGCCGCCGTCCGCGCCAGCGCGAGCCGCACGTGCGCCGTCCCGCCGTGCGCCTCCCGTTCGGTCAGCGCCCGCAGGACGGCCGCGGCCAGCAGATAGCCGGTGCCGTGGTCCAGCGCCTGCGCGGGCAGCGCGCCCGGCCGCTCGGGCGTCCCCTCGACGGCCGCGATCCCCGTCGCGGCCTGCACCAGGCTGTCGAAGCCGCGCCGCTCCGCCCACGGCCCCTCGTCGCCCCACGCCGACAACTGGGCGAGGACGACGCCGGGCACGCGCTCGGCCAGCGCCTCGGGACGGAGGCCGAACCGGTCGAGGGCGCCCGGCCGGTAGCCGGTGACGACCACGTCGGCCCGCGCGAGGAGTTCGTCGAAGACGCGCCGGTCCGCCGGTCCGCCGAGGTCCAGCGCGGTGGACCGCTTGCCGAAGCCCGTGTCCGCGTGCTGGTCGGGGAGTTCGGGCAGTCCGGGCGCGTCGACGCGCAGCACGTCCGCGCCGAGCAGCGCCAGGGTGCGGGTGGCGACCGGGCCCGCGATGACCCGGGTCAGGTCCAGGACGCGCAGCCCTTCGGCGGGCCGTGCGGGGCCAGTGGTGAGCGGCGGCAGCGGCCGCCCTGCCGTCCCGTCGGCGCCGATCCGCCCGCGGCGCAGCAGCGGCAGCCCGGCGACCGCGGCACCCTGCGGATGCGCGGCCCACTCCTCGGGGGAGCGCAGGGCCACGGCGAGGCCCCCGGCCGCGTACACCGTCCGCTCCACCTCGGCGGCGGACCGCTCCGCGAGACGGGCCGCCACCGCGTCGACGGACGCCTCGTCCGGGGCGAGCCCCAGCGCGGCCGTCAACGCGGCCCTGTGGCGCGGGTAGTTGGCGTGCGTGCGCACCCAGCCGTCGACGGTGGGCCAGAAGCGGGACAGCGGCGCGAAGGCGACCGGCGCGCGCCCGTCCACCAGCAGGTGGCGCTCGCTGGTGAAGGCGGTCGCCACGGCCCCGTCGTCGACCCGCACCCGCGGCACCGCGTGCCCGGTGCGCGCCGCCGCGAGTTCGGCGGCGGCCAGCGCGCAGGCGCCCACGCAGGCGCGCGAGAGGCCGATGACGGGCAGCCGCGCGGGCAGGGCGCCGTCGCGTACGACGGAGGAGACACGGGAGAGCAGCGCGGGATCCCCACCGAGCGCGGCCCAGGCGGTCCGTGTGCCGTTCACTTGGACATCGCGTGGTCGGGGTCGGACGCCGCCGACCACCAGAGCCGGATCGATTCGCCCGGCGTGGAGGGCCGCAGTTCCCACCCCTGCGCGGCCGCGGCCTGCACGACGTAGTGCCCGCCGCAGCCGCGGTAGTCGCGCCGGAAGATCTCGCACTCGGAGGGCGGCCGCGGCTTCTTGGGCACGCGCGGCGCCGAGGCCCGCGCCGTCCACCGGGCGAGCTGCTTGTCGACCACCGCGCGGTAGTACGCGGCGTCCCCTTCGTGCCGCATCTCCGCCCAGAGCACGCACCAGCGGGGCAGCGTGGTGATCCGGCCCATCGCCCGGTCCATGAACCCGTCGAAGGCCTTCTCGTACGAGGAACTCACCGCGGCGATCACCTCGGTGAGCAGACCGATCGCGAGCGTGCCGAGGAAGACCGCGATCCCCAGCGCGATCCAGAACGGCATGAACAGCACCGTGCCGACGAATCTGAGCACCAACTGCCACCGGGGCCGGGCGGGCCAGGCCACCCACTGCTCCGTTCCGGAGACGACGAACGCGGAGTCTCTGTACTCGTACATGACACGAGATCCTCTCGTGGACGGACGGGAAAGGGCCGGGCGGCCCCCAAGCCGCCCGGCCCCACCCACCGCGCCGCGGTGTTACTTGCGCACGGCGTCCAGCGCGTCGGCCATGCCCGCGCCGTAGAAGCCGTTCCCGTTCCGGCCGCCCTCGCAGACCGCGTCGACCTTGCCGTCACCGTCGATGTCGTACGGATCCGTGCAGGCCATCGCGTCCGCCTGGCGGTACAGCAGCGCCTTGATCCGCGCCGCCGAGGCGTGCGGATGCGCCGACTTGATCAGCGCGACCACGCCCGCGACGTGCGGGGACGCCATCGACGTACCGGCCTTGTAGCCGAACTTGCCGTCCGGCAGCGTGGACAGGATTCTGCCGTCGGTGGCCGGCGGGTTCGGCGTCTGGTACTTCGTGGAGTCGCCGCCCGGCGCCGTGATGTCCACGACGCCCTTGCCGTAGTTCGAGTACGACGCCTTGAGGCCCTTCGCGCCCGTGGCGGAGACCGTCACGACGCCCGGCAGCTGCGACGGGATGTCGAGGCAGTCCTTGGTCTTGACGGTCCGCGGGACCGGAGTGCTGTCGTCGGGGCTCGTCTTGTCGAGGAGCTCGTCCTGGGCGAGGTCGGTCTTCGCGTTGCCCGCGGCCGCGACGTTCACCGCGCCCTTGCGCTCCGCGTACCGCGCGGCCCGCCCGACGGCGTCGACGAGCGCCTTCTGGTCGTCGTCCGTCGTGCAGTTGAACAGCCACGGGTCGGTGTAATAGCTGTTGTTGGTGACGTCGACGCCGTGGTCGGCCGCCCACACGAAGCCGCAGACCACGGCCTCCGTGTAGTACATGCCGGTCGCGGGCTCGGCCACCTTCAGGCTCGCCACCTTCACGCCGGGCGCCACGCCCGTGACCCCGGTGCCGTTCTTCGCGGCGGCGATCGTGCCCGCCACGTGCATGCCGTGGTCGCTCTCCTTGGCGACCGGACGCCACGCGTTGTCCTTCTGGACCGGCACGCCGCCCAGGCAGCTCGCGGACGCGGCGCGGTCGAAGTTCGGCGCGATGTCGGGGTGCGTGTCGTCGACGCCGGAGTCCAGCACGCCGACGGTGACCCCCCGGCTGCCGAGCGAGATGTCGTGCGCCTTGTCCGCCTTCATGGCGGGCAGGTCCCACTGCAGCGGCTCCAGCTCGTCCTGGCCCGCCCCCGCCCTGCCCGCCGCGGCCTTCGCCTCGGCGGCGGTCAGCGGCCGCTCGGCGTCGAGCGCGTCGTCGGACTGCGCGGACAGCGGCGCCGTGCGGGTCGCGCCCGCCGACTGGACGCCCTTGGCCTTGCGGATCGTCTTCGCGAAGTCGGGGTTCGAGGAGTGGACGACGATGACGCCGATCCTGTCGTACGCGATGACGACGTCGCCGCCCGCCTTGGCGATGGCCCGCGCGGCGAACACGGAACTCGCCTTGCCGGGGCGGACGTTCACGACGTAGCTCATGGGTGCCGCGGCCGCGGCGGACGCCGACGCCGGGGCGTCCGGCACCGTCGCGGGCCGCGCCGCCGCCGTGCCCGGCAGGAACGCGACGGCCGAGACCATCGCGGCGCCGAGCGGCAGGGCGAGCGCCCTGCGGGAGCGGCCGAGGGCCGCGGCCGTTCTGTGGGACCTGGTCACGTTCTGTCTCCCCGTCACTTCTTCTTCACGGCGTCGAGGGCGTCGACGAGCCCGCTGCCATAGAAGCCGTTCTTGCCCTTGCCGCCGTTCTGGCACACCGCGTCGACGTCGCCGTCACCGTCGGGGTCGTACGGCTCGGCCGGGCAGGCGATCGGGTCGGCCTGCTTCTTCAGGAGCCGCTGCAGCTCGGCCGGGCCCGCCTTGGGGTGCGTGGACTTCAGCAGCGCGGCGACGCCGGAGGCGTGCGGGGCGGCCATCGACGTACCGCGCAGCCAGCCGTACTCGCCGCCCGGCATCGTGGAGAGGATGTTGCCGTTCTTCGACGGGGTGTCGGTCGGCAGCTGGTACTTGTCGCCGCCCGGGGCCGTCACGTCGACGACGCCCTTGCCGTAGCTGGAGTACGACGACTTGAGGTTCTTGACGCCCGTCGCGCTGGTGGTGACGACGCCCGGCAGCTGGGTGGGCACGTCCAGGCACTCGTGCGGGTCGATGGTGCGGGACACCGGCGTGGAGTCGTCCGGGCTGGAGGCGTCGACGATCGCGTCCGAGTCCAGGTCGTGGTTGGAGTTGCCCGCCGAGGCGATGTTCAGGGTGCCGCGCTTCTGGGCGTACAGCTGGGCGCGGTTGACCGCGTCGAGGATCGCCTTCTGGTCCGGGTCGTCCTTGCAGTTGTACAGCCACGGGTCCACGTAGTAGCTGTTGTTGGTGATCTCCACGCCGTGGTCGGCGGCGAACACGAAGGCGCAGACCACGCTCTCCGGGTAGAACAGCTCGTCGACCGGGTCGGCCACCTTGATGCCCGCGATCTTCACGCCGGGCGCCACGCCCGCCACGCCGACGCCGTTGCGCGCGGCGCCGATCTCACCCGCCACGTGCGTGCCGTGGTAGTGCTCCTTCTTGGTGGGGCGCCAGGCCCCCGCCGAGGTGTCCGCCTTGCCGCCGGCGCAGTTCGCGGACTGTCCGGGCGAGAAGTTGGGGGCGAGGTCGGGGTGGGTGTCGTCGACGCCGGTGTCGATCACGGCGACGGTGACCTTCTTGCTGCCGGGGTTGATCTTCGCGGCCTTGTCGGCTCCGATCGCCCGCAGGTCCCACTGGTCGGCCTCCATCGGCTCGGCGCCCGGCGCGGCGCTCCGCTTCAGGGCCTTGGCCTCGGCGGCGGTGAGGACCTCCGCCGTGCCGTCGTCCGTGGTGGCGGCCGACTTGAGGGGGGCGGTGTGGGTGGCGCCCGCCGACTGCACGCCGCGCACGGCGCGCATCTTCGTGCCGAAGTCCGCGTCCGACGAGTGGGCGACGATGACGCCTATCTTCTCGTGCGCGACGACGACGGATCCGCCGGCCCGGGCTATCGCCTTCTTGACGTACGCGATCGTCTTGTGGTCCGTACGCGTGTTGACGACGTACGCGAAGACGGGGGCGTCCTTCGCGGCCTGCGCCGACACGGGGGCGGGGGACTCGTTCGGGGCCGCGGACGCGGCGCCGGGCACGAAGCCGACCGAGGCGGCGAGGGCGATGCCGAGCGGCACGGCGAGTGCCGTACGACGTCTGGAACGCAGATGAGCCATGGGTTCTCCACAACATCCGGAAGCGGAACCGCACGCGTAGTCGCATACGGAACTGCCCGAACACGGGTGGTGCTCGGGCAGGTACATGACGGCCGTTCGGGGTGAAGCTAACCCGGAAAGTCCCAGGCCAGCAATGACTATCCGAAGAATCCGGGGAGTTGGGCGACGCCGTGCGCGCCGCCGTGACGTTGAGCAGATCACGGAAGCAACATCAACCCCCTGTCGGATCACGTCCCGTGGCCTTAGCATCGCCACCCGTGGCCCACGTGATCCGCGTCACTCCGGATCCGAGAGCAAGTGAGCCCATGGAACAACTGTCCGTCCCCACCCCACCCGCACCACGAGGAGACTCCGTGGCCACCGACGCACCGCCCCCTTCGAAGGGTGGCGCAGGAACAGAACCCGCTCCCCACGCGCCCTCCACGGAGGAGTACACCGAGGTGCAGGAGAGCGCGGAATTCGGTGAACTGCGCCGCGCGCACCGCTCGTTCGCCTTTCCGCTCACCGTCGCCTTCATCGCCTGGTACCTCGTGTACGTCCTGCTCTCCAACTACGCGGGCGACTTCATGGGCACCAAGCTCTTCGGCAACATCAACGTCGCCCTGGTACTGGGCCTCGGGCAGTTCCTGACCACGTTCCTCATCGCCTGGTTCTACTCGCGCCACGCCGCCGCGAAGCTCGACCCGAAGGCCGAGGCGATCAAGTCCCGCATGGAGAACCGCATGGAGACCCGCACGGAGGGCGACGCATGAGCCCCGCGCACCCCGCCGTCATCGAACTGGCGGCGGCGTCCGACGCCTCCGAGCACCGGACGCTGATCATCAGCCTTTTCGCGGCCTTCGTCGTCGCGACGCTCTGCATCACCGTCTGGGCCGGCCGGCAGACCAAGAGCGCCGCCGACTTCTACGCGGGCGGCCGCCAGTTCACCGGCTTCCAGAACGGCCTCGCGATCTCCGGCGACTACATGTCCGCCGCGTCCTTCCTCGGCATCGCCGGCGCCATCGCCCTCTTCGGGTACGACGGCTTCCTCTACTCCATCGGCTTCCTGGTCGCCTGGCTGGTGGCGCTGCTCCTGGTCGCCGAGCCGCTGCGCAACTCCGGCCGGTACACGATGGGCGACGTCCTCGCGTACCGCATGCGCCAGCGCCCGGTCCGCACCGCCGCGGGCACCTCCACCATCGTCGTCTCGATCTTCTACCTGCTCGCGCAGATGGCGGGCGCCGGCGTCCTGGTCTCGCTGCTGCTCGGCATCACCTCCGACGCGGGCAAGGTCCTCATCGTCGCCCTCGTCGGCGTCCTGATGATCGTCTACGTCACCATCGGCGGCATGAAGGGCACCACCTGGGTGCAGATGGTCAAGGCCGTCCTGCTCATCGCGGGCACGGTCCTCATCACCTTCCTGATCCTGCTGAAGTTCAACTTCAACGTCTCCGACCTGCTCGGCACCGCCGCCTCCAACAGCGGCAAGGGCTCGGCGTTCCTGGAGCCCGGCCTCAAGTACGGCGCCACCGGCACCTCGAAGCTGGACTTCATCTCGCTCGGCATCGCCCTGGTCCTCGGCACCGCGGGCCTGCCGCACATCCTGATCCGCTTCTACACGGTGCCCACGGCCAAGGCCGCCCGTAAGTCCGTGAACTGGGCCATCGGCATCATCGGTGCCTTCTACCTGATGACCATCGTGCTCGGCTTCGGCGCCGCCGCCCTGCTCAAGCCCGGCGACATCATCGCCTCCAACAAGGCCGGCAACACGGCCGCGCCGCTCGCCGCCCTGGAGATCGGCGGCGGTGGCGACTCCACCGGCGGCGCGATCCTGCTCGCGGTGATCTCCGCGGTCGCCTTCGCCACGATCCTCGCGGTCGTCGCGGGCCTCACCCTGGCCTCGTCGTCCTCGTTCGCGCACGACATCTACGCGAACGTCATCCGCAAGGGCAAGGCCACCGAGAAGGAGGAGATGAAGGCGGCCCGCTGGGCGACCGTGTTCATCGGCATCGTCTCCATCGCGCTCGGCGCCCTGGCCCGCGACCTGAACGTGGCGGGCCTGGTGGCCCTCGCCTTCGCCGTCGCGGCCTCCGCCAACCTGCCGACGATCCTCTACAGCCTCTTCTGGAAGCGGTTCACCACCCAGGGAGCGCTCTGGTCGATCTACGGCGGCCTGATCGCGGCCGTCGGCCTCGTGCTGTTCTCGCCGGTCGTCTCCGGCAAGCCCACCTCGATGTTCCCCGGCGCGGACTTCGACTTCTTCCCGCTGGAGAACCCGGGCCTGATCTCCATCCCGCTGGGCTTCCTGCTCGGCTGGCTCGGCTCGATCCTCTCCAAGGAGGAGCCCGACAAGGGCAAGTACGCCGAGCTGGAGGTCAAGTCCCTCACCGGCGTCGGAGCCCACTGAGCAGCGCTCGTTCACACGCCTGTAGCGGCCGCGTCGTAGAGTCCTACGACGCGGCCGCGCCGTACCTCGTGTCAAATGGCCCATGGCGTTGTCAGAGGTGTCACGTAAGGTCGGAACCAGTGGGACCCGCCAACATCCAACCGCCGGGGAGGGGGCCGCAGTGCTCATCGACACCTATGGCCGCGTAGCCACTGACCTGCGCGTGTCACTGACAGACCGCTGCAATCTCCGCTGTACGTACTGCATGCCCGAAGAGGGCCTGCAATGGCTGGCCAAGCCCGATCTGCTCACCGACGACGAGATCGTCCGGCTCGTCCGGATCGCCGTCACCCAGCTGGGCGTCACCGAGGTCCGCTTCACCGGGGGCGAGCCGCTGTTGCGCCCCGGCCTCGTCGGAATCGTCGAGCGCTGTGCCCAGCTGGAGCCGCGCCCCAAGATGTCCCTGACGACGAACGGCATCGGCCTCAAGCGCACCGCCAAGGCCCTCAAGGCCGCGGGCCTGGACCGGGTCAACGTCTCCCTGGACACCCTGCGCCCCGACGTCTTCAAGACCCTCACCCGCCGCGACCGCCACAAGGACGTCCTCGAAGGCCTCGAAGCCGCGCGCGACGCGGGCCTGACCCCGGTCAAGGTCAACACGGTCCTGATGCCGGGGCTGAACGACGACGAGGCCCCCGACCTGCTGGCCTGGGCCGTGGAGAACGACTACGAACTGCGCTTCATCGAGCAGATGCCGCTGGACGCCCAGCACGGCTGGAAGCGCGACGGAATGATCACCGCCGGTGACATCCTGCAGTCCCTGCGGACCCGCTTCGAGCTCACCGAGGAGGGCTCCGGGGAGCGCGGCTCGGCCCCCGCCGAGCGCTGGATCGTCGACGGCGGCCCGCACCGCGTCGGCGTCATCGCCTCCGTCACCCGCCCGTTCTGCTCGGCCTGCGACCGCACCCGGCTGACGGCCGACGGCCAGGTGCGCACGTGCCTGTTCGCCACCGAGGAGACCGACCTGCGCGGGGCGCTGCGCGCGGCCCCCGAGGACACCACGGACGGCTCGGACGAGGCCATCGCCCGCATCTGGAAGCTCGCGATGTGGGGCAAGAAGGCGGGCTCGGGCCTGGACGACCCGTCCTTCCTCCAGCCGGACCGCCCGATGTCGGCGATCGGCGGTTAGCCTGCCCGCACGGCGCGGCGCGCTGTACGGTTCCCTGGTCACGGCCGGTCTCCACCGGCCATGACGAAAGGGCCCCGCTCCGGCAAGAACCCGGCACCGGAACTTCGTGATTGATCTGAGGTTTTCCTGAGCTTCGTGGTGCAGGCCCCGCCTGGCCGGAAGGCTCCGACGGGCCCTACGAGGAGGGGTTCTGGTCGTCGCCCCGGGACTCCCACTCGGTCAGCGTCACGACTTCCTTGAGCATGCCGCGTACGCCGAGGAACTGGGAGAGGTGCTCGCGGTGCTCGTCGCACGCGAGCCACGTCTTGCGGCGCTCCGGGGTGTGGATCTTCGGGTTGTTCCAGGCGAGCACCCAGACCGCGTCGACGCGGCAGCCCTTGGCGGAACAGATCGGCTTCTCGTCACTCACAGTCGCGTCCCAGCGTCCACATGTCGTCGCAGGGGCGCACCGGCGCCCTCAAAACAAGGCGACGCCGAGCAGCCACGGGGGGAGCTGCCCGGCGTCGGTCTGTCGCTCCGACGGGGGATGCGGAGCGCGTACGAAGTATGTCATGGGGGACCCGGTCGCTGGCACCGGAACTACATGATTGATCTGAGGTTTTCTTGAGCTTGGCGGAACGTCGACGGTCGCCTCCGCTACCGCGATCCGCCCCGCCGCTGGTCGTACGAGGACCCCAGGGGATCTTCCGGGACGGATTCCGCCGCACCGGCCGGAGCGGGCGGCGCGAGCATTGGCCGAGAAGGAGCGGGTACGAACGTCGACGGGAGCGACGGTGCGTTCTCCCGTCCGGCGTTGGCGATCACCACCGAGATGTACGGCAGGAGGACCCCGAGCACCAGAGCGACGAGGGCGACGTGCCGTTCGACGTTCCACAGCACGGCCGCGGCCACGACGGACACGGTCCGCACCGACATCGAGATCACGTACCGGCGCTGCCGGCCGCGCACGTCGTCGGCGAGACCCTGCCGGGCCCCCGTGATCCGGAAGACCTGGCCGCTGCTCTGCTTCCGCATCACGTTTCACCACCCTGTCCGCTGTGCCGGACTCTCCTGGTATCTGCCCCGGTCCGACCTGTTCCACGTTACGCCGGGGCTGCGCCGCCTACGAGACCGGGGCAGGTCCGACCTCGGTGCCCTTCCTGCGCCGTGCCACGTATGGGGGCGCCCGACATGCGCCGTATGGCGGACAGGTCGACACTGACCGTAACGCTCATGTGGAGCCGTATGAGGAGGCAGCTATGGGCTGGTTGTGGGCGATCATCGTGGGTTTCGTGCTGGGCCTGATTGCCAAGGCGATCCTGCCCGGGAAGCAGCACAGTCCGCTCTGGCTGACCACGGTGTTCGGCATCATCGGAGCGATCGTGGGCAACTCGCTGGCCGCGGCGTTCGGCATCGACGAGACCAAGGGCATCGACTGGGGCCGGCACGCGCTGCAGATCGTGGCGGCGGTCGTCATCGTCGCCATCGGTGACATGGCCTACAAGGCGATCAAGGGCAACAGACAGTCGGCGTGACGCACGCCCCGGCGGCGTAGCGCGCACCCGCGCGGCGCACGAAGAGGGGCCGGTCCGTGCGGACCGGCCCCTCTCGCGGTGTCGTGGCGCGGGCGGGGTCAGCCCGCCGTGACCTCGACCGCGGCGAGGTTCTTCTTGCCCCGGCGCAGCACCAGCCAGCGCCCGTGCAGCAGGTCCTCGCGGGCCGGCACGGCGTCCTCGGCGGCGACCTTGACGTTGTTCACGTACGCACCGCCCTCCTTCACCGTGCGCCGGGCGGCGGACTTGCTCGCCACCAGGCCGACCTCGGCGAGCAGGTCCACGACGGGGCCGAGCTCGGCGACCTCGACGCGCGGCAGCTCGGAGAGGGCCGCGCCCAGCGTCGCCTCGTCCAGCTCGGCGAGGTCGCCCTGCCCGAACAGCGCCTTGGACGCGGCGATCACCGCGGCGCACTGGTCCGCGCCGTGCACCAGCGTGGTCAGCTCCTCGGCGAGCGCGCGCTGCGCGGCGCGCGCCTGCGGCCGTTCCTCGGTCTGCTTCTCGATCTCCTCCAGCTCCTCACGGGACCGGAAGCTCAGGATGCGCATGTACGTCGAGATGTCGCGGTCGTCCACGTTCAGCCAGAACTGGTAGAACGCGTACGGCGTCGTCATCTCGGGGTCGAGCCAGACGGCGCCGCCCTCGGTCTTGCCGAACTTGGTGCCGTCCGCCTTGACCATCAGGGGCGTGCCCATGGCGTGCACCGTGGCGTCCGGCTCCAGGCGGTGGATCAGGTCGATGCCCGCCGTGAGGTTGCCCCACTGGTCGCTGCCGCCGGTCTGCAGCGCGCAGCCGTGGCGGCGGTACAGCTCAAGGAAGTCCATGCCCTGCAGGAGCTGGTAGCTGAACTCCGTGTAGGAGATGCCCTCCTGGGACTCCAGACGCCGGGCGACCGAGTCCTTGGTGAGCATCTTGTTGACCCGGAAGTGCTTGCCGATGTCGCGCAGGAACTCGATCGCGGACAGGCCCGCGGTCCAGTCGAGGTTGTTGACCATCCGCGCGGCGTTGTCGCCCTCGAAGGAGAGGAACGGCTCGATCTGCGAGCGCAGCCGGGCCACCCAGTTCGCGACCGTCTCCGGGTCGTTCAGGGTGCGCTCCGCGGTCGGCCGCGGGTCGCCGATCTGGCCCGTGGCCCCGCCCACCAGCGCCAGCGGACGGTGCCCCGCCTGCTGGAGCCGGCGGATGGTGAGGACCTGGACCAGGTGCCCGACGTGCAGGCTCGCCGCGGTCGGGTCGAAGCCGCAATAGAACGTGACGGGACCGTCCGCGAGCGCCTTGCGCAGTGCGTCTTCATCGGTGGACAGGGCGAACAGCCCACGCCACTTCAGCTCGTCGACGATGTCCGTCACGGGTCTCGCGTCTCCTTGGGTGTGCTGATGGGGTGCACTGACGTGCACGGTCCGAGGTTATACGCCCTGGCTGACCGAACTCATATTGAAATCCGGGACGCGCAGCGCGGGCATCGCGGCCCGCGTGAAGTAGTCGCCCCACTCGCGCGGCAGCGTCTTCTCCGTACGGCCCGCCTCGGTGGCCCTGCCGAGGAGGCCCACCGGCGACTCGTTGAACCGGAAGTTGTTCACCTCGCCGACGACCTCGCCGTTCTCGACCAGATAGACGCCGTCCCTGGTCAGCCCGGTGAGCAGCAGCGTCGCCGGGTCGACCTCGCGGATGTACCAGAGGCAGGTCAGCAGCAGCCCGCGCCCGGTGGCCGCGACCATCTCGTCCAGGGAGCGCTCGCCGCCGCCGTCCAGGACGAGGTTGTCGATGGCCGGCGTGACCGGGAGCCCGGTCAGGGCCGCGCTGTGCCGGGTGGTCGCCAGGTGAGCGAGCTCACCGTCGCGGATCCAGTCGGTGGGGCCGACCGGCAGGCCGTTGTCGAACACCGACGAGTCACCGCCGGAGGCGTGCGCGAGCACGAACGGCGCCGACTCCAGGCCCGGCTCGTGCGGGTCGCTGCGCAGCGTCAGCGGCAGCTCGGCGAGCTTCTCGCCGAGCCGGGTCGCGCCGCCCGGCTTGGAGAACACCGTGCGGCCCTCGGCGGCGTCGCGGGCCGACGACGACCACAGCTGGTAGATCAGCAGGTCCGCGACGGCGGTCGGCGGCAGCAGCGTCTCGTACCGCCCGGCGGGCAGCTCGACGCGCCGCCGGGCCCAGTCCAGGCGCTGCGCGAGCTCCGCGTCCAGGGCCGCCGGGTCGACGTCCTTGAAGTCACGGGTGGCCCGCCCCGCCCACGCCGACTTGGTGCGGTCGGGGGACTTGGCGTTGAGTTCGAGGGTGCCGTTGGGCTGGTCGTGCCGCAGGCGCAGCCCCGTCGACGTGCCGAGGTAGCTGGTCACGAACTCGTGGTTGGCGAAGCCGTACAGTTCACGGCCGCCCGCGCGGGCCCGCGCGAACGCCTCGCCGAGCGCCGGGGCGAACTCCGCGAAGACCGCGGAGGACGTCTCCACGGGGGCCTCCGTGAAGTCGGGGGAGGCCGGGGTGCCGGACACCAGCGGCTGCGCGTCCTCGGCGGGCCCCGCACCGCGCGCGGCCTCCTCGGCGGCCCGCACCAGCGGCTCCAGGTCGTCCGCGGTGACGGCCGAGCGCGAGACCACGCCGGAGGCGGTGCCCTCCTTGCCGTCGACGGTCGCGATGACGGTGAGGGTGCGGCCGCGGGTGACGCCGTTGGTGGTCAGGGCATTGCCCGCCCAGCGCAGGTTCGCCGTCGACTCCTCGTCGGCGATCACGACGCAGCCGTCGGCGGTGGACAGGTCGAGGGCGCGCTCGACGATCTCGTGCGGCTTGGTGGCGCTGCGGCTCATCGACCGGCCTCCTGCGTGGTGTTCAGAATGTTCACGCCCCGGAACAGGGCGGACGGGCAGCCGTGCGAGACCGCGGCGACCTGGCCCGGCTGGGCCTTTCCGCAGTTGAAGGCGCCGCCCAGGACGTACGTCTGCGGGCCGCCGACCGCGGCCATGGAGCCCCAGAAGTCGGTGGTCGTCGCCTGGTAGGCGACGTCGCGCAGCTGACCGGTGAGCCGGCCGTTCTCGATCCGGTAGAAGCGCTGCCCGGTGAACTGGAAGTTGTAGCGCTGCATGTCGATGGACCAGGACCGGTCCCCGACGACGTAGATGCCGCGGTCGACGCCCGCGATCAGGTCCTCGGTGGAGAGGCCGCCCGGGTCCGGTTGCAGCGACACGTTCGCCATGCGCTGCACCGGCACATGGCCGGGGGAGTCCGCGTAGGCGCAGCCGTTGGACCGCTCGAAGCCGGTGAGCTTCGCGATGCGCCGGTCCAGCTGGTAGCCGACCAGGGTGCCGTCCTTGACCAGGTCCCAGGACTGCGCGGCCACGCCCTCGTCGTCGTACCCGATGGTGGCGAGCCCGTGCTCGGCGGTGCGGTCGCCCGTGACGTTCATCAGGGAGGAGCCGTACGCGAGCTTGCCGAGCTGGTCGAAGGTGGCGAACGACGTGCCCGCGTACGCCGCCTCGTAGCCGAGCGCGCGGTCCAGCTCGGTGGCGTGGCCGATGGACTCGTGGATGGTCAGCCAGAGGTTCGACGGGTCGACCACGAGGTCGTACGAGCCCGCCCGGACGCTCGGCGCCCGCATCTTCTCGGCCAATTGCTCGGGGATCCGATCGAGCTCGGAATCCCAGTCCCAGCCGGTCCCCGTGAGGTACTCCCAGCCCCGCCCGGCCGGCGGTGCGATGGTGCGCATGGAGTCGAACTCACCGCTCGACCCGTCGACGGCGACGGCGGTCAGCTGGGGGTGCAGGCGGACCCGCTGCTGGGTGGTCGTCGTCCCCGCCGTGTCCGCGTAGAACTTGTTCTCGTGGACGGTGAGCAGTGAGGCGTCGACGTGCGCGACGCCGTCGGCGGCCAGCAGCCGCGCGCTCCAGTCGGCGAGCAGCCCCGCCTTCTCCTCGTCCGGCACGGAGAACGGATCGATCTCGTACGAGGAGATCCACGTCTTGTCCGCGTGCACCGGCTCCGGCGCGAGCTCCACGAGCTCGTCGGACCCGGCCGCCTTGATGACCTGCGCGGACAGCTTCGCCATCGCGACGGCCTGGGAGGCCACGCGCGCCGCCGCGTCCATCGTCAGATCGACGCCCGAGGCGAACCCCCAGGTGCCGCCGTGCACCACACGGACCGCGTACCCGAGGTCCGTCGTGTCCGAGCTGCCAGCCGGCTTGGCGTCGCGCAGCCGCCAGGACGCGCTGCGCACCCGTTCCAGGCGGAAGTCCGCGTGGTCGGCGCCGAGCGCCCGCGCACGGGCGAGCGCGGCGTCGGCGAGAGCCCGCAGCGGCAGCGCCGTGAAGGCTTCATCGATGGAATGAGGCACGGATGTCTCCCTGCTGTCGGCACGGTCAGGCCCGATCATGTCGCGAGCGACGGTCTCGGTGCCAGCCCTTCCGCGCGGCCTTTCTGTAGGGACCCGACAGCGAGTCCTCCGCGCCACTGTCGGTCGCCGATTCTCCGTATCGCGGAAGGTACCGATAGGTTTTCGAGGTACCAGACCGCTATCGAAAGGGTGATCCGTTGAGCCGCTCGGTTCTCGTCACCGGAGGAAACCGGGGCATCGGCCTCGCCATCGCCCGCGCCTTCGCCGACGCCGGCGACAAGGTCGCGATCACCTACCGCTCGGGTGAGCCGCCGCAGGCACTCGCCGACGCCGGGGTCCTCGCCGTCAAGTGCGACATCACCGACGCCGAGCAGGTGGAGCAGGCCTACAAGGAGATCGAGGACAAGCACGGTCCCGTCGAGGTCCTCGTCGCCAACGCGGGCATCACCAAGGACCAGCTCCTGATGCGGATGTCCGAGGAGGACTTCACGTCCGTCCTGGAGACCAACCTCACCGGCACCTTCCGTGTCGTCAAGCGCGCCAACCGCGGCATGCTGCGGGCCAGGAAGGGCCGCGTCGTGCTGATCTCCTCGGTCGTGGGGCTCATGGGGTCCCCGGGGCAGGCGAACTACGCCGCCTCCAAGGCCGGTCTGGTCGGTTTCGCGCGCTCGCTCGCCCGTGAGCTCGGTTCGCGCAACCTCACCTTCAACGTCGTCGCCCCCGGTTTTGTCGACACCGACATGACCAAGGCGCTTTCGGACGAGCAGCGCGGGAACATCGTCTCCCAGGTGCCGCTCGGCCGGTACGCGCAGCCCGAGGAGATCGCCGCCGCGGTGAAGTTCCTCGCGTCCGACGACGCCTCGTACATCACTGGAGCCGTCATCCCCGTTGACGGCGGATTGGGCATGGGTCACTGATCACCATGAGCGGAATTCTCGACGGCAAGCGCATCCTCGTCACCGGTGTGCTGACGGAGGCCTCCATCGCCTTCCACGCGGCCAAGGTGGCCCAGGAGCAGGGCGCCGAGGTCATCCTGACCGCGTTCCCGCGGCCCACGCTCACCGAGCGCATCGCCAAGAAGCTCCCCAAGCCCGCCAAGGTCATCGAGCTGGACGTGACCAACCAGGAGCACCTGGACGGCCTCGCCGGCGTCGTGAAGGAGGAGCTCGGCGGCCTCGACGGCATTGTGCACTCCATCGGCTTCGCGCCGCAGGGCGCCTTCAACTTCCTGGAGGCGACCTTCGAGGACGTCTCGACGGCGATGCACGTCTCGGCGTACTCCCTGAAGTCGCTCACCATGGCCTGCCGCCCGCTGTTCGAGGACGGCGCCTCGGTCGTCGGCCTCACCTTCGACGCGCAGTACGCCTGGCCCAAGTACGACTGGATGGGCCCGGCCAAGGCCGCCCTGGAGGCCACCAGCCGCTACCTCGCCCGTGACCTGGGCAAGGAGGCCATCCGCTGCAACCTCATCTCCGCGGGCCCGATCGGCTCCATGGCGGCCAAGTCCATCCCGGGCTTCGGTGAGCTGGCCGAGGTCTGGAACTCCCGCTCCCCGCTGGAGTGGGACATGGCCGACCCGGAGCCCGCGGGCCGCGGCATCGTCGCGCTGCTCTCGGACTTCTTCCCGAAGACCACCGGCGAGATCATCCACGTCGACGGCGGCGTGCACATGATGGGTGCCTGACCAGGCATTCCGTACGTCCCCGAGGCCCCGTTCCCCGCACCGCGCGGGAGGCGGGGCCTCGCCCGTTCGGCCCCCTGGCCGGGCGGTGGAGGGGGAGTGCCGCGCACCCTGAAGTGTGCGTCCTACCGGTGCGGTGCTCGTCGGTCTCGCTCTTGTGGTCGTCGCCCCGAGCGGCGTGCCGCAGGAGGCCCCGCACGCGCGCGTGGCGGGCGTGTCCCAGGAATCCCCCCGAGCGCGCGTGACGGAGGAGGACCGGCCGTTCGGCTCGGAGTGCCGCACCGACGTCGTCGGCTCCCGGGTGGTGGCGCGCTGCCACAACCCCTACCCCGAGACCGACCGGGTCCGCCTGCACGTCGAGTGCGACCGGTGGTGGGACATCGACGTCGACGACGCCCCCGTCGAGGCGGGGCCCGCCCAGACCGTGCGGCTGACCGGCCGGTGCTGGAAAGAGGTCCGCTCGGCCTGGGTCAGCCACGAGAAGTGAGCGTCACGCCCGGCCGCGGGCCTCGGTGAACCGCTCCGGGCGGCACATGAACGGGTAGCCCGCCGCCTCGGTTTCGGCCGCCTCCGCGTCCTGCGCCCGGATCGCCTCGACGAGCCGGGCGTGGTCCATGTGCGACTCGGGGGTCAGGTCCTTGCCGATGTCCTCGCGCAGCCAGTCCCGCAGGACCTCGCCCAGGTCCGCGTAGAGCGCCGTCATCACGTCGTTGTGCGACGCGGCGACGACAGCCATGTGGAAGGTCGCGTCGGCGCTCACGAAGGCCTCCGCGTCCCCGGAGGCCCAGGCCTCCTCGCGGCGCACCAGCAGGGCGTCGAGCTGCTTGAGGTCGCGCTCGGTGCGGCGCTCCGCGGCGAGCTTCGCCGCGCTCGACTCCAGCGTGCTGCGCAGCTCCGCGATGTGCCGGGGCTCCGCGTCGGCGAACCTGCGCTGCATCACGCCCGCCAGCTCGCTGGTCGCCACCACGTAGGTGCCCGAACCCTGCCGGATGTCGAGCAGGCCGTTGTGCGCGAGGGCGCGCACGGCCTCCCTGACCGTGTTCCTGGCCACGCCCAGCTGCTCGACCAGTTCGGGCTCGGTGGGGATGCGCGAGCCGACCGGCCACTCGCCCGAGGAGATCTGGTTGCGCAGCTCGGAGATGACCTGCTCGGAGAGCGCCGAACGGCGAGGGGTGGTCAGCGGCATGACGTTCCTTCGTGCGGAGCGGGGTGTCCCGGGGTGTGACGCATTCGGATTGGACAGCCAATCATCCCATGATTCTATGATGGCTCCATGGCTAGTGAGGAAACCGGGACGATGACGCCGGCATCGAAAGCGATACGCACGGAGACGGCAGTGACGGCCGAGAGCGGGAAACAGGCCCCCACGCGCGCGTGGGCGACGCGGCTCGTCACCGTCGGCATCGTCCTCGCGGCCCTCAACCTGCGCCCGGCGATCACCAGCCTCGGCTCCCTCCTCGAAGAGGTGCGCGACGGCCTGGGCATGAGCGGCACCCTCGCGGGCCTGCTCACCTCCGTGCCGCCGCTCTGCTTCGCGGTCTTCGGAGTGATGGCGCCCCGCTTCGCCCGGCGCTTCGGACCGAGCGCGGTGGTGTGCGTCGGCATGGCCGCCATCGCCGCGGGCCTGGTGATCCGGCCCTTCCTCGGCGGTACGGCGGGCTTCCTCGCCGCCACCGCCCTCGCCCTCATGGGCATCGCGGTCAGCAACGTCCTGATGCCGGTGATCGTCAAGCGCTGGTTCCCCGACCGGGTCGGCTCGATGACCGGCCTGTACTCCATGGCGCTCGCGCTCGGCACCTCCCTCGCCGCGGCCCTCACGGTCCCGATGACCGACGCGCTCGGCGGGCGCTGGCAGACCGGGCTCGCCGTGTGGGCGGCGCTCGCCGTCGTCGCCGTGGTGCCGTGGATCCCGCTCGTCCGCGACCGGGGCGCGGCCGGCGCCGCCGCTCCGGAGCACGTGAGCGCCGCCGTGCGCCAGGAGGACGACGGACTGCGCATCACCCACAGCCGCACCGCCTGGGCGCTCGCCGTCTTCTTCGGGCTCCAGGCCACGGCCGCGTACATCACGATGGGCTGGATGCCGCAGATCTTCCGCGACGCGGGCGTCCCCGCGAGCGAGGCCGGCGTGCTGCTCGCCGTCACGATGGCCATGGGCGTGCCGCTGGCGTTCGTCATCCCCAGGGTGGCCACGCGCCTGACCAACCAGGGCCCCGTCGTGATGGTCCTCGGCGCCTGCGGACTCGCCGGATACGCCGGTCTCTACCTCGCCCCGGCGGGCGGCGCGTGGGCCTGGGCGCTGCTGCTCGGCATCTCCAACTGCGCCTTCCCGCTGGCCCTGACGATGGTCGGCATGCGGGCCAAGAGCAGCGTCGGCGTGGCCAAGCTGTCCGCGTTCGCGCAGAGCACCGGCTACCTGATCTCCATCCCCGGGCCGCTCCTGGTGGGCGTGCTCTACCAGCACAGCGGCGGCTGGGGTCTGCCCATCGCGCTCATGGCGGGCCTGATGGTGC
Source organism: Streptomyces sp. NPDC052114 (assembly GCF_040680155.1). Taxonomy (NCBI): domain Bacteria; kingdom Bacillati; phylum Actinomycetota; class Actinomycetes; order Kitasatosporales; family Streptomycetaceae; genus Streptomyces; species Streptomyces sp. NPDC052114. Next base: position 19,946 of record NZ_JBFAWC010000023.1, on the reverse strand, counting down.
CGCAGATCGTCATCGGCACCCTGGCCGGCCGCAACCGCACGGTCGAGGACGAGGTGGCGGCCAAGGCGCGGGTCCGGGCGGCCTGACCCCGGCGGAGGCCGGACGGGCAAAGGGTGCGAGACTGGCCGTATGCCCGTCCTCGACCCGAACCCCCAGAACGGCCAGAAGAAGCTGCTCATCGTGCTCGGCGCGATGCTGGCCATCACCGTGATCATCGGCATCGTCGCCTCCGTCGCCTCGCCGTGACCCCGCCCCCGTCCGGGCCGGACCCGGCGGGGCGCCGACGCGTCGATGGTGGTGCTACCCCCACCATCCCCTAGGGGGTCAGTGTCAGGGTCAAGTGGGTGGATCTCCGGATGGGTTGAGGGTCGCCGATCGCCTAACTTCGAGTTGTGTCCGCGACGACGCGGCGCAGCACACTCGAAGACCACGGAGGCGGCATGTCGGCCCGATCGCACACCCGGCGCGACCCGGCGGAGTCGGGCAGCATCGAGATCCAGCTCCCGTGGTGGGCCATCGCCCTCCCCGCCGTCGCCTTCGCGGCCCTGCTCCTGCTGATCCTCAACCCGGTGGACGCACACGCGGCGACCAGCGAGCCCGTCGTCACCAACCTCCTGGAGCGCATACAGACGATGGTGCTGCACACGGCCCCGTGAGCCCCCCTTCGTCGCCGGCGTCACCCGTGGTGAGGGACCACGCCAACTCCCTGCGCCCATTGGCGGGTTTCATGCGAAGCTGGGATGCATGAGCGTCGCAGAACCCCGCAGGATTGTCCTCTTCCGGCATGCGAAGGCCGACTGGCCGCAGGTTTCCGACCACGAGCGCCCGCTCGCGGAGCGCGGCCGCAGGGACGCCCCGGTCGCCGGGCGCAAGCTGGCCGACAGCGGCATCCCCTTCGACCTGGCCCTCTGCTCGACCGCGGCCCGGACCCGCGAGACCTGGAAGCTCGCCGTCCAGGAGCTCCCGCAGCGTCCCAAGACCGTCTACGAGGAGAGGTTGTACGAGGCCTCTCCCGGCGAGCTGATCGCCGTGCTCAACGAAACCCCGGACGACGTGCGCAACCTCGTCCTGATCGGTCACAACCCCGGGGTCCAGGGCCTGACCGACGTCCTGGCGGGGGAGGCCGAGGGCGACGCCCAGGTGCGGCTGAACCGCCGGGGCTTCCCGACCGCGGCCTTCGCGGTCCTGACCTACAGCGGCTCGTGGAAGGCGCTGGAGCCCGGCGTGGCCACGCTCGTCGACTACTGGGCGCCGTCCGAGTAGTCCCGTCCCGTCCACCGTGAAGGGGCCCGGCACCATCGTGGTGCCGGGCCCCTTCGACGTACGAGAGAGAGGGCGTACGGAGAGAAGACGTACGGGAAGACGACGACGTACGGGGAGATGACCTACGAGAGACGCCGTGCGTGCGTCAGTCGGTGTGGGTGTCCGCCGCCTCGACCTCTTCGCGGGTGATGCCGAGGAGATAGAGGACGGTGTCCAGGAAGGGCACGTTCACCGCGGTGTGCGCGGCCTCGCGGACCACGGGCTTGGCGTTGAAGGCGACCCCGAGGCCCGCCGCGTTCAGCATGTCGAGGTCGTTCGCGCCGTCGCCGATCGCGACGGTCTGCTCCAGCGGAACACCGGCCTCCGTGGCGAAGCGGCGCAGGAGACGGGCCTTGCCCGCGCGGTCGACGATCTCGCCCGTCACCTTGCCGGTGAGCCTGCCGTCGACGATCTCCAGGGTGTTGGCCTGGGCGAAGTCGAGGCCGAGGCGCTCCTTCAGGTCGTCGGTGACCTGCGTGAACCCGCCGGAGACGACGCCCACTTGGTAGCCGAGGCGCTTCAGGGTGCGGATCAGGGTCCGGGCGCCCGGGGTGAGCCGGACCTCGGAGCGGACCTTGTCGACGACCGAGGCGTCGAGGCCCGCGAGGAGCGCCACGCGGGCGTGCAGCGACTGCTCGAAGTCCAGCTCGCCGCGCATCGCGGCGGCCGTCACGTCGGCGACCTCGGCCTCGCACCCGGCGTGCGCGGCGAAGAGCTCGATGACCTCGTCCTGGATGAGCGTCGAGTCGACGTCCATCACGACCAGGCGCTGGGCGCGGCGGTGCAGGCCCGCCGCGACGACCGCGACGTCCACGCCGAGCTTGGCGGCCTCCGTCGCGAGGGCCGTGCGCAGCGGCTCGGTCTCCGTGCCGGACACCGCGAACTCCACGGCGGTGACCGGGTACTTGGCCAGCCGGAAGATGCGGTCGATGTTGCCGCCGGTCGCGGTGATGCGGGCGGCGATCGCGGCCGTCGACTCCGAGGTCAGGGGGTGGCCGAGCACGGTCACCAGCGAACGCCCGAGCCCGCGGGGCCGATTGTCGCCGATGCCGGAGATGATCTCGGCCTGCATCTTCATGGAATCCGCCCAGCTGTGGACGGTGGAACGCAGGTCGCCCTCCAGGCCGGCGGGCGGCTCGGTCACGAGCGCGCACAGCACGATGCGGCCGCGGGTGACGACCTGCTCGATGTCGACGACGTCGACGGAGTAGGCGGCGAGGGTGTCGAAGAGACCGGCGGTGATGCCGGGGCGGTCCTTGCCGAAGATCTTGACGAGGAGCGTCGGGACGTCGGAGGGCTGAGGGGGCTGCGAAGCACTCATGGTGAGCCCTACGGTATCCGTCCGCCCCGCGCGGGTGCCGGGACGGTCCGCGTGCCGGACACCGTGCCTCCCGCCCCGCCGCGTGACACGTCAGCGGGGCCTGCGCGGCCCCTTCTCCGGCGGTGGCGGGGGAGGCGGCGGCGGAGGGGGCCAGTCCCCCGAGCGGGAGCGGTCTCGTTTCGACGGGGAGGGCGGCGGCACGACGGGCCCCGCGACGGTCGGCGCACCGGACACGTCCCGGGAAGTCCGTGGCTTCTCAGGGGGCTGAGGCTGTTGAGACCTCTGGGGCTGCTGTGGTGTCCGAGGCTGCGATGGTGGCTGAGACTGCTGTCGCGGCTCGGGCGTCCACGGTTCCCGGGCAGTCCGCGGCACCCGTAAATAGGGATTGGTGTCGGGGTTCGGCGGCCGGTACGGGGCGCCCGGCCGGTACGGCCCCACCTCGGCGTGCCCCGCCCCCCGGCTCCCGCTCCCGTATCCCTCCGCATCGCCGGGGACCGGGTATCCCTCCGCGTCGCCAGGGGCCGCGTACCCCTCCGCCTCGGACGGGCTCCCGTACCCCTCCGCCCCGGAAGGGGCCACCCCCGCCAGCGCGAACGGCGACGCCCTGCCGCCCGCCGCCCCGGTCGCCACCGCGAGCAGCGCTCCCACCACTCCGGCGCCCAGCCCCCACGCGGCCCCCAGCAGCACCGCCGTCCCCAGCCGCGCGTGCAGGTCGATCCCCGCGCCGAACGCGTCGAAGCCGAACACGGACAGCGAGGCGTCGGCGGACACCTCGGTCAGCCACGCCAGCAGCGGCAGCCCGAGCGCCGTCACGGCCCCCAGCCGCACCCCGCACCGCCCCGCGAACCCCACGGCGGACATCCGCTCACGTACATAAGGAGTACGCACGGCCGTCAGGACCCCCGCGAACAGCATCATCAGCACCGTCGCGACGCCCAGCAGCCAGACCCTGCCGTCGAGTTCGGCGAGCCGCCCGAGCGTGAGCGGCTTGTCGGAGGAGCCGGCCAGGAGATCGTCCACCGGATCCGGCAGGAACCGCGTGAGCGCTCCCGTGGCCTTGCCGTCCCACGGCACGAAGAGGCCGACGGGTATGCCGAGCCACACGCCGTTCGGCGTCCCGAGGAGCGCGGCTCCCGCGATCCGCTTGGGGTGGTCGTCGCCGACCATCGCGTACGCCGCCGCGGCGAGGCCCGCGACGACCGCCACCAGGACGACCGTGACCAGCGCGGAGACGGCAGGACGCACCACCCGGTGCAGCGCGTCGAGCGCGCGCGGCAGCGGGGTGCGCCGCGAGGCGAGCAGCGCGACGAGCAGGACGCCCGCCACCCAGATCGTCCCGCCGAGCAGCGTCGGCGCCGTCTCGACGGTGAAGCCGACGGAGGCCTTCGCCTTCATCAGGTCCCCGAGCCGGTCGGGCAGCAGCCCGCCGATGTCCCCGATCCCGCCGGGCAGTTTGTCGCCGATGCCGCCCGGCAACTGGTCGATGCCCTTCTCGATCCCCTTGTCGATGCCGAGCTGCTTGCCGTCGATCGTGATGACGTCGTGGCCCACCCAGGCGAGCCCCGCGAGCATCGCCGCGAAGAGGGCGATCACCGCGCCCACGCGTGCGACGAGTTCGGCGGGCGCCACGACGGCTCCCGCCCCGCGCAAGGAGCGCAGGAAGAAGTACGCGAGCAGCAACGCGCCCACCAGACCGACGCCGAGTGGCGCGATGTCGATCGCGGTGGTGGCCTCGGCCCCGTCCAGGCCGAACGCCGAGACGTCGCCGGACGGGGTGACCGACCCGCCCACCCCGAGCGCGACGGTCGCCGCCGTCATCGGCCCGAGCGCGCCGACCGCGTCCGCGCCGAGCAGATGCAGTCCGAGCGCGGCGGTCCCCGCCATGCCGATCAGCGCCCAGCTCACGGCGGCGATCGCGGAGAGCACGACGTCGCCCCACCGCACGCTCCGGCGCTCGTCCTTGTGTGAGACGTGGGAGACGTGTGAGACGGCCTCCATCAGGAACCCCCGAACCGCAGCGCGTTGCCCCATATGTGCGGGATGCGCTCAATGCGCATGATCCGTGTGCACTGATGGGGACTGATGGGCGCTTACCACTCTCCGGGCCGATTTCTTCCCCGTCAACGGGGCAACCCTTGACGCTCGTACGCAGTCTTCACAAGGCCCGACTTTCGGTCAGAGGCCTCCGCCTGAAATAGTTCCTCCCGATGTTCGACATCCCTAGACTCCCCATCGATGGGGGCTAGCTCGGGGGACAACTCAGTGGGGCATGGAGTGCCGGAACTCGTACTGGAATTGAATGGAAGGACCTGGACGCTCGACGCGTCCAGGCCATACACCCTCGGACGCGATCCGCAGGGAGACATCTCGCTCGACGACGCCAGGGTCTCCTGGCGGCACGCGACGATCAGCTGGAGCGGGCGCAGTTGGGTCATTGAGGACCACGGCAGTACCAATGGCACCTTCGTGCAGGGCCAGCGGATCCACCAGATGGAGATCGGGCCCGGTTCGGCCGTCCATCTGGGCAACGCGACCGACGGTCCGCGGCTGAATCTGTCCGGTGGTGCCTCGGGCGCGGCGGCCGCCGCCGTCTCCGCGCCGCAGCAGGCCCAGCAGCAGGCCGCGCCGCAGCACGCGCCCCAGCAGCCCCAGCAGGAGGCGCCGGGATGGGCCGCGCAGGCCCCGCACCAGCAGGCACCCCAGCAGCAGGCGCCGTACCAGGCGCAGCAGCAGGGCTGGCAGCAACAGCAGCCTCAGCAGCCCCAGCAGCATCAGCCGCACGTGCCGCAGCAGCAGGGCGGACCGGCTGAGGTGTACGCGCAGAAGACTCCTGGTTCCGGTGGCGCCGCGGGGGCACCGCCGGTCTACGGCGACCGCAGCCCGACGACGTTCCACCAGCTGGCACTCGGCCGCAAGATGCGCATCGGTCGTGCCCTGGAGAACGAGCTCGTCGTCTCCGACCTCCAGGTCTCGCGTCACCACGCCGAGTTCACGGCGACGCCCGACGGCCGCTTCGAGATCCACGACCTCGGGTCCCACAACGGCACCTACGTCAACGGCCAGCCGATCCCGAAGTCGTCCACGGTCCTGATCGGCCCGAACGACATCGTCGGCGTCGGCCACTCGACCTTCCGCCTCGTGGGCGGACAGCTCGAGGAGTTCGTCGACACCGGTGACGTCTCCTTCTCGGCCCGCCACCTCACGGTCACGGTCGACGGCGGCAAGCAGATCCTCAAGGACGTCTCCTTCGGCGTCCCGGAGAAGTCGCTCATCGCGGTCATCGGCCCCTCGGGTTCCGGCAAGTCCACCCTGCTCAAGGCGCTCACCGGCTACCGGCCCGCCAACCAGGGCGACGTCCTCTACGACAACCGGAACCTCTACAAGCAGTTCGCCGAGCTGCGCCAGCGCATCGGTCTGGTCCCGCAGGACGACATCCTGCACAAGGAACTGACCGTCAAGAAGGCCCTCAAGTACGCGGCCAAGCTGCGCTTCCCCGCGGACACCACGGAGGCCGAGCGCGAGTCCCGCATCGACGAGGTGCTGCGCGAGCTCAAGCTCGACATCCACAAGGAGAAGAAGGTCACCTCCCTCTCCGGTGGCCAGCGCAAGCGCGTCTCCGTGGCCCTGGAGCTCCTGACCAAGCCGTCCCTGATCTTCCTGGACGAGCCGACCTCCGGCCTCGACCCGGGCATGGACCGCGACGTCATGCAGCTGCTGCGCGGCCTCGCCGACGACGGCCGCACGGTCCTCGTCGTCACGCACTCGGTCGCCGAGCTGGCGATCTGCGACAAGCTCCTGGTGATGGCGCCGGGCGGTTCGGTGGCGTACTTCGGTCCGCCGGAGGAAGCCCTCAACTTCTTCGGCTACAGCACCTGGGCCGACGTCTTCTCGGCCTTCGAGAACTACCGCGACTACGACTGGGCGGGCCGCTGGAAGGGCTCGCAGCACTACCAGATGTACGCCGCGGACATCGACGCCGTCGCCGCGCAGTCCGTACCGATGCCGCCGCCGCAGGCGGTCCGGCCGCCGAAGCCGCAGGGCTGGGGCTCACAGCTGTGGACCCTGATCCGCCGCTACACCTCGGTGATCGCCTCCGACCGGGGCTTCCTGGGCCTGATGGTGATCCTGCCCGCGGTCCTCGGTGTCGTCAGCGTCGTCATTCCGGCGGACTTCGGTCTGGGACCGCCCAAGCCGCCGTCCAAGTTCAACGGCGACGCGGGAACGATCATGCTGATCCTCGCGGTCGGCATGTGCTTCTCCGGCGCCGCGAACTCGGTACGTGAGCTGATCAAGGAACGGGTCATCTACGAACGGGAACGGGCGACCGGCCTGTCCCGCTCGGCGTACCTGATGTCGAAGGTCATCGTTCTCGGCGTCATCACGGCCATCCAGGGCGTCATCATCTGCGCCATCGGCTTCGCCCCGCGCGAGCTGCCGAAGGAAGGCCTGATCATGCCGCCGGCCGTGGAGATCTGCCTGACGATCATCGCGCTCGGCTTCACCTCGATGATGTTCGGCCTGGTCATCTCCTCGCTGGTGAAGACCGCCGAGAAGACCATGCCGCTCCTGGTGATGTTCGCGATCGTCCAGGTCGTCTTCACCGGCGTGCTCTTCCAGATCTACGGTTCGCCGGGCCTGGAGCAGTTCGCCTGGCTGATGCCGTCCCGCTGGGCCATCGCCGGTGCGGGCTCCACGCTGGACCTCGCGCACCTGATGCCGCCGTGGGACCCGAAGAAGCCGAACGACCTGGACCCGTTGTGGGAGCACTCGGTCGGCCAGTGGGGCCTCAACATCACGGTCCTGCTGCTGCTCGGCATCGCCTGCGGCTTCGCGGTCGCGCGCCTGCTGCGCCGGCACGAGCCGGAGGTCATGCGCAAGTAAGTGCCCCGGGCACACGAGAAGGGCGGCACCCCGAGTGGTGTGCCGCCCTTCGGCGTCCGTGGGCCTCGCCGTCGGCTGAAGAGGTCCGTTGATCAGGCGATCAAGGCTCAGTAGGCGCCGTTCACGTTGTCGATCGAGCCGTACTTGTCGGCCGCGTAGTTGGCGGCGGCCGTGATGTTGGCGACCGGGTCGTAGATGTTCGTCGAGGTGCCGTCGACGTGGTACGCGTTGAACGTCGGCTGGATGACCTGGAGCAGGCCGATCGACGGGGTGCCGTTGATGGCGTTGATGTCCCAGCCGTTCATGGCGTTCGGGTTGCCCGTGGACTCGCGCATGATGTTGCGGTGCAGGCCGTCGTAGGAACCGGGGATGCCCTTGGACTTCATGATGTCCAGGGACTGGCGGATCCAGCCGTCGAGGTTGTTGGTGTAGACGGGCTTGCGGGCGGCGGCGCGGCTCGCGGCCTCCTTGGCCTTCCGCTCGTCCTCGGCCTTCTTCTTCGCGGCGGCCTCGTCGGCGGCCTTCTTGTCGGCGGCGGCCTTCGCCGCGGCGGCCTTGGCCTGCTTGTCGGCGTTCGACTGCTGCTTGGAGACGCTCGCGTGGACCGCCTGCTGCGCGTCGGCGGACGCGACGAAGGCCACGGGGGAGACGTCGGCGGCCTGAGCGGTGGCCTCGGAGCTGCCCGGCACGAGGGAGAAGGCGAGGGCGGCGGCGCCGAGCGTGGCGACACCGGCGATCGAGAACTTCTGGGTCTTGGTCAGCGCGCTGCGACTATGACCAGGAGTGCTGTGCTGGGACATGCGAGTGGACCTCTTCGAGTAGCGGAGGTCGCTCTGGTCCGGCGGGGACAGGTTGCTTCTCCGGCACAAACGCCGCGGTGGTGAGACCGCGGCGCCGAGCGACGGGAGCAATTCTTAGCGGCAGCAAAATTCCGTGGCAAAGGTGTGACGTACGATCCCGGGTAGTGGATCAGGGGGTGCGCCGATGCCTCCGACGGCCACGCACCCCCGGTACATAAAGGGATTCCTTATCCACTAGGGACCTTCGTACGTGATGTGCGTCCTATGCGCGGGCTCACATCGGACGTGTAACAGTCTCACCAACCGTTGCCCCAGCAACGCTCTCAGTGAGGAACGTCCTCCCGCAGGAGGAGGTGGACGTCGCCGAACTCGTGCCACAGGTAGAGACGGCGTACCGCCTCCGCGTACCCCCGCTCGACCGCCGCCCGGCCCGCCACGGCCTCCAGCATCAGCAGATGCGACGCCTCCGGCTCATGGAGCCCGGTCAGCAGACCGTCCACCACCCGCACCCCGCGCTCCGGGGTGACCACCAGCTCGGTCCGGCCCGCCGCCGCCCGCACCACCCCGTCGGCCCCCGCCGCCGACTCGACGGCCCGCACCGCTGTCGTCCCGACCGCCACCACCCGGCCCCCGCCCGCTCTGGCCGCGTTGATCAGCCGCGCCGACGCCTCGGGCACCGCGAAGAGCTCCGGGTACGGCGGCTCGTGCGCCTCCTGCGAGGCGACCCCGGTGTGCAGCGTGACCGGCGCGAACTGCACGCCCCGGCTCACCAGCTCCGCCACCATCACCGCCGTGAACGGCCGCCCCGCGCTCGGCATCTCCGCACTCCCCGCCCCATCGGCCGACGGCAGCGCGAAGACGGTCTGGTACGCGGAGAGCGGCTGGTCCCTCTCTGTATAGGAGTAACGAATGGGACGCCCGTGCCGCCGCAACAGCTCCGGCACGTCCGCAGCCACCCGCACCCACCACAGCCGCCCGCTCCCCGCCGCCATCGGCTCCTCATATACAAGGGGTACGCCCCCGGGGAGCCGCACCACCGCACCGGCGGGTCCACCGGCCCGCGCGCGCGTCGTGCCCCGCCCGTCCGGATCGCGCAGCTCCACCGCCCAGCGCCCGTCCTCGCCCCGCGTCGAGAAATGCACCACCACGCGCGCGTGCCCGAGCCGACCATCCACGGCCGCCGCCAGAGTCCGCGACGTATTGACGACGAGCAGGTCCCCTGCCCGCAGCAGCGCGGGCAGCTCCGGGAACGCGTGGTGCGCGACCTCCGTGCCGTACGACACCAGCAGCCGCACCGCGTCCCTGCCGCGCCCCGGCCCCCGCTGCTCGGCGGGCACGCGCGCGTGCAGGGAGTCCGGCACGCACGGCGGCGCGCCCGCCACGCTCACCGCGCCTCCCCGAGCAGGGCGGGCGCCGCGTAACGGCCACTGGCGGGCCGCTCCGCGAGCACCCGCAGGAACGCCGGCACCACGCTTTCCGGCAGCGGCCGCCCGGACGCGTCGTCCACCGGCACCGCCGCCTGGTACAGATCCGTCCGCATGTCCCCGGGATCGACCGCCCACACCCGGATCCCGGGCTCCTCCTCGGCGAGGACCGCCGAGAGGTGGTCCAGGGCCGCCTTGGACGCCCCGTACCCGCCCCATGTCTCGTACGCCTCGACCGCCGCGTCCGAGCTCAGGTTCAGGACCGCCCCCGCGGGCGAGCGCCGCAGCAGCGGCAGCGCCTCCTGCACCAGACCCAGCGCCGCCACCACATTCGTCTCCAGCGCCGCCCGCAGCCCGTCGAGCGCCAGCCCGTCCAGGCGTACGAGCGGCTCCGCGCCCAGCGCGCTGGCGTTGTTGACCAGGAGATCGAGCCCGCCGAGCCGCCGCGCCGCGGCCACCAGGTCCGCGCGGTGCCCCGCGTCGGTCACATCCCCGGCGAGCGCCTCCACACGCGTGCCGTGCTCGCCCAGCTCCCGGGCCGACTCCGCCAGGACGGCGGCGGTCCGCGCGTCGAGCACGAGATCCCAGCCGCTCTCCGCGAGCGCCGCGCCCAGCGCGCGCCCCAGCCCCTTCGAAGCCCCCGTGATGATCGCTACCGGCATGACATCCGTCCCCTCGGGTCGTCTCGCGTCCGGCGGCCGCGTCCTCGGCCCCGCACCGGACGACCCCACCGTAGGAACGGCCCCGCACCGCCCACCTCGTGCGCGAGCCGCAACTTCCCGGGGCCCTTCGCCCTAGTACGGACCACCGGCCTAGGCCCCGCGCCCTAGGCGGACGCCTCCACAGGTCGGATACGCACGGTCACGGCGCGCCGGTACGGTGTGGCCATGAGTCAAGGACCCCGATCCGGCCTGAACGCGGTGAGCTCCGCGCTCCTCGCCATGAGCAGGCACCTGGAGGTGCGCGACGTCCTCAAGACGATCGTCGCCTCGGCCCGCGAACTGCTCGACGCCGAGTACGCCGCGCTCGGGGTCCCCGACGACCACGGCGGCTTCGCCCAGTTCGTCGTCGACGGCGTCAGCGACGAGCAGTGGAAGGCCATCGGCCCGCTGCCCCGCCAGCACGGCATCCTCGCCGCGATGCTCCAGAAGGCCGAGCCCGAGCGCCTGGCCGACGTGCGCGAGGACCCCCGCTTCGAGGGCTGGCCCGCCGCCCACCCCGACATGTCCGACTTCCTCGGCCTGCCGATCCGCTACGGCGACGAGACGCTCGGCGCGCTCTTCCTCGCCAACAAGAAGTGCGCCAAGATCCAGGGCAGTTGCGGCTTCACCGCGGACGACGAGGAACTGCTCACCCTCCTCGCCCAGCACGCCGCCATCGCCCTCACGAACGCCCGGCTGTACGAGCGCAGCCGCGAACTGACCATCGCCGAGGAGCGCTCGCGCCTCGCGCACGAACTCCACGACGCCGTCAGCCAGAAGCTCTTCTCGCTGCGCCTGACCGCCCAGGCCGCCGCGGCCCTGGTGGACCGCGACCCGTCCCGGGCCAAGGGGGAGTTGCAGCAGGTGGCGGTGCTCGCGGCCGAGGCGGCCGACGAACTGCGCGCCGCCGTCGTGGAGTTGCGCCCCGCGGCCCTCGACGAGGACGGCCTGGTCGCCACGCTGCGCACCCACACCCAGGTCCTGCACCGCGCGCACTCCGCGAAGGTCACCTTCGAGTCCAACGGCGTGCGGGCGCTGCCGGCCTCCCAGGAGGCGGCCCTGCTGCGGGTCGCCCAGGAGGCTCTGCACAACGCCCTGCGGCACTCCGGCGCGGAGTGCGTCACGGTGGTCCTGGACAAGCGCGGCGCCGGCGCCGTCCTGCGCGTCACGGACGACGGCACGGGCTTCGACCCCACGGCCATACGGCGCGCGGGGCGGCACTTGGGTCTGGTCTCCATGCGGGACCGGGCGAGCGGGGTCGGCGGACTGCTGACCGTGGAATCGGAGCCCGGCAAGGGCACGACGATCGAGATGGAGGTCCCCGGTGGCTGACAACAGGATCCGGGTGCTGCTGGTCGACGACCACCAGGTGGTCCGCCGCGGTCTGCGCACGTTCCTTGAGGTCCAGGAGGACATCGAGGTCGTCGGCGAGGCGTCGGACGGCGCCGAAGGGGTCGCGCGGACCGAGGAGCTGAAGCCGGACGTCGTCCTGATGGACGTCAAGATGCCCGGCATGGACGGCGTCGAGGCGCTGCGCAAGCTCCGTGAACTGGCCAACCCCGCGCGCGTGCTCATCGTCACCAGCTTCACCGAGCAGCGCACGGTCGTCCCGGCCCTGCGCGCCGGCGCCGCGGGCTATGTGTACAAGGACGTCGACCCGGACGCCCTCGCCGGCGCCATCCGCTCGGTGCACGCGGGGCACGTCCTGCTCCAGCCCGAGGTCGCGGGCGCGCTGCTCAGCCAGGAGGAGGCGGGCGGCGGCCAGGGCAGGGGAGGGTCGCTCACCGAGCGCGAGCGCGAGGTGCTCGGCCTGATCGCCGACGGCCGCTCCAACCGCGAGATCGCCCGCGCCCTCGTCCTCTCCGAGAAGACCGTCAAGACCCACGTCTCGAACATCCTGATGAAGCTGGACCTCGCCGACCGCACCCAGGCCGCGCTCTGGGCGGTGCGGCACGGCGTGACCGGATGACCGGACGGCGCGGGCGCACACCCGGCGGAGTCAGCGCGGACCGTCACCTTCCGGTCTGAGATTCATACCGTCGTGTGAGCATCCCGGGCGCGGCGCATCCTGTGGTGCGCCCGGCCGTTCTCCAGTGCGTGCCGCGACGGCTGGTCGCGGCGATCGCAAGGAGGGTCAAGAAGTGAAGAACCTGAAGAAGGCCGCTGCCGTCACGCTCGTAGCGGGTGGCCTCGTCGCCGCCGGCGCCGGTATGGCCTCCGCCACCGGCGGTGCCCACGCGAACGGCGAGGCCGTCAAGTCGCCGGGCGTCGGCTCGGGCAACCTGGTTCAGGCCCCGGTGCACGTCCCCGTGAACGCGGTCGGCAACACCGTGTCCGTCATCGGCGCCCTCAACCCGGCCTTCGCGAACGACGGCGTCAACCACTGACGCACGCCACAGAGGTGACCACCGGCCCCCCGGAGTACTTCCCCGGGGGGCCGGTCCGGCGTTGCGCGCGGGCCCGCGCGCGGGGCTCGTAACGCGTCACGCGCCCTCAAGTTCCGCTGTTCGCACGGTGATTGATCCAAAAGAGGGCATCGCCGCCGCGCCCCGTGTCATCCGGACGGCCCAGGCGTTTCCCAGCGTGCGACCCCACGGCTGGGGTCGCGTACGGAAATTCCAGCAGGAGGAACGCTTCCCATGAACATCGCCAAGAAGGCCGCCCTGGCCGTCGCCGTCGCCGGTATCGCCGCGGGCGGCTCCGCGGGCGCCGCGTTCGCCGACGCGGACGCCAACGGCGCGGCCACCCAGTCCCCGGGCGTCGGCTCCGGCAACCACGCCGAGGTCCCGGTGCACGTCCCCGTCAACGTGAGCGGCGACAGCATCAACGTGATCGGTGTGCTCAACCCGGCCTTCGGCAACCACGCCGTCAACGACTGACGCACCGCCTCCACCGGCACACGAGGCCCCGCGGACCGCACGGTCCGCGGGGCCTTCGCCGTACCCGGCCCTCAGCGCCGCTCCCGCTCCTCCACATACGCGTTGTACGCGGCCACTTGGGCCCGCCGGGCCGTGCGCTCCACCGGACGCAGCGCCTGTCCCCGCGCGGCCATCTCCGAGGCACTGACGGCCCCGCCGGGCCCGTTCGCGTACGCGAGGGAGATCAGCAGCGCGACCCGCTGCGCCAGCTCCAACACCCGCACCGCGCGCGGCGGATACCCCGGCGCGAGCACCTCGCGCCCCCGCTCGGCGCGCGCCCGGTACGCGTCGAGCGCCGCCTCCGCGACCGGACCCGACCCGGCGACGTCGAGCCGCGACAGGACCTCCGTCGCCTCCCGCAGCGCCTCCGCGAGCTCGCGCTCCGCCTCGCCGAGCGAGGGCACGTCCGCCGGCGGCGCCTCGCGCACGGGCAGACAGTGCCAGACGACCTCCACGTGTACGTCGCCGTCGGGCCCGGCCTCGTACACCTCGGGCACCAGACCGTACGGCGCGCCGAACGCGACCACGGCCTCCTCCGCCTCCAGGGCGCGCGCGTTGAACTCGGGCGGTCCGCTCAGCCCGAGCGGATGCCCCGGCGCGGGCAGCGCCACCCGAAAGCCCGTCACCCCGAGACCGCGCAGGCGGCCCATGGCGAGCGTGAGCCCGACCGGCCCCGGCTCCCCGGGGAGTCCTTCGACCCGGTGCACCGCGTCCTCGCCGACCATCGCGAGCGCCGCGTCATCCGGGGATACAAGTCCGGCCAAAAGGGCATTTCCCCATGCGGCCAGGCGTCCTGAGCGTGGTTCCGAGAGCATGCACACAGCCTAAGGACCGGGCTCACGACAGGAACCGTCGGCCGGTGGCGTAGGTTTTATCCGGGGGCCGCGTCCACAGGCGCGAGCGACGACCGAGACTGCAATGGGAGACAGCGCGCTCATGAGCGATGTACTGGAGCTTGAGGACGTATCCGTGGTCCGCGAGGGCCGGGCTCTGGTGGACCAGGTCTCCTGGTCGGTCAAGGAAGGGGAGCGCTGGGTCATCCTCGGACCGAACGGCGCGGGCAAGACCACGCTCCTCAACGTCGCGTCCAGCTACCTCTTCCCGAGCAGCGGCACCGCCACCATCCTCGGCGAGACCCTCGGCACGCCCGGCACCGACGTCTTCGAGCTGCGCCCGCGCATCGGCGTCGCCGGCATCGCCATGGCGGAGAAGCTGCCCAAGCGCCAGACCGTCCTCCAGACGGTCCTCACCGCGGCCTACGGCATGACCGCCGGCTGGCACGAGGACTACGAGGACGTCGACGAGCAGCGCGCCCGCGCCTTCCTCGACCGCCTCGGCATGAGCGACTACCTCGACCGGAAGTTCGGCACCCTCTCCGAGGGCGAGCGCAAGCGCACCCTGATCGCCCGCGCCCTCATGACCGACCCCGAGCTCCTCCTCCTCGACGAGCCCGCCGCCGGCCTCGACCTCGGCGGTCGCGAGGACCTCGTCCGCCGCCTCGGCCGCCTCGCCCGCGACCCGATCGCCCCCTCGATGCTCATGGTCACGCACCACGTCGAGGAGATCGCCCCCGGCTTCACGCACGTCCTCATGATCCGCCAGGGCAAGGTCCTCGCGGCCGGCCCCCTGGAGCTGGAGCTCACCTCCCGCAACCTCTCCCTCTGCTTCGGCCTCCCGCTGGTCGTCGAGCAGAAGGGCGAGCGCTGGACCGCCACGGGCCTGCCCCTCGGCTGACGGGCGCGCGGTACCGGCCGCACCGGCGCGAACCGACTGATCGGCACCCTGTCCCGAACAGGACCGGCGGTCCTACCATGACCATGTGGACATCGACGCATGGGTGTGGTGGCTGATCGGCGCCGCCGCGCTCGGAATCCCGCTCGTACTGACCGCGATGCCGGAGCTGGGCATGCTCGCGGTGGGCGCCGTCGCGGCCGCCGTGACCGCGGGCCTCGGCGGCGGCACGGTCCTCCAAGTGGTGGTCTTCGCCGCCGTCTCGGTGGCGCTCATCGCCGTCGTACGCCCCGTCGCGGCCCGGCAACGCTCCCAGCGCCCCGAACTGGCGACCGGAGTCGACGCGTTGAAGGGCAGGACCGCCGTCGTCCTCGAACGGGTCGACGCCGGCGGCGGACGCATCAAACTCGCGGGCGAGATCTGGTCGGCCCGCGCCCTCGACACCGAGCGCGCCTTCGAGCCCGGCCAGGAGGTGGACGTCGTCGAGATCGACGGGGCCACGGCCGTCGTCATGTGAATGGCCCACAGGCCGTGCGGCGGTCTGACAGACTCGACCAGCAAGATCTTCGCCGAGGCATGAAGGGTACGGGGAACCACGATGGAACCAATCATCATCGTCCTGATCATTCTGGTGGTGCTGGTCTTCATCGCCCTGATCAAGACCATCCAGGTCATCCCACAGGCCAGCGCGGCCATCGTCGAACGCTTCGGCCGCTACACGAGAACGCTGAACGCGGGACTCAACATCGTCGTCCCGTTCATCGACTCCATCCGCAACCGCATCGACCTGCGTGAACAGGTCGTGCCGTTCCCGCCCCAGCCGGTGATCACCCAGGACAACCTGGTGGTCAACATCGACACGGTCATCTATTACCAGGTGACCGACGCCAGGGCCGCGACGTACGAGGTCGCCAGCTACATCCAGGCGATCGAGCAGCTCACCGTCACCACCCTGCGCAACATCATCGGTGGCATGGACCTGGAGCGGACCCTGACCTCCCGCGAGGAGATCAACGCCGCGCTCCGGGGCGTCCTCGACGAGGCCACCGGCAAGTGGGGCATCCGCGTCAACCGCGTCGAGCTCAAGGCGATCGAGCCGCCGACCTCCATCCAGGACTCGATGGAGAAGCAGATGCGCGCCGACCGTGACAAGCGCGCCGCGATCCTCCAGGCCGAAGGTGTCCGGCAGTCGGAGATCCTGCGCGCCGAGGGCGAGAAGCAGTCCGCGATCCTGCGCGCCGAAGGTGAGGCCAAGGCCGCCGCGCTGCGGGCCGAAGGCGAGGCCCAGGCGATCCGCACGGTCTTCGAGTCCATCCACGCCGGCGACCCGGACCAGAAGCTCCTCTCCTACCAGTACCTCCAGATGCTCCCGAAGATCGCCGAAGGCGACGCCAACAAGCTCTGGATCGTGCCCAGCGAGATCGGCGACGCCCTCAAGGGCCTGTCCGGCGCCATCGGCAACTTCGGCCCGCTGGGCGGCGGCCCGAGCGCCCCGGCGGCGACCGAACGCCGCGAACAGCCGCCGATCGACTGACGCGCGGGAGCGCGACAAGCCCGGAACGGCCCGCGGCCGGACACCAGTCGGTGTCCGGCCGCGGGCCGTGGTCGTCGAGGTCTAGGCCGCGGGCTGCGCCAGCCAGTCCGGCAGGGAGGCCAACTCGTCCCGCCCGAGCGACAGGAGCATCGCGTCCGCGGGCGTCGGCTCGAAGGGCTGCCGCAACAACGGCATCCCCGCCTCCTCCGGCGTCCGGTCCGCCTTGCGGTGATTGTCCGTCGCACACGAAGCGACCGTGTTCAGCCACGAGTCGGCGCCGCCCTGCGACCGCGGCACCACGTGGTCCACCGTCGTCGCGCGCCTGCCGCAGTACGCGCACCGGTGCCGGTCCCTGACCAGCACACCCCGCCTCGACCAGGGGGCCTGTCTTCGGAACGGCACCCGCACGAACCTGCACAGCCTGATCACCCGCGGCACCGGAATGTCGATCGCGGCCGCGCGCACACGGAGCCCGGGATGGGCCTGCTCGACCACGGCCTTGTCCTGGAGCACCAGAACGACGGCTCGGTTGAGCGTCACCGTCGAGAGCGGCTCGAAGCTCGCGTTCAGCACCAGCGTGTCCCGCATCAACCTGCCCACCTCCCGTATGCACCGGCCCACCGCCTGGCGGGCTGGGATCAACTCTGGCCGGGCACGCCGAGATGGACAACAAAATAAAAAATGCCCGCCTCTGATCACTTCCATGACCAGAGGCGGGCAAACAACCGATGAACGCTCAGTTCATTACGGCTGCTCAGCTCTCGGGGAGAGCGGCGTACTCCGCGAGCACGTGCGCCCGCGCGAGCGTGTGGAACCGGAGGTTGAAGCCCACGACCGCCGGAGAGGCGTCCGAGTCCGGGCCCAGCTTCTCCTGGTCCACCGCGTACACGGTGAAGACATAGCGGTGCGCGGGGTCCCCGGGCGGCGGGGCGGCGCCCCCGAAGTCCTTCGTGCCGTAGTCGTTGCGCACCTGCACGGCGCCCTCCGGCAGCCCCTCGAACTTGCCGCTGCCCGCCCCCGTCGGCAGCTCGGTGACCGAGACCGGGATGTCGAAGACGGTCCAGTGCCAGAACCCGCTGCCCGTGGGGGCGTCCGGGTCGAAGCACGTCACGGCGAAGCTCTTGGTCCGGGGCGGGAAGCCCTCCCACCGCAGCTGCGGCGAGGTGTTCCCGGCCGCGTAGACCTGAGCGTCCTTCAGCACCGCACCCGGCTCGAAGTCCTCACTGGCGACCGTGAACGACGGCACGGGCGGGTGGAAGTCATGGGGAAGCGGCGGCCTCTTGAGCTCGGTCACGTCGGCACCTCCTGGTTGTTGGTCCTCGTTGATCCTGTCCGAGCCTAGAACCAGTTGCGCTTGCTGCCGACCTGGGACAGCCACTCGTTGAGGTACGCGGCCCAGTCCGTGCCCTGGAAGTCGTTCAGCCCCACCTTGAACGACCGGAACGAGTCGCTGCCCTCGCTGAACAGGCCCGGCTTCTTGTCCATCTCCAGGACGACGTCCATCTCGCGGTCGTCCGCGACGAAGCTCAACTCGACCTGGTTCAGGCCGCGGTACTGCTGCGGCGGGTAGAACTCGATCTCCTGGTAGAACGGCAGCTTCTGCCGCGTGCCCCGGATGTGACCGCGCTCCATGTCCGCGCTCTTGAAGCGGAAGCCCAGCTGGATGAAGGCGTCGAGGATCGCCTGCTGTGCCGGCAGCGGGTGCACGTTGATCGGGTCGAGGTCGCCCGAGTCCACGGCGCGCGCGATCTCCAGCTCGGTGGTCACACCGATGTTCATGCCGCGCAGCTGCTGACCGTCGATGCTCGTGACCGGCGTCTCCCAGGGGATCTCCAGACCGAACGGCACCGCGTGCACCTGGCCGGCCTGCAGCGTGAAGGCGCCGCCGAGCCGCACCTTGGTGAACTCGATGTCCTGCTTGGTCTCCTGGTCGCCGCTCTCCACCTCGACACGGGCCTGGAGGCCGACGGAGAGCCCCTCGATCTGCTGGTCCACGGACCCGCCCTGGATCCGCACCTCACCCTGGACCACGCCGCCCGGCACCACGTTGACCTCGGTCAGCACGGTCTCGACCGAGGCACCACCGGCCCCAAGACTCGCGAGCAGCTTCTTGAACCCCATGACTCTCCACTCCCCAGGCCGCCGCCTGTGGCTCGACTCGACTTGAATCCTTGATCCGTACAAACGCGAGGGGACCGTGCGCGGTTCCGTGTCATCACCCTGGCAATCGGACGGCCCGAGGACCACCCGTACGCACGGACCGGGTGCACTACGCTCGTACGCCATGATCGCGGCCCCTGACCGTACGCCCCTCACCCGGGACTTCTTCGACCGCCCCGTCCTGGAGGTCGCGCCCGACCTCCTGGGCCGCATCCTCGTACGGGACTCGGAGGCCGGTCCGATCGAGCTGCGCCTGACAGAGGTGGAGGCGTACGCGGGAGAGGCCGATCCCGGCTCGCACGCGTATCGCGGCCGGACCGCCCGCAACGGCGTGATGTTCGGGCCGCCCGGACACGTGTACGTCTACTTCACCTACGGCATGTGGCACTGCATGAACCTGGTGTGCGGTCCACAGGGCACGGCGGGCGCGGTCCTGCTCCGCGCGGGAGAGGTCACGGCCGGTGCCGAGCTGGCCCGCAAACGTCGACTATCGGCCCGCAACGACAAGGAACTGGCCAAAGGCCCGGCCCGCCTGGCCACCGCCCTTGACGTGGACCGCAGCCTCGACGGCAGCGACGTCTGTGGGGAGCGGCCCGCCCCCTTCATGGTGCTGACCGGCACCCCTCCCCGCCCCGACCAGGTCAAGAGCGGTCCCCGTACAGGGGTGGCGGGGGAGGGCGGCGTCCACCCCTGGCGCTTCTGGACGGCCAACGACCCTACGGTCAGCCCTTATCGGGCCCATACGCCCCGACACCGCCGAACTTGACGCGGCCTTGGTGCCTCCGTAACGTAGTCCGAGCCGCTGAACCGGGTACGACAATCTGTCGGGAGCCGGAAGCGGCCAACCACTACCTACGACTTCCCCTCGGCGGGGGCTTATTTCGCATGCTCGCATGCAGAAATTCGAACCCGCGGAACTCGATTATGAGTTGCGGAGGGAATCCGCTAACGTAGTGAACACGCCGAAGGGCAGCCGCGAGGCAGCCAAAAGGCAAAGGCCCTCCAACGGCCACCGGAAATGAAATCCGAACCGGGAACGGAACGGAAAACAGATCTGGTAAGGTTGGAAACACGAAATGCCGAAGGGAAGCGCCCGGAGGAAAGCCCGAGAGGGTGAGTACAAAGGAAGCGTCCGTTCCTTGAGAACTCAACAGCGTGCCAAAAGTCAACGCCA